>NZ_QXIR01000029.1 GCF_003581585.1 Bacillus salacetis
TGAAATGTTTTTTTGTTAACTGCCGTGTTTTGCGGCAACAGATAATAATATACCACCTATTCAGATACCATGCAATACTTTTTTGAAATAAAAATAAAAAACCCCGGCTGATGACAGCCGGGGCATTTATGATTAGTCGCGGTGGCGCATTAACGGGAATAATAGAACGTCCCTGATGGAAGGTGAGTTTGTAAGCAGCATGACCAGACGGTCGATACCGATCCCGAGTCCGCCTGTAGGCGGCATCCCGTATTCCAGTGCTTCGATGAAATCATCATCCATCATATGGGCTTCATCATTTCCTTGTTCTCTTTCTTTCAGTTGAGCTTCGAATCTTTCTCTTTGATCGATAGGATCGTTCAACTCAGTGAAGGCATTTGCATGTTCACGCCCGACAATAAACAATTCGAAGCGGTCAGTGAAGCGTCCATCTTCATCATTCTTCTTCGCAAGCGGAGAGATTTCGACTGGGTGGCCGTAGATGAATGTCGGCTGAATCAGCTTGTCCTCTACTTTTTGCTCAAAGAATTCATTCAGGACATGTCCATACTGCATAGAAGGCTTAACTTCCACTCCATGCTCTTTTGCAAGTGCATGTGCTTCCTCATCACTCATTTCCTTCCAGAAGTCTGCTCCTGTATGTTCCTTAACGGCATCCGCCATGTGCAGACGCGTCCATTGCGGTTCAAGGTTCACTTCATACTCACCGTACTGTACAGTAGTGGAACCAAAAACTTCTTTCGCAATATGAGCAATAAGATTCTCAGTAAGGGCCATGATGTCACGGTAGTCGGCATATGCTTCATACAGCTCGATCATGGTGAATTCAGGGTTATGGCGGGTGGACACACCTTCATTACGGAACACTCTTCCGATTTCATAAACTTTTTCCATTCCGCCTACAATCAGCCTTTTCAGGTGAAGTTCAATAGCGATACGCATATATAATTGCATATCCAAGGCATTATGGTGCGTAATGAACGGACGGGCAGATGCTCCCCCTGCGATTGCATGCATCATTGGCGTTTCCACTTCCAGATATCCGTTGTTATCCAGGTACCTTCTCATGGATTGGATGATTTTACTCCGGGCAATGAATGTCTGTTTGCTTTCCTGGCTTGTGATCAAGTCAAGATATCTTTGACGGTAGCGCTGCTCCACGTCTTTTAAGCCGTGGAATTTCTCCGGCAGCGGCCGGAGTGCCTTTGTCAGAAGGATGAATTCCTTCGCTTTAATGGACAGTTCACCGACTTTGGTTTTGAAGACTGTTCCCGTAACCCCGATAAGGTCACCAAGATCCGCTGTGTTAAAGACTTCATATTCATCATCGCCGACCGCATCTTTGCGGACATAGATCTGAACTTGGCCTGCTAGGTCCTGGATATGGGCAAAGCCCGCTTTTCCTTTTCCTCTTTTGGTCATGATTCTTCCGGCTAAAGTCACGGAAGCTTCTTTCTCTTCCAATTCTTCTTTTGTGAAAGAGTCGAACTGTTCTTTTATTTCTTGGGAAGTATGTGAACGATCGAAACGTTTACCGAATGGATCCAATCCTTTTTGACGAAGGGTATCCATTTTTTCACGTCTCACCCGCAGCTGGTCATTGATTTCTTCGTGACTCATTACTTTCACTCCTATTCTGTCTGCTAGTTTTAAATAAAGCTGTTTCCGTTTTTATTGTTCCGAAACAGCACGAACTTCATTTAGCTTTTACGAGAAGAGCCTTAATTAAATTAGCTTATATGATTTTATACCCTACTATTTTACACAATATATGTATTTCGAACACCCCTAAAGGTCTTTTTAATTGAAAAAGGTTGAAATCCACAGGATATCTTCTCCAAACTAAAAGGCGGATGACCGGTTCTTAATAGTAAGCAGAATTCACGGCACGCAAAGCAGACAGCTGCCTGCGTTCCGCAAGGGGAGATTCAAAGAAAAAAGGACCGACAGCCAATAAGCTTTCAGTCCGACTCAGGCTAACCTCCTGAATATATCTTTGCTATTAGGATCTCTTTCATAAACTTTGCTGCTCTTTAGAAGTTCCACGTATTCTATTCGTCAGAAGGTTCAAGGTCTTCCCGTTGTATTCCGAGGATTTCCGCTACGTTCTTAAGGAAGTCTTCAGTCGGCAGACGGCTGCCTCTTTCGATTTCACCGAGAACAGAAACGGAAATGCCAAGTTTTTTGGCTAGTCCCTCCTGGGTCAAGCCTTTCAGTTTTCTGAATGCACGTATTCGTCTTCCCCATTTATCTGTTTCCATAACCGAACTCCTTCTTTATCAGGTATTTCATCCAGAAGAGCACTCACAGGGGTGTTGAACTTAGGGTGGTTGATTGTCTGGGACAACTCTGTCAGAGGCACGAGCACAAATGCGCGTTCATGCATCCGTGGATGCGGAACAATCAGGTCTTCTTTTTCAATATTTTCTTGATTATAGAGCAATATGTCAAGGTCTATGGTACGCGGTCCCCATCGGAACTCCCTTTCCCTCCCAAGATCTTTTTCAACACGAAGACACTGCTGCAGCAGTCTCTCTGCTGACAAGGATGTCCTTACTTTCAGCACCAGGTTCAGAAACTGGCCTTGTTCTGTAAAACCGACAGGGTCAGTTTCATAGATGGAAGAAATCCCTGCCACTTCTATTTCCGGGTCTTGATTTAACCGCTTTATGGCCTCTTTTAAATATTGCTCCCTGTTTCCTTCATTTGACCCCAATGAAAGGTATGCGATAGACTCCATTTCAGCGCCCCCTGATGATCTCAACTGATACTGAACGGTAATGTCCCGGGATCGGCGGATCTGGTTTAATCACCTCGATGGTACAGTTTTCGACTTTAGAGAATCCATCAAGAATCCTTTCCGCCAGTTTTTCTGCCAATGCTTCAAGCAGCTTATACGGTTTCCCCTCTACTACATCCTTGCAGAGTGAATAAACCTCACCGTAATTGACCGAATCCCCGATATCATCTGTCCTACCTGCTTCCGATAGGTCTACATCAAGTGTCACATTCAGACGGAATCTCTGGCCAAGCTTTGTTTCCTCAGGAAAAACACCATGGTAGCCGTAAAATTCCATTTCATTCACTTTGATTTTATCCACCATATTCACCCTTTCCAAGCATGGCATCCATCATGCCTGCCATTCTTTTGATTTCTTTCACATCATGGACGCGTACCAATTGGCAGCCCTTCTGAATTCCAAAGCATACTGTCGCACCCGTTCCTTCCATGCGTTCCTCAACAGGGAGGTCCAGAATCGTCCCGATCATCCGCTTTCTCGATGTTGCCAGCAGGACAGGGAAATCCATGTCTACAAGGCGGTCAAGATTCCTCATCATTTCCAGATTCAGCTTAAGGTCTTTAGCAAATCCAATTCCCGGATCAAGGATGATGTTCTCTTTCGGCACCCCTGCCCCGAGCGCAATATCGATACTTTCCTGTATATCATTTAAAGCATCTTTTATAAAATTTGTGTAGTCCATATTTTCCCGGTTGTGCATGAGGATAATCGGGACATTGAATTCAGCAGCCACTACCGCAATCTCAGGGTCCCGCTTGGCACCCCAGACATCATTGATGATATGGGCCCCTGCTTGAAGTGCTTTCCTCGCTGTACCCGCTTTGTATGTATCTATTGAAATAGGGATATCCACTTCTTTTGAGATGGCTTCGATTATCGGGCAGACTCTACGGATTTCCTCATCTTCCGGTACAGGATCATGACCAGGCCTGGTCGATTCTCCCCCGATATCAATGATGTCCGCTCCTTCTGCAGCCATCTCCTTGGCACGCTGGACCGCATGTTCCAATCCATTATACTGGCCGCCGTCTGAAAAAGAGTCTGGCGTCACATTCAGGATACCCATGATTTGTGTGCGATTTTGATAGTCGAGCTGGTAGGGTCCCGCTTTAATCATTGAAGTCATTTCTGTCAGCTCCCCGCAGTTCATTTTTCGTAGACAGCATCCCTGAGTGCTGCTCATAATAAGTATAAAGGGCGTTGGTGATTCTTCCGTTCTTACCAGGGTAGCCCTTTCCGGCGAAAGATCGGATCGGGATGATTTCCTGGACAGAGTTTGTAAAGAAAGCTTCACTCGCATGAAGGAGATCTTCCAGTCTGTACAAGCCTGACTCGCAGGGGATCCCTGATCTATTAGATAACTCAATAATATACTCCCTGGTAATTCCATTCAATATTCCTGTCTCGAGTGAAGGCGTAAAGAGCTTCCCTTCCCGTACCCAGAATATGTTCGATGTGATTCCTTCAGCAATATAGCCCTCTTTTGTTAAAAACAGGCCTTCTTTTCCCGGGTCTCCTCCAACTTCCCTTTTCGCTGCTATATTATTGAAGTAGTGATGAGATTTAAGCCTTACTGGCGTTTCAGGCGTATTCCTCGCAAGCTCAAGCAAAACAGCTTCCTTCTCCCTGAGAGGTTCCAAAGGGGGAAGCTTTTTTTGGAGAAGAAGGATATTCGGTTCTTCGTAAGGTTCAGTCCGCAATCCTATCTCCCCGACCCCTGCTGAAATATTCAAACGGAGGTAGGAATCTTGCAGGTCATTCTTTTCAGAAAGGGAAGATATCATGCCGGATATATCAAGTGTCTTCAAGTCCAAGTTGATGTTCAGCATCTTCAAGCCGCTTTGCATCCGCTCCAGATGGTCTGTCAGCAAAAAAGGATGGCCGCCATACGTCCTCATCGTTTCAAACAAGCCCATCCCATACAGAAAGCCATGGTCAAAGGGGGAAATCCTCGCTTCTTCTTTATTAAGGATCTTCCCGTTGAAAAATACATACATAATCCTGCCTCCCTCCTAAACGGTTAAAGCAGCCGTTTTATGCGCCTTAAGAAAATTCGCGAGCAGACGTTTCCCTTCCTCTGTGATGATGGACTCCGGATGAAATTGGACTCCCTCGATGGGAAGGTGCCTATGACGGACAGCCATGATTTCCTCAGCATCTGTATGAGCGGTTATCTCAAGGCAGTCCGGAAGTGTTTCTTTTTCCACGATCAATGAATGGTAACGTCCGGCTTGAAACGGGTTTGAAATCCCTTCAAACGTCGTCCTCCCGTCATGAGTGACAGATGAAGTCTTACCATGCATCAACCTTTCCGCTTTCACTACCTTTCCTCCAAACACCTGAGCAATGGCCTGGTGGCCAAGGCAGACGCCGAATATAGGGATTTTTCCGGCAAAATACTCAATTGCCTGGAGGCTGATCCCTGCTTCGTTCGGAGTGCATGGACCTGGTGAAATCATCAAATAATCAGGTGCGAGCAGCTCGATTTCAGCAATGTTGATTTCATTGTTTCGCTTGACGACTATCTCCTCGCCGAGTTCTCCTAAAAATTGAACGATGTTGTATGTAAAAGAATCAAAGTTATCAATCATTAAGATCATACGTTTGCACCCTCTGCTAATTCTTTTGCTTTCCAAACCGCCTTTGCCTTTTTCAAAGACTCTTCGTATTCATGCTTTGGATTGGAATCTATGACTACACCGGCACCAGCCTGGATATAAGCCTGTCCATCTTTCGCAAACAGCGTCCGGATGACGATGTTCAGTTCCATATCTCCGTTATAACCGATCCAGCCGATGGAACCTGTATAGATCCCTCTCCTCACCGGTTCCAGTTCTTCTATGACTTCCATTGTCCTTACCTTAGGAGCCCCGGTTATGGTTCCTCCCGGAAAAACAGACCTGATTAAATCCTTGCCGTTTTTATTACTCGCTATTAGTCCCCTTACATTAGAGACGATATGCATCACATGGGAGTACTTTTCTATGACCATGAATTCGTTTACTTCAACCGAGCCGTACCGGCATACCCGGCCAAGGTCGTTTCGTTCAAGGTCCACCAGCATGACATGTTCGGCCCGTTCCTTTTCATTCTGGATCAATTCAGCCGCAAGCCTTTGGTCTTCGGCTTCATTTCTACCACGTGACCGTGTGCCGGCAATCGGCCTGGTGCTGACCTCGCACCCTTTCTTTTTCACCAAAAGCTCAGGCGATCCTGATGCAATTTGAAAATCGGGGGTATGAACATAGCTCATATAAGGGGATGGATTCAACTCCCGAAGCTTCTTATATATTTCATAGGGGGAGGCACTTAACTCCTGGGACTGACGCACAGATAGGTTGACCTGAAATACATCCCCTTCCCTGATATAATGCTGGATTCTTTCTACCGCTGAAATGAATTCATCCTCATCCATGGCGACTTTCCGATCAATCGGAAAGTTGCCTTCAGGGACTTTTTCTTCATGAAGGGACTGTTCAAGCGCTCCCTTCCATCCATCTGAATAACCGGCAAAGGTTTCGGCACCTTCTCTATCAGCCATAACCCAGATCTCTTCCGACTGATGGTCATATACGGCCCATTGATCGAACACCATATAATAGAGATCTGGAGTTTCCAAATCATCCTCAGCCTTGGATTCCAGCCTCTCTATCTGCCGGACATAATCATAGCTGATAAACCCAATGGCCCCGCCCTGGAAATCAGGAAGCAGCGGATCCCTCTCCTTGTGTCGTTTATGCAAATGGCTGTATAACACATCGAGCGGATCTCCATCCATGAACTCGATACTCCCATTTTTTATTATCTTCACTCTATTATCCTTCGCATCCATTATGGATGCAGGATTAAACCCGGCAACACTGTATCTCCCTCCCCGTCCGCTTTCCAAGAGGATGTGGTGGCTGATATCCTCAGTCAGGAGTTCATAGGCTTGGAAGAAGGCTGTTTTTGAAGAACGGATTTTTTCATAAAGAAGTTGTTCAGTCTCCATGGATGGCTCACTCTCCTAGTAATTCTCTTCTTCCATCATACATGAATACGAGCGCTGTTTCATAGTTAAAATACACAGTTATCCACTGGGTAACGGTGGTACTTGGGCATTCAGACTTTTTTCAAAAAAGCTGTCTTGCCTACGAATTGGCGTTTCCGGAAGAATTCCATAAGCCGGATTTCCCCCGGGGAACTGGAGTGGTTATCAAGGAATTGGCAGAGAGTCTCTATTCTTTCTTGCAGGCCGGGATTTCCAGAATGAATCAGAGTGTTATCTTTCATTTGACTATCAGCGAATTCTAAGAAAAGAGCCTTTAAAAAGCACAAAAAAGGACCAGGAATAATTCCTGATCCTTGAGAATCAATCTTCAAATTGATACAGCGGAGTACTGAGATATCTTTCACCATTACTAGGGATGACCGCCAGTACTTTCTTTCCTTTGCCGAGTTCCTTGGCAACTTTCAATGCAGCACTTATGGCTGCACCTGACGAGATTCCGCCGAGGATGCCTTCTTCCTTTGCAGCACGGCGCGCATATTCAAATGCTTCCTCATTTTGGACAGTGAGAACCTCATCATACACCTCAGTGTTCAACGTGTCAGGTACAAACCCTGCTCCAATCCCCTGGATTTTATGAGGGCCTGGGTTTCCTCCGGATAGAACCGGGGAATCCGACGGTTCAACAGCGTAAATTTTTACATTCGGAAAGTTTTCTTTCAGTACTTGGCCTGCACCAGTAATGGTACCGCCAGTGCCGATACCTGAAATGAACGCATCAAGGCTGTCCATCTGCTCCACAATTTCCTTTCCTGTCGTTCTGCGGTGAACTTCAGGATTCGCTTCGTTTTTGAACTGCTGAGGCATGAAGTATCCTTTTTGATCAGCCAGCTCTTCGGACTTCCGGATAGCACCGCCCATTCCTTCAGATCCGGGGGTAAGCACTAATTCTGCCCCATAAGCGCGAAGAAGGTTCCTTCTCTCCATACTCATCGTATCCGGCATGACAAGCACGGCTTTATATCCCTTGGCAGCAGCGACCATTGCAAGTCCGATGCCTGTGTTGCCGCTTGTAGGTTCAACTATCGTATCGCCGGATTTTAATTTCCCGGATTCTTCTGCAGCTTCAATCATCGCAAGGGCGATTCTGTCTTTAACACTGCTTCCAGGGTTCATATATTCCAATTTCAAATAAACATCTGCACTGTTCTCGTCTACGAGGCGGTTCAGTTTTACAATTGGCGTTTGACCTACTAGATCTGTGATGGAGTTTGCTATTCTTGCCATATTACCCCTCCTAATCCCAAGTAAATTGATTGGGTTTTAGTTAAAATTATCAATTTTCTGTCAAAGTGTCAATTAATCGGATTGAAATGATTTTCCTTCCTTAAACTTCACTACTAAATAGGTAGTATTTGAAAAAAGAAGCAGGCAGTAACCTGACTTCTTTTAGATAATAGATTAAAGGCTCTCTTTATAAAACCACTCAACATTTAATTCTTTCCAGAAGTCTTCCGGTTTCATTGATTTTTCAACTTGCTCCATAGCGAGTCTCCGGCGGATTTGGTCTTTCACATCTTTCAGGGAATAATCATGGGGATCAAGCTTATCGTTCAGAAGGAAGATGTAATACTTCCCTTCCAGCTCTACCACCTTTGATAGTTCTCCCTTATCAAGCGTTTGTATTACATCGGCTGCATCCCCTGATAATATATGCGACCCGGCAGGGATATATCCGATATTTCCGCCTTGGACAGCTGAAACATCATCAATGGATCTTTCCATTGCAAGGGCCTGAAAATTTGAACCGTCTTTAACTTCTTTTGCCATTTGCTCTGCTTCTTCCCGGGTCTCCGCAACGATTTGTGATAGGTTGAACATTTCAGGGATTGAATATTGGTCTTGATTCTCGTTGTAGTATTTCTCAATTTCCTTATCCGGTATATCCACGTCTTTCGTGACGATTTTCTCCAAAAGCAGCTCGGTCCTGACTCTTTCCTTTAATATTGCTTCACTGCCCATTAAATCTTTATCGTAACTGTTATAGATACTTTTTATTAAGGTGATTTCCTTATCAAGTTCTTCATCCGTCACCTTAATATCATATTTTTCCGCAAGCTGTCGCATCACTTTATGATTGATCAGCTCTCTCAGGACTTCTTTTCCATAACGCTGCTCCATTTCATACATCCACGATTCCCGGCTGATGGTCTCTTTTCCTACCGCAGCTGCTGTTTCGGTTCCAGCCAGCCTTGAAGAGCCTGCGTCCGCTTCTGATTTCGCGAAATAAAGCAGCAGTGTCACAGCATTGGCAGCCAGCAGAATGAATATAATTCCCACTAAAACCGATCTCTTCAATCTCACCTTTGCACCCATCCCCTTAGATGTTACTGCAGATTATTCCCCTCATTTTTCAACTCAGTCAATTCATCAGCAGAATAATGATACGTCTCATTACAGAAATGACATTGGGTTTCTGCTCCGCCTTCTTCATCAATCATTTCCTGGATTTCATCCGGACCCAGACTTGCAATCGCTGCCCCAAAACGTTCCTTTGAACAACGGCATTCGAATTGAACACCCATCTTATCAAGAATCTTTACATTCTCCTCACCAAGAAGTTCGAAAAGCAACTCTTCCGGAGTCAATCCTTTTTCAATGAGCTTTGAGACAGGTGGGATTGCCTGCAGCCTGTTCTCAATTTCCGTAATTGTTTCATCAGGCGTACCCGGCATCAATTGTATGATAAAACCGCCTGCAGCAAGAATTGTATTGTCAGGATTGACCAGTACCCCAACACCAACTGATGACGGCACCTGTTCAGAGGTTACAAAATAATAGGTGAAATCCTCGCCTAGTTCACCTGAAACAATCGGTACTTGTCCGGTAAAATGATCACGCATACCGATATCCTTTACGACTGATAATGTGCCTGAAGTCCCTACAGCTCTTCTGACGTCCAGTTTTCCATGCTCATTCAAATCGAAATGGACATGAGGATTGGTAACATAGCCTCTTACATTTCCTTTTGCATCGCTGTCTACAATAATAGCGCCGAGCGGGCCGTCCCCTTCTACTTTGATCGTTAATTTCTCTTCACCTTTCAACATGGCACCCATCATGACTCCTGCACTCATGGATCTCCCGATAGCTGCAGATGCAGTCGGCCAAGTACCGTGCCTTCTCTGCGCCTCATTTATTGTATCAGTGCTTCTTACTGCATAAGCCCTGACTTGTCCATCAAATGCTAAAGCCTTCACTAAATAATCGCTCATATCATTTCCTCCTATACTATGCTGTTTCTTTCGTAAATGAGCTTCAAACCTTTTAATGTCAGAAATGGATCTACCACATCGATGACATCCGACTCTTTTGAAATTAACTGGGCAAGTCCGCCAGTAGCGATGACCAATGGATTACTGTCCCCTGTCGCTTTCATTCTTTTTACGATGCCTTCGACTTGTCCTACATATCCGTACAGAATTCCGGACTGCATCGCAGAGACGGTATTCTTTCCAATGATATGTTCTGGCCGTCCGATTTCGATTCGTGGAAGCTTCGCAGCCTTCGAATAAAGCGCTTCAGTCGAAATGCCGATTCCAGGTGCGATCGCCCCTCCCATATATTGCTTATCTTCATTGATATAGCAGTAGGTGGTCGCCGTACCGAAATCAACGATAATCAACGGCCCGCCATACTCTTTTATCCCTGCCACTGCATTGACAATACGGTCAGCACCGACTTCACGGGGATTTTCATATTTTATATTCAATCCTGTTCTGATTCCAGGGCCTACTACCAACGGTGTAACGTCAAAATATTTTTTGCACATTCTTTCCAAGGAGAACATAATAGGGGGAACTACAGATGATATGATAATCCCTTCGATATCATCCAATGATAATTGGACATGTTCAAGAAGGTTTTTCACAATCATTCCATATTCATCTTCTGTTTTATGGCGATTGGTTTCCATACGCCAATGATATTTTAATTCGTCCCCTTCATAAACTCCAAGCACTATATTGGTATTCCCTACATCCAAGACAAAAATCACTTTTTTCACCTACTAATACATTGATTTTATTCTGCCAACATCATACCACAATTGCATCCAATTGGTGAAAACTGTTGTCTTGTAAAACATCGTTTTCGGTTCGTGTTTGGAAGTCCGTTGATCTCCGTTCCGGGATTCACGACTTCGCGGGGCGGGCGTTGAACTAAAAAGCGGAGGCAGCCGTTTAGTGACGGATAGATTGGTTGGCTGTCGCTTGTGATAAAAGAAATACAATGAACCACGAGAGTTGCGTGGACTTATCTCAACGAGGGAGAACCAATTCTCCCAGGCTGTGGCCGCTGGAGGTCATGAACCCCTCCACTCTAATCAACTTTGCAGGTATAGCTTAAAAAACAACAAGGTGTGTTCAGTTATTAGCTGTTTCCCTCTAATTGTTGAGTCTTTTCATAGGAGTATCTTGCACACTTATACCTGACTAACAACGCGCACAAAAAAGACACCAGCAGACTGGTGTCTTTTTCTGTGACTATTCTTTCTTGTCATCTTCGACTGACTCTTCTGATGTTTTTTCTGTTTCATCCTTCTTTTGGATGTTCACTTTCACATCATCATTTTTGTCAGAAACTTTATCAGGTTCACCGTATCCGCGGTCTGGCAGTTTACCGTGATCCATTAGATGTTTGATCTGGCCGGCATCCAATGTTTCAACATCCAACAATGTTTTGGCGATAAGTTCCAGTTTTTCGCGGTTTTCTGTAAGGATCTTTCTGGCTCTTTCATAAGATTCCTTGATGAAGCGCTGAATTTCAAGATCAATCTCATATGCGATTGCATCTGAATAATTTTGTTCGTTGTTAATGTCTCTTCCAAGGAATACCTGTCCGCCTTGTGTGGAACCGAACTGAAGTGGTCCAAGTTTCTCACTCATACCGAACTCGGTAACCATTCTGCGGGCGATGCCTGTCGCACGCTGGAAGTCATTATGTGCGCCTGTGGATACTTCACCAAAGATGATTTCTTCAGCTACACGTCCGCCAAGCAATCCTGTGATTTTATCGAGCAGCTCCGGCTTTGTCATGAAGTAACGATCTTCTTTTGGAAGCATTACGGCATAACCGCCAGCCTGGCCGCGCGGTACGATTGTAACTTTGTGAACCATATCTGCCTCATCCAGTATAAGTCCGATAACTGTATGACCGGCTTCGTGGAATGCGACGATTTTGCGTTCCTTTTGAGAGACAACTTTGCTCTTCTTGGCAGGACCGGCAATGACGCGGTCTGTTGCTTCATCAATATCACGCATGTCAATTTTCTTTTTATCCGAACGGGCAGCTACCAGCGCCGCTTCGTTCAACAAGTTCTCCAAATCTGCTCCGGAGAATCCAGGTGTTCTCATTGCAATCGCTTTTAAGTCCACGGAATCATCAAGCGGTTTGTTTCTTGCGTGCACTCCCAGCACCGCTTCACGGCCCTTGACATCAGGACGGTCAACAGTGATTTGACGGTCAAATCGGCCAGGACGCAGCAAGGCTGGATCCAAAATATCCGGACGGTTCGTCGCAGCTACGATGATGATTCCTTCGTTCGCTCCGAATCCATCCATTTCAACGAGCAGCTGATTCAACGTCTGTTCACGCTCATCGTGTCCTCCGCCAAGACCTGCTCCACGCTGGCGTCCCACTGCATCAATCTCATCTATGAAGATGATACACGGGGCGTTTTTCTTTGCATTTTCAAACAAGTCACGTACACGTGAGGCACCGACACCGACAAACATTTCTACGAAGTCGGAACCACTGATAGAGAAGAACGGTACTCCTGCTTCTCCGGCAACGGCACGTGCAAGCAATGTTTTACCTGTACCCGGAGGTCCAACAAGAAGAACCCCTTTAGGAATACGTGCGCCGACTTCAGAGAACTTTCTCGGGTCTTTAAGGAATTCCACGACCTCGACAAGTTCGTTTTTCTCTTCGTCCGCTCCGGCAACATCTTTGAAGCGGACCTTTTTCTTTTCTTCGCTGTAAAGCTTGGCTTTACTCTTACCAAAGTTCATGACACGGCTTCCGCCGCCCTGGGCCTGGTTGAGCAGGAAGAAGAAAAGAATAAAGATAATGACAAACGGTATGATTGTGGTAAAGAAAGATACCCAGCCGCTTGTTTCCTTAGCCATCAGGACATCGACTTCAATGCCGCTTTCAGCTGCAGCTGCATTGATACGTTCCAATACTCCTGCATCATTACCCAGTACATTTGTAAGGAAATATTGCTCCTCACTATATCCGGTCAGTTTTCCCCTAACCTGATAAACCCCTCTTTCAGGCTGGATGGAGAACGACTCTACCTCACCATCTTCCAAGTGAGTGATGAATTCGTTATATTTAATGTTTTCTGTTGGCTCGTTGCTGTTGTTAAAGTAACTCACCACACCTATTATGACGAGAAATACTAGTAAGTAGAATATGGTGTTTCGAAAGATCCGGTTCATCCCTTACCTCCTCCCACGGTAAAAAAGCTATATAAAATAGTATCATAGAAAATCATGGTATTACAACAAATTAGCTGTCTTGAAGGGCACATACTTGCAGTAGCACATCCTTCTTTAGAATATACTTATTCGCCGGTTGTATACACTTCAGGTTTAAGCACTCCGATATATGGCAGGTTACGGTACTTTTCTGCGTAATCAAGTCCATATCCGACTACAAACTCATCTGGTACGAGGAACCCTACATAATCGGCCTTGATATCCGCTTTTCTTCCGGACGGCTTATCCAAAAGGGTCACGATTTTGATTGACTTTGCTTTACGATAGCGGAACAGCTCAACGAGATAGCTAAGAGTCAAACCGCTGTCAATGATATCTTCGATAATAAGGATATCTCTTCCCTCTACCTTAGTGTCAAGATCCTTGACGATCTTCACTTCGCCGGATGAGACGGTTGAGTTCCCGTAACTGGAAACATCCATGAAATCCATTTCCAAGTATGTATCCATCCGTTTAAGCAGGTCACCCATAAAAGGCATTGCACCTTTTAAAACACCGATTGCCAGAGGAAAACCGTCTTTGTATTCCTCAGTAAGCTCGGCACCCAGCTCCTTGACTTTCTCTTGAAGTTCTTCTTCTGAAATAAGCACTTTCTCAATATCTTTGTTCAACACTTGGTCTGCCTCCTAGGAAGATGTTTGCTCTGAAAAGATTAACCTTACACAGTCATTGATATCACTTGGTTCCTCACAGGAAAGCGATGACACTTTCAGCTTGGGAAGCCAAAGGATTTCTCCATTATTATCTTCGACAACCGGCCATGTATCCCTGTGACTGACTGGAATCTTCTCATCGATAAATATATCTTTTACCTTTTTGGTACCATTCAACCCTTTAACTTTTATACGGTCTCCCGGTCTCCGGTTCCGTATCCTGAAGGGAAAAGCGACCCTCGACTTATCGAATAAGACGGAATCCCCCTCCTGGGAATGATTTTCAGCTTTCTGCAAAGCGAAAGCCCGCTGCCCAGGCAATTCAATTCTCTCACCTATGTTCAATGTATAACAAAAATCACTAGTGCCCTCTGCTCTTCCATCAAATGTAAGTATACATTGATTATAGGAACGAATTGCTTTGAGGTTTCCCGGAAGGTCGAGACTCAGAGAGGGGCTGTCTTTCATTATTATTGCTACCACATCTTGAATATGTATAGATGATAATGATGAAGGCCTTTCTTTGTAAAGATAATTTAATATTAGATGAATCATTCTTCTTTGTAAAGGCAGAGGCATCATCCGAAATCCTTGTATATCAATAACGGCCTCATCCATTGTTTTCGTAATGACACTATCCATTTTTTCTTCCGCCATCGCAAGCAGGTATTCTTCATCCTCGGCAGTTTCTTCACTGAATTGTTGAAATTTGAGATGGACCTGAGGGTTTTCCAGCTTAAGGAACGGCAGCACTTTCTGCCGGAAACGATTCCTTGTATAGTCCAGCTTTTCATTGCTGGGGTCCAGCCTCGGCTCGAGTCCATTATCCGAGCAATATACAGATATTTCCTCTTTGGAAAGACAAAGGAGAGGCCGGATGATTTCAGCACCATGGAAGACTCTCCTGACCGGGATGCCTCCCTTTAACAGCCCGCTGCTTCCCCTGGTCATCCTCATTAAGATTGTTTCAACTTGGTCATCGCCATGATGGCCAAAAGCAAGCTTTGTAAATCCCTCTTCTTTCATTACCTTTGCAAAGATCTCATACCTGACGTTCCTGGCGCCTTCCTGCAGCCCTGTATTCGACTCTTCCAGGATCTCCTGAACGTTCACACGTTCACCATAAAAGGGGATGCCCATCTTTTCACATGTCTTTTTCACAAAGAGCAGTTCTTCATAAGATTGCTCCCCTCTGAACATATGATCAACACATACAGCAGCAATCCTTGCATCCCAAAGCCGTTTATACTTATTTAAGAAATAAAGAAGAGAAAGTGAATCCGGGCCGCCTGATACTGCAGCCAGGATGGAGTCTCCCTCCCGGATTAAGCTGTGTTTCTTGATAAAGCCTGTAACTTTTCTTTCGTAATTCTGCATAATGCCTCTTCCTGAACCTTTTTCACTCATTTTACCAGTATTCCAGTCTCATTTCACATTTGAGGACATTCACAAAAGTTCTCCATAGATATAAAGAACATATAGGAGAGACACAATCATTACCACCAGAATGGTCTCAAGGAATCCGCCGCCGGATTTCTGCCTCTTGACCTGCTGGCGTGTGGCTGTGATGGCCCTCCCACTGGTTCCTGTTGCAGCCGGCTTGCTATGCGCATCGGCTTTTACCGATAAAGTATTCAGCATGGACTGCCTCATTTCAAGCGCTGTAGTGAACTTTCCTTCCAGAGCACCCAGAATCGGACCTTTGAGCTTCTTCAGTTCAGGCTTGGCCATCACCGCATTCCGTAATTGGTCTATTCCCCCGGCACCGCTCTTGTTAAACCTTTTTGGATAGGAGAGGTTAATCAGGATCATCGCAGCAGAAAACAAATCATATGCAGGTTCTGCTTTCCTTGAATGGCCAAGCCAGTATCCCCTGTCAAAGAACTCGGTGAACTCCTTGATGGCCCTTCCCTTCATTGTTGTTCCCCCGACATCTATACAGCGGATCTTATAGGGCGGACCAGTCACAATCAGATTATCGGGTTTCAGATCCCCGAAAACCCAGCCCTCCTGGTGTATTCGATCAAGGTCGTTCAACAGCTGCACAACCAGTACACCAGTCCAGGAAAATCCTTTGTTTTGGACAAAAGTCAGCAGGTCGGGTCCCTGGATGTATTCCATTACATAAAAAGGGATCCTTCTGGCGCTGATTTCCCAGTCATCCACATCAAGCAAAGAAGGTCCAAGGGGAGCTCCTTGGACCTTGGCAAAAGCCTTCAATACATTCACTTCGGAAGTTACCGACATCGAACTGTCGCTCATCTTCAGCGCTACATAATCAGCACCGGTGCGAGCAAGGTAGACAATACCGTTGGCCCCGTATCCAAGTTCTTTCACTATAGTATATTGTTGTTTATGCCATTTTCCCGTGATCCTTGTTCCCGAAGAAAATTTAAATTGTTTCTTCAAAGTATTGTTCATCATCACGTGAGAGCAAACCCCTTAATGAACGTTTTTTCTTGAAAGAAGAAATAGCTTCGCTTATTGCCGGACCTGTCGGTGTTATGCCTCCTGTTGAAAGTTTGGAGAAAACACTCGTAAGCGATTCAAGCTTAGGCGTCCAATCCAGCAGTTTTTCGACATCTTTTCTTTTCCCGGGAAATACAAAGACTGAGAACATATTATCTCCCATTCTTGCATTCATGCTTAAGGATAGGTCCAGTAAGGCTTCTTTAACCGTTGGAAGCTTATGTTTCATGCTCGCCGATGTATCGACAAGAATCAACACTTCAAGGTCGGCGGATTCTCCCAGTTCATCCACCACCTCCATCACTTCGCCTCGCTGTTCCGGTGGCAGTTCCTCCATGGAAGTACTTTTCCCCAGTATCTGCTTCAGTTCTTTATTGACTACTCCCTGAAGGGTCTGAGTCATCGCCTTTCTTGTCACCATTTGAACAGTCTGGGATAGCTGCTGGGCGTAGACAATCTGGCTGACGCCTCCGCCCGACATGGCGATCCCTTCTATTTCCTCCATGCCTCTTTCATCAATCGAATCATTCTCCATCACACCAATAACATTGACCGTAATCCCTTGTTCCTTTGCCAGTGCCGCCATCGCCACCGGGTCTTCCCCTTGATTGGAACAACCATCCGTTATTAATAGAACTTGTCGAAGTGTACCTGTCTTCAACAGATTCCCCTCCTCTAACTTAGTTTGTTACCATCATCGCCGGATTAGAGGGGAAATATACTATAAAAAGCGCAAGCGCCTTGCTCAGCCCCGACAGGCAAATGTTCCGAAGAGAAAAAAAGGCGCTCTATCCTTTTATCTCTTTGGGTTATTTGACCCCGAGGGGCTAGGCGCTGGAGCTGGATTGACTAAAAAGCGGAAGCGCCTTGCTCAGCCCCGACAGGCAAATGTTCCGAAGAGAAAAAAAGGCGCTCTATCCTTTTATTCTCTTCGGGTTATTTGACCCCGAGGGGCTGGGCGCTGAAGCTGGATTGACTAAAAAGCGCAAGCGCCTCGTTCAGCCCCGACAGGCAAATGTTCCGAAGAGAAAAAAGGCGCCCTTTCCTTTTATCTCTTTGGGTTATTTGACCCCGAGGGGCTAGGCGCTGAAGCTGGATTGACTAAAAAGCGCAAGCGCCTTGCTCAGCCCCGACAGGCAAATGTTCCGAAGAGAAAAAAAGGCGCCCTTTCCTTTTATTCTCTTCGGGTTATTTGACCCCGAGGGGCTAGGCGCTGGAGCTGGATTGACTATAAAGCGGAAGCGCCTTGCTCAGCCCCGACAGGCAAATGTTCCGAAGAGAAAAAAGGCGCTCTTTCCTTTTATCTCTTTGGGTTATTTGACCCCGAGGGGCTAGGCGCTGAAGCTGGATTGACTAAAAAGCGCAAGCGCCTTGCTCAGCCCCGACAGGCAAATGTTCCGAAGAGAAAAAAAGGCGCCCTTTCCTTTTATCTCTTCGGGTTATTTGACCCCGAGAGGCTAGGCGCTGAAGCTGGATTGACTAAAAAGCGCAAGCGCCTCGTTCAGCCCCGACAGGCAAATGTTCCAAAGAGAAAAAAGGCGCTCTTTCCTTTTATCTCTTTGGGTTATTTGACCCCGAGGGGCTAGGCGCTGGAGCTGGATTGACTATAAAGCGGAAGCGGCCGTTCAGTGCCGTACAGATTTCAGGGCTCTCGCATGAGATAAAGGAAACACGACGAACGAACGTGAGTCGATGTTGACTTATCGCAAGGAGAGAGACCGAAATCTGCTAGGCACTGGCCGCTGGAGCTGGATTGAATATAAAGCGCAAGCGCCTTGCTCAGCCCCGACAGGCAAATGTTCCGAAGAGAAAAAAGGCGCTCTTTCCTTTTATCTCTTTGGGTTATTTGACCCCGAGGGGCTAGGCGCTGGAGCTGGATTGACTATAAAGCGCAAGCAGCTGTTCAGCGCCGTACAGTTCGAAGGATTTTGAACCGGACAGCCCGCTGCTCCAAGCCCTTCCACCTTCAGTTGCAAACACAATTACCAAACTGAATATTAGGCGACCTCCTTTCAATATATGAAACAATTACTTCTTCAATTAAGATACCTGCTCCTTCCTTTTGAATTTCTGCACAGGGATTGAACTCCACTTTGGTGTGTTGTGCTTAATTTTAGAGACGACAATTGTCATGTCGTCTTCTATTTCACCGGACCTTGTCCTGATCACTTCCTCCATAATGATATCTGCCATTGCCTGCGGGTCATCCGTGCCGACCTCTTTTATCTTCCGTTTCATCCACATATCATAATTTTCAACATGTTTCGGCCCTTCAAATACACCATCACTCATCATGATCAGCAGATCGCCTGCCTTTAACTGTTCACTTACTACATCTACATCGAATTCATAAAAAATACCCATAGGGAGGTTTCCGGCCTCCACCTTCACCACCTTGTCACCTCTTTTTATAAAGCTCGGAGTCGAACCTATTTTTAAAAACTTCGAAGAAGCATCTTGCAGATCGATCATTGCCAAATCAAGCGTCGAAAAGATTTCATCATTCGTCCTTAATGATAGAATGGAGTTCACTGCCTTAATTGCCACTTTCTCTTCTATTCCGGATTGTAAGATTTTTTGAAGAAGACTCAGAGTTTCATTGCTTTCATAATGGGCACGTTCTCCATTTCCCATCCCGTCACTGATGGCGACAGCATATTTACTGGCACTCAATTCAATCATTGAATAGCTGTCACCGGAAATCAATCCTCCCCCTTTGGCAGCATGGGCCACCCCTGTATCCACCACATAGGCTTTAGCAGAACCAAACGTCAATTGGCAGTGACCGCTTGGAAACGCTGCAGCATCTTCTTTCTGAACGATAATATTTTCCCCGAGGATATCCGACAGCATCGGGGCAATCAATTTTTCTCCCTCTCCGTGTCCATTTCCATTGGGAAGGACCATCTCAATATCTACATTCCCTTTATCCAAGGAATAAATTTCTACATTTTCTATCTCCATGCCAAAATCCTGCAGGGATTCCAAAATCTGTTCCTCCTGCTGCTGGTGATTCTCTCTTTCTCTTTGAATCTCCCTCGCAAAGTCTCCCATTACCTCAGACACACCCAATAGCTGATCTGCAACAAGTTTCCGGCTCTCCTGCACCTGCTTCTTCAACTTTAAATTGGCTTGGTAATACGTCAGTTCCTGGGATATGACGTCCTGTACTTTTTTTGAGCGGACGCAATGCTTCTCTAGTTCCCTCCCCACTTTTCCATTCACCGGGACATGGCCCTGATCGACTTCGAACATGACATCTTTCATCAAATCATACGTTTGGTTGAAGTTCCTTGCCCAGCATTGTTCTTTCTTGAAGCATGTCTGGCATGTTTTCTCGGTAACATTACTCAAAAATTGATCGAATTCCCTTTCGTCCACATCATCATTCTCCATCTGCTCTTCCAAGCTGACAAAACTGTTCGACAATGCCTGGAAGACAGACGAAAACTGCTCAACCCTGCTTGCTGTGACATCACGGACTTTTCGGATATATTGCTGCTGTTCCTGATTGTACTCAGCGGTTCCCGGTATATATTTAGCCAATTTCATTGTAAGTGCTGCAGGTGTAAGGAATAAAAGCAGTATCGCAATTCCAGACTCATAAAGCGTTTTGGTCAATGATGTGTCACTTTCCCCGTACATCCCTACCAAAAGAGTAGCGATAAGGAGCCCAATGGCTGCCCCTGCCTTTTTTCCTTCTTTCAACAAGCCTCCAAGCAGACCTGAAAATGCGAGCATGCTCATTTGATAGAAACTGGCCACGTTGGCAAGACTGAAAATCAATCCCGTCACGACCCCCACGGTTGAACCGACAGTAGCACCAGCCACAAACGAAAACAGCAATACAAGGTATCTTGATAAAATATGTTCTATAGAAAGATTATAAACGGACCATCCAATTGTCCCTGTCATGACCGAAGCAAGCAGGATAATCAGGCTTACAACCTCTTCTGTCCTCATCGATTTCTTGCGTTTACTGATTGAGAAAAGAGGGACACTCTGGATGAAAATCAGGGTAAGAATAAATGAAAGGGTCGCTTCAACTCCCGCCATTGCCCCATCATACACGGTCATCATTTGTCCGTTTGTTATGTAATCAAATGTGAGGTTTGCAGTTATTGTTGTGAAGAATACAAAATAAGGGACAGCCTTCAACTCATTTTTTTGGAATTTCCTCGTGACCCTGAAAATAATGAGGAATAAAATCGTACTGGCAAACGTATACGTAATATTAGTGAGCGATAGTGTGAGCGATCCGGCCAGCAGTCCCATTAAAGCCACAGGAGCACGATCTCTCCGCACCATATAAACAGCTGCGAAAAATGGCATGGCGAACGGGGTCAGATGTGAAAGGATCAGTGCGCGTCCAAGAAGAAAACCAAGACCGAAGAGAACAAACCCTTTTTGAACGAAAAACCACTCCAACTTCTGCATAATAACCTTCATGCCCATAGAGAACTCTGTTTTTGTATGTTCAATGTCTACTTTCCCCACCGGTTCCATGACGCTTTGCTCAATTTTTTCCATACTCTTCTCTCCCCCTGGTCTTATTCTTGGGAACATTATAAATCGGACAAGCTTAAAAGTTTGTCAAAAGAGCGGTTTGATTTGAAAGAAAAGTTCGACTTCTTTCTGCGAAATGGCTGTGGAAATTCAAACCGTGCTGTGGATGCACTTTCTTATCCAACATTGACCCGTTTTAAATGAGTAGCAAAAGCCATCTGACATATTTCTCGAAAAATCTGTTGACAATTTTTTTAATCCTATGTATTATATTACTTGTGTCTTAAAGACATCTTCTCAATATGGCGGTGTAGCTCAGCTGGCTAGAGCGTACGGTTCATACCCGTGAGGTCGGGGGTTCGATCCCCTCCGCCGCTACCATATTACTTTGGCCCGTTGGTCAAGCGGTTAAGACACCGCCCTTTCACGGCGGTAACACGGGTTCGAATCCCGTACGGGTCATATCGGAAATACGACAATCATCCTGTCGTGTTTTTTTTATTGCCTGTGGACCAGTTAGTATCTTATTTCAATATCACCCGTCCCATTATTCAGCTTTTCATTGTGGTTTTGAAAAATAAAATTTGCTGCTATTCAATACAGATTTCAAATAATAATTATAACCTGGTAATTTGCCGTGAAACCCCTCTAAACAGGAAGAAAAAGAGCTGCTATTTATTTTCCGAGAGCGATGTAGGAACAGCCTTTAAAAAAAACCAATAAAAAAGCTGCCGGCGGTGACGGCAGCTTTTTGCTTTACATATTCTGGCCAAATTGAAAAGGGCCCTTTAATAAAATCATGCAAACAAAAAAACAACCATCTGCTTTCCAGGGAGAAATGCAGATGGTTGTTTTCAACAGGGGTTCTGTGAACCTATTCTCTAAACCTGCTATATATAAATAGACAGCAAGTTATCCTCTCTTTGCTCCTCGGCCGCCACGCTTGGATTCTGTATGGCGCTTCAATGAAGATAAGCGGTCTTCACTATCTTTCAGGAAACGCGCCATCTTTTGTTCAAAATTTTCTTTTGTACGAGTGTCATTCATTTTGTTATTGCGTGGACGCTGAGGACGCTGCGGGCGCTGGGGGCGTTGCGGCTGGTCTTTAGCCTTCCGGATGGATAAACCGATCTTTCCGTCTTTCTCAACATTAATGACTTTTACCGTTACTTCATCCCCGACTTTTAGATGCTCGTTGATATCCTTTACATAATTGTCGGCAACTTCACTAATGTGGACAAGACCTGTTGCACCTTCCGGCAATTCTACGAACGCTCCAAAATTTGTAATCCCTGTTACCTTACCCTGTACCTTGCTGCCTACTTCAATTGACATAAAAAGAATGCTCCTCCTTAAAATTATAAAAAAATAAACCTTACTATATATTATAGCCAAATAAAAAAAAGAGTGTCAATAAGACTACTCTTCTTCCTTTTTCTTTTCAGGTTCTGGAATATTAAAGATGATCTCCCCTTCGTCAGAAAGGAAATAATCTCTGCGGGCCAATTTCGCGATATATTCATCATCATTCAGTTTGATGATTTCATCCTCGAGAATGGCCTGCTGTCTTTCCAGTTTTTCCAGTTTAGCTTCAAGCTTTGCTTTTTCGGCTTCTTTTTCTTCAAGTACCGAAGCGCGTGAGATGAGGGTCGAGACAAGAAATCCGCTTATCGTAATGGCAAGAATGAATAATAATGCCAGTCGGCGGAAAAGCTTCTTTTTTCTATGGTGGCTGATCTTCTTTTTAAGTTCCTGCTGTCGCACATAAGCATTTTCCATGGATGTGATATTTCTTTCCTTGCTCATCTCTTGCACCTCCTTATCTCTTAAACCATTTTTTCAGCTTTGTCTTAATAACTTTCACAAATGGAAATAAATATCCTGCAAATTTATTATATAACTTCTCGACGAATTTTTTAAGATTTTTAGGGATAAGCCTCGAAATTAATTTTACCACCCAGAAGAATGGAGTAAACACGATTTTCAATATGGCAATTATTGCTTTTATCAGAAACCCAAATACAGACCATATCCCTTTACCAAATCCCAGGAGGATCGTCACCAGAAGCAGCACCATCCATTTTATCGGCGAATATACCAGGTTTTTCAACATTCTCACCAAGAAATTGTAGAAGGAAACGCAGCCTTGAATCGTTTTCTCCAGCAGCTTCTTATAGAGGTCTTTGAGAAGGGCCTGATAACCGGTGAACCCGCACAATAAAGCGACAAAAATATAAAAACGCACTTCGCCGAAATTGACAGAGAACAGGATATAAAAAATAAAAAGGGCTTGCAGGATCCAAAACAAAATATCGTTCAGGAAAACAAGCCAGCGTTTTCTTATCTTTCTGTTCAGAAAACGGTTATACGTATCCAGGGTCGCTCCAAAAACACTGCCCATGCCGACCATAGCCAGCATGGTATAAAATTGGATCGAAAGTGTCATCGGAATAGTTTGCTAAAGAACCCTTTAGCCTTTTCTCCGCTTTGTTCATCCAGATAGACGATATCGAATACTTTGCCCTTAATGGAGACGACTCCCTTATCTACATCCAGGTTCTTCATTTGCAAATTCTGCCCTCTGATGGACAGGAACCCCATCACGGTTTCGAGCAGGAACTCTTCATTATCAAAGCTCTCTACCTGTTTCACCCCCGAGATGTCCAACAGGCGTCTGCCTCTCATCATGACATCATGTTCCTGCATGGTTCCTTTGTTACTTCCATTATCATGATATTGATTCATTTTCATCCCCCACATTCACAAAGTACAGGCTTTGTAATTATATGTATGCGGAAGGAAGGGAAATAGAACAAGCTCCCGGATTACAACTTACTCTTCTTCTGGCACTCTATCTTCGCTGGTGATGGTATACATCGTACCTGCTTCTTCTTTTCGTGTGGATTCCTGCAGGCGGTCAACCGTTGCGGTCACCACTTTTTGTCCGAAACGGATCTGCAATTCGTCCCCCACTTTTACGTTGGAGCTGGCTTTCGCCTGCAGGCCGTTGATCGTGATTCTGCCTTTATCAGCGACTTCTTTTGCAAGTGTACGTCTTTTAATCAGGCGTGATACTTTCAAAAATTTATCTAAACGCATTGTTGCCATTATCAATCTCTCCTTAATTGTATAAATTTCAACTCTGATCAGTGAATCCCTTTTTCTTTTGCTTCATTCCAGAATCCATCGAGTTCATTCAATGAAAAGTCCTCGAAGGTCTTTCCGCTGTCCTTTACTTTTTCTTCGACAAAGGAAAAACGGTTGAAAAATTTAGTATTGGCCATGGCCAATGCTTCTTCAGGATGGATTTTATAGAAGCGCGCGATATTGATCAACGAAAACAGCAGGTCGCCAAACTCGCTTGTTTGTCTGTGTTTATCCCCTTTCGCTGCTTCAATACGGAATTCCTCTATTTCTTCATTTACTTTTTCCCACGCATCATCCGCCAGCTCCCAGTCAAACCCGACTTTTGAAGCCTTTTTCTGATACTCATAGGCCTTCATCAAGGACGGGTATCCCTTGGCAACCCCCTTCAGCAACGGATTTTCCTTTTCGCCTTTTTCTGCTTTCTTTATGGTTTCCCAATTGGCTTTTACATCGGCTGAACTTTCTACAGTGACATCACCGAATACGTGCGGATGGCGCCGGACCATTTTTTCAGCAACGGTTTCAATCACCTCATTGATGGAAAACATCCCTTCATCCTCACCGATTTGCGCATGCAGCATGATTTGCAGAAGGACATCCCCGAGTTCTTCGATTATATGATCGGTATCTTCTTCTTCGATGGCTTCTAATAGCTCATAAATTTCTTCTATCAAATATTTTTTCAATGAATGGTGGGTCTGCTCAATATCCCATGGGCAGCCGCCCGGTCCTCTTAAGCGCGCAATGATCTGCCTGAAGGTGGAAAATTGTTTGTACCTCATGGTCATTTCGGCAGCAGGAGGCACATATAAGCTTGTAAGGTTATTCAGCTCCACTTCACGATCGAGTTCGACCAAAGGCAATGTTTTGACCAGCTCGTCTTTCGTTCCGGCAGCTGTAACGATTTTCACCTTGTAGTCATAAGGATATAACTCCATCAGAGTCAGCTTGACATTAGAAGCAACAAACGCATCATAGACCTGTCCGATGATCAGATGCTGATCCATCTTGATGTCCTCCAGGTTCAGGTCGGTCCCATCAAGAAGTTGAAACCCTTCAATCGGGTCAGCCTTCACTGCTGCAAACAAAGGATCAAGGAAGCTCTGCCCTCCGATGATCTCAAGCTCGAAGCCTTCCTGTTCCGAGGCCTCAATCAACAGCTGCACTGTCTTTTCCGCAACCAGGGGATGGCCTGGTACTGCATAAAGAATTTCATTATCCTTTGCTTTTACCTTTAGCTCTTCTACGATCTCAATATACACCTTTTCAAAACTGTCATTCTTTTCATAGACCTCGTCAAAGGAATCATAAACGAAACCTTCTTCTTTCAGCTGTGCTACCACTGGGTGATGTTCCGTCCGAAGATAGGTTCGTCTATCCCCTTTCAGCTGCTTATATACACCAAGCGGCAACTGGTCCAAATCACCAGCACCCAGCCCGGCAACCGTAATCTTATGCATACCTTACCTCCATGATATTAATTTATCCGTTCAGATACCGATTTCAGTTTGTTTCCCATCGGCAGCTGCTCGAGTTCTTTGGGCGTAAACACGTTCCCTTTTATAATGATCAAAATAAATATGGCACCACCTGCCGCCGTTCCTGTAAGGGATTGAATGGTGGCGAGCAGCCTGGTACTTTCACTTGCGAGCATTTCAAACAAGAAGAAATAAAGCTGCAAAAAGGCTGTCATTCCCAAACCTGCTGTCCCCGCCACAATATAAAATCGACGGGACAGAAATAAGAAGGTGAATTGCTTTCTCAGCCTGATTACCAGAACAATCGTCATCACCGCTAAGGCAATGACGGTTGATACCGAAGCGCCCATCGTTCCGTAACGGCTGACAAATAGGATATTTAACATGAATTTAACGGCAAGCCCTCCCAAAATGGTCAATGCAGGGAAATAAATCAGCTCCATTCCCTGAAGGATGCCGGAAACGGTTAAAATAATCGAACTAAATAAAATCGATATGCAGAAGACTGCAATCACATCCGAACCCAGGCTGTTTTGAAACAGCATCTTGTTGGTAGGCTCTATAATATTGATCAGCCCGAGAGCAGCCGCAAACCCTGCAAGACTGCCTATTTTTAAAGCAAGCCTGATTTTCTCATTCATTTCCAGCTTATCACCTTTCCGGAAGGCGGTTGTAATCAAAGGTACCAGCGTTAAGGAAAGCGATGTACTGACCACAGTCCCCAGCTGGATAAAAGGCTGTCCCCGGTCATAAATTCCTTTTAACTGTTTAGCCACATCATCCGACACCCCCGACTTCAATAACAGCGAGTATACATTCAAAGCATCGATCAACTGAAGCAGCACAAGAAGCATCCCGCTCACACATATCGCTGTTCCGTGCTTTAAAAGCCTCAGCCAGATTTCCTTATGGTTAGCCATCAGCCTCACCGGAAAGAACATCCGGGTATTATCCCTCCATACAAAGGCAAGCAGGATGAGGATACAAATGAGCCCTCCCGTAAGCGAGCCGAACAAGGCGCCTGCCCCTGCCATATATAAAGAATACCCTTTAGCGGTGAGTACGGCTGAAAAGGAAATTATCGTGATGACCCTGACAAGCTGCTCCCCCACCTGGGAATAGGCAGTGGGAATCATGTTTCCCGTACCCTGGTAAAAACCTCGGAGTCCTGATATAAAAGGCAGCAGCAAGAATGTCACACTGATCAACTCGATCAAAACTTCAAGGTGGGGATCACCCATTAAGGAAGCTATGGAACCCGCACTAAAGTAAATGAGCAGAAACCAGAGGATTCCGGTAACGCCGAGAAAAAGAAAGGAAGAGTGTATGACAGCCCGGACTCCCTTTTCATTCTTTTCTTCCTGCTGTTCTGCAATCATCTTGGAAATGATGACAGGAAATCCATATGTAGAAAGAGCAAGGGCTATGCCGTAGAACGGATAGACCTGCTGATAAATGTAGAACCCTATATCTCCGACTATATTTTGAAAAGGTATACGGTAAACAGCACTAAGAATCTTGGTGATTAAAGCTGCAGCCGTCAAGATAAATGTGCCCATCATCAATTTTTTTGAGCTATTTTCATAAGGCAATCGTTGTTTCCTGCCTTCCTATGCTAATTAATGTACTGTATTATAACACAATTTCTCCCATGACTTTCATTTTCAGTATTCAGGGTTCGCTGAAAAAACACAAAAAAAAGAAGCGGCAATTCACCGCTCCTATCTTATGATTCCATTTGTCTTGCTAAAAAGCCAGCTGCCGTTTCGACTGCCTTTTGCTCAACTTCACCAACGGTCTTGTCCTTCGAGAAAATGGTTACTGTTCCGATGGGATCTCCATTGGCGATGATCGGAGCGATTGTATAAGAAGATACTTCCTCTTCAACGCCATCCACCAACTCAATCTTGCCTTGCTGAGTGTGTAGTACAGAATTTCGTTCTCCCATTTGTTTCTCAATGAGGTCACTGATATTCTTATTTAAATATTCCTTCTTAGAGCCGCCAGCAATTGTGATTACGGCGTCCCTGTCTGAGATGATTACGGAACTTCCAAGACTGTCATACAATGCTTCAGCGTATTCCTTTGCAAAGTCGCTTAACTCACTGATTGGTGAGTATTTCTTCAAGATGACCTCGCCGTCTCTGTCTACGAAAATCTCCAGCGGATCACCTTCGCGAATCCTTAGTGTCCTGCGGATTTCCTTTGGAATCACGACACGACCCAAATCATCAATACGACGAACAATACCAGTTGCTTTCATCTATAGTTGCCTCACTTTCATCAGATGATTTTTTTCGGTAATTACTTTTGTATTCATTACCAAACTTGACTTTAGTATCCTTCAACAGGAAACTTCTATACACAATACAATATTTTTTCTGCAATTACGTTTTTGTTCTAGTTGAGGTTTATTTTACCAACAGCAGCTTCTTTAATTAAATACCCGGGCTCGTCCAAATTAAACAAAATTACCCTATTACAATTTGGTTACATATAAAGCGGAAGCGCCTTGACAGACCCGACAGGCAAATGTTCCGAAGAGAAAAAAGGCGCTCTTCCCTTTTATTCTCTTCGGGTTATTTGACCCCGAGGGGCTAGGCGCTGGAGCTGGATTGATATAAAGCGCAAGCGCCTTGATCAGCCCCGACAGGCAAATGTTCCGAAGAGAAAAAAGGCGTTCTTCCCTTTTATTCTCTTCGGGTTATTTGACCCCGAGGGGCTAGGCGCTGAAGCTGGATTGACTAAAAAGCGCAAGCGCCTGATCAGCCCCGACAGGCAAATGTTCCAAAGAGAAAAAAAGACGCTCTTTCCTTTTATTCTCTTTGGGTTATTTGACCCCGAGGGGCTGGGCGCTGGAGCTGGATTGATATAAAGCGCAAGCGCCTTGATCAGCCCCGACAGGCAAATGTTCCGAAGAGAAAAAAGGCGCTCTTCCCTTTTATTCTCTTCGGGTTATTTGACCCCGAGGGGCTAGGCGCTGGAGCTGGATTGATATAAAGCAGAAGCGCCTTGATCAGCCCCGACAGGCAAATGTTCCAAAGAGAAAAAAAGGCGCTCTTCCCTTTTATTCTCTTCGGGTTATTTGACCCCGAGGGGCTGGGCGCTGGAGCTGGATTGATATAAAGCGGAAGCGCCTTGATCAGCCCCGACAGGCAAATGTTTAAAGCGGAAGCGGCCGTTCAGCGCCGTACGGATTGGATGGCTTCCGCATGAGATATAGGAATGACGACAGTAAGCCGGCAATACCGGCAAATTCACCTTTTCTTTCCTTTTGCCATGCCGCCAGCCCCGAGGAGCTGCGCAGCTGAAGAAGAAACCGACACTTTCCCAGCAACATTTAAAAAAGGCAGAATCGCTCATTGATATGAACGATTCTGCCTTTTTCATTTCTCTTTGGCTGTTTCAGTGCCCCCGGCTGCGACCGGATATATTAAATCAGGAGTGGACTTCTGCATCCTTCCTGGCAAACTGGATGTTTTTCACAATATCGTAGGCAATATTGAACCATTGGGATGTCTTCATTTTGTTCGTATTGATCGTGATTTTCAATTTCTGCTCTTCCATGCCCAGTCCGACAGCGCGTCCGTGCTTATTGCAGATGTCGAACACTTTGCTTCCGTCTATTTCCTGAGTGCCTTCAGGGGACATGTAGATCGATATTTCTTTTTTATTCTGCTTTATGCTTTCCAGTTTTGCCTGCCTTGCATACACTTTCATTTCAGCAATCTGGAAAAGGTATGCTGTTTCTTCTGGGTATTCTCCAAAGCGGTCCAGCATTTCGTCCTGCAGCTCTTCCACTTCCTTCAAAGAAGAAACCGAACGGAAACGCTTGTACATCTCGATCTTCTGATGGCCGTCCTTGATATAGTCATCAGGTATATAGGCATCGATTTCCATATCCACCTCAAAGGTATACTCCTTCTCTTTTGGAAGGTCGCCTTTTCTTTCTTCAATGGCCTCTTTCAGCATCTGTGAATACAAATCAAAACCGACAGAGTCAATGAATCCATGCTGCTGCGCACCAAGAATGTTACCGGCTCCGCGAATCGTCAAATCACGCATAGCAATTTTGAAGCCGGAACCCAATTCGGTGAACTCTTTAATGGCCTGCAGCCTTTTTTCAGCAACTTCTGTTAGCACTTTATCCTTGCGATAGGTGAAATAAGAATAAGCTACCCTGTTGGAACGGCCGACCCTGCCCCTCAATTGATACAGCTGGGATAGGCCCATCCGGTCGGCATCATATACAATCAGCGTATTGACATTCGGGATATCGACACCCGTTTCAATGATGGTCGTCGTGACAAGGACATCATACTCGCCATCCAAGAAACTTAAGATGATTGATTCCAGCTCGTTCTCATTCATTTTCCCATGGGCGAATGCCACCCTTGCATCCGGCACAAGCATGGATATTTCCTCTGCTTTCCGCTCTATATCTTCCACCCGGTTATACAGGAAGTACACCTGCCCATTCCTGGCAAGCTCACGTTCGATCGCTTCCTTGATCAGGACGCCATTGTACTCCATTACATAGGTCTGCACCGGGAAACGGTTTTCAGGCGGCGTTTCAATGACTGAAAGATCCCTCACCCCAAGCATGGACATGTGTAATGTCCGGGGGATCGGTGTCGCCGTCAGAGTCAAAACATCGACATTTGTCTTCAGCTGTTTGATCTTCTCTTTATGCGTGACTCCGAACCGCTGTTCCTCATCAATGATCAGAAGGCCTAAGTCACGATATTGGATATCTTTTGATAAAATTCTGTGCGTACCAATGACTACATCGACGGTACCTGCTTTAATTCCTTTTATCGTTTCTGTCTGCTGCTTTTTTGTACGGAATCTGCTCAGCAGACCTACCTCCAGGCCGAAATCCTGAAACCTTTCTTTCATTGTTTCATAGTGCTGCTGCGCAAGGATGGTAGTCGGCACCAGCAGGGCAACCTGCTTTCCATCCACGACGGCTTTGAAGGCAGCCCGGATGGCGACTTCCGTTTTACCATAACCAACGTCCCCGCAAAGCAGCCGGTCCATTGGACGTTCTCGTTCCATATCTTTTTTGATTTCTTCAATGGAGCGGAGCTGATCCTCGGTTTCCTGATACTGAAAAGAGGTTTCGAATTCTCTCTGCATGTCTCCATCAGGGGAGAATGCATAGCCTTTGGACGCTTCCCTCTCTGCGTACAGCTTTATAAGATCATCTGCAATGTCCTTAACAGAAGATTCAACTTTATTCTTTACCTTTTTCCATTCAGAGCCGCCAAGTTTATACAGCTTAGGTTCCTTGCTTTCAGATGCAACGTACTTTTGCACAAGGTCAAACTGCTCGACAGGAACATACAACTTGTCATTCCCCTGATATTTGATGTGCAGATAATCCTTATGAACCCCATTGATCTCCAGGGTTTCAATTCCCAAGTACTTTCCGATTCCGTGATTGACATGGACTACATGGTCGCCGACTTTCAGTTCGGAATAGCTTTTGATCCTTTCCGCATTGGAGAGTTTTTGTTTTCGCGGAGCTTTTCTCGTTTTTTTGTTGAAGAGCTCTTCTTCTGTCAAAACAGCTATTTTCATTATCGGCAGCTCAAAACCATTTGTAAGGTGACCGTTTATTATCTGTGCCTGGTCTTTTAACAGCCTGCCTCCATCCGGCACTACCGCTACCTCGATATCATAATCATCCAGCACCCTCTGAAGCTTCTTCATTCGGTCCTCGTCCGGTCCCAGCAGGATGATAGTGAAATTCCCTTTTTTCCAGCGGTCAAGCTCCGCTTTCAGGACATGCATCTGCCCATGAAAACTCTGCATTGGCTTGCTGGAAATGTTGAATATATTCTGCGGGCTGGTATTCGGAATATGGCGCAGGAACAAAGAGAAATAAACCTTCGGGAGATCAGTCTGAACCAGCAGCTTCGAAAGACTGTGGGACACTGCCACATCATGGACGATTTCGCCCTCTTGTAGAAGGGACGTATACCAGTCTGCTTCTTCTTTGTCTAACGAATCGCCCATTTCCTGGATTCTTCCCAGCTCATCAAGGAGGAATATGCCATCTTCCGGAAGATAATCTAGCAAGCTAGCAGCTTCCTCATATGCAAAGGAAAGATATTTATATACCTGCTCCGGCTTTTGGCCATTCTTCAGTTGTTCCAGTTCATAGCCGATATTTTGAGTCAGCTTTTCTTTAACTCCGTCACTTTTTAACTTTTTCAGGCTTTTGGATAACCCGGCATCCAGCCTATCTATGATATTTTCCAGATGTCCGCCATTCATAATGGTTTCTGACGCCGGACCGATATTCACTTCCTTCAGCTTTTCTATGGAACGTTGATCCTCCAATGAGAAAGACCGAATGGAATCGACCTCTGTATCAAATAACTCGATACGCACCGGGGTTTCCAGTGTATGAGGGAAAATATCAAGAATACCGCCCCTCAAACTGAATTCTCCTGGTGTCCCGACCATTTCACTGCGCTGATAACCCATGACTAACAGCTGATCTAAAAGATTGTCCAAGTCGACATCTTCACCCAGTGTGAATGACAGCTGCATGGACTTCCATAATGATTTAGGCGGCAGAATCTTTCTTAATCCGGCAGCAGGAACTACGAATATCCCTTTTTGGTCAAGGGCAAGCTTGTTTAATACTTCAATACGCTGCGACTTCAGCTCCGGGCTTGCAACACTCAATTCAGCAGCAATCAATTCATTGGCAGGATATAGATAAACTTCCTCATCAGATAAAAATTGAAGAAGATCGTCATAGATTTTTTGTGCCTGCAGCAGATTGTGGGTAAGGACAATCGCTGATTTCCCCGTTTTTTGAAACATAGAAGCGATGAACACACTTCGGGAAGATCCGGATAACCCTGCAACAAGCTGTTCCCCAAGGCCTTCCTCCACACCGGCGGCCAAAGCCTGCAATTCTTCATTCTGTCCAATGAAGTATAATATACTTTTCAAGGGAGTATTCCTCCTCTCTATTCCTATTTTCACTAAAATCTCTATAATAAATTCTCGATCCTTTTGCTCACAGTCTATTAACTGACTCCAAACCATTAAGAACCACAGGTCCTATATCAATAGAAAAATGCTTTGGTGCAGACCAAAGCCCTCTAATGGATCAGGTAATCTGATTGATGATAATCCGGATTGCGATTTAACGACTCCTGACAGTCCTCGCATATCGTTTTGATATGAATATCTCCATTTTGTTCATATGATACCATATCCATGCGGTCCTCTTCAGAAAGCTTATGCAGACCGACTTGTTCTGAATGCACTGAAACTTGTTCCAGGCTTCCGACTTTATAACCGCAATGGCGGCAGTAATAATGAATCGCCATAATCTTCCTCCTTCAAAAAACACCTGTCATTAGTATGAACGGGTTCTGAAAGAGTTATTCAGCTTCAAACTCAGTTAAATTTATTCATTACTTCAAGGAAAGGCTTTTCCAGCCACTCTTCACAGGCATCTGCACCGGACTTGATGACTTCCTGCATCGTTTCCCATTCTTCCGGGGTGAATTTCCCCAGTACATAATCAGGGACCTTCATACCGCTTGGCGGACGGTCAATACCCACACGGATCCTGTTGAATTGCGGAGTTCCCAGGTGCGCTAAGATGGATTTCATTCCGTTATGGCCGCCGGGACTTCCCTTTTGGCGAAGACGTAATTTTCCGACCGGCAAGTCCAGGTCGTCATAGATCACCACTAAATCCTCCTCATCGATATCAAAGTAATCCATCAGAGGAACAATACTTTCTCCCGATAAGTTCATATATGTAAGAGGTTTGAGTAATATGACCTTTTCACCTTTGTGATGGACGCTGGTATAGACCCCTTTGAACTTGGATTGATTCAGGGGGCTGCCAAACCGTTTGGCCAGCTCATCAATTATTTCAAAGCCGATATTATGTCTTGTGCGGTCATATTGAGATCCTGGATTCCCAAGCCCGACTATTAATTTCATGATTTTCCACCTCATTTTTTCTTGCACTACCAATACCATAAGTATAAATGATAAAAGACGCAACCCGCAAAGGCTGCGTCTGGAAATATATTTATACCAATCTTAAGCTCCTTCACTCTCATCGCTTGCTTCTGTCTCACGGCCTTCCTCATTCTCAGGCTGGCCTGCTTCCTGCTCTTCGCCGGAGCTGATTTCTTCCTCTTGGCGAGGTGCCAGAACAGATGCGATTGTGCGTTCATCCTCTGTGTTGATGGTAAAGGAGTGCTTTCCTTTGATATCTCCGACCGTGATCGTCTCTCCCACCTGCAGCCCCGAAATATCGACCTGGATGCTGTCAGGTATGTCAGATGGTTTTGCTGTTACAGACACATCATGCAGCGGCTGCTGCAAGACGCCACCGTCCTTAACACCCGCGGACTCGCCAACAAGCTCGATTCGGACATCAGCATCCATTTCAGTGGACATATTAACAGCAAGGAAATCAGCATGTGTCACTGCATCCTTGATATGATCCTGCTGATATTCACTTAATACTACATTCTGCTTATTTCCATCGATGTTCAGAGAGATGATGCCATTGCGTCCTGCCTCTCTCATCGTTTTAATGAATTCAATAGAGTCAATTGCAATAGGTGTGTTCTTAGTCTTATATCCGTATACTACTGCAGGAATACTCCCTTGATGTCGAAGTTTGGTTAAATCAGATCGTTTGCCGCCTGTACGGCTATTAGCTTTTAGTTCTACAGCCATGAATAAAACCCCTTCCTCAGTTTCTAGAATAGTCTCTATATAGAAAATACCCTAAATCAGGGATAAATAAACAGCCTGCTGCTAATTTCTCTTTTCTAATGCTGGAAAAGCAAGTCTTCCTCCAGTGCTGATTTGGTACTCTGGCCACCGGAAGTACGGTCTGCCATGCCCTTTTGCTCCTTTTCATACAGCCCATTAGAAAAACCAGGCGGGAGGGCCCGTCTGGTTTTTTGTGTTGATCAATCAAACAATGTACTTACTGATTGTTCCTCGTAAACACGGATGATGGCTTCGCTTATTAGAGGGGCAACAGAAAGCTGCTCGATTTTATCAATCATTTTATCTTCAGTTAGAGGAATGGAGTTTGTTACTACCAATTCTTTGATTTTTGAATTCTGGATTCTTTCAATTGCAGGGCCTGAGAGAACTGGATGTGTACAGCAAGCGTAAACCTCTTTTGCTCCATTTTCAACCAGGGCATTGGCTCCGAGTGTAATTGTACCAGCTGTATCGATGATATCATCAATCAGGATCGCAATCTTTCCATCGATGTTACCTACGATGTTCATGACTTCAGAAACATTCGGCTTCGGACGGCGCTTATCGATAATCGCAATCGGCGCTTTCAATCTTTCAGCTAATTTACGGGCTCTTGTCACCCCGCCATGGTCAGGCGAGACAACAACAACATCTTCAGAGTTGAAGCCTTTTTCAAGGAAGTAATCGCCCAGGATTGGCACACCCATCAGATGGTCGATCAGGATATCAAAGAAACCCTGGATCTGAGGTGCATGCAGATCAAGAGTAATGACACGAAAGGCCCCGGCAGTTTCAAGAAGATTCGCTACAAGCTTGGCTGTGATTGGCTCACGCGCACGCGCTTTACGGTCTTGTCTTGCATAACCATAGTATGGCATCACAATATTGATTGTTTTTGCGGAAGCCCTCTTAAGGGCATCAACCATAATCAGCAGTTCCATCAAGTTTTCGTTGACAGGGGCACTTGTTGATTGGATAACAAAAACATCGCAGCCGCGGATACTTTCTTCAATATTGATCTGGATTTCTCCGTCACTGAATTGTTTTACTGTACACTGGCCAAGGGGAACTCCCACTTCTTTTGCGATCTCTTCTGCAAGAGCAGGGTTTGAATTCAAAGAAAAGATTTTCAGTTTAGAATTAGAGTAACTGTTAGGCATGGCAACCTCCAAATTAGTTGTTGTTAAGATTCAATTTATTTACATAGTTCTCTTTATTCACTTGGCGGGCTCTGGCAACAGACAGGGCTTCTCCGGGAACATCCTCTGTAATGGTGGAACCGGCAGCTACATATGCGCCTTTTCCAATAGTGACAGGAGCTACCAGATTTGAATTACACCCGACAAAGACGCCGTCTTCAATCTTAGTCAGATGCTTGTTCTTACCATCATAGTTGACCGTAATCGATCCGCAACCGATGTTTACATCTTCACCCACTTCGGCATCGCCGATATAGCTTAAGTGGGATGCTTTGCTGCCCTTGCCGAATTTAACTTTTTTCAGTTCCACAAAGTTGCCGACCTTTACCTCATCCATTACCTGCGACTGCGGGCGGATGTGGGCAAACGGTCCAATATTGACATCAGAGCCAATTTCACTGTCATGGGCAACCGATTGCTTGATCACCGTATTGTCTCCGATCTTGCAATCTTTGATTTCTGTATGAGGTCCAATGACTGAATCCTCCCCGATCACAGTGCTGCCTTTAATTACAGTGCCGGGATGGATGACAGTGTCGCGCCCGATTTCTACATCTGCTCCGATGTAAGCAGTATTTGCATCAATGAATGTAACTCCATTGCGCATGTGCTTTTCATTGATGCGTCTCTTCATGATCTGCTCAGCCTGTGACAGTGCAACACGGTCATTGACACCCAGTGTCTCTTCGAAGTCATCCGTTTGATAGGCACTGACAACTTCACCCTCTTCTTTGAGGATTTCGATTACATCCGGTAAATAGTATTCGCCTTGGCTGTTATCATTAGACACTTTTTTCAGTGCTTCAAATAATGCTTTGTTGTCGAAGCAGTACGTACCTGTGTTGATTTCCTTTACGAGGCGTTCCTCTTCGGAAGCATCCTTATGCTCAACAATCTTCTCCACTAAACCTTCCTCGTTGCGGATGATCCTTCCGTAACCAGCGGCATCTTCCGGCTTTCCTGTCAGGATGGTCGCTTTCGCTTTCAATTCATCGTGATGCTTTAAAAGCGCTTCCATTGTTTCAGCCTTAATCAGCGGAGTATCTCCACAAACAACAATAGTAGTGCCTTCCAATGTGCCAAGAGCATCTTCAGCCTGCATGACTGCATGAGCAGTTCCAAGCTGTTCCTCCTGCAGGGCAAACTCGCTTCTGCCCTCAAGGTGGGTCTGAACAAGCTCAGCACCATGGCCTACAATCGTAACGGCCTTATTTATTTCAAGCGCGGTGATTTGATCTACCACATGTTCCACCATCGGCTTATCACAAACCGGATGCAACACTTTATATAACTTGGATTTCATTCTGGTTCCCTGTCCTGCTGCTAAGATCACGGCATATCGATTGGTCATATATATAGGGCCCTCCATTATCCTTTTTTCCATTACGAATATATCCTAAAAACCTGTATATTTCAAGGAATCTCTATAAAATACACATATTTGACAACCCAAGGCGTGAATATGCATGACTAGGGAAAATATCAGGTTGTAATAATGGCATCGGACTGCTGGAGGGAAATGTAAATTTAAGCAGGCTCGATGATAATGTAGAGAGGATAAAAAAAAGAGCCTTACTATTGAAGTAGGCTCCTGCTGTCAATATTCTATTAAGAAGCACTTCCTGCTTCTTCGAGTTCCACTTCTTCCATCTCACCTAAACGATGGTATTCTGTAAGAACGGCTTCCTGGATCTTACCGCGGGTACCTGAATTGATAGGATGAGCGATATCACGGAATTCCCCATCAGGAGTGCGTTTGCTCGGCATTGCCACAAACAATCCGTTGTTGCCATCAATTACACGAATATCATGAACGACAAATTCATTGTCTAGTGTAATGGAAGCAATGGCTCTCATTCGACCATCGGTATTCACACGGCGTAATCTGACATCTGTTACTTCCACTGTGTTCACCACCTTTTTCCCTAGATGAAATCTACTTAATCTATTCAACGTATTTTTCTCAAATCCTTCTTAATTTGTAAAATTTTTTGAAAAATTTCCGTTTTTTTAGAATTCTTCGGCCAAAAGACGGTTTAAACTGTACCAGATAGGGAATAAGACCTTGTTTATCACCTTTCAATTTCCGTGTTTAAATGGCTGTGCAGCAGTATTTCCAATGAAGTTCAGAGAGGATTTTGAGTGACTTCATTACAGAGTTTGAAATAATCGGCCGCGAAACAGTGAAAATGGACTAAATCATAAAAATGTCTATGCATTCTGGTCCTAAATATCTGGAAATGGCCTGACTGAATGTTTTTCTCTATGCTTAAACTTGCCTGCAGGAATATCTAAAAAAGAAAACAGGCACGCTTTACGCAGCTGCCTGTTTTCTTCATTATTATTTTACCAGTGCAATGACTTCAATTTCCACAAGGGCATCTTTTGGCAGTCTGGCTACCTCTACACATGACCTTGCCGGCTTATGAGTATCAAAATATTCGCCATAAACTTCATTGATGGCCCCAAAATCGCCCATATCCTTGATGAAGACAGTTGCTTTCACAACGGTTTCAAGAGATGCCCCTGCCTCATCCAATACTGCTTTCAGGTTTTGAAATACCTGATGAGTCTGATCTTGAACAGATCCTGAAACCATTGAACCTTCTGCTGTCAGAGGAATCTGGCCGGAACTGTAGAATAAATTGTTAACGACGATGCCTTGAGAGTAGGGTCCGATTGCTGCTGGAGCTTTGGATGTGGAAATGCTTCTCATATTAATTTCCTCCCGTTTTAAGAAATGAGATGTTTGACTGAAAATAATTGCCCTCTGATACATTGATTTGTTTTTCTTTGACATCTACATCAGACAATTTCACAAGAGATATATACTCATCCACCAGGCGCTCATCTGCCTTTTCAGCTTCTACCAGGACAGCAATTCCCGATAATTGCGCGGAAAATTCCTCAAGCAGGTTCTTCATGCCGTTGACCGTCCCCCCGGCTTTCATGAAGTCATCAACGATCAGGACTTTAGAACCTTCCTTTAAGCTTCTCTTCGAAAGTACCATTGTCTGGATCCGCTTTGTGGAACCTGACACATAGTTGATACTTACAGTCGACCCTTCTGTCACTTTGCTGTCCCTTCGGACAATGACTACAGGAACGTTCATATGGCTTGCAATGGCATGGGCAATCGGTATCCCTTTTGTGGCAACAGTCATGATTACATCAATATCACTTTCAGAAAAAGCAGATGCAAAGAGCTTTCCTACTTTGTCCATAGCACGGGGGTTCCCGAGCAGATCAGTCATGTACAAATAACCACCCGGCAGCAGCCGGTCCGGATTGGCCAGGTGTCCGCATAACTCATCTATTGCTTCTTTGGCGTCCGAAGCACTTACTTTAGGAATGTACCTTACACCGCCAGCTGCGCCGGGCACAGTCTGGACAGTTCCTACCCCGCGCGTCTCAAAGGTTTCTTTAATGATCCCAAGATCTTCACTGATGGAAGACTTGGCGGAACTGTACCGTTCAGAAAAGAATGTAAGAGGCACCAGTTGATGCGGACGTTCAAGTAAATAGTGCGTCATGTCTATCAGCCGTTCACTTCTTTTGAATTTCACTTCATCGTCTACCTCCTTAAAACCCGAATATTATGTGCTAAATATATCATTAATATACGGTTTTAAGCAAGTATGTTTCGATCACCCTGCATCCTGACTGCAAAAACCTGGTCACAAAACCCGCGAAGCCCGTTATAGATTCTCGGCAGCCTGGATTCATATTGGACTAAGCCAAATACCGTAGGGCCGCTCCCGCTCATCAAAACTGCATCAGCACCGAAACGCTCCATCTGATCTTTGATCTGCTGTACTTCAGGATGCATCTTCAGTGTTACTGACTCCAAAACATTGCCCAAGCTTGAACACATACGGCCATAGTCACCATTCTCCAAAGCAGACAGCATTCCCTTGGTATCAGGATGGCGAACGTGATCAAGCTTAAGATTTCTGTATACATCAGCTGTGGATACCCCAATGGAAGGCTTGGCTAAGATAACCCAGCAGTTTGGCGGCGCCGCGATATGCTGGATTCTCTCTCCTCTGCCTTTTGCCAGTGCAGTCCCTCCATAAACACAGAAGGATACGTCGGAACCTATCTCGGAACCAAGCACAGCGAGTTCATCCAGGGAAAGGCCCAGATTCCACAAATCATTCAGGCCTCGCAGTGTAGCCGCTGCATCACTGCTGCCTCCCGCAAGTCCTGCCGCTACCGGGATGATTTTATCAATGGAAATTGATACGCCCTTTTTGATCCCCAGCCTGTCTTTCAATAAATGAGCTGCCTGATAGGCAAGATTACGCTGATCATCCGGAACAAAACGATTATGTGACAGGATTTCAATCGTGTCTTCTTTCAACTCATTCAATTCAATCCGATCCGCCAAATCAATGGTCGTCATAATCATTTCGACCTCATGATAACCATCCGGGCGCTTATGATGGACATCAAGAGTAAGATTGATTTTAGCTGGCGCCTTTACTAACGTTCTCATATAAATCACCTACTTTTACAAACCAATTCACTGAGCATATACCCTTAAATTGATAAATTTAAAGTTGAAATGCTCCATTCGTTCGCATTATGCTTTTCGTGGAAATATCTATGAAGACTATTTTAGCATATTCCTTGTTTGGCATGCGTCAAAACCCCCGACTTTTTTGCATAGTTTACTCTCATGCTAGCCTTTATCAGGAAAGAAAATTCATAATCCACACGTTTTGCTTCAGTTTTTTTCTGATTGAATAGAAAAATGGACCGGCATGGAGGATTTTTCCCTTCATAAAGCCGGTCCATTATATGCGGCAATCAGCGATATCACTTTTCTCAGGAATCTCAGGGCTGGTTGTTCATCATCCCTCTTTGCGCGAGCTCCACTGCTCTTTTGACCATATTGCCGGCATCCTTCGCCCGGATACCTCCCCAGCCTTCACGCTGGACAGTATCATAGAAGCCAAGTTCCTTTGCAATTTCTTCCTTCAAACGGTCAGACATTACACCACGTCTTCTGCTCATCACCATTCCTCCTTAACTAAGGGCCGCAACCTTAGCATGAACAAAAAAACAAAAACATTGCAAGGTAAAAAGCGGAAGCGCCTTGATCAGCCCCGACAGGCAAATGTTCCGAAGAGAAAAAAAGGCGCCCTTTCCTTTTATTCTCTTCGGGTTATTTGACCCCGAGGGGCTAGGCGCTGGAGCTGGATTGATAAAAAGCGGAAGCGGCCGTTCAGCGCCGTACGGATTTCAGGGCTTCCGTATGAGATATAGGAAACACAACGAACGGAAGTGAGTTGATGTTGACTAATCGCAAGGAGGATGACCGAAATCCGCTAGGCGCTGGCCGCTGGAGCTGGATTGATAAAAAGCGGAAGCACCTTGATCAGCCCCGACAGGCAAATGTTCCGAAAAGAAAAAAAGGCGCCATTTCCTTTTATTCTCGTCGGGTTATTTGACCCCGAGGGGCTAGGCGCTGGAGCTAGATTGATAAAAAGCGGAAGCGCCTTGATCAGTCCCGACAGGCAAATGTTCCGAAGAGAAAAAAAGGCGCCATTTCCTTTTATTCTCTTCGGGTTATTTGACCCCGAGGGGCTAGGCGCTGGAGCTGGATTGGTAAAATGCAAAAAAGACCTGAATACAGGTCCCCTGAAATAAATAATACATATTGCACGCAAATAAAAAAGCAGCAAACTTGGTTGTTTACTGCTCTAGGATCATTGCTCCTGCTGCTTCATCATAGAAAGTTAACTCGACTGTATCAGTGAGTACATCTGCATAGCTGTAAGAAACTCTTTCAAACGCGTTTTCATCTTGATCTAATTGTACAACGAAGACTGAAGGATAAGTTTCTGCTAACACACCAGAACGTTCAATCGTTTTGCGACGTCCGCCATTGGCTTTAAGCATCAAACGTTTTCCTAAATTAGAATCAAGGGATTTTTTTATGTCGGCTAATGTTTTTGGCATTACGCTTCCACCTCACTATGATTAGTATAACACTTTATGTAGCGAAAGTCAAATAAATTTATAATTTTATCAATAACATTTAAACTCTGTCAATGCTTTTCATTCAACAAAATGCTTTTTTTTTCAACAATATTATCTTTCCCCTAGTACTTTCATATTATGTATGTAATTTTTACAGCATCCTTTTGCCGGGTTTTATAGGATTTTGTCGAATGTTTTTTCCACTTTTCCACCTTATATTTACCTTACTATTCATTTTTTTAGGTATAATACCCCGAAAATCAATTTCCAACACATGATCCTATCCTATCTGGAATATCCGGCACCAGTGAAGAGCCGGTTAACACTAAAAGAGCCGTATTGAATGACTTCATACGGCTTTTTCTTTACTCATCTTCGACTGGCTTATATGGCATTCCCGTTCTCAGCACGCCCCGTGTTTCAATGCCGCCCAGCCCTTTATCGCCAGTCAATGTATTTCTCAAGATATCCCAGACATTGACCGGTTCGGTAAACGCTGTGAAGCTGATCTTTGCGACGATATAGACAGGATCCAGCGCATGAATATTGACACGAAGCGGAGAACTGGCAAAATTAGCTCCTGCATGGATCAATGATTCAAAATGTGATTGGCACGCCCCTGCAAAGATTACGAGCTGGTCAAGGTGAGGCACACGCCTCCTTGCTTCCTTGACAGTGTTGACAAAGAAACGGGAGTGGCGGTAGGCATTTATGTCCGACTTTTTGCCTTTGGATTTTGTATAGGCATCATGACCCGTTATCACAAGAATATCGGGCCGGTATTTTTCAATGAGCGGGCCGATTTTCTCTGGCATCTCTTTCTCATTGCAGTGAACTCCTGTAACAGGTACCCCTATTTTCTCATATAAATCAAGGCATTTTTGCAAATAAGATTGGTCTCCATCCAAGTGGAGCACCTTTCCCGGTACATGAAAGTAATTGTATTCTTCACGGTAAGCGTTGGTTGAACTGTACTCCTGCTTCTGTTTCTGCAGATCGATATCCTGCCGGAAAAGCTCCAGCGACTGCTGTTCCATCGACCTGAACTCCTTGGTCCTCCTCTTATATTCACGGGGATCGATAAGCTCAAGATCATCAATCGGGGCATCTGCAACCAGCCTGTAGTCTTCTCCATATAAAATCGCTGTTCGAACGCCGCCCGATTCTAAAATATCGATGATCCTGAATAATATGTCACACTGGTGAGACTTCCGGCCGACGATTGCATTGACCTCTAATTTCACTGGCGTCAACTCCATTGGATAATACATCCTTCAAATAAAACTTCCTTTAGTAACCTATGCACCAGCCCGAAAAACGGTGTCAACCGCCAACGCTGTGCAGCATCCGGCGCTGCCATATGCTTACTTCCCTTAAAGATTCCAATGGAGCGATAACTTCCATTCAATTATTTTCAAAAAGATATGAAGGATTTCCAGACATTTCAGCGAACATTATATTTAGCTTTTTTAAAGCCTGGCTTTAACTGGATTAAGAAAAGCAGCCGGGTGAGTCATTATTTTTCGGCTTCATTTTAAATAGAGCCTTTCTAAAAGGCTGTTTTCGCATTTATTGTTGCTTGTGGAAAAATCCCGGGTCCCGGATTTTTTCCTGTATTCAAAAGGTTACACTCTCGAAAAAGAACGGGCAGCTCTATTCTTTCCTGCTCCCGGGAATATGACGGCCATTTACCAGGAGATTATTTGAAGGTTTATATTGAATAGCAAAAGGTTACGAAAAGAGCCTTTTAAAGAAAGGAGGATGACTTAATGCCTGAATTTATTACACATGTGGCGACGATAGAGATTCCGGTCAGCAGCCTGGACAAAGCGATTCCATTTTATAAAGAGGTTATTGGTGTTGAAGTTGAGTTCAAAGGTGAAAGGAATGCGATGTTGACGTTCAGGAAAAAAGGGGTACCGACTATATTTATGGTTGAAACCGAAGAAATAGACCGGATATCTTTTAGAAATACCAATAACGATGTGGAGCATAGTATCATAGATTTTTATACAGCTGATCTAAAGGGATTTCATGAGTGGCTAAATACAAGGGGTATAGAAGCAGGGCCTTTGAATGTGCATCCTGAGAACGGCAGTGGCGGTTTTGGCTTCAGGGACCCAGACGGAAATTTACTGAGTGCGACAAATGTGCTGCACAAGGGACAATGAGCCATAAAGAAGGACCGGGGCTAGCCCCGGTCCTTTGCTTCTATTTAAATAATGGAAGTAGTTCATTGCTTAATTTCGCAAATTCTTGAATACTGAGCGTTTCTCCCCTTCTTCCCGGATCAACATCGGCTTTTTCCAAAGATGCCAATATTCCTTCCTTCTTCTGTTTTCCGTCCGGCAGCTGGCTTGTTAAGTTGTTTAAAATGGTTTTTCGCCTTTGGGCAAAAGAAGCCCTCGTTACCTGGAAGAAAAATTCCTCATCGTGAACTTCCGCTGCAGGCTTATCTCTTTTGATTAGTCTGATGACGGCAGAGTCAACGTTAGGTTGAGGCATGAACACTGTCTTTGGTACCGTCATGACCGTCTCTGCTTCCGTATAGTACTGAATGGCGATGGATAAGGAGCCATACTCCTTGGTACCTGGTTTCGCCGCTATCCTGTCTCCTACTTCCTTCTGCAGCATCACACAGATGCCCTTGATCGGAAGGTTCTCCGTCAGAAGCTTCAAGATGATCGGGGTTGTTACATAATACGGGAGGTTGGCCACGACCATGATATCTTCATATCCTGTCAATTCCTTTTCAACCATTTCCCCTACATCAGCTTTTAAAATGTCCTCATTCACGATTGTTACATTGCTGTACGGAGAAAGTGTATCGGCAAGGATTGGCAGAAGCCGCTGATCAATTTCGAATGCAAGGACCTTTCCTGCTGAACGAGCTAAGTGTTCGGTCAGGGCACCGATTCCCGGACCGATTTCAATAGCAGCTGTTTTCTCCGTCAGGCCGGCGTATTCTGTAATGTTTCTTAAAATGTTGGGGTCAATCAAAAAGTTCTGGCCCAGGCTCTTTTTAAACGAGAAGCCGTACTTCTTTAAAATCTCTTTTGTACGTATAGGGGTCGCAATATCTTTATGCATCTGTTTCCTCCTGTAAAATCATATTTATGGCTTCAGCAAACTCTTTTTGTGTGATTTCAAACATCTTTAATCTTTTATGAAGCTGCTTCCCATTGGTATAGCCAATACGCAGCATTTCCCCAAGCCGCTCTCTTCTTGCCTTGGCCCTCGGTCCGCCGATAAGACCGGCATCGATCAGATCATCTACACTGATTTCCTCATGGAGTGTTTCATTCATGATATGTGCTTCCTTCAGTGCCTCTTGTATCACAGCCGGTGATGCATGCTCCACTCCTATACCCCTGCCGTTTTTCGGGAGGGCATCCCGCTTGGCGATAAAAGCATGTTTGCATCCCGGTACATTGTCACTTACTATTTTTCTTATTCGTTCACCAGGATAATCAGGATCTGTAAAAATAATGACCCCTCTTTTTTCCTGGGCATGTTTAATTTTCAATAAAGTTTCCTTGGAAACAGCCGATCCATTCGTCTCAATAGTGTCAGCATCCACAGCGCGGCGTATAGCGGTTGTATCATCCCTGCCTTCCACCACAATAATTTCTTTGATTTTCATATTTCCTCCAAAAAAATTGAAACATTTTTGTAATCTGTTCCGTCTAATAAGTAACATGGTATTTTCCTTGTAATGGTTATTATATCGTTTTATAGGTTAAAGAGAAAAGAAAAGAACAAAAGTGCAAGACGAGCTGGCGGGAAGAATGTTCTTTAACCTTCTTGAGGGATTGGCTTATGACTACGAGGGCGCAGGAGCCGGATGCGGAAGTCCTGTATCTACAACCCGGGAATTTTATAGCCCCTATACAATTAAGGCTGTTTTCGCATATATTGTTGCTTTCGGAAAGTCCCAGGTTCCGGATTTTTCCCCTGTAATACAAAGATTTCACTCTCGAAAAAGAACGAGCAGCTCTTTTCTTTCCTGCTCACAGGGGTTTTCACGACGATTTACAAGGATATTAGTTGAAATTTATAGTGAATAGCAACAAAGTTTACGAAAGGCAATTAAAAAAAGCAGGAGGAAATCCCCCTGCCCTGTAACTCAGTTCAAGATTTTTATTTTCACTTGTTTCCTGCCCCAACGGTATGCGTCAGATTTGGAAGAGAAGAATACATCAATCTTATTTCCTTTAATCGCTCCGCCCGTGTCGGCAGCAACTGCATATCCATATCCTTCAACATATACCTTCGTTCCCAATGGAATGACTGAAGGGTCTACAGCAATCACTTTGACCCCTGGATTGGCTTTCAGGTTGATTCCTGTAGCTGTTACACCCGAACAGCCGTTACAGCTGCCAGTATATGCGGTAGAACTGACATAGAATTCCTTGCCTCCGCTGCTTGGGCTGGATGATGCACTGCTTGAAGACGACGAACTGGATGAACTGCCGCGCGATACTTGTGCAACCAGTACTTTTGTACCGACATTGACGATCTTATCCTGGCTTTCTTTGACAGTCTTTTCACTGACTAGCTTTCGTGAAACTTCTTTTCCGTTTTCCTTAACGACTTCATACTTTTTTTCAATCAAGCCCTGCTGTCCATCCTGAACGATTTCCTCCTTGCCTTTTGTAAGGCCGGAATCCTTCCGGGTGACTACAGTAAACTCCTTCGGTTCTTCCACTACATCGGTGACTTTTTCAACTCGAACGACTTTTACGACATCATTTGCATTAACTTTGCTGTCTAACTTGGGTTCCACTCGGTCTTCTTCCGCTAGTGTGATTCCTTGTTGCTTTAAAAAGTCAGCGACCGTAGTCGAAGTTGACCATGCAGCCTTTTCATTTCCGCCATCAACCAGCTTCACTGGAAATGCAGGTGCTATCTCAACTTTTGTTTCCTCTGTTACTCTCTCGTCAAGGCTCATATTGACCTTGTCATGCTCACCAATCTCGATCTTTTCATCAGCCAGCAGTTCCTTGACTGTCTCAGCTGTTGTCCAGACCTTCCTGGCCTCGCTTCCAACCTTTATTTCTACCTGTTTTGCCGGTTCCCAAACCACTTTCATGTTATTTGTAACCTCGGTCGATCCTGTAGGATACAAATAGTCTTCTGATTGCAAAGGAATTTTCATATCTTGCAAAATATCTTGTATCGTATTTGCGTGTGTCCTAATTTCCTTTTCTTCGCCATTCAGCGTCAACGCAACCGACTTCTTCGTCCCCTCGAACAGAAGGTAACCGAAAACTGCCGCAAATGCGATTATACCTACGGACAGAATGGCCCATTTCCTTTTTTTCATCGACTTGGAAAACAGGTTTTTCATGTTATTATCACTCATGAAAAACGCCTCCTTTTCTCGGAGTGATTATATTAGACTAGTAATACACTTGTCAAGCCTAACCCCCTTAGTTTATGAGTCTGATAGTTTTGGGAACATATCGCCATTATGCAAAAACCCAAACTAAAAGGGAAGGATAACTTCTCGACATGGTTATCCTATGAAAGAGATGGAAAATGTAGAACTTTAGTTTTTTTAATGAAAGCGGGACAAGCTTTCACAAACCTCGACAAATTCACTTATCAATTTATGCCGAATATTTTTTTTGCATTTTGTGTTGTGCTTTGTGCCACTTCATCAAGTGTGATGCCTTTCAATTCGGCTATTTGCTCAGCAACCAGTTTGACATAAGAAGGTTCGTTACGCTTCCCCCTGTAAGGGTGAGGCGCAAGATACGGGCAGTCTGTCTCAATCAGAAGCTTATCAAGAGGCACCTCTTCTGCTACTTCTTTCGGTTTTTTTGCGTTCTTGAACGTCACTGGTCCCCCTAATGAAATGAGAAAATTCATTTCGAGGCAGACACGGGCTGTTTCCGGACTTCCGCTGAAACAATGCATGATGCCGCCTACTTCCTTCGCATCTTCCTCTTGTAAAATATCAATAATATCCTGTGTAGCTTCACGGTTATGTATGACAATCGGCAGCTTGACCTTCTTAGCCAGCCTGATCTGTTTGCGGAAAGCTTCCTGCTGTACATCTTTTGGGGATTTATCCCAATGGTAATCCAATCCTGTTTCACCTATTGCCACAACTTTTTGATGAGCAGACAATTCTTCAATCCACTTTAGGTCGTCATCCGTCATATCAATGGCATCGACCGGGTGCCAGCCAATGGCAGCATAAAGGAAATCATACCTCTCAACGAGCTCCATTGCCTTGTTGATGGTGGGGCGGTCAAACCCGACTACCACCATGTTCCGGACTCCTTCATCTTGTGCTCGTCCAATCACTTCTTCAAGATCTTCATCAAATTGCTCTGCGTTCAAATGCACATGAGTATCAAACAGCATAATTAGACTCCTTTTAATAGTACTATTTTATAATATTCTTCTATGACAAGCTTCTCACCTATGTAACGTTTTCATAACAAATGGGATTTCATTACAAATTACGCATTTCTTAAATGATAAATGGTTTTTCCCAGAAAGCTTTCGTTGCACCTGCACACCAATTGACTAAAGAAAAGCTGGTGCAAATTTATTGTTACCCTCTCTAAAACGCACTAAACATTTATTGGAAAAAATAAAGAGAGTGTTTCACGTGGAACACTCTCCCTATAACGGGTTTATTTAACTTTTGCACCATTTGCAAGAGACTGGTCCACACTTGCCAATGATAGTACACCGTCTTTCTCTCCCGCAAGAATCATTCCCTGGGATAGTTCTCCGCGCAGTTTAACCGGTTTAAGGTTGGTCACACAGATGACTTTTTTGCCAATAAGATCCTCAGGTTTATAAAATTTCGCAATCCCGGAAACAACTTGGCGTTTTTCATAACCAAGGTCCAATTGGATTTTCAGAAGCTTATCTGCCTTCTTCACAGGTTCTGCTTTAATCACAGTGGCAACACGGAAATCCACCTTCATGAAATCATCAATTGTGATTTCCTCCGGTTCCGGTACCTCTTCTGCTTTCTCCGCCTCTTCTTCTGGCTGAGGAGCAGTGCCGCGCATTTTTTCTTTAATATATTCAACTTCTTCAGCAATATCCAGCCTTGGGAAAATCGGTTCTCCTTTTTTGACAACCTTTGTTCCAGCAGGAATGATGCCAAACTCTTCAAGGCTTTCCCAAGTTGTCAACTCTTCCTGGTCCACGTTTAATTGTTCAAAGATTTTCTTAGGTGCTCTCGTCAGGAACGGCTGGAGCATGACCGCAGCACGACGCAGTGTTTCAGCAAGATGGACCATTACATTTCCTAATTCATCTTTGTGTTCTTCCTCTTTAGCCAATACCCACGGCTGGGTCTCATCGATGTACTTATTCGTACGGCTGATCAGCTGCCACAGGCTCGATAACGCGACAGAGAACTCCATCTTTTCCATCGCTGCTTCATAATGGGCAACCGTTTCTTTGTTGACTGTCAGTAGTTCTTTATCAAACTGGCCTTCAGATCCATTATAGTTTGGAATATCACCATCAAAGTACTTGTTGATCATAGCTACAGTACGATTCAAAAGGTTCCCTAAGTCATTGGCAAGGTCGAAGTTGATCCTTTCGACAAAACCTTCCGGAGTGAACACTCCATCGGATCCGAATGGAACTTCACGCAATAAATAATAACGAAGGGAATCTAAACCGTATCGGTCAATCAATGTGACAGGATCGACGACATTTCCTTTCGACTTCGACATCTTTCCATCTTTCATTAATAACCACCCATGAGCAAAGACTTTCTTTGGAAGCGGAAGGTCCAGTGCCATAAGCATGATAGGCCAATAGATCGTATGGAAGCGGACAATTTCTTTTCCGACCAGATGCACATCGGCTGGCCAGTATTTCAGATACTTGGCATCGTTCTCTGTCCCATATCCCAGGGCAGTGATATAGTTGGAAAGTGCATCGATCCATACATAAATGACATGCTTAGGATCTCCGGGCACTTTCACTCCCCAATCGAATGTTGTTCGTGACACAGCCAGATCTTCCAGTCCCGGCTTGATAAAGTTATTGATCATCTCATTCTTGCGGGACTCCGGCTGGATAAATTCAGGATTTTCATTATAATATTCAATCAGGCGGTCTGCATATTTGCTCATCTTGAAAAAGTAAGATTCTTCTTTTACTTTTTCAACCGGGCGTCCGCAGTCTGGGCATTTTCCATCCTCAAGCTGGCGTTCTGTAAAGAAGGATTCGCACGGCGTGCAATACCATCCTTCATATTGGTCAAGATAGATATCCCCCTGTTCGAGCAAACGGCTGAAGATTTTCTCGACAATATCTTTGTGGCGCTTTTCAGTTGTACGAATGAAGTCGTCATATGATATGTCAAGCTTCTCCCATAGGTCCTGTATGCCTGACACAATATTATCCACATATTGCTGCGGTGTAATTCCGCTCTCTTCCGCTTTTCTCTGGATTTTCTGGCCGTGTTCATCAGTACCAGTCAGATACATTACATCGAAACCGCGCATTCTTTTATAGCGGGCCATTGCATCTCCTGCTACTGTTGTATAGGCATGTCCAATATGTAAATTCCCGCTGGGGTAGTAAATTGGCGTTGTAAGATAGAAGGTTTTTAGCTTCTCCTTCATATTGCTGTTCCTCCCTTATCAATTTTTCCTAGTGTATTTTATTGATTCGACAGGTGAAAGACCCCTGCTATTTAACTGCTGCAATAAATACATCATAACCTCTTGTATCCTCAAAATATACCTAAAATAAGCCGATTCTGCAACTAAGGGAGGGTTGGAGAGCTTTTCATTCGACATGCATTTTATTTTTATGTCGTATTTTGTCGAATTAAGATATATGTAAACTTTTGATTCGACACAGGTTTACTTATATTTGTTTTCTGATAATAATAATAAATTGGAAATTTTAACAGTATCAAACTTATGGAAACCTTGTAAAATCAGGTTTGTTTCGAGATACAAAATAAAAAAATTTACAATTTTTATTATTGACGGATTTTGGAATCGCTGTTATTATAGATTCATATTCAAAAAAGATGTCGAAAAATGACGAATTAAAATACATTATTATTTGGAAGGGAGTTTATTAATATGAAATCAACTGGTATTGTACGTAAAGTAGATGAACTTGGACGTGTAGTAATTCCAATTGAATTGCGCCGTACGTTGGGAATTGCCGAGAAAGACTCTTTGGAGATTTATGTGGATGATGAAAGAATTATCCTTAAGAAATATAAGCCTAGCATGACTTGCCATGTAACAGGTGAAGTATCTGATGATAACATCAAATTAGCAGATGGAAAGCTGATCTTAAGCCGTGAAGGCGCTGAAAAGATCGTTAAAGAAATTCAAAGCTCTTTCCAAATTGAAAAATAATAGATGAAGAATGCATGTAAAAGCACCCTGAAGAACGGTACCTTTTAAAAGGACCTCCCCAGGGTGCTTTTTTTCATATTCAATTTGTTTGGCCCATTTTCTTCAAAGCCTGCTTTAAGGAATGAAAGGTGTTGATCTCTTTTAAATCGATTCCAAGCTGGACGGACGTCATTGCCACTTCCGGCCTGATTCCGGATAACGCGGTTTTTATTCCCAGAAGAGATAAGGCTTGAATGATATTATAAATCTGGTGCGCAACCATGGTGTCGACTACAGGTACACCAGATAAATCGATACAAAGCATATCGACTTGTTCTTCCATGCATCTGGCTGGTACAGATTCCATTATTCTTGCTGCTCTATCCGTATCGATATCCCCTATCAACGGAAGGACAGCAATTGCCTCCCCGACAGGGATCACAGGAGAACCAAGCTCTGCAATCAATTCATGTTGGGCCTTCATTCGATCCCGGGTGATATCATAGTACATTTTTGAAAACTCCTGGATTAACAGGTCAAAGGCGGTGTGAATGGACTGATTCCATTCCTGCAGCTGCTTGTTCGTGATCTCTTCTTCTTCATCCTCTGTAAATTCATTTAAGAAGTCCATGATGACCGCTCTGAATTGGTGCACTGATTCAAGCACTTCATAAATAGGAGTCCCTAAGTCCGCCCGACTTCTGGCTACCATGGATGCCCATTGTTCTCGATTCTTAAAGTATTCTTCTTTATCCTCCAACAAGGAGCTGGCGATTGTTTGGGTCGTCAGTTTATTTTGTTCCCTTAGAAGCATTTCATATTTTTCATCAGCATCATAAGAATAGATGGAGTTGGGTTTCTTTCCCCTCATCTTCAACCATTGATCGGCCAAATCTGATTTATTTTCTATAAGCGCCTTATATAATTTCTCGTTCATCGGTTGTGTCATAGGTAACTCCTTTGGAAAGTTATTTCCATTTCAGTTTAGCACTCTGTATTTTAATTGAAAACTAAACAAGCTTGAAGGCAGGATGTTTTGGTTTCATTCAATATGGAACGCTTGATAGACATCCCTTTTCGGGAGCCCTCTTTCTTTGGACACCATCTTGATTGCTTCTTTCGGGGTGATGGCTTTTTCATCTATATATTGCTGAACATGTTGTGCAGGCGTAAGCTCACTCCACCAAAAGCTTTCTTCAACATCTGTTTCTTTATGAGGATTACCTTCTACAATAAGACAGAATTCTCCCCTGACCTCTCCCTCACTGCACCATTCCAATGCCTCTTCAAGGGACCCTCTGATGAACTCCTCGAATTTCTTGGTAAGTTCACGTGATAAGACTATGGAACGATTGCCGAGGATTTCTTTCATTTCTTTCAAGGTTTCTTTCAGTCTGTGCGGCGATTCATAAAAAACCAGCGTACTGTTCTGTTTGGAAAGCGTTTCAAGTTCTTTCCGCTTTTCCTTCTTATTGCGCGATAGAAAGCCATAAAAGTAAAATGGCTGCGGGACCAGCCCGGAGGCAACCAAGGCTGTCAGGGCTGCGTTTGCACCGGGAAGGGGAATGACGGCTATCCCCCTGGTCACCGCCTCCTTCACGATTTCATAGCCGGGATCGGAAATACACGGCATACCTGCATCACTCACAAGGGCAACTGTTTCACCATTCTCTATTCGTTCAAGCAGCTTCTCACCGCTTGCTTCTTTATTATGCTCATGATAGCTGACGACATAGGTGTCAATCTCAAAGTAATTACATAACTTCTTCGTGTTTCGGGTGTCTTCTGCAGCAATTACATCGCACTCTTTTAATATCCTGACAGCCCTGAAAGACATGTCTTCCAGATTGCCGATGGGTGTCGGCACAAGATACAGAGATCCTGCTTCAGTATCCAGAAAGCTTTTTTGTGTTTTCATCCTCTTCACCTTCTTTTCAATAGTGGGGCTTTACTCATGTCCATACAGCATACGGTGGACTTCACTCCCATAACTGCCTTCTTCATTATATACGACCAGGGGCTGCAAGACCTGCAAATCCGGGCTTCCATCCTTGATCCCTTCCACCAGCACCGTGTTGGCTTCCTTCTGTTGATTGGGATAAACAAACCGAACCCTCTTCGGTTCTATACGATACTCCCTCATAAGAGTGAGAAGATCCACTCCTCTTCCCGGCCTGTGTACAAATGCAGCCTTTCCTCCCTGCTTAAGGAGGAAGCTCACCGTCTTCACCACATCTTCGAGTGTACAAAGCAATTCATGGCGGGCAATCGCATAGTGTTCATTACTGTTGATTTTTACTTTTTCACTTTTTGAAAAATAAGGGGGATTGCATGTAACCGCATCAAATTTATCATTTCCAAAAAGGGCAGGCATATCTTTAAGGTCTCCATGAATCATGGAAATCTGGTTTCCCAGCTGGTTATAATCGATGCTTCGATTGGCCATCTCAAATAATCTTTCCTGAATCTCCACCCCTGTAATCGGTACACTGGTCCGATTGCTCAGCATCAAAGGAATCACTCCGTTCCCTGAGCATAAGTCGATGATTTTCCCTTTCCGCTTCGGGATGCCTGCAAAATTCGCAAGCAATACGGCATCGAGCGAAAATGAAAACACCGAAGGACTTTGGATGATCCTTAAGTTTTCCGCCAATAAATAATCCAGCCTTTCATCTTCCTTCAACTCAACCATCTCTTCCCCTCCGTACACGTCTATGTAAAATATATTGTTTTTTAGTGTCTGGCATCCTGCTATATTTACTCATGAGGCTGCTTATATGTAAAAACGAAGCCTTCCTGCTGGACAGGAAGGCTTAAAGTGATAGCTATTTCTTATTAAGAAAAGATAAGCAAAACAAACAATCTTCATCTTTACGGGGACTGCCGAAGTGGATATTGCAGATATGAAATCCTTCCTGATACAGCCGGGCAAGATTGTCATAGCCTTCACCGACATCCAATGATTTATCCTCGGACTGAGACTGCTTGGATCCCTTTTTACCTTTACGTGCAGCGCCTTTCGAAGAGTTCCCTGTTTGCTCCAGTCTTCTGCGCAAATGATCGTTTTCCAGCTGAAGGGAATTATTCTCTTCTAAGATTTCCGCTAAGACTTGTTTTAACTCACCCAGCTGCTGGTAAAGCTGTCCTATTTGTTGCTCCATATTACTGACTGAATCAAAGAACTCTTTTTTATCCACTAAACTCCACCCCGTTACTCTGTGGCTTGAATTGAGACGGCACTTTCGTTTGAGATTTCATCCAAAGTAAATTCAAGAACACGTTCAGCCTCTTTGATATCGACTTTGATGACACGTTCTAAAATGTTGAGACCGACTACTCTGCCTTTGCCATGCGGCGTGCTGATTACCTCTCCCACATCCGGAAGTTCTTCCTTGGCCGCTTCATATTCGTCATTCTCATACTTCAGGCAGCACATGAGACGGCCGCATAAACCGGAGATCTTCGTCGGGTTCAGAGAAAGGTTTTGATCTTTCGCCATCTTAATTGAAACTGGTTCAAAATCTCCCAAATAAGTTGAACAGCAAAGCATCCTGCCGCAAGGGCCGATTCCGCCAAGCATTTTTGCTTCGTCCCTGACGCCGATCTGACGAAGTTCGATGCGGGTACGGAAAATGGATGCCAAATCCTTGACTAATTCACGGAAGTCCACCCTGCCGTCTGCCGTGAAATAGAAGATTACTTTATTTCTATCGAATGTATATTCCACATCAACCAGTTTCATATCCAGCTGATGTTCGGTAATTTTATTGCAGCAGACTTCATAAGCTTCTTCTGCCGCATCTTTATTCTCCTGGACAGCCATCTGATCTTTATGATCGGCCAGCCTTATAACTTTTTTCAGAGGAAGGACTACGTCGTTTTCGCCAACCTGCTTGCGGTCGACGACAACTTTCCCATATTCCACTCCCCTGACTGTTTCCACGATGACATAATCATTCTTTTCGATTGCCAGTTCGCCTGGATCGAAATAATATATTTTACCCGCTTTTTTAAAGCGTACGCCTACAACATCGTACAAAGGAAATCACCCCTGTAATTTTAGCACAAGCTGTTCCAATAACAGCTGAGTATTCATATTTGCGTTAAGCTTCCGTTTTGCTTCAAGTACGGCTGTCATCTTCCCAGACAGACTGTTTGTGGAAACCTGAAGCGCATCTGACTCCCAATCCTGTTTCTTATCCGGGTAAACCAGCTTATCCCCTTTATCTATCTGTATATATAGGAGATCTTTATATATAAGCAGTAAAAGATCCAATGCTCGATCTATTTGATGCTTCTCTTTGAAATGCTCGTTAAAATCCTCCTGCAAAGTAATCATTGCCTGAAATGGACTTTTGCGGAGGACTTCATACAATTTTAACACTATTATTCTTGCTTGTGCAAACCAGTCTTCGCTGCTTAATTCAAATGCTTCCTGGTAATTATTAGTTAAACTTGCTGTCAAGGCGGCCATACCGGGATTGATTCCCTCAGAAATCAGCCTGTCCTTTATCAATTCTTTAGGTAGTGGCTGAAATGAAACAACCTGGCAGCGTGAAATGATGGTGGGCAGGATCCGGTGAACCTGTTCTGTCATCAGGATCGCTGTTGTCTCTGAAGAAGGTTCCTCCAAAAACTTCAGCAAGCTGTTGGCTGCATTAGGGGTCATCTTGTCGGCATGTGAAACAATGTAAATTTTCTGCTTGGACTCAACCCCTGTTTTGCTGAATTCACTCTGCAAAGCGCGAATCTGATCTTTCTTGATGGAAAGCCCATCCGGTTCAACCACATGCACATCAGGGTGGTTTTGATTGTCGATCCGTTTACAGTTATTGCACTTGCCGCACGCTATCCCATTCACTGGCTGATCACACAAAAGCGACTTAGCAAAGAGGACGGCAATATCTTTCTTCCTCGTTCCTCTTTCTCCCTCAAAGAGATAAGCATGCGCCACTCGATCTCTTGTAATGCTGTTGGCCAGCATTTGCAGGACAACAGGCTGTATTTCATTGAGTTCTTCCCAGGTCATGGACAATCGCGATCACTCACTTACGTATATAAATTAATTAATAAGCCTCTTACTTCGCCTATCTTTCCTAAAATATCAATTGACTGTTTTTCTTCATTTAGAATATCTTCTGTCAGTTCCATCAGCTTATGGTCCACATTCTCGACAATATTAAGCTTCCTGCCTTCCCCATGCTGGTTCCAGGTATGGGATTGTTTCAGGTTCATGCCATAATCGACTGCCTCTTTCACAAACCTTTTGACCAGGGTCTTATATTTAGCCAGGTCCTTAAAGGTCCTTGATCGGGCAAGCCTTTCTCCTGCACTGGTGATATCCCCCATCAGCTTTCCAAGCTGTTCCATCTGCAGTTTCTGATCTTGTTTTCCGACCAGCGCGCTGAACTTTACAGAACCTTCAGGGTTCGGCTTTTGATCGGTACGGATCTTATCGACACCGACGCGGAGATCTTGATTGATTTTCATATCCCGATTCCCTCACTTTTAAAAATGGTGAAACTGTTCCACAGGCAGGACAAACACGGTTGCACCGCCAACTTCGACTTCTACTGGATAAGGGACGTATGAATCGGCATTGCCGCCCATAGGGGAAACCGGAGCCACCATTTGATCCCTGGACTTGCAGTTATCCCTGATGACCTGGAGGGCTTTTTCAACCCTTATATCATCCACGCCGATTAAAAAGGTGGTATTTCCGGATTTCAGGAATCCACCGGTACTGGCCAATTTCGTTGATCTGAAATTATGATCCATCAAAGCATTGGAAAGACGATTGCTATCCTGATCCTGTACAACTGCCATTATCATTTTCATCTCTTCCACTTCCTTTCGAGTGACTCTTTCCGAAAATCTGTTTATATCCATTATAGCAAGAATATTCCTTACATAATATCTGATCATGTTCAAACTTTTTAAATAAATATTGGAAAATTAAAACAACCTTTCGAAAAAGGCTCTATAGTCCAGAGAAGACCAGCCTTTATTTGACTGGTCTCGCGGCTATATATTTCTCCACTATATTGAACGCATGTTGGTAAACTTCAGTAAAAGACTTGCCTGCATCAATTTTTTTTATACGATCAGGAAATTTTTCGAGAAGCATTAAGTAGCCCTCGCGGACACGTTCATGGAATTCCAGAGTTTCCAGGTCGAGTCTGTTCACTTCTCTGCCTTGATGTTTACTGATGCGCTGCAACCCTACTTCCGGTTCAACATCAAAGTACAGCGTTATATCCGGCATTGTATTTCCTATAGCGAATTGATTGATGCTGTATACCTCTTCCATGCCGATTCCCCTTGCATGCCCCTGATAAGCCAGTGAACTATCCAGGAAACGGTCACATAGGACAATCTGTTTGTTTTCCAAAGCAGGAATGACTTTCTCTGCCAAGTGCTGCCTTCTCGCCGCAGCGTATAATAACGCTTCCGTTCTTTCATCCATCTCCGTATGCTTGGGGTTTAGTATGACTTCACGGATTTCCTCAGCAATCGTAATTCCACCCGGTTCCCTTGTCAAAACCACTTCATGGCCCTTACCTGCCAGTTCTTCCGCCATCTGCTTGATGATCGTTGACTTTCCTGCTCCTTCAGGACCTTCAACTGTTATAAATATTCCTTGTTCCATCCTTCAACCTCCGCGATTCAGTAGATGCTTGTTTCATTATAACTTATTTCTTATATGACTGCAGAATTACTCAATTACGCAGATTTTTCCTTCATTTAATAAGTGTCCCCCTTGGAATTTTGCTCCATGGTCCATCCACCATTTAAGCTCCACAATCGCTTCTTCCGTAATCTCTTCACCAGGATAGAACAAGGGGATTCCAGGAGGATAGGGTATCAGCACCTCACCTGCCGTCTCTCCGGCTGCCTCTTCTATTGAAATCCACTTCTTCATTCTTTTATCAATCTCTTTATAAGAAACATTGAGGGCGGTGATTTTTTTCTTTTTCTTAAAACTGGCGTAACTTCCCGTCCCTTTTGCTGGTGAGATTCCCTTCAGCTTTTCTGCTGCCCGTTCAAAAGGGAATGGAGAACCTTTTTTTAACAGCGGCAGAATGAACAGAACCTGATAAGGATCGGCCAGTTCTGCATATATTCCTCTTTCCTCCAATTGTTCCTGCAGTTGAAAGCCTGATAGACCTTGAAATCTCACCAGTAATTTCAACGGGTCATCTGCTTCAATGACTTCAAAACCGGTCTCTCTCAGACTTGTGATAAATCGTTCTCTTTCCCTGGAGAAAAAGTCGGCATCTTCACTTGAATAAGACGCTAAATAATGCCGCGCAGAGTCGAGGGAACCCATGATCGGATAGGAGGGACTGCTCGATTGAAGCATTCCAAGATAGTGCTCCACCTTCAGGACATCGATATTGTCATTTTGTATATGCAGAAATGAACCCATTGTCATAGCCGGCAAGGTTTTATGGGCAGAATGGACAACCGCGTCTGCCCCCCATGTCAAAGAAGATGATGGAAAAAATCTTCCCCTGGAAAAATGAGCGCCATGTGCTTCATCAATCAGCACTTTTACTCCGTGGACATGTGCTGTTTCAATAATGGATTGAAGCTCATACACCATTCCATAGTAGGTCGGATAGGTTAGAATAACTGTCTTTACTCCTGGATATTTCTCTAATGCCTCTGCAAATGTTTCCCTGGAAATACCCGCAGCCGTACTTGTCCGTGCATCCATTTCAGGGTGAAGGAATACCGGCCTTACGTTCGCAAGCTTCAGCCCATTCAAAATGGATTTATGGCAGTTTCGCTGGACGAAAACAATATCACCATTCTCACTGCTTCCCAATATCATGGCCAAGTTTCCAACCGTACTGCCGTTTACAAGAAAATAACTCTTCTTCGTCTGATAATGAGCAGCCAATAACCCCTGTGCTTCCATGATTGCTTCTGAAGGAGCATGCAGGTCATCCAATCCTGTAAGTTCAGTAACATCATATTTCAGTAGATTAACTGCTTGTCCCTCTGAAAGCTGCCCGTTCTTATGTCCAGGCACATGAAAAGAAATGGTATCTTTATTTATATGATTCTGAAGTGCCTCCACTAAAGGCATCCTGCTTTGATTCGTCATACACGCAACCCTTCCTGTATAAATTCCAATTCCATCGTACCATAACCCTGTCTGATTCAATGACTGATTTCATACGCATTCTTAAAGGATTCCTTCTTGTTCCACTCCCGTTCTTCATCAGGAAACTCCGGACAATGTATAGGTTACAGGCTGATGACCTATAAAAAAATAAAAAACCGGGCAGCTTCTCCCGGCTTCGATTACGAAAATATTTGCGGTGTATTGACTTTCTTTAATCTCTCCACGAAATACTTATACTGAGGATTGTTCGTTTCAGTACAGACCATATCTTTCTCACAATCTATGCAGACAAATGATGTGTACAGATGTATGCCTGTCGCCTTCTCCTGACTGCAAACGATACACGTTTCCCTTACTGTCTTCTCTGTATTCAACACCAGTCTCCCCACCTCCATACACCTATTCTTCCCCGAAGCCGTTCAATTATACGTGTTTTCGCAAAATTTGAACTAAATGAATTATCTCATGTAGCTATACTATGTATGGAAAATCATGTCTGTGTATGTCTATAGGGAATTTCTTTTAAAAAGGCTGTTTTCGCATATATTGTTGCTTTTGGAAAAATCCCAAGTGGCTGATTTTTCCCCTGAATTCCGGGGTTTTACTCTCGAAAAAGAAAGAGCAGCTCTTTTCTTTACGGCTTACCAGGATATTATTTGAAATTTACTTTGAAATAGCAACAAAGTTTACGAAAAGAGCCTTAAAAAAAGGAACAGGTATACTATTCTCTATAGGAAAAAGACTCTTCTTTTTTGGATATTTCACCCCTTCTATAAATAGCTGTCATCTTGTAGGCTCGGTTTTCATTGTTGATAATTAATTCAATCATTTACAAAACCCTTTAAATACAGAGTTATACATCAAAACCAGGTGCTTTTGCATCTAAAAGGCGATGAGCGGCGAATCTCTTCGTCCGCTTCGCTCGTTCGCATCCTCATGGGCAGAGCCCATTCCGGTGCTCTCTCCCTGTCGTCCTCGACCTTCTTGCTCCTCCCCATCCTCGCACTGCTTCTGAGTAGGCTGCGGAACTAAACAATCCGAGCATATTCTTATTTTCTCATACAAAAAAAGAGCACCCTTTGGGTACTCTTTTGGTTGCCTGGCGACGTCCTACTCTCACAGGGGGAGCCCCAACTACCATCGGCACTGAAGGCTCGGA
>NZ_QXIR01000003.1 GCF_003581585.1 Bacillus salacetis
AAAGTCCTTTGCACAGGCAAAGGACTTTTTCAAGAAATTATAATGACATTAACCATTCAGCCATAGCATCTTGGTTTTCAGGTGGTACCAGACCTGCGGGCATGCCGCCGCCTTTACCGTTTTGAAGAATCTCCACGATTTCCTCTTTAGAGTAGCGGTCACCTACACCTGTAAGCGCAGGACCAACACCGCCTTCATAATTCTCTCCATGACAAGAGATACATGCCTGCTGGTAATGTCCTTCAGGATCGAATTCTCCGCCTTCAGCAGTACCGCCGCCTTCAGCTTCACCTTCAGCACCCTGCTCACCATGTTCTTCTGCCATTTCCTTGGAATTGTTCATTCCTTCCAAAGACATAAAGAAAACAAGGCCGATTCCAAATACCATGATCAAAATGAATGGAATGATCGGATTGCGATTCATAATTTAACCTCCCTTATGTAACAATTGTTAGTTATAGGTTGTGTTGTTTATTATAAACAATATTTATTTTACTGTAAAAAGGTAGAAAGTAAAAGTCCTAACCCACACTTTTTCGACCTTTGTCGCAAAATGGACATAAACAAAAGCAGAATGTACCGTTCAGCTGCGCAGGACTGGCCTGACTCATCATGAGATAAAAAATCATAAAGAGTGATACCGGCTCTATGATAACTCTAGTTACAACGAGTTTAAGCAACACTCCTGCACTCCATCCCCAAATGAAAAAGCCCGGGGAAGCCCGGGCTCGGCAATTGTAATATTAACAGCCAATCAAGCGGGATATAACCATCCTTTGCACCTCAGAGGTCCCTTCCCCAATTTCAAGTAGTTTTGCATCACGCATATAACGCTCCACTTCATACTCTTTCATGTAACCATATCCCCCATGAATCTGGATGGCTTCATCTGCAATTTCCATCGCTGCTTCGGAAGCATACAATTTACACATGGAAGCTTCCTTTGCGAATGGCCTGCCCTGATCCTTCAGCCATGCAGCTTTATAAATCATGTTTTTGGCTAACTCTATTTTCATTGCCATATCTGCCAGTTTGAACTGGGTCACCTGAAATTGAGAAAGCGTTTTACCAAATTGTTTTCTTTCTTTTGAGTACTGCAGAGCTTTTTCGAAGGCTGCCTCGGCAATTCCCAGAGCCATTGCCCCTATGCCGATCCTTCCTCCATCGAGTGTGGCAAGGAACTGTTTAAAGCCTTCTCCCTTTTTACCCAGGAGATTTTCTTCCGGCACCCTTACATTTTCAAGAACAAGTTCAGTTGTGTTTGAAGCATTCAATCCCATTTTTTCATAGTTATCGACTACCCTGAATCCTTCTGCATCAGTAGGTACGATAATGGCACTGATTTCTTTACTTCCGCTCTCGGTTTTACCCGTAATGGCTGTCAAGGCAAGGTGTTTAGCATAACTGGCGTTCGTAATGAAACTCTTATTACCATTGATTACATACTCATTTCCTTCTTTAACTGCCGATGTCTGAGTCCCCCCTGCATCAGATCCGGCATTAGGTTCAGTAAGGCCAAAAGCACCGAACGATTCTCCTGTACAAATGGGTGTAAGATACTTCCGTTTCTGTTCATCCGTACCAAACATATTGATCGGGGCACCACCCAATGAAATATGGGCAGAATAAGTTATCCCCGTTGATGCGCATGCTTTGCTCAATTCTTCTGTTACAATGGCAAAACTTACTGTATCGCCGCCGGCGCCGCCGTACTCCTCGGGAAAAGGAAGTCCCATCATTCCCAGGTCAGCCAGCTTTTTGAATGCCTCTTTCGGGAATTCCTTCGTGCGGTCCCTGTCTATCGCGCCGGGAGCAACTTCCTCCCTGGCAAAATCCCTGATTGTTTTTTGGATCATCTTTTGTTCTGAAGTCAAATCAAAATTCATGTCCATCCCCCTTAATATGTAAACACCTGAAAAAATCACAGAATATGCTCTGCGTACTATACAAATTTAAAATGACACCTGGATAAATATATTTTGTACGCGCTTACACTTACATTATAAAAGGATTGATATAATTTTCTCAACTTTTAAAAACTTTCTAAAATTAAGAAATTATATTACAATAGAAACCATCAAAATGAAGCCGCCCAGAATGGCAGCTGCGGTAAAATACCAATATTTCAAATAAACCCCTGACACCAGCCATGCAAAACAATTCATGAACAGTACTGCATATGTAATATTTGTGCTGCCATTAAAAAATACACCGGTGATATGAACAGAGTAAATCAATGTGACCAGAGCAGCGGTAATATAAATCAAAGGCAAAAGCATCTCTTTATTAGAATAATAAATTCCTGCAAAAATTAACAAGACGACAAAACCTGCCAAAATCGCTGTTTGCAAAACGAATGACAATTCAGTAAAATAAATGACAAATAATGAAAACGGAATCAAAGCAAATATAAGGCTTGCTGTCAAAAATCCCATGAACGGGAACTTCGACCTTTCCCTATCTGAAATATCGGGATTCTCCCCTTGATTATAAAGCGCAAGGAGGTAGTCACAGTACTGTTCGGGAAGCATTTTGTTTTGTTTCCAGAATAGAATTTCTTTAATGATTATGTTTCTTTTTTGAGTTTTAGTATCCATATTTCCACATCCTGTATTCTAAAATTTCGCCGTACAGGCTTTATATCCCTTTTTTATTCGAGAAATAGTTATGTGAACAAAAAAATAGTCTACCTCCCGTTGAAGGAAAGTAAACTATCTGTAAAAACATTCTATTCCAAGAAGTCTTTCAAGCGCTTGCTCCGGCTTGGATGGCGCAGCTTCCTAAGGGCTTTCGCTTCGATCTGGCGAATGCGTTCCCTGGTGACACCGAAGACTTTGCCGACTTCTTCAAGGGTTCTCGTACGTCCATCGTCAAGGCCGAAACGAAGTCTCAGGACATTTTCTTCTCTGTCTGTTAATGTATCCAGCACGTCTTCCAGCTGTTCTTTAAGCAACTCGTAAGCAGCATGTTCAGAAGGAGACTGAGCTTCAGCATCTTCGATAAAATCGCCTAGATGCGAGTCATCTTCTTCACCGATTGGTGTTTCAAGTGACACAGGTTCCTGGGCAATCTTCAGGATCTCCCTTACTTTCTCTGGTGTGAGATCCATCTCTTCAGCTATTTCCTCAGGCGAAGGCTCACGGCCAAGGTCCTGCAGAAGCTGACGCTGTACTCTGATCAATTTATTGATGGTCTCGACCATGTGTACAGGGATACGAATAGTTCTTGCCTGGTCTGCGATAGCACGTGTAATGGCTTGGCGGATCCACCAGGTTGCATACGTACTGAATTTGAATCCTTTACGGTAGTCGAACTTTTCGACTGCCTTTATAAGTCCCATATTACCTTCCTGGATTAAATCAAGGAACAGCATTCCACGCCCGACGTATCTTTTGGCAATACTTACAACCAGTCGTAGGTTGGCTTCGGCAAGTCGGCGCTTTGCTTCTTCGTCGCCTTCTTCAATGCGGTTAGCCAGGGAAATCTCCTCTTGCGCGGATAAAAGGTCAACTCTTCCGATTTCCTTTAAGTACATGCGAACTGGATCATTGATTTTAACTCCTGGAGGAACACTTAGATCATTTAGATCAAACTCTTCTCCCTCAGCTTTATTCAGCTGCTGTACGTTTGGATCATCATCTTCTTCATTTTCATTGATGATTTCAACACCTTGCTCACCAAGCTGTTCATAAAACTCATCCATCGTGTCTGATTCTAATTCAAAATTCGCTAATTTTTCAGCGATATCTTCATACGTCAATACCCCTCGTTTTTTCCCGAGTTCCATTAACTGTTCTTTCACCTGGTCAACTGTAACTTCTGATTCTACCTCTTTGGAACGTGCTGACTTTTCAGCCATTTGTTCCCCTCCTTCCAACTTCCTTGCAATTGATTCCACTTTATAGCGACTTCCTCAGCTGCAGGATTTCCATAGCAATCAAGGCAGCTTTTTTATAATCATTTTGTCTTTCCGCTTCTTTTTGGGCAAGTTGTTTTTCTTTTATTGTCAACATCTTTTGATGTTTTAACACCTGATTTACATAATCAATTAATTCCTGCTCACTGCACTCATCTGATATAGACATCATTCCGATTTCCGATACGACCCTCCTGAGCCTGCTGTCTGGGAGAAATTGGATGAAACCACTGGAATCAGCCTCATTTCCCTCTTCATAATAACCGAATAAATAGGTAATGATTGCTTGATGCTCATCAAGATTAAAAGAGCTTCCATTCAGCAGATTCTGCACCTTGAAGGCGATATCTGGATCTTTCATCATATGGGCAATGAGTCTTCTTTCAGCTGTATGATAAGCAGGAAACAGTTTATTTTCAGCTTTGGGCTGAACCCGTGGAGCAAAATCCTGATTTCTTTGCTCCCTTCTATCCGATTTCTTACTAGAGAAGTAAATTTGTTTCTGCTGCTGTTCGAGGGCCTGCAGTGATAATGAAAATTCATCCGCAAGCTGCCGCAAATAATAATCGCGTTCGATATGATTCTGCAGCGCACTGACTTCCTTTAATACTTCTTCTATATACTGAAGCCTATCTCCTTCATCATTCAAATTTTTTCCTTGACGGAAGTAAATAAGTTTGAATGCCATGAAGGTCAAGCTGGCCCCTATTACATCATTTTGGAATTTTTCAGCGCTGTACTTTTTGATGTAGTCATCAGGATCCAGTTTCTCAGGGATCATTGAAATCCGTATGTTAAATTGTTCTTCATTGAGCATTTTGGCAGCCCGGAAGGCAGCCTCGATCCCGGCTTTATCTCCGTCATAGCAAATAACCACCGAGTCTGTCATCCTTTTTAGCATCTGCATATGCTTAGGGGTCAAAGATGTACCCATTGAGGCAATGCCGTTTTCAACGCCTGCACTGTCTGCGGAGATGACATCTGCAAAGCCTTCGAACAAGATTGCCTGGCTTTTTCTTCTGATAACCGGCCTGGCATTGTTAAAATTATACAGGACAGAGCTTTTATTAAAAATCTTCGTTTCCGGACTGTTCAGATACTTGGGTTCCTCACCGCCCATTGCCCTGCCGGAAAAAGCAATCGTTTTCCCGCGATGGTCCCTGATAGGAAACATGACCCTTCCTCTGAATCGATCAAAGTAATGGTCTTCGTTTTCTCTTTTTACCAGGAGTCCCGCTTGTTCCATCAAATCGGGGGGGAATCCGCGTTTCGTTAAGAAATTCACAGTGAACTCCCAGCTCGGAAGGCTCCATCCAATTTGAAATTTATCAATGCTTTCCCGGGTGAACCCTCTTTCAAGCAGGTACTCCAACGCGTCCTGACCCTCTTTTGTATTTACAAGCAAATGATGATAGAATTTACTTAAAAGCTCGTGAGCCTCTATCATTTTTTCTTCGTCTCTGCTGGCTGTCGTCTCCACTTGATTTACATCAACTGAAAGTTCCTGACCGGCTTTCCCGGCTAGCTTTACGACAGCTTCCTGAAATGAAATGCCGTCTATATCCATTAGGAAAGTATACGCATTTCCGCCAGCCCCACAGCCAAAGCAGTGAAAAATTTGTTTATCAGGTGAAACAGAAAAAGACGGGGTGCTTTCCCCATGGAATGGGCACAGGCCAAAATAGTTTCTCCCCTGTTTCTTAAGCTGTACATAATCACCTATGACATCCACAATATCAATTGACTGACGAATTTCGTTGACTTTTTCTTCAGGAATTCTCCCTGTCACAAACACATCACCTGATCATTATTTATTCCTTTAAATTATGCATTCGATAAATCCTATTGATTTCCTGCAAAATTCGACAATATTTTATTAAATACAGAGACGAACCGATCCCTATCCTCTGAAGTAAATGGCTTTGGTCCCTTTCCATATTTTCCATTCCGTCTTTCTTTAGCGGACAGGTACCGGAAATCCAAAGCCGTAGAGATGGTTTCTTCTCTAAACTCTTTTCCCCTAGGAGAAATTGCATAAACGCCTTTCGGCAATACAACACTCGCCAGCCCAATATCCTGGGTGACGATGACATCCCCTTTTTTGGTATGATTCATGATATAAAGGTCCGCTGCCTCTTTGGATGAATCCACGTAGACCCATTCCCCTGCATCAGGATTGTTCTTTCTGTGGGCGTTGGATGCTATGAAAACGACTTTCACCCCGTACACATTAGAAATCCCCGTGATTTCTTCCTTCACAGGACATGCATCAGCATCCACAAAGATTACAGCTTCACCATTTCTCCTATTACCTATTCTACATCACCTCAAAATATCCTTCTTCATATGACAACTTTCACATTGATCAAGATAAAGGCAACATTTTGTCGAATTTTTTCTTAACAAGCGACTTGACATATCCCAATAATTAGTTTATTCGTTTATACTTAAGTCTAAACCTATTTTGAATATATTTTTATCACAATTTTTTATTATAGTATATCTTCTTCTGTTTGACCACTAAAAACCCCGTATACAATATATTTTTTCTTCATCTTACATATTCCTGATTTAATCCAATAATTGTCACGGAAATTCAAATAAAAAAGATGACACGCAAACATGTCATCTTAGTTGGATTTTTGGATCTTATTCATAATGATATTGGCTGTCTCTTCAACAGCTTTATTGGAAACATCGACTACATGGCAGCCAATCTTTTCCACAATCTTCTCAAAATAATCAATTTCATGCTGGATCCTGTCCAGGTTAGCATAGCTTGCCTGGTCGTTCAGCCCAAGCGACTTCAAACGCTCTCTCCTGATGCTGTTCAGCTTTTCGGGAGCAGCTTTGAGTCCGAAACATTTAGAGGGTGAGACTTTGAATAGTTCTTCAGGCGGATCGACTTCCGGTACCAGAGGAACATTCGCCACCTTCAGCCTTTTCAGGGCCAGATATTGAGATAACGGGGTTTTCGATGTCCTCGATACCCCTATCAAAACGATGTCAGCCCTTAACAGCCCGCGTGGATCTCTGCCGTCGTCATACTTCACAGCAAACTCAATGGCTTCCACCTTTTTGAAGTAATCAGCATCCAGCTTATGGACTACCCCGGGTTCATTCAAAGGTGCCTTATCGTATTTTTCCTGATAAGTATCCATGATAGGTCCCATAATATCAAACGCATACAGCTGATCTTTCTCAGCCTGCTCTTTAAGGTATTTTCTCATATCCGGCTTAACAAGTGTATACACGATTAAACCATTATTCAACTTTGCCAATGAAAGAACTTCATCTAGATGAGAAAATTCTTCTACATAGGGAAAACGCTTGATCACGGTATTTGATCCGTCAAATTGACTGATCGCCGCTTTCGTAACAAGTTCAGCCGTTTCTCCAACTGAATCGGAAACTACATAAATGTATGGTTCTTTCAAAACCTTCACCACCTAAAATCAAATTTCTGCCTACAGGTCTTCCGCTAATGCGACGAATGCTTTTGTAACATTGGTCTTTGTAATCCTGCCTGTTACTTCCAGATCACCATTTTCCGTCATATTCACTACCGGAACAGCATCAATCTGTTTTTCAATCAAACTTTTTGCTACATCGATCAGTAAGTCGTCTTTTTCGCAGGTCGTAATGTTAGGCATCCTCGTCATAATGATATTCACCGGTATGGAATTCAGCTCCTGTTTGCCAATGCTCGCCCGGAGCAGGTCCTTCCTGGAGAGAACACCTACCAAATGAGTGTGCTCATCTATTACGAACAAAGTTCCTACATCTTCAAGAAACATTGTCACTATTGCATCATATACTGAAACATTCTCATTCACAACTACTGGAATGGATTGATAATTCCGAACCAATATTTTTTTTAGATTTTCTGTCAAAAGCTGAGTTCCGGTTTTTCCTGAGTAAAAATACCCCACGCGCGGACGGGCATCCAAATATCCAGCCATTGTCAATATTGCCAAATCCGGACGCAGTGTGGCACGGGTCAGGTTCAGCCTCTCAGCAATCTGCTCGCCGGTTATCGGGCCGTTATCCTTTACAATTTGCAGAATATGTTCCTGCCGATTATTTAGTTCCATCTTGCTCACCACCTAACGGACAATGTATAAAAATAAGTGTTATACTTTATACTAAATATTATATACTATTAAGACGAAAAGAAAAGAAAGACTTTTCACGAATCACGATTTAATCCTATTCAGTCATCTTCTTTCATAAGGTTAGCTTTTTAATCAGGTGACTGCAATTAATTTGCATCTTTCATCAATTGTTGTATATTTTAAAAGAAAGTGATAAAATTATTCCATCTTTCCTCGAATCGAGTCTTATCTGAGGAAATCAAATCTATAGGACATATGCGCTGACGGAAATATAAGTACTTGTACAAAAAGCGATCCGGGAAAGGTGAAAGCCCGGAATACAAGGAAAAGGCAATCCTGAGCATCTTTTACGAAAGTGGGTATACTCTGCGTATATCAACTAGGGTGGAACCGCGGGCAAAAGCTCGTCCCTAGGCCTTGAGCCTGGAGACGAGCTTTTTTTAATTCATTTTTTAATAATCCAAAGGAGTTGTATATTATGTCAATGGAAGAAATCGTGAATTTAGCAAAGCACAGAGGGTTTGTGTTTCCTGGTTCAGAAATATACGGAGGTCTTGCAAACACATGGGATTACGGGCCACTGGGTGTAGAATTAAAGAATAACATCAAAAAGGCATGGTGGAAAAAGTTCATCCAGGAATCTCCTTATAACGTTGGGCTGGATGCTTCCATCCTTATGAACCCGCAAACCTGGGTCGCTTCAGGCCATGTCGGAAATTTCAACGATCCCATGATTGACTGCAAAAGCTGTAAAACACGTCACCGTGCCGATAAAATCATTGAGAACGCCCTGGAAGCAAAAGGGATAGAAATGGTGGTAGACGGACTTCCTTTTGAGAGGATGGCTGAAATCATCGATGAGTATGAAATCGCCTGCCCCGAGTGCGGCAGCCGGGATTTTACAGATATCCGCCAATTCAACCTTATGTTCAAGACTCACCAGGGTGTAACAGAGTCATCAACAAACGAAATTTTCCTGCGTCCTGAAACTGCACAGGGAATCTTCGTTAACTTTAAAAATGTTCAGCGCTCCATGCGTAAAAAAGTCCCTTTTGGTATTGGACAGATCGGAAAGAGCTTCCGTAATGAAATCACTCCTGGTAACTTCACATTCCGCACCCGTGAATTTGAACAAATGGAGCTTGAATTCTTCTGCAAGCCCGGGGAAGACCTTGAGTGGCATTCCTATTGGAGGGAATTCTGTAAGAACTGGCTCTTAGCGTTGGGCATGAAGGAAGATAACATGAGATTGCGTGACCATGATGATGACGAGTTATCCCATTATAGTAACGCTACGACTGATATTGAATATAAATTCCCATTCGGCTGGGGCGAATTATGGGGCATCTCTGACCGTACCGATTTTGATTTGAAACGCCATATGGAACATTCCAATGAAGATTTCCATTACATGGATCCACAGACAAATGAAAAGTATGTTCCTTACTGCATCGAGCCGTCACTTGGTGCTGACCGGGTGACTCTGGCATATCTTTGCGATGCATATGAGGAAGAGGAACTTGAAAAAGAAACGAGAACAGTTCTTCGTTTCCATCCAGCACTTGCTCCGTTCAAGGCTGCAGTCCTGCCTCTTTCCAAGAAGCTTTCGGATGATGCATTTAAGGTATATGAAGAATTGTCAAAAGATCTTATGATTGATTTTGATGAAACAGCATCTATAGGTAAAAGATACAGACGACAAGATGAAATTGGTACACCTTTCTGTATCACTTTCGACTTTGACTCTGTTGAAGATGGACAGGTAACGGTCCGCGACCGCGACACAATGGATCAGGTCCGCATGCCGATCAGCGAAGTAAAAGGATTCCTGCAAGAAAAGATCAATTTCTGATATTGCTGCTGAATACAAAAGAGGCATAGCCCACCCGGCTTTGCCTCTTTGGTTTTAGAGGTGCATCATGTGAATTTCCCTACAAAAAAACTGACGCTCATGGCGTCAGTTTTCCTTTACATCATATCTTTCATTCTGTCGATTTGATCCAGGAACTTTCTTGATTTTAGATAAAGGCCGGAATTTTCATCATAATAAGTCCTGATGATCTTTTTAAGTTCCTCCTTTGTAGACTCTTTCACAGAAATTTTTCCTAACCGGTTCATATCAAAATGATAAAAAAGCTTTAAGAGCCTGATTGTTTGGGATGATACTTTAAAATGATAAGGATCATTTTCCAAGCAGCGATGGCAGAGGATCCCATTCTCCTTAAAGGAGAAGGAAAATTCCCCTTCTGTTTCCCCGCACACCGCACACTTATCCAATGATGGATGCAGTCCCAGGACAGGGAGCATCTTCATTTCAAAAATATTAGTGACAATATCGGGGTCATACTCTTCATTAATGTATGACAGGGTTTGGAATAACATTTCAAAAAGATAGGGATTCGGCTTTTTTTCATCCGTTCCTTTATCAATCAGTTCAACTACATATGTGGCATAAGCAGTTTTAAAAAGATCCTCCCTGATGTTTCTCATGGATTCAATCGTTTCAGCCTGCTGTAAGGACCCCAGCCCGCTGCTTTTATGAAACAAGAAATATCCATATGTAAAAAGCTGAGAAACCGAAGACAATCGGCTGTTTGGTTTTTTGGCCCCTCTCGCCATTACCCCCAGTTTCCCATTTTCCCTTGAAAAGATGGTAACAATTTTATTCGATTCACCATAATTGTTTGTTCTGATAACAATTCCTTCACATTTTTGCAGCATCAAGCCACCTCCCGAGGGATTAGGTTAAATCGGGTGACAGCCCAGGTGATCGATCATATTTTTTCCAAATATAAAACGTCCATTTTGTCTATGCGCTTATAATTCTGCCTGCGCTATTAGACTTAAGAGATAGGATGGTCCAACTCTGCTAGTTCTTCATTATAATCCAGGATTCCATCGTCATCAGATGACTCGAGTTCTTTGAAAAGTAAATATGTGTCTATACTTCCGGTTTGCGAAAATACCTTCCAAGTAAAGTCCAACATAAAAACCCCGCCTTTCATGTTTTAACTAGCTCTTTCCTTTGTTATTAGAGTGACCTGTTAAACCAAAAACATGAGACGTAAATATTGTAAAATGAACAGAAATTAACAATCAATAATCATCATTGAAACCAAAATCGCGAAGGTTGGACAGCTTATTACGCCAATCCTTTTGGACCTTTACCCACAATTCCAGATAAACTTTGGAACCAAGAAGATTTTCTATGTCCACTCTTGCCCGTTTTCCAATTTCCTTGAGCATACCGCCCTGTTTGCCGATGATGATTCCTTTTTGGGAGTCCCTTTCGACTACGATGGTCGCCATAACATCAATGACATTATTGCTGCCCCTGGTCGAGATTTTTTCAATTACCACTGCAAGCGAATGAGGAATTTCCTCCCTGGTCAGATGCAGTGCTTTCTCACGAATCAGCTCTGAAACGATAAATCGTTCAGGATGGTCCGTGATTTGATCAGCCGGATAATATTGAGGGCCTTCCGGCAGCTCTTTCCGTATTTCCGAGATTAGATTTTCAACATTATTTCCTTCAAGCGCAGAAATCGGGACAACCGCCGCAAAATCGTATAAAGCGTTATATTGTTCTATCAGCGGCAATACATCATCAGGGTGCAGCTGGTCGATTTTGTTAAGAACCAGGAAAACAGGTGTTTTGACACCCTTAAGCTTTTCGATGATGAATTCGTCCCCTCGTCCATACCCTTCTTCGGCATTGATCATAAACAATATGATGTCTACTTCCCGAAGTGTATTTTGGGCTATTTTCATCATGAAATCCCCGAGCTTATGCTTTGGCTTGTGAATTCCAGGTGTATCGATGAAAATCATCTGGGAATCATTCGTTGTATAAACCCCTTGTACCTTATTACGTGTCGTCTGGGGTTTATCACTCATGATTGCGATCTTCTGCCCGATTACACGGTTAAGGAATGTAGACTTTCCTACGTTGGGTCTTCCGATGATGGATATGAATCCTGATTTGTATACTTGTTGATCGTTATTACTCATTTAAATCCTCCGGTGAAAATGCTCCTGGCAAAATTTCTGATACTGTTAACTCTTGTATATCCCCTTTCAGATTGCTTAAAACCACTTTCATATCAGGGGGACACAGTTCCGAAATCACTTGTCTGCATGCTCCGCAGGGAGGAACAGGACGTTCAGTATCCGCAACCACCGCCAGCTTCTTATACTTCTTGTCACCTTCAGAGTAGGCCTTGAACAATGCGGTCCTCTCCGCACAGTTACACATACTGTAGGCGGCGTTCTCAATATTGCATCCATGATAAACTTTTCCTTCTTCTGTAAGAAGTGCCGCTCCTACACCAAATCTGGAGTAAGGTACATACGCTCTATCTCTTGCTATTTTAGCTTCTGCAATCAACTGTTCATTGTTCATATAAAATCTCCTTTTAGTACCCACTTTCTATTTTACTACATCTTACGTAAAATAAAATGGGCTGTTACCATTTTGTTATGAAATAGTTAGATAATTCCCACAAATGGACAACCGGTTCCATGTGTGTGAAACCATTTTATCCAATAATTTCTTAGAATTCAAATCCCTATAAAAAAAGATTGCAGTGACATGCTCCCCTGCAATCTTTGGCTTTGATTATATTCTCACATAAAGGCTGCCCAGATTTTCGGCAGGAACATTATCAAGCCAATGATAACGGCTCCTGCCGCAAAGCATAAAACAGCCCCGGCAGCCATATCCTTTGCCTGCCCTGCCAATGGATGATATTCTTCCGTAACCAGGTCCACCGTCCTCTCAATTGCCGTATTTACCATCTCCAATGCGAACATACCCGCTATGAGCAGAATGATAATAAGCCATTCCGCTTTCGAAATCGAAAAAATGAAGCCCGCTGCCACCACAGCTATGGAAGCAGCAAGGTGAACCTTAAAATTCAATTCGTTTGAAAGTACAAGCTTGATTCCATTCATGGCGTATTGAAAGGAACGAATAATTTTCTTCCCTCTTGGGAGATTATCTTTGTAATCCATAACCATCAAGGATTTCCTTTTGTCTGCCAAACATCCGTTTTTCATCTTCTTCATTCATGTGATCGTAACCGAGAAGATGCAGGAACCCATGCAAAGCAAGAAAACCAAGTTCCCGGGAGAAGGGATGACCGTACTCTTCCGCCTGCTCTTTCGTCTTTTCTGCAGAGATGATGATATCTCCCAATATACGAGGTATACCATCGCCGACAATTTTCGTTTCATCCTCGCCCAGCTCTTCCAATGCAAAGGAAATGACATCTGTCGGCTGGTCTTTGTCACGGTATTCCTTATTTATCTCTTGAATACGGTCATTGGTGACAATTGAAACTGCCAATTCGCTGGCAGGTTCCACATTTTCCTCACCTGCTGCATAATCCAGCAGCCCCTGGACAAGTTCCCTGTCGGATTCGGAAAGCTGGTTCGTCTCATCCAAAAAATCAATCTCAAGATTCATGCGCTAACTCCTTTTCCTTAGCTTCCGGATATTCAATCCGGGAATGAAATATTCCATTTAACGTTTCACAAAATGTTTTCTTTACTGTGTCCAATTCCTTCAATGTTATATCACATTCATTGAACTGGCCATCCTGCAGCCTGTCTTTTACAATATTATCTACAAGTTTCCTGATTTCATCAGTGTTCGGATTTTTCATGGATCTTACAGCCGCCTCCACACTATCAGCTATATTGATGACTGCTGCCTCCTTCGTCCTTGGCTTGGGGCCAGGATATCGGTAGGAAGCCTCGTCAATATCTTCATCTTCCTTCAATGCTTTGTAATAAAAGTACTTCAAAAGTGTGGTGCCGTGATGCTGTTCGGCAATATCGATGAACTCCTTCGGCAGTTTATACTTCCTCAGCATCTCGGCACCATCCGTGGCATGGCTTATGATGATATCCCGGCTTCGATCAGGCGGCAGATGATCATGCGGATTGCCGGCGTTCATCTGGTTTTCAATAAAGTAACGCGGCCTTACGGTCTTTCCAACATCATGATAATAACATCCAACCCTTGCCAGCAAACCATTCGCCCCGATTGCTTCACAGGCCGTCTCAGCCAAATTGGCCACCATCACGCTATGATGGTACGTTCCCGGCGCCTCTGTAAGAAGCTTTTTCAGAAGAGGGTGATTCGGGTTGGAAAGTTCAACAAGCTTCATTGCAGTCAAAATACCGAACCCCGCTTCAAAAAACGGCAGGAATCCGATGGTCAGGACCGCAGCTCCAATCCCAGATACAAAACCATATACGACAAAGTACGTATACTCCATATTAGAATAGCTTACCCCTCGCAGGAAAAGCAGAAACAGGATGATCAAGACATTCACCAGTGATACAAATAATCCTGCCTGCAAAATATTGGTCCGGTTCTTTCGGCTTGATAGGAACAAGACACCGGCAAGGCCGCTGAACATAATGTAAATGGCCATTTCTATATCAATAGAACCGGTAATTTCATAATGAAAAACAATGCTTCCGCATGCGGCAAGGATCATGACCATGAGCATGGCGATTCTTTCGTTAAGCATGATTCTTATAAGCATGCCTGCCATTGCAGCAGGAAATAGAAATCCCACTCTGTCTAGATCCAGTTCTTTCATCAGTGCTATGATTTTCATCAGGATGAGGCTGATGACGAAAATGAGGCTGAGCAGGATTAGACGGTTCTGCTTCCTCTCCTCAGGAAGATCCCAGTTATTGAAATGATAATAAATCGCCCCAATCGCCAATATTACAAATATCCCCAAGCCGATAAAAGGTTTAATTGGCGTCTCGGTAGAAAGCAGCCCCAATAATTCCAGCTGCCGATAATCCTCATGCGTTATCATCTGCCCTTGCTGGACAATGACCTCTCCCTCGATAATCTGTTCATCGCTTACCTTCTCCATCGCTTCCTGTTTCTTCTCATCCGTTAATTCTTTATCAAAGATCTCCGTCGGAGTGATGGCAAGACGGCTCAGGGCTACTGCTGCGTCAATCATTGGTGATGGAAGATTGAGTGCCCTCAACCTTGTATCCAGCCTTTCATAAACGGTATAGAGATCTTCTTCGTATATCTTATCGCTCATTGTAGTTTCCACTTGAGACTTGACCACAGTATTGACCCTGTTCAGTTCTTCATCTGTCAGGGTAAGGAGGGTCTTAAATACATTATCCGGGATGCTTTGAGTAATACTGTCCCTGACGTTCACATTCTTTGTAAGCTCGGCCTTCAAGGTATCGAGCTTTTGTTCAGTGGTTGGTTCTTCGGCAGATCCCTCCGCCTGTGAGTCCCCATCCTGCCCGTCTTCAGCAGCCGGTTTCTTTACTTCCTTGATGATTTCAAAAATGGAGTTGATGAGAGACACGCGGTTTTCAACGACGTCCGGCTGACGGGTATACTGATTCGGCACTTCTTCAGCAGCTTCTTCCCGTTTCTTCTCTGTTAGAACGCCATCTGTTATCGTCTTGGGAGATCTGATGGTGACATCCGATGTTTCGAATACATTAACATCATACTTTTCTGGTTTGACGTTGCTGTAAAGGACTCCGTAAAGCAATAAACCCAATAAAACAAAAATAAGCAGCGTAAACACTTTATAGCTTAATATGGAACGAATTTTATTGATAGTTGGTTGAAACTTCATCAGAATCCTCCCGGCTGGTTTGTATATATGTATAGAGGGTGAAAATTCTATTAATTATGTAAAATGATAACAGTTTTTGCAGGGGAATGCACCCTCTAATTTCGACACTGTATGTTTTTTCCAGGGAGCATACTGTATAGACTGAAGGAAAGGGTTTGCCTGGTCAGCAGTAACCCGCCGGTCCTCAAAACGCCCCGACGGAAACATGATAAATCAGGGACCATTCTCTCGACAAATTCTGGACTAGCATAAAAATGGCGTAAACTTAAGTCATGTTGTCCAAAAAATCCGGCGAATTCAGGCATTGATCGGGCTAAAGTTACTTTACCTGAAAAAACCCGGGATCCGGACACAAAATATTTAAAGAGGAGCCGATGTCTTAAACTCCCGCGAAGTTGGACAGACCTAATCTGTCGAAAGCCATTCTGCCTGAAAATGCCGGCATACAAAAAAACTGCCTGCGGAGATATCCGCAGGCGGGTTCATTACATTGTATTCTTTTCATAAGCATTGATGATCTTTCCGACCAGCGGGTGCCGGACCACATCGGTTTGCTCGAGATAGACGAAGGCAAGGCCGTTTATTTCCTTAAGGATCTTTTCCGCAGCCACCAAACCTGACTGCGCGCCTTTAGGCAGGTCAACCTGTGATCTATCCCCATTGATGATCATCTTTGACTCAAATCCAAGCCTGGTCAGGAACATCTTCATTTGCGCCTGGGTCGTATTCTGGGCTTCATCCAGGATGACAAAAGCATCATCAAGCGTTCTTCCCCTCATATACGCCAGTGGCGCAATTTCGATGGTTCCCCTCTCTATGAGCCTTTGGGTATGTTCTGCCCCCAATACATCATTCAAGGCATCATACAGCGGTCTCAGATAGGGGTCTACCTTTTCCTTAAGGTCACCAGGAAGAAAGCCGAGGCTTTCCCCTGCTTCCACTGCCGGCCTTGTCAGGATGATCCTTTTTACTTTTCCGTTTTTCAAAGCATGGACCGCCATTACAACAGCAAGGTACGTCTTCCCAGTACCGGCAGGACCAATTCCGAATACAAGGTCGTTGTTCCGTATAGCATGGATATACTGCCGCTGTCCAAGCGTCTTGACACGGATGGGTTTGCCTTTGGCATTCTTCGTTATTTCTTCATTGTAAAGATCCTCAAAGTATTCCAGAGTCCCCTGCCTGGCCATCTGCAAGGCATAGGTTACATCGCGCTGGCTGATGTTGATGCCCTTCCGGATGACCTGCAGAAGCCTGTTCAGGATTTCCTGAGCCATTGTGACATCTTGATCTGCACCTGAAATATAGACCGATTCTCCACGGGTGACAATCGAAACGGATAGTTCCTTTTCCATCATCTCTAAATTCGAATCAGAAACACCCAGCAGTGCAATGGCTTCGTTTGGATTATCAAGTTGTATATTCGTAGTATTTAGTTCATCTGGCATTACTCAGTCTCCTTGAATAATTGGTTGTCCTACAGTTATGTCTTCTATTACCTTAAAGTGTACGTTTAACCTTACTTTACCATTTTCAATCTGTTCGTGTAAAATCTTTTCACCTATTACTTTTGAATCCTCAGGAAGGCCGGCTTTCACGTTATCCCTTGCCAATTCCTTTGCTGTCGCAACTGCCTCTTTCCTGGAATATTCCCTTGTTACATCTTCCTTTTCCCTGACCGTCTTCTCTGCGTAAGTTACTGGAAGTTCCCATTTAAGGAACTTCACTTTGTGTTCACTGGTTTCTTCCACACTGTTTTTGTATTCTATCTTTCCCCAACCCCAAATCGGTAACCGGAATTTACCGAAGGAAATATAATGCTTTACCTTTTCTTCCCCGCTGAACACTTCAAAGTCTGTTTTCAGCGGAAGTTCCACTTTGGTTATATACCACACCTCGCCTTGGACCACACCCTTGGCCGCAACAGCTTTCTTTGCCTCCTGATCCTCCTTGCCGATGTAACCCGAAACTAACAGCTGCCCTGGTTTGACGTAGTCATTCACTTCCACTTGGGGCATGCCTTCTTCTACAAAAACATCTTTAATGATAGCCTCCTTGGCTGCTATTAAATTTTGCGGTCCGATTTCTTCCTCAGCTTCCGGCTCATTCTTCTCCACTACTTGAAAGTGGTAGGTTGTCCCCTTTAACTCAACACCAACCCAGGTAATATTGTTCATCCTGTTGCTAAGTTCACGCTGGATACTTTCTACATCAGGGATGGAAAATTGGAACTTCCCTTTCTTGATGCCCATTTCTTTCAGCTGTTTTTCGATTTCATATTGAGTTTTCGGGCTGGCCCCTTTGATATCCACACCCCAAACCATGTTGGATAATAGAAGAGTCAGTATCAGAAAGGAGACTGCACCAATTAGAAATCCGCTGTTTTTCAATGTTCTCTTCCATAGGAAAGGAGAACCTTGTCCTCTCAAAAAAGTGACACGGCAGTCAAACCTTCTGACTGCCCGCCTGAAGTTATGTAAATCATTGAGGGATAAGTAAAAAGTAAAGGTCTGTTCACCGACTCTTTTCACTTGCCAGACCGCAATCCGGGACCTTGTCATTTCATTAATGAATCTCTCAATACCCTTTCCTTCCACCTTGACAAGCACTTTTCCTGTAAAAAACGTCATCCACTGGTTCTTCAAGCCTAACCCTCCTGTTTCTTTACTGATCGAGATAAACGACTTCCACGATTTTTCCCTCCAACAGAATTTCTTCCGGGAGAATCATTTTTATAACAAAGGAGTCACCTTTTATAAGGAGCTGCCCTTGTTTCAGGATCAAACGCACTTCATTATCCGTAAAGGTCAAAAGCCCTCTGTGATTCTCTATATAAATATGGATTTGTCCAATCATGGTGATGCGGGGAAGGTCCATCATGACATCTTCCGGAAGGTCCATTGTTTTGGTCATCCACTGGCGCGCTTTTTGAACCCATTTTTTTGCCATACAAAAAGAACCCCCTTTCATCTCATATTTATGAAATAAAAGGGGGTTTCATCACTGTTATTTTATTTTCAGCCCCGCCAGCTGCGTTTCTTTGCTCTAGGAGGGCATAATATCTCTGATAAGACTATTCCTTTAACGATATCATCACTGCCTAATTTCCGCAGATCGACTTTCGCTCTCTGTTCCCTCGCCGCTGCAGGAGTCTTCTTTTTCACACGTTGAGCTCGTTGGTTATAAACGGTCTCCTGTGCTTTGAGGTCAGCAATACGTTTTCTTGCTTCTTCCTGTTTTTCAAGGAATTTGTTTCTTCCTTGCGTTTCTATTACTTCTATACCTTTATCAAGAATAGTATCCGAATCTGTCTTTTCTTCCCAGGTGGAGTCCATATCAGCTTCGGGGCTCTGCGGCCTCGGAGAGCGGGGCTCCTGCTCAGAAGGATCCCGCTTCATTCTATTGAACAGCATACTGACCAAACCAGCAATGACAAGAAATATCAGATTTTCCATAAAGAGATCCCCTTTCCAAAAAGAGAAGATCTACTCATCCTGGCCCTCATCATTCTTATCGCCAGTTAGTTTGCCAATAGAGCCTCTCATTTCTGTATCGGCATCGATATTCTTATAATTCATATAGTCCATTACACCGATATTTCCTGATCTAAGTGCTTCCGCCATAGCTAAAGGTACTTCCGCTTCGGCTTCCACCACTTTCGCTCTCATTTCCTGTACTTTCGCAAGCATTTCCTGTTCATTCGCTACGGCCATGGCTCTGCGTTCTTCTGCTTTGGCCTGGGCAATATTCTTATCAGCTTCCGCCTGCTCAGTCTGAAGCTCGGCACCGATGTTTTTCCCGATGTCAACATCCGCAATATCAATCGAAAGGATTTCAAAAGCAGTTCCTGCATCCAGCCCTTTAGTAAGGACCGTTTGAGAAATCATATCCGGATTTTCAAGTACTTTTTTATGATTATCCGAAGAACCGATTGTAGAAACAATCCCTTCCCCTACACGGGCAACGATTGTATCTTCCCCGGCACCACCGACCAGACGGTCGATATTCGCCCTTACCGTGATACGGGCCTTTGCTTTCACTTCGATCCCGTCCATCGCTACACCGGCAATGAAAGGAGTCTCAATCACTTTAGGATTTACACTCATCTGGACCGCTTCAAGTACATCTCGGCCCGCCAGGTCAATCGCTGCCGCCCTTTCGAAAGTCAGCTCAATATTCGCACGGTGTGCAGCAATCAAAGCATTAACTACGCGGTCGACATTCCCTCCAGCCAGGTAATGGCTTTCCAGCTGATTAATAGTCACACTCAATCCGGCTTTATGAGCCTTGATCAGCGGGTTGATGATACGGCTTGGGATAACCCTTCTCAATCTCATCCCCACTAATGTGAATATACTTATCCTGACTCCTGCAGCAATCGCTGAAATCCACAGCATTACCGGTACAAATGTAAATAGTACACCCAGGAAAATCAGTCCTGCTACAACTGCTACTAAGATCAATATAGTACTTGCATCTAGAACCATTCCATTTCCTCCTTCAAATTAAGCTTTATCTGATTCAATTTTCAATTTCCCTTACAACCGTCCTGGAACCTTCAACCTTTACGACTTTGACAGGCATGTTTTGACCGATGAAACCACCTTCGCTCACCGCATCTATTCTTTCATCGTCAATTATGATTGTACCGGATGGACGAAGAGGTGTTTTTGTTACACCAATTGCGCCGATCAATTCCAGACGGTTCACATTTGATACATAACCGCTCTCAGTATTCGTGGAATCTTTCAGAATAATCTTATTGAAGAGCTTCATCTTTTTACCAAACACTTTCACAAACACCACCATTGCAATGATTGCGACTGTCAGCGCGATCAATAATGAAATTCCCATTGTCACCACATTTCCTCCTGCCATCAGAATGCTTCCAATGACAGCGCCAACCCCTAGAATCCCTGCAATGCCTCCCGGAAGGAAAAATTCAGCCACTATCAGGCCGATTCCGATAATGAACAAGATCAATGTCTCATAACCAGCGAGGCCGGCTACCAAGTGCCCGTAGAAAAATAACAGCAGTGAAGCGAGGCCGATCGATCCGGCAACGCCAAATCCCGGAGAATACAGTTCCACCACCAGCCCCAAACTTGCCAGGGAAAGCAAAATGGGTACAACCACAGGGTTGGTAATGAATCTTGCAAGCATTTCAGCAAAACTTTCCTCAACATTGACCACTTCAGCATTTTCCATGCCAAGCTTCTCCAACAGCTCATCCATGCTGCTAACAGTACCTTCTGAATAACCGACAGATTCTGCCGTTTTGGCATCCAGTGTCAATAGCTCGCCTTCAGCTGCCCCCACTTCTGGCAGATCGACTGATTTATCAGCCATTGCAAGCGCATACTTGGGATCCCTGCCACTGGTTTCGGCTGCACTTTTCATCGCTGACAGCCAGTAGCTTTGTGCCTTTTCGTCAGCGGAATTTCCAGCCTGGTCAATGATTGCCGCAGCTCCCATGGTTGAGTTCGGAACCATGTAAATATCATCAGCATGCAGTGAAATGAACGCCCCTGCTGAGAGTGCACGATTATCAACGAAGGCGACTGTTTTTATCTCTGTATTATCCAGAAGCTTCCCTATGTTCCCAGCCGCATCAACCAATCCGCCGGGAGTATCAATATGGAAAATGATCGTATCGGCACCTGCTTCGCGGGCATCTTCAATCCCCCTGCTTAAAAAAGCATACAAGCCCTTTTCGACTTCTTTTTCTATTGGGATGACATAAACCGTTTCCCCTTCCGCTTCCGTGTTGAAAGGAAAAGAACCAATCAGCGAAACAGCAAGGAGAAGAAGCAAACCACTAAGATAGATTTTCCTTAATACTATCAAAATCTCACCCCTTCCGGTATATCAAGAAATTATGACAAGTTACTTATATTATGTACGAATGAGATCAAAAAAGGTTTCAGTAATTATTAATTTTTTCTTTTTTTTGCTGCGGTCTTCTTCATCTTACCCAATAAAAAATGAGAAGCGGAACCCCGCTTCTCATTTTTTATTGTTGTGATAAATGATGTTGAACAAGTTTATTGACGAGAGCCCCATCAGCTTTCCCTTTAACCTTAGGCATGATAGCCCCCATCACCTTACCCATATCCGCCTTGGAAGATGCCCCTGTTTCATCGATTGCTTGTTGGATGATTTCAGTTACTTCTTCTTCAGACATCTGTTCAGGCATATATATTTCGACGTAAGTCAGTTCCGTTTCGATTTTCTCAACGAGATCTTCACGGCCTGCGTTTTGAAATTCCTGGAGGGAGTCTTTGCGTTGCTTCACTTCTCGAGAAAGGACAGTCAACTCTTCATCTTGAGAAAGCTCCTGTTTTCCATGCTTAATCGCTTCATTTTGCAATGCGGCTTTCAGCATACGGATAACAGAAAGTTTATCTTTCTCTTTGTTCCTCATAGCTTGTTTCATATCATTATTTAAACGATCGAGAAGACTCATATCTACACCCTCTCTTAGAACTTACGTTTTCTGGCTGCTTCAGACTTCTTCTTACGCTTCACGCTTGGCTTTTCATAGAATTCGCGCTTTCTGTACTCTTGCAAAGTTCCTGTTTTAGAAACTGAACGTTTGAAGCGACGAAGAGCATCTTCAAGCGATTCGTTTTTACGAACAACTGTTTTTGACATCTCTCTTTCCCTCCCTCCGAAACACTGCACTTACATGTTAAAGTAAAGACCTTGGCAATTTGCCATCCACTAAGGGCATCTGACAATACCTAGCTGCCCTTCACTTTGCTGCTAATAAGTACAGCCTTTTACAGAAAGTAAACTTTCTGTATGGATATTTAAATCCATTCACCTTGCAATTATAATATAAGCCTTACATAAGGTCAACAATTTCCGTTCATTTGCTCGTATAATTAGACATGTATATTCATCCTCCCTAATAAAGTATAGGAGGAGGGTGAGGACATGCTTCAACTTTTACTTTTTATCTTGCTGATTTTTTGTTTTCTGCTTGGAATGTTTTGGCTGAAAAGCGGCTTATATAATATGGCTGGGGAGAGAATGAGAGACTTGATTTCAAGGTGGACAGATGCCCCATGGAAAGGTTTTGTAATTGGAATTGCTGTTACAGCAATCCTTCAAAGCAGTTCAGCGGTGATGGTCCTCACTATCGGGTTTGTTTCTGCGGGGATCCTGACATTCAGGCAATCGATCGGAATCATACTCGGTACTAATATCGGAACCACCTTGACTTTGGAAATCATTTCTATGGATATAGGTTTTTTAAGTCTTCCTTTGGTGATTTGTTCTGTATTTCTTCTGATCCTCCCCTATCGGAATACCAGGCCATTGGCTTTATCTTTATTGGGCCTGTCGCTGATATTTGTCTGCATGCGGGGTTTCGAGGAACTTGCAGCTCCTTTGGCCGGCCAAGATTTCACTCATGCTTTAATGGAGTCTTCCAATTCTTCTGCCTTTTTTTCAGTCCTGCTGGGTGTGATACTTACAGGGCTCATTCAATCAAGCACTGTAATTACCGGAATCGCCATGAGTTTTGCCGATGCGGGCATCATCAATATTTTTGCGGGGATCGCCATCATGCTTGGTGCTAATATTGGTACATGCGTCACTTCTTATATTGCCGGAATCGGCAGTGGAAGGACGACCAAAATGACGGTCTATGCACATATTTGGCTTAACGTTTTCGGGGTACTGGCATTCTTTCCATTCATTGAAGAATTAGGCAGATTGGTGGCTGCGGCAGCCCAGAGTCCAGAATTGCAGCTTGCCCATGCCAGCCTTGTCTTTAATGTCATCTGTTCTATTATCGTTCTGCCTTTTTCCGGACTGTTTGCAAAGATGATTGAACACTTGCACGGCAAAGGATGAAGGAGCTCTGCCCAGGGAAAACCTTAATAACACCTGAGAGATATCAATTTGTCGATCGATGGTCCATGGTTTTTCATGGTACACACTAATTTTCATTGATTTATGTTTGCGGTTTACATGGACTTTTATAGTGCACTCTAACTAGGCTTCTCGGGCTTGTGGCTGCTCCATGAACCTTTTGGAAGACACCTTCACCTGCTCCAGAAGCCTTTAGTCTGACTTATGTACCTCTCTGGAGTCACCCTCTGCCTCTGCTCTACACCATTTATACTGTTCCCCTCTTTTAAAAGGAACTCTTCGTACAAGATACTCCCTTCTATTCGCCAAATACACTCCAAAATAAAAAGGCTGGTTTCGCTTATATTGTTGCTTTTGAAAAAATCCCAGTGCCCGCATTTTTCACCAGTATTTAAAGGTTTTACTATCGAAAAAGAACGAGCAGCTCTTTTCTCTCCTGCTCACTGGCATTTTTACGGCGATTATATTATTAGAAATTTGTATTGAATAGCAACAAAGTTTACGAAAAGAGCCAAAAAAAGACAACCCGAAGGCTGTCCATTTTAATTAGTAATCCGAATCACTTGTCATACCTTGCACGATTTGAACGCCGGAACTTGCCCCGATCCTTGTCGCACCCGCTTCGATCATGTTTTTAGCATCTTCAACGCTTCTTACACCACCGGAAGCTTTCACACCGATATCCGGTCCGACTGTTTTTCTCATCAGCTTAATGTCTTCGATGGTTGCTCCGCCAGTTGAGAAACCTGTCGATGTTTTAACGAAATCTGCTCCTGCTTCAACAGCAAGTTTACATGCTCTTTCTTTTTCCTCATCAGTAAGAAGGCTGGTTTCAATGATTACTTTTGTCAGAGCCTTGCCCTTCGCCGCGGCAGTTACTGCCTGGATATCCTGCTTTACTAAATCATTGTTTCCATCCTTCAGGGCACCAATATTGATGACCATATCTACTTCAGTTGCACCTTTTTCAATCGCATCCTTTGTTTCGAATGCTTTTGTCTCTGAAGTCGTAGCTCCCAAAGGAAACCCGATGACAGTACATACCTTAACGTCAGTGCCTTGCAGCAGTTCTGCAGAATACTTTACCCAGCCTGGGTTAACACAGACTGAAGCAAAGTTGAATTCTTTCGCTTCTTCGCAAATCTTTGTAACTTGGTCTTTTGTTGAGTCCGCTTTCAGTAATGTATGATCGATCATTTTTGCGATATTGTTTTCCATTCGTTACACTCCTCCAACAAGTTGTCCGTACCTCTTCATTGTAACAAAGGTTTGATGATTATACGAGATTTTTAAGGAAACTTCCTGGACTTAGTTTATCCTAAAGAAAAAAAGATCAAGACAAGTTCCTGATCTTTTTTCTGAATGCATTTGAAAATATGTTTTCCCTGGGGCTTGTGCTGTCTATTGAAACAATATTATAGACCACACACAAAATTCCCATTTACGCCAATCTATATACCCTTGCTTCATAAGGCTGCATCGTGAACTGGCTCACACCACTGTGCCGCTCTGCTACATAGTTGTTTAAAAGCAGCCCTTCTGAACTTACTTTCATTTCTTCCAGTGAAACTACTGCCTTGTCTGTGGAAAGGTTAGCCACTACCAGAACCTTTTCATTTTCGAGACTCCTTGTATAGGCATAAATCTGCTCATGCTTCGGCAGTATCAAATCATAAATCCCATACGTAAAAATGTCATGGTCTTTTTTAAGCTTAATCATCTTTTTATAGAACGATAAGATGGAAGCTTCATCTTTCATTTGGACTTCGACATTTATCCTCTTATGATTGGGATTTACTTTCATCCAAGGGTTCCCAGTCGTGAAGCCGCCATTCTCTCCGGCTGACCACTGCATAGGGGTACGGCTGTTATCCCGGGATGACGCCCAGATAATGTCCATGATTTCCTCATGGGAGGCGCCTTCCTCCCGCTTTAGCTTATAAAGATTCTTGACTGCAACATCATCGTAGTCGTCTATGGAAGGAAACTGCACGTTAGTCATGCCAATTTCCTGTCCTTGATAAATGAAAGGTGTCCCCTGCATCAAGAAATACATGGCAGCCATTGCAGTGGCGCTTTCTCTCCAATATTCCTCATCATTCCCCCAAGTTGAAACGACTCGGGGCTTATCATGGTTTTCAATGAAAAGGGCATTCCAGCCATCTCCTTCAAGGCCTTTCTGCCAGCGTGTCAGGACTTTCTTCAGTTCCACTATATCAAGGTCTGGGTTTGTTTCAGCATCCCACAATCCAAGGTGTTCGAACTGAAAGATCATATCCATTTTTCCATTTTCTTCACCGACCCAAAGTTCCGCTTCGTCTGCTGTGACGCCATTTGCTTCCCCAACAGACATTACATCATAGTTTGAATAGGTCTTATCCTTGAATTCCTGAAGAAATGCATGAATGCCTTTTTGGTTCATGTGCATATCGAAGGAAGAGACATATTTCTGGTTTTCTGGATTCGGCATGTCAGGCAGACCAGGACGTTTCTTAATATGACTGATTGCATCAATCCTGAAGCCGTCGATTCCTTTGTCCAGCCACCAGTTTACTGCATCATACAAAGCCTCACGAACTTCTTCGTTCTCCCAATTCAGATCAGGCTGTTTCGTGGAGAATACATGAAGATAGTATTGATTTGATTTCTCGTCATATTCCCAAGCTGATCCTCCGAAGATGCTCTCCCAGTTATTTGGCTCTTTTCCGTTCTTCCCATCACGCCAAATGTACCAGTCGCGTTTTTCATTTTCAGTATAGGAGCGGGACTCTATGAACCACTGATGTTCGTCACTGGTATGATTAAGGACAAGATCAATGATCAGTTTCATTCCCCTTGCATGAACTTCTTTCATGAGCAGGTCGAAGTCTTCCATCGTTCCAAAGTCTTCCATGATATCCTGGTAATCGGAAATATCGTATCCATTATCATCATTTGGGGATTTGTACATAGGGCAGATCCATATGACATCGATGCCAAGATCTTTTATATAATCCAGTCTTTGGATGATCCCTTGCAGATCACCAATCCCGTCACCATTGGAATCTTGAAAGCTGCGAGGGTATATTTGATAGCCAACGGCTTCTTTCCACCATACTTTTTTCATTGTAAAAACACCTCATACGAAAGATTTTAATTGAGAAAATATCTTTGATGCGCAATCGTTTGCACTGATAGGTAAAAAAAAATAGAAGATGGTTGCGCTTTCTTTTACGTATTTAGTTTACAGCTAAATCATGAACTAATCAATATGGTTTTAAGAAAAATATAGAAAGCCGGCTCAAAATGAACCGGCTTTCATGTTTAGCTGACTGCTGTTGTCTTCTCTTCTTCCAAAACTCTGACAAATTGTCCTTCGTTATATGGATATCCTGCTTTGGTGATTTTAACTTTGACAAGCTTCCCTACCATATCTTCTGCAGCAGGGAACACTACTTTCAGGTAATTATCCGTATACCCGACATACAGCCCGCTGTCTGGCTTCTCTTTATAGATTTCTTCTGGAATTACTTCGAGGACTTCCTCTTCGAATTGTGAAGCATACTCCTTAGCAAGTTGATTTGACAATTCGATCAAGCGGTGAACACGTTCATTCTTGACCTCTTCATCGATCTGGTCTGTCATCCTTGCAGCAGGGGTACCTGTACGTTTTGAATAAGGAAACACATGCAATTCAGAGAACTTATGCTCTTTGATGAAATTATATGTTTCCATGAATTCTTCTTCGGTTTCACCAGGGAAACCTACGATCACATCGGAAGTCACAGCAAGACCTGGCAATGCTTTTTTCAGCTTTTCAAGTCTTTCCGCAAAGAATTCCATCGTATATTTTCTTCTCATTCTCTTTAGCACCGTATTTGAACCGGACTGCAGCGGAATATGAAGATGCCTTACAACCATGTTGGAGTTATCGATGACTTCAATAACCTCATCCGTCAACTGGCTGGCTTCAATGGAAGAAATCCTGATTCGCTTCAACCCTTCCACCTTTTCTTCAAGATCGCGAAGGAGCATAGCAAGGTTATAGTCTTTCATATCCTCGCCATATCCTCCAGTATGGATGCCTGTCAGGACTATTTCTTTATAGCCGGCGTCCACAAGCTGCTGAGCCTGGCGGATGACTTCTTCCGGGTCACGAGAGCGCATCAGCCCCCTTGCCCATGGGATGATGCAGAATGTGCAGAAATTATTACAGCCTTCCTGAATCTTCAATGAAGCTCGCGTACGGTCTGTAAAGGCAGGAACCTGCAGTTCTTCATAGACTCGATTTTTCATGATGTTTCCTACACCATTGATCGGCTGTCTTTCATCTTTGTATTGCTCGATATACTCGAGCATTTTTCTGCGGTCCTGTGTACCTACCACAATATCCACTCCAGGAATCGCCATGATTTCTGCAGGGGATGTCTGGGCGTAACAACCAGTTACACAGATGACAGCATCCGGATTCTTCCGGATCGCCCGCCTGATAACCTGACGGCTTTTTTTATCTCCTGTGTTTGTGACTGTACATGTGTTAATGACGTATACATCAGAAGTATTTTCATAATCAAGGCGTTCATAGCCCTGTTCTTTAAACAATTGCCAAATAGCCTCTGTTTCATAGTGATTCACTTTACAACCGAGGGTATGAAAAGCTACTGTTGGCATATTTTTCACCTCATTAGTTCAAATTGATAGGATGCAGCAGATAACAGATAAAACGGTGCTGTTTCTGCACGCATGATTCTTGGCCCTAAACCACAAGAGACAAATCCGTGACCTTTAAGTGTCTCGACTTCCTTCTCCGTCAACCCGCCTTCAGGTCCAAAAACGGCCAGAAGACGGTGACCCGGCTTTGCAGCTTGCAAGATGGCAGCTAAGTTGCTTTGCTCCCCCGCCTTTGCATCTTCCTCAAAAGCTACAATCTTATGATCATAGTCAGCGGCAAGGGATAATAGTTCTTTGAGCGAAACTGGGGAATGTACCACTGGGACATGCTGGCGGTGGGACTGTTCAGCAGCCTCTTTGGCGATCTTTTCCCAGCGTTCAGTTTTCTTCTTCGCTTTCTTCTCATCCCATTTTACAATTGAGCGATCTGCGGTAAAAGGGACAAATTCCTTTGCACCAAGCTCAGTCCCTTTCTGGATGATCAATTCCAATTTATCCCCTTTTGGCAGTCCGCTCACAATCGTGATTTCCACCGGCATTTCCTTCTCATCTGTCTCCCATTGTACTACCTTAGCTTCAAGGCAGTCACTGGAAATCGTTTCAATTTGAACTTTTGCCGAAGCTCCATTTGGAAAGACGACGTAGAATAAGCTGTCCTTTCCCATTCTCATCACACGGACAATATGATGAAAGTTCTCGCCTTCAATGACAACAAGGCTTCCTTCTTGAAACTGCTGGTTTATAAAATATCTTTGCATCGGTGATCACCCTTTTACAAAACGGTTATTCGGGTTTCCTTGCAATAATGGCAACCCAGTCTTCCATTAACATGACTTCTTCAACTTCAAATCCTGCTTCAATGACTGCGGTTTTGACCAAATCCTTTTTCTGTCCGATGATTCCGGATGTAATGAAATATCCACCAGGCTTCACAATCCTTGCCGCATCATCTGTGAATTTCAAGATGACTTCTGCCAGGATATTGGCGACAATGACGTCAGCTCCTTCTGATACACCATCAAGGAGGTTATTTTGGCTAACAGCCACACGGTCATGTACCTTATTAAGCTTGGTATTCAAACGGGCAGAGTTGACCGCCACCTCATCAAGGTCATAAGCTCCCACTTTTTCAGCCTGCAGCATTGCTGAAGCAATGCTCAGGACTCCTGATCCAGTACCAACATCTATGACATGATTGCCTGGCTTAACGGTTCTTTCCAATGCTTGAATGCACATCACGGTCGTAGGATGCGTGCCTGTCCCAAAAGCCATTCCCGGATCCAATTCAATAATCAATTCATCACTGTTCACGGGTTCATATTGTTCCCATGTCGGAACAATCGTGAATTTTTCCGAAATCTTGACCGGGTTATAGTATTTCTTCCAGGCAGTTGCCCACTCTTCTTCATTCACTTCGGAAATTTCAACGCTGTTTCTTCCGATATCGATATTATATTTCACAAGATTTTCAATAGACTGTTTGATTTCATCTACCGTTTCACCAAGAAAACTGTTGACTGGAAGATAGGCTTTGACAATGACCCCTTCCTCAGGAAAATCATCAGGATTGAGTTGGTAGATCTCTCCGAAAATGTCTTCGCGTTCTTTTTCCAATTCAAATGGATCTTCAATCACAACTCCGCTTGCACCTGCTTCATGAAGAATATTTGAAATTGGCTCAATTGCTTCATTCGTTGTGTGTATGCTGATCTCTGACCATTTCATCGACTCTACCAACTCCGTTCCTGTTTATTCACCTTTAAAGGCACGTTTTACTTTATCAAAGAAGCTTTCATGCTGTTCATCCGGCACCTGTCCAGTGATATCGGCAAATTCACGAAGCAGCTCTTTCTGCTTGTCGGTCAGCTTCGTCGGCGTTACCACTTTCACCCGGATATGCTGATCTCCTGTACCGTAACCTCTTACGTTCGGCACACCTTTGCCGCGAAGCCTGAATTTAGTTCCTGTTTGTGTTCCTGCAGGGACTTTCAGTTTCACTTTTCCATGCAATGTAGGTACCTCAATTTCATCGCCAAGGGCTGATTGAACAAAAGTGATCGGCATCTCACAATAGATGTCATCTCCGTCACGTTCAAAGAATTCATGAGTTCTGACATGGAAGACAACGTATAAATCTCCCGGAGGTCCTCCATTCACACCAGGTTCACCCTGACCGGACACTCTAAGCTGCTGTCCTTCATCAATACCTGCAGGGATTTTCACATGGATTTTACGGCGCTTCTGGACTTTTCCGTTACCGCCGCAAGTATTACATTTTTCCTTGATGAACTTGCCCGTTCCATGGCAGTGGTGGCATACCCTGCGGTTCACAATCCGGCCGAACGGTGTATTCTGCTCGACGTTCAGCTGGCCAGTTCCCTGACAGTGTTTACATGTTTCGGGTTTTGTTCCAGGCTTTGCCCCGGTACCATCACATGTTTCACATTCTTCCTCTTTCGGTATTTCGATATCCGTTTCTTTCCCAAATACGGCTTCTTCAAATGTGACACTCATCGTATACTGCAGATCCGCGCCGGCTCTTGGGGCATTAGGATCCCGTCTGCGGCCTCCGCCTCCTCCGAAGAAGGTGTTGAAGATGTCTTCGAAGCCGCCAAAGCCGCCGCCGAAGTCTCCTCCGCCACCGAATCCCTGGTTTGGATCGGTGTGGCCGAATCGATCGTATTGAGCGCGTTTTTGTTCATCGCTCAATACTTCATAGGCTTCACTGATTTCTGTGAATTTTTCATTTGCATCCGCTTCTTTATTAATATCAGGATGATATTTCTTTGAGAGTTTGCGGTATGCCTTTTTAATTTCATCTTTGGAGGCGCCTTTTTCAACGCCAAGAACTTCATAATAGTCCCGTTTACTCATCAATACAACACTCCCGATTCCTTATGCATAAAGGTTATTTTAACATTAAATAGGGGTCCCTCACAATGTTTATTCAGAAATAGAGGAGATTACCTCCGCTTTTTAAACACTATAATGTTTGTTGCGCTTTCGGAGTATGAGTTATGGATTTCCGCTTCAGGCGCCCGACTCCGCGGGGCGGGCGGTGAACAAAAAGCGGAAGCGGCCGTTCAGCGCTGTACAGATTGGAGGGCTCTCGCATGAGATAAATGAATCATGACGAGCTAGTGAGTCGATGATGACTTATCACAAGGAGAGAGACCGGAATCTGCCAGGTGCTAAGTCCGTTCCGGTGGGTACGGTCCTCGGCCGCTGGAGCTGGACGAGTCCCGCTTATCCCGCAGAAGATCACGCACCCTCCACTTCAACCAACATTAAGTGTAAGATAATACAATCATTCTATATCAGCCTGAAATAATCTCATTCATGGACCTCTCACCGAATCATGTGGTTCACTAACATAATAATTGCAAACCTTCTTTTGCAGTGACCCCTTTAATGTGTCTTACTTGGTCTACTACAAGTTACACAACTATTAGAACGCAAAAGATCTTACCAAAGAAAAAGCCAAAGTCAAGATAGACCTGACTTTGACTTTCCATTGGCCATTTCTATGAAGTTAATATTACTTGTCGTCTTTTACTTCTTCATATTCAGCATCGACGACGTCGTCATCTCCGCCTGCCTGGCCTTCCGCTCCCTCAGCTTGCTGCTGTGCTTGTGCAGCTTGCTCATATAGCTTCATTGAAAGGCCTTGAACGATTTCTTGAAGAGCATCTTTCTTCGTACGGATCTCTTCCAAATCATCCTTTTCGATAGCCGCTTTCAGTTCATCTTTAGCTTCTTCAGCTTTTTTGACTTCAGCTTCTTCTACTTTGTCACCCAGGTCTTTGATTGTCTTTTCAGTCGTAAAGATCAGCTGATCCGCTTCATTGCGAAGTTCAACCTCTTCTTTGCGCTTTTTATCTGCTTCAGAATTTTCTTCTGCTTCTTTAACCATACGGTCGATTTCATCATCAGAAAGTCCTGTTGAAGACTTGATTGTGATGTTTTGCTCTTTCCCTGTTCCAAGGTCCTTAGCTGAAACGTTCACGATACCGTTCTTGTCGATATCGAATTTAACTTCGATTTGCGGCACACCGCGTGGAGCCGGCGGGATATCAGACAATTGGAAACGTCCTAGAGTTTTGTTATCCGCTGCCATCGGTCTTTCACCTTGAAGTACATGGATATCAACGGCAGTCTGGTTGTCTGCTGCAGTTGAGAATACTTGTGATTTTGAAGTAGGGATTGTCGTATTACGCTCGATCAGCTTAGTTGATACGCCTCCCATTGTCTCGATACCAAGTGATAAAGGAGTTACATCAAGAAGGACAACGTCTTTTACATCCCCAGTCAATACTCCGCCTTGAATCGCTGCACCCATTGCTACAACTTCATCAGGGTTAACACCTTTGTGAGGATCTTTTCCTACTTCTTTCTTGATTGCATCCTGGACTGCAGGGATACGAGTGGATCCACCAACAAGGATGACTTTATCGATTTCGCTTGCAGAAAGACCTGCATCTTTAAGCGCCTGGCGTGTCGGCCCCATTGTGCGCTCTACTAGGTCAGCAGAAATTTCATCAAATTTAGCACGGGTCATATTAACTTCCAAGTGCAGCGGCCCGTTTTCACCAGCAGTGATGAATGGAAGTGAAATTTGTGTGGAAGTCACACCTGAAAGATCTTTCTTCGCTTTTTCGGCAGCATCTTTAAGGCGTTGAAGCGCCATTTTATCTTTGGATAAATCAATGCCGTTTTCTTTTTTGAATTGTTCAACAAGATAGTCGATGATCACTTGGTCGAAGTCATCTCCGCCAAGTCTGTTGTCACCGGCAGTAGAACGAACTTCGAATACTCCATCGCCTAATTCTAGGATGGATACGTCAAAAGTTCCGCCCCCAAGGTCATAAACCAGGATTGTCTGGTCTTCTTCCATTTTATCCAAGCCGTAAGAAAGGGCGGCTGCGGTAGGCTCGTTGATGATACGTTCTACTTCAAGGCCCGCAATCTTCCCGGCATCTTTAGTGGCTTGTCGTTCTGCATCATTGAAGTAAGCCGGTACAGTGATGACCGCTTTTTCAACTTTTTCACCAAGATAATCTTCTGCATAAGATTTCAAATGCTGAAGGATCATTGCAGAAATTTCCTGCGGTGTATATTCTTTGTCTTCGATCTTTTCTTTGTAGTCTGTCCCCATGTGGCGCTTGATGGAGATCACTGTATTTGGATTTGTGATTGCCTGGCGCTTTGCCACTTCCCCAACTTGAAGTTCACCATTCTTGAAAGCAACCACTGAAGGCGTTGTGCGGTTACCTTCCGGATTTGGAATAACCTTTGGCTCTCCGCCTTCAAGGACTGCCACACATGAGTTTGTAGTCCCTAAGTCAATACCGATAATTTTGCTCATGAGAAAAACCTCCTTGTAATTTGTATGTAGTGTTATTGATTTACTTTTACCATAGAAGGACGGATAACGCGATCCTTCAGTTTATACCCTTTTTGGAACTCTTCAGTTACAATGTTTGAACCGAAGTTTTCATCTTCTCCCTGCATAACAGCTTGATGCAAGTGCGGGTCGAATTCGTGTCCGACTGTTTCGATCGGTTCCACGCCTTCCTTTTTCAACGCTTCCACTAAGCTACGATAAACCATTTCCATTCCCTGGAGCAAGGATTTTGTCTGTTCGTTCTCAGGTTCAATATTCAGCGCCCGCTCAAAGTTGTCAATTGCAGGGAGCAATTCTGTCACAAGGCTTTGAGACTTATATTTTTCACTCGCCTCACGGTCCAAGTTCGCACGGCGGCGGAAATTATCAAAATCAGCACGCAGTCGCAAATAACGGCTTTCGGATTCATCCAACTTCGACTGCAGGTCAAGGATCTGAGTTTCCTCAGGGGATTTTCCGCTTTCTTCACCTTCTTGATTTTCCAGGCTTTCAGCGAAAATTTCCTCTTCATTTTCTGTTGAGGTTTGCTCTTCCTGCTGATCATGCAATTCTTCTTGATCAACTTTGTTGTTCGTTTCTTCTGCCATTCCATTCACCTCCTTAAAAGTAAAGGGACTCTCCCTCATCATGAAACACAGTAGCCGGGACCAGGCGCAGAAATTTCTTCAATGCACCGGCCCCGATATCCTCTATTCAATATATCCACACGCTTCAGCTTTGATACAGCTTTGTCAGTGCTTTGGACATATCGTCACTTAAAAAATTCAATAAACTTATCACCCTGGAATATTCCATCCTGGTCGGTCCCAATATTGCAATTGAACCAACCTGTTCATCCGCAACGGAATAAGATGCGGTTATCAGGCTGCAATTCTCCATCGCCGTCACATTGTTTTCCTTCCCTATCTTCACGTTGAGACCATTTGGGAGATGTTTGATCATATCATATATTCCATCTTCCTGCTCTATCATGTTCAACAGAAGGCGGACTTTATGGACGTCATTGAATTCAGGCTGATTAAGCATATTGGTTTTCCCGCCAAAAAAGAGCTTTTCGCTCACCGGCAGATCCATGGTATTTACCAGGGAATGCATCATCAAATCATAGTTTTCTATGTGCTGCTTCAGCAGCTGTGCAACCTCTTTGAATATCTTGTCATTCAATTCGGTCATCGGCACTCCCGTCAATCGTTCATTGAGAATGTTGACGAGCTTTTCCAAATCGCCGGGCTTGACTGCCTGAGGGATCGTAAACATCCGATTCTGGACATGCCCTGTGTCTGTAATGATTATGGCTACAGCCGTTTCCTGGCTGATAGGAATGATTTGTATTTTCTTAAGCTTATTTTCCTTCACCTGCGGACCAAGGACAATCGCTGTATAATTAGTAAGTTCGGAAAGGATTTTAGCGGACCTTTCCACGACTTTTTCCATTTCATAGATACGCTCGGCAAAAATGGACCTTATCGTCTTAACATCTTTTGTCTTCAGCTGGGCGGGAGAAAGAAGGTGGTCAACATAGTATCTATATCCTTTTTCAGAAGGAATACGCCCTGAAGAGGTATGCGGCTTCTCTATAAAACCGAACTCCTCCAAGTCTGCCATTTCGTTCCTGATTGTTGCGGAACTGAAAGAAATCTCTTCTTTTTTCGACAGGCTCCTCGAACCTACCGGTTGTGCAGACCGGATGAAATCATCAATGATTACTTGAAGTATAAGCAGCTGTCGATCTGTTAACAACATTTCATCACCTCTGTTAGCACTCTCAATTAATGAGTGCTAAATCTAATAATAAATTATCAAATCGCATTGGAGATGTCAATTAGAAGAACCTGATTAAAGGACGAATTTTTGTGTGAAATTTCTCCTGTCCTTCACCGGCAGGGATATCGATTACAGCTGCAGGAGGTTCCCGCTCCACTTTGGAGTCTAGAACTGCCCTATGTGCCTCTTCTCTTTGACTACCGCTTCCTTTTGGACTCTAGAACCGCTTTACGCGCCTTTTCGCTTTAGATCCGTTTCTTTTTTGTACTTGCTCTACGCCCCTCTTCTCTTTGATTCCCGCTCCCTTTTGGATCCTAGAACCGTTTTAAGCACATTCTAGTTTGATTCGCCCCCGAGGGGTTGGGTCCTGGAGCTCAGTTGGCCACCCGGGTCTGCATTTGTGGCCGCACCTGTCACGCTGATCCCGCAGGAGGTCGGGCACCTTCCGCTCCAATCAACCCGATAAAACAAAAACAAAGTAAAAGTCCAGAATGCAAACTGAGCATTAAGTAGAGTTTACTCGTTCTATATAACCCCCAGAAAAGCTTGGAATACCTCGTTGCCCAGGAACTTTCCTTTTTGGGTCAGGCGGATGTATGAATCTTCGACTGCCAGGAGTTCTTTTTGAGTCATTTCCTCTATAGCTTCTTTGAAGACTGTCATTGGGCTTTCACCGAATTTTTCGGTGAAATGCGAAACGGAAACTCCCTGGGTTTTACGCAGTCCAAGGAACATTTCCTCTTCCATCTTTTCCCCTTTGGTCTGTTCATGGTTTTCTATGATCGGCAATTGTCCTTCCTCAAGAGGCTGCATGTATTTCTTCAGAGGTCCGAAATTGGCATATCGGTTCCCTTCTGCATATCCATGTGCCCCGGCACCAAAGCCATAGTACTCTTCATTATTCCAATAAACAAGGTTATGTTTGCTCTCAAAACCCTTTTTGGCAAAATTGCTGATTTCATATTGATGAATCCCGGCTGCTTCCATCTCTTCCATCAGAACACTGTACATCTCCGCCTCCGCTTCTTGCGGCGGGAGTGATAATTTCCCTTTTCTCATCAAATTATAAAATACCGTTTTTGGTTCTATGATGAGAGAATAACTGGAGTAGTGAGGAAGGTCGAATTCAAGCGCCGTTTTCAGCGTGTGCTTGAAATCAGCAACCGTCTGTCCAGGAAGAGCGTATATCAGATCGATGCTGATATTTTCAAAGCCGGCTTTCTTTGCCGCTTCGATAGAGGTATACACATCTTTGCTTCTGTGATTGCGGCCGATCCTTTTCAGCAGCTCATCATTGAAAGACTGTACACCAAAGCTTAAACGGTTCACTCCATTTTGGTAAAGGACTTCAAGCTTATCACTGGTCAAATCCCCTGGATTGGCTTCAAAAGTAAACTCTACTTCATCTCTAGAATAGGGTAGAGAGTCATTGATATTCCGGCAGAGCACTTCAAGCTGGGACGCATCAAGTGCAGTTGGCGTGCCTCCCCCGACAAAAATCGTCGAAAGTTTATCCGCCGGATACTTTTGAAGCTGCATTTTCATTTCTTTATTCAAATGGCTCAGGTATTCATCTACTGGCTGCCCTTTCATAAATACTTTATTAAAATCACAATAATGGCAGATGTGATGGCAAAACGGAATGTGGATATAAGCTGAATGTATCATTTCTTTCACAACCTTCAATTCATTTCGATAGAGAAAGGGGAGCCTGCTGTAAAAGCAACTCCCCCTCCTTTATAACGAAACATACTATTTTTCGCTTACTTTAATTGGACTTGTTGCTGTCATCCATCTTCAGTACTGCCATGAACGCTTCCTGCGGCACTTCCACAGAACCGACCTGCTTCATGCGCTTTTTACCTTCTTTCTGTTTTTCAAGAAGCTTTCGCTTACGGGAAATATCTCCACCGTAACATTTGGCAAGTACGTTCTTTCTGATGGCTTTAATCGTTGAACGGGCAACGATTTTCTGACCGATAGCTGCTTGGATGGGCACTTCAAATTGCTGCCTTGGAATCAATTCCTTCAGCTTATCTACAATGACTTTTCCTCTATCATACGCAAAATCCCTGTGAACGATAAAGCTTAACGCATCTACCTGTTCAGCATTCAAGAGGATATCCATTTTCACAAGTTTTGATTCTTTATATCCGATCAGTTCGTAATCGAATGAAGCATATCCCTTTGTACTGGATTTCAATTGATCGAAGAAGTCATATACAATCTCAGCAAGCGGAATTTCATATACAATGTTCACACGGGTTTCATCCATATATTGCATATCGATGAAGTTGCCGCGTTTCCCTTGGCATAATTCCATAACTGCTCCGACATAATCATTCGGCACCATCATTGTCGCTTTTACGTATGGTTCTTCCACTCTGTCCACTTTTTGCGGATCAGGCATCATGGAAGGGTTATCGATTTTGACTTCTTCACCGTCTGTCATATGAACATTATAGATAACACTTGGTGCTGTCGTAATCAAATCAATCTTGAATTCGCGCTCGATGCGCTCCTGGATGATCTCCATATGAAGCAATCCAAGAAATCCGCACCTGAAACCAAACCCGAGAGCTTGGGATGTTTCAGGCTCATATTGAAGGGCAGAGTCATTCAGTTCAAGTCTTTCCAATGCTTCACGCAGATCATTATATTTGGCCGAGTCAATCGGATACAGGCCGCAGTATACCATCGGATTCAACTTCCTGTAACCTGGAAGCGGACTTTCAGCAGGATTTTTCGCACCTGTTATGGTGTCACCTACACGTGTATCCCCGACATTTTTAATGGCGGCAGTCAAATAGCCTACATCCCCGACGGTCAACTCATCACAAGAAGTGGCTTTAGGGGTGAAAACTCCGACATCGTTCACTTCGAATTCTTTTCCGGTCGCCATCATTTTGATTTTATCTCCGACTTTAACGGACCCATCAACAACTCTGATATAAGCTATAACACCGCGGTATGCATCATATAACGAATCAAAGATCAGGGCTTTCAGAGGAGCTTCGGGATCGCCCTGCGGAGCCGGGACTTTCTCAACGATCTGTTCAAGGATATCCTCAATCCCAATTCCTGCTTTTGCAGAAGCCAGTACAGCCTCGGAAGCATCAAGCCCGATGACATCTTCCACTTCCTGGCGAACCCGCTCAGGATCAGCAGCAGGCAAATCGATTTTGTTGATGACCGGAAGGATTTCCAGGTCATTATCCAACGCTAAATAAACATTTGCAAGGGTTTGCGCTTCAATCCCCTGGGCAGCATCTACCACCAGGACAGCACCTTCACATGCAGCCAGGCTTCTGGACACCTCATAAGTGAAATCGACGTGGCCCGGTGTATCAATAAGATGGAATATATATGTTTCCCCATCTTTTGCCTCATATTTCAATTGAACAGAATTCAGCTTTATGGTGATTCCGCGTTCCCTTTCAAGGTCCATCGAATCAAGCAGCTGCTCTTTCATTTCTCTGGCAGTTAACGCTTTCGTCTTTTCAAGAATTCTATCTGCCAAAGTAGATTTTCCATGATCTATGTGAGCAATGATAGAAAAGTTACGTATTTTCTCTTGTCGTTTTAATTTTTCTTCACGGTTCATTACTTTCAACTCCTGTTAATCGACGCATGTACACTATTTTGAATTATATCAGTACAAATAGCAATATTCAATCATAACCATGTTGCAGGGGTCTGCTTAATATTGGATTCCTTCTCCAGTTAATATAGTATATGCTTTTGGCACGATTTTTCCATAGGTTTATTTGGATAGATGTTGACGAGCATGGCATGATCCTGGCGGAATGAAGGGGTTTTAGGGAGACCAAGCAATGTATGGATGATTACAAAGGTAATGCACCAACTTATATTGGGACACGGACAAATCAGGTCCATTACAAGAGGAATTGCACCATTTTTTCTAGTGAGACAAAGGGATTTGGTCTATTCCTACATCCTAAAATCTCCTGAACCCCACTAATAAAGAATGAATTAAGAGTTGTTAAAGTTTTGATCATTGTATTAGTAAATGTTAAGCCAGCATGGTGATCAATAATTGATCCCCTTGGAATACCTTATCCCACAACAAAAAGAACGCCCGAAAGCGCTCCTCCTCAAAGCAAAGATGAAACAAATTCTACTGTTTTTTCCGTGAGTCCTTTCATGATCCCGGCCACTGTTTTCCCTATCTCGGAAAAAAAATTAAAGCTTTTCATTTCTTCAAGCTTCTTTTTCTTTTCCGAAATCGAGGTGCTTCCCATTTCCTGACCGAGCAGGGACGCTTCAATATTGCCAGCTTCATCCTCGGATATTGTAAGGGGCGGTCCCATCCCCTCTTCGTCATATCCTTTCATATCCTTGATTCCATCGTTTGCTTTTTGCATTCCGATAAGAACACCGACAAATAATACCGATACCAACAGTATGCTTTTAAACATGAATCTTTTCATCCTGCTCATCCTTTACGTAATTTTGTCATTGGCTCGAAGCAGGTGCCGAGATGACGTGCCCGACTTTGTCAGCCTGCCAGTAATACTCTGCAAAAATATCTGCGAGCGCAGCTGATGACCGATTTAATTCTTCAAAAGTATTATCCACCCCGCCGAATTCCACCAATAAGGAATTCGAAGTCAAATCCTGATTGAACTTGCCGTTCGTACCGCTTCCCTTTTTCACAAAAACCCCGCGGGAAATGCCTTTATATTTTTTTTCAAGCTGATTATGCAGCTCAGTAGCGATCTTCAGATTCTTCTCGTAGTTCGGATGTTCAGCACCAACAACAAATGCAAGTTTGGCATACGGGTTACCATTGATTGTTGCTGTAGTGATATCTTTCCGCTGTGAGTCCCTGTGAATATCAATAAGGTAGATCAAATCTTTATTTTGAGCCATTGCTGTTTGGGCAACCGGCCGGGATTCCTGATATGCATTCCAGTAATCCAGTCCCTTTTTATTCAGATTAGCGATGATATCCGTCTTATCAATCATTGTTCCGATGCCCCGGTTTTCCAGCTCTTCTTTTAATTTATCTCCAACTTTTGTGACATTTATTTGCGAATGGTGGGCAAGATCCGGATTTGTCACATTTTTCAAGTATGGAAGATATGATTCACGGGTGTGAGTAAAGTATAAATAGACTGTTTTTTTATCTCCGGTTGTATGTCCGCCCGCATCAGGAGCCTCCCCTGGAGATGGATTTTCAAGTTTCTCTGTGTTCTGGAGCTGCGCATCATTATCTGCATTCAGCGCTGCTTCCGGCGGCACCGATTCGTACGGCATATTGGTAAAGTCCGTTCCTTCGCCAGCTACCAGTATCTCCCCATCAAAGATCGAGAACCCGGGCAGCTCCCTCCCTAAAAAACTTCTGGGATCCTTGAAGCTGATGTTTGTTGCCATGCCAAAGAGAAGATTAGACATCGAGGGGAGTTCTTCCCCCTCCGGGTCCGCTGCCCCGAAAGCCCTGTTTTCCATTGTGAAAAGGTTATATAGCATCGCTCCTGATACATGTTCTGCTGCATGATTGACAGAACTTGAAGATATCCGGTATTCAGGCTTGAGTGATGTAAGTATCCCAGACAAAGAAAAAATTGAAAGAAGGCCAAAGACAAACGCAAGGATTCCTTTAACAATTGTCGATAGATTCACTGCTACAACATAATTGGATGATTTATACGACTTCATTTTTTCACCCTTCCATCTCAACTCTAGTACAAAATATGATAGAGATAGAAGAAGTAGAACAGGAAAATAGAATGGTACCCTGATCATCCACGCCAGCACTCCGGCACGGGGATTCCAACCCATACAAAAAGGGCACAAGCCCCGGCGGCTTGTGCTTAGTCCCTCCTAATGTGTTTTAAATCCTGTATTGCCTTGGTTAACTGCGGAGTGAAGGGCGGCGTTTAATCCATTTGAGATAAGGTTGGCTGTCTCCTCTATGAAGACGTCAACTTCCTTTGGTGTCACCATCAGGTTTTGCCCCATTGGAGCCAGCACTTCATGGATCAATTTCCGCTTTTCCTCCTCCTGAAGTGTACCGACAATGCCAAGAAAAGTTTTCCGATGATGTTCTTCCGGCAAGTCTTCATCAGTAAACTTCCGCCTCTCGCCAAACGTTAATCCTGCAGGTGCAAGTGAGCGGGATGGCCTGTCTCCTTCCCTCAGCTCTTTGCCAAAATGCTTAAGCAGGAAATCGACAGTGTCGCTTGCAATGGTTACAGCATCAACGACAGTCGGGACACCGATTGCAATCACAGGGACTCCCATCGTTTCTTCATCCAGCCCTTTTCGTTTATTTCCGACACCAGATCCCGGATGGATGCCTGTATCAGATATTTGAATGGTAGAATTTACCCTTTCAATCGAACGGGAGGCCAATGCATCCACAGCTATGATAAAATCCGGTTTGGATTTTTCAACTACACCGAAAATGATATCACTGGTTTCAATTCCCGTTACCCCCATGACACCCGGAGCCAGAGCAGACACAGGACGATACCCTTCTTCAACAGATTCTGGCTGCAATTCAAACAGATGCCGGGTCACAATCAAGTTTTCACAGACCAAAGGCCCAAGTGCGTCAGGAGTTACATTCCAGTTCCCCAGCCCGACAATCAGACAGCTTGCATCAGGACTGATTCCCTTCTCCTTTAAAAATGCACTGAATTCCTTGGCGAATACTTCTTCCACTTTTTGCTGCAGGTCAGCCTGGCTTTGTCTGATACTATGTGCTTCGAGCGTTAAATAGTTTCCGGCTTTCTTCCCCAGCAGTTCTTCACCTTCTTCTGTTATGGTCACATGTGAAATGCTGATGCCCTCTACTTCACGTTCATTGACAATGACACCTTTCAGCCCTGTTACCTGTTCAGCTTGATCCTCGTCTTTACTTTTCTCAGCAAGCGCCATCTCCTTTGCCTCTATGGCAAGGTCCGTTCTGATAGTATATTTGCTCAGATCGACTGTATGTTTTTCTTCCAATTTGACAGCCCCCTTAATTATCTTCAATACCCTTATGTTTGCCTTTAAGGAAACTTTCATGCACTCTATATCTTTTTCAACAGCAGAGTATTGCAATATAAACCCTGATTTGATAAAATATCATTTGTTCTGATTAATTTTAGGAATTGTAAAATCGAGTTAAATATAATTCTCGATCGCTTTGTAGGAGGTGACAGGAATGCCAAATATTAAATCTGCTATCAAACGCGTAAAAACGAACGAAGCAAAAAATGCACAGAACGCAACTGTGAAATCATCTATGCGTACTGCTGTAAAGAAAGCTGAAGCAGCTGCACAAAACAACGATGATAACGCTAAAGCATTAGTTTCTGAAGCAGTTAAGCATTTAGATAAAGCAGCACAAAAAGGTCTTATCCACAAAAACGCTGCTGACCGTTCAAAATCACGCTTAATGAAAAAAGTTAACTAATTAAAAAAACGATCTCCCAACCGGGAGATCGTTTTTTTCTTTTTATCTCGCATTGCTTAAGGATTGTTCATGCAGTTTGAAAAGGAATAACTCGATGATCATTTCTTTCTTCTGCCTGCCTGTTTTCATTTCGTAATCTCCCTGGGAAAGGAGTTCGATGATGGCAGCAAGCTGTTCATCCGTAAAATGCTTCGCCTGTCCTGCTGCCAATTTTACACGAAAAGGATGGACCCGAAGAAAACCGGCGATTTTTTGCTGGCCGTATCCCCTTCTCGCCAATTCCTTCACTTGATAGATCAATCGAAATTGACCAGACAAGACAGCGAGGATCTTGATCGGTTCCTCATTCTGTTTTAATAAATCATAATATATTCGCAAAGCATCTTCTGTATTCCGCTGAACCACTTTTTCAACGAGCGCGAAAATATTCTGTTCAAGCGACCGTGCGGTTAAGGATTCCACAACTGATTCATCAATCCTGCTTGTATCGCTGACATATAAAGACAGCTTATCTATTTCTTTAGTCAGCATCATTAAGTTTGTTCCGGCAAGAGCCAAAAGCAAATCAATGGCACCTTCATCAATTTGCACCATGTTTGCGGCGGCCCTTTCCCTCACCCAGGTTTTCAGTTCACTCTCATTCAGCTTTTTGGCTTCCAGGACTTCTGCTTGCTTTTTTAAAGCCTTCGTGATTTTTTTCCTCTCATCCAGCTTTTCATAAGGTGCGGAAATAACAAGTATTGTGTAAGGAGAAGGCGAAGACAGATATTGCTCAAATTTCTTTACATTATGTTCAACTTTCTCTTTTGTTTTTTCCGCGGTCAGGAATACGGGATTATGTAATACGACAACCCGCCTTTCCCCCATGAAAGGAAAGGTCTCGGCATCCTCTATGGCTGTCTCGACAGGTGTCTCTTCCAAGTCATACGAAGAGAAGTTGAAATCCATTTCTTCTTCGGATATTGCTTGTCCAACAATTTTTTGCTGCGTTTCATTTATTAAAAATGATTCTTTTCCATATAATAAGTATATACTGGCAAATTGTTTGTTTTCGATTTTCTTCCAAATATCAATAACCAAGATTGCACTCTCCATTTTGTTCAGATAATACTATCGTAAAAAAGCTTGGCGGTTTTGACAAGTGGAAAGGGGACGCCCATGGTTGGAGGACACCCCCTAAATCTATATTTAACGCCGATGAAAAAGACCTAGGACCCTTTTTGACCGGCGGTATCTCCCTTGTAAATATTATTGTCACCCAAGAATGTGAACATATATGTGACAACTCTTGTCAGTAAAGGAAAATGTAAAGTCCAAGTATAGATTTTTTTATGTGAATCATCTATACTAAGATAGAAATAGGAGGGGTACTAATGAACGAATTCGAAAAAAATGTCCAATCGAAAAGAAATGATGCAGTGGATTCTGGCGTTGGTTTCATCGTATCTTTCGGTTTCTTTGCCATAATGTTCATCATGGCTGTTGTCATTAAGTACATAGGCGCTTAATGAGTCGATAGAGTTCGCAAATAGCGGACTCTTTTTTTCGTTCTGTCATTCGTAATATATCTTATGGAATAACTGTTTTAAACGTTCCTTTTCTGCCCAAAAATTTATAATGGATCGCTCCACCTTCTGCTGTATTGAATACTTTTATTCCTCTTTCCGCGAGTCTGGTCCGCACCTCTGGATGCGGATGCCCATATCGGTTGTTTTCTCCAGCTGAAATCAAGGCGGTATCAGGATCGATTTCCTCAAGGAAAGCATCACTTGTTGAAGTCAGGCTGCCATGATGCCCCACTTTCAGCACATCAGCTTTTATTTTCCATTTCCGGATCATTTCCTTCTCCCCTCCGGCTTCCAGGTCCCCGGTGAACAGCCATCTTTTTCCTCCAAACCTGCCATACAAAACGAGCGAATCATCATTCCCTTCATATTGATTATCAAAAGGAAATAAAACCATAAACTCCCCATGATTTGTGCTCCAGTTTTCTCCTGCTTTAGATTCCCTGACCTTTATACTCAATGATTCTGCTGTTTCCATAATGGAATGCATGACTTCACTTTCCTGCGAACCGGGCGTGACCAGAATTTCTCCGACCTCTATTTCCCCCATCAGTTCTGCAGCCGCACCTGCATGGTCAAAATCACTGTGTGTCAAAAACATCTTATCGATCTCTTCTATTCCCTTGCTTTTTAATAAAGGCACAAGAACATCACTGCTCAGGGAAAATTCCCGGCTTCTTCTTTGCCATTCTTCTTTAGGGAAATTCATGACTCCTCCTGTATCGATCATGTATACCCCTTCATTGAAGGGCAGATCGATAATGATGCAATCTCCTTGTCCGACATCTGCAACAATCAGTTCCCCATAAGGGTTAAGAACCGGAGAGACTTTGTGAAACCCCAGAAGCAGGAAGATAGGAATCAAACCAGTCAGCCACTTTCTCTTCTCCGCTTTCATAAAAAAGAAGACAATGGATAACGTGCAGAAAAGAGTGAGCAGTATGGAAGGCCGGCCAGCGGAAAAGGTGATAAATGGCAGAGTATTGAACCGGGCAGAAACATAATCTGCAGCAATGACTGCCCATTTCATTAGTGGGAACAGAAGGTCTGCAGCAGGGGGAAACAGCAGCATAGAAATAAATGAAAACAAGGATATAGGGAGAAGGATGATTGTGAAAAATGGAACATAGATGGAGTTCAGAACAAATCCAATAAGGGAAAATTCATAGAAATGCCAGAGAAGGACGGGGATGGAACAAATTTGGCATACTCCTGACACCATGAAGACCATCATCCATTTCTTCTGGACAAAAGCGAGGGTCCGGGAAGATAAGATAAGGGAAAAACTGACGAGGAATGACAATTGAACCCCTGCATTTTTTAAAGCGGAAGGGTCAACGAGCATATACAGAAGGAAAATAATTGATACTGCGTCAACAGCGTGAATCTTCAACCGAAAAAAACCAGACAGGATGACAGCCCCCATAATCCCCGCAGCTCTAATAACCGGCGGTGCCGCTCCCGTCAACAACACATAGAACGGTAAGATGACCAGAAGCATTACCTTAACATGCTCCTTCGCAAATCCCAGCCTCAACAGGAGGAAGTACAGCACAGCAAACAGCATTCCGACATGAAGGCCGGAAATTGCCAGGAGATGAATGACACCCAGCCTTTGATAAGCCTCAAGTGTATCTTCTTCTATTAAATCCCTGTGTCCGAATATCAGCGCTGCCGCAATACCGGCGGCCTGTTCGGGAAACTTCTCCTGAATGGATTCAATTCCTTTTTCACGCCATTCTCCAACCATCGTTATTAATGATTTTTTCCGGTGGGAACATTGTGCTTCTGAAAGGCTGTTGACTTGCAAGATCCAATGAATGTTTTTCCCTGCAAGGAAATCACGGTAATCAAAACTGTTCATATTCCTCCCCTGTCCTGGTTCTGAAAGATCACCTGATACATTGCAAATCAACCCGGTGAAGCTCGATTCTTTCAGCTGCTTTTGTTCCTGCTCATCAGGAATCCTGTAACGGAGGACAACTGACTCTCCATCGGATGTCACAGCTTCCCCCATTAAACGGTCTCCATCAATGTCCGGCCTCTCTTGAAATTCAACGGAAAATGCAGTCTGAAAAGGAGAAAGTATGGTGGTAGCCCTATTAGAATGGGAAAGGGAAAGAAAGAATGATGCAGGCAGAAGGAGTAAAGAGAAGAAAAGAATGGATAAAGGCAGTTTTCTGCTGCCTAAGATCAGGAGGAAAATAAGGAGAAAAAAAGCACCCCATTTGAAGTGAAGTGCAAATGATGTCCCTGTGAGGTATGCCAGGGCGTAATAGATGAACTGTCCTTTTTTCACTGGCAGTTACTCCTTGAAAAGATTTTCATGCTGCCTTTGCAGCTCAATAAGCTCTTCTGACGGCAGTCCAAGCTCCTCAAGTTTAACAAGCATTTCGCTGCTCAATCTACTTTCTTCTTCCTTCGTTTCGCTTTCAAAAGGCACCTGCTCAGTCTCTACACCCGCCTGCTGGAATAACTCAATTGCATAAGGGTGATTTTTATAGTTTTCAGCGAAATACACCTTTCTGATGCCGGCTTGTATGATGGCCTTGCAGCATTGCAGGCATGGGAAATGTGTGACATAAATTTCTGCTCCGTCTGTCGGTACCCCGAATTTCGCGCACTGAATGATCGCATTCATTTCTGCATGTATGGTGCGGACACAATGATTATCGATTACATAGCAGCCTTCATCCACACAGTGTACTCCTCCAGTTATCGAGCCATTATAACCCCCTGCAATAATCCGTTTATCACGGACTATGGTCGCTCCCACTGTCAGGCGTGTACACGTGCTCCTCAAAGCAAGCAAGTGTGATTGCGCCATAAAATAATGATTCCATGATATTCTTGTCATAAAAAAAACTCCTTTGGGTCTTCGTATTCTTGAATCAAGTGTATCTGAAAATAAGGAATCCGGCAAAAGGATTTATTGCTTGGATCAATTTATGATAATAGTTTCTTTCAGCCTGTCGAAAGTGGCTTCCCCAATTCCCGGGACACTCTTCAACTCATCAAGCTCCTTAAAAGGACCATTCTCTGTTCTGAAGTCAACAATAGCTTTTGCTTTTGCCGGTCCGATTCCCGGCAACCCATCGAAATCCTCCTCTGATGCTTTATTAATATCCAATAACCTTTCTTGGGATTGATCATCCAGGGAGCCTGCATAATTTTCTTCGCTGTACTCCCCTTCTTTCGGCACATAGATCACCATTTCATCCGTTACCTTCCTCGCAAGATTGACATGTTCTTCCCCTGCATCATCAGTAAAGCCGCCGGCTCTGATTATCAGGTCATTCACTCTTTCGCTTTGAACCGCTTTATAGATGCCCGGACTTTGGACGGCTCCTTTAACGTCCACGAAAATTTCCATGTTCAGGCTTTCTGCAGGTTCTTCCTCAGCAGGGACTCTGAACTCCGGAACAGATTCAGGAACGGGTTCCTCTTCGATATCAATCTTTACGTTTTGTGCAGAGTGATAATAGATTGAAAAGCCCGAAACCAATAATACGAGGACAACGATCACCAGCACCTTATATTTGTCAAAGAGAGTCTGCAGCTTTTCCATCTCCTTTTCTTGTAATAATAAGACTTCAAAAATCATAGGAATGATAAAGGAAAGCAGGTTGAAATTGACTTCTTTATACTGAGTGAAACCTTTATTAATGTGTGTTTTATCTGGATTGTGTATAACGTTATTCACTCCCCCTGAATATATGGATTTGTCTGAAGTCAGAATGGAGGAATATTTTAAAACCTGGACTATGAGCACACTCACAGAATCTATCCGGTACAGTCGGCAAATTTTGAGAACCATCCGGAAACAACATATTTAAAATGCGTGAGAAGGAGGGCAGTGTATGAAGGCAGGAATAGTTGGAACAGGGAATATGGGCGGCATTCTGCTGGAAGCATTCATTGAGTCAGGAGCACTTTCTCCTTCTGACCTCAATGTCATTAACCGCACAAAGGAAAAAGCGGAGCATTTCAGAAAAAAACATGCAGGTCTTACAGTATACGATGATCTAGCAAGCCTCATCAAGGATTCAGATGTGGTTTTCATATGTGTAAAGCCCTTGGATATTTATGAGCTTTTAGAACACAGCCAAAGTTACTTCACCAAGGAAAAATGCATCGTGTCGATTACAAGCCCCGTCAGTGTTCAACAGGTTGAGTCCCTTGCAGGCTGTTCCTGTATGAGAGTGATTCCAAGCATCACGAACCGGGCTCTTAGCGGTGTCTCCTTATTTTCTTTTGGTTCCCGGTGTACGAAGGAATGGCAGGATGCAATATGGAAGCTGATGGGCTCCATTTCCACTCCTGTCACCATCGGCGAGGACATCACCAGGGTCTCTTCGGATATTGTCAGCTGCGGGCCCGCTTTCTTTACCTATTTAACTCGGAAGTTTATTGAAGGAGCGACGAGTGAGACAGAAATCGATGAACGTACGGCAACCATCCTTGCATCAGAAATGCTTATCGGGCTTGGGGAGCTTTTGAAGAAAGAAATATATTCTTTGGAAGCCCTTCAGGAAAAGGTATGTGTTAAAGGCGGCATAACCGGGGAAGGAATTTCTGCAATGGAAGCAGAGATCGGGGAACTTTTTCACGGACTGTTCAGAGCCACTCATAAAAAATTTGATGAAGATCTGAGGGAAACGCGGCATCAATTTGGTTTGTGACTAACTTATTCTATTCTACATTCATTTCTCAATTCCTTTAAATTTATCAAAACAGAAGCGGCCATTTTGCGATGGCCGCTTCTGTTAATAAATTATTTCTTTTTACAGGCAAAGAAAATCCTTTCACTTTGGTCACCTGGCCCGGACTCAGTAAAATCAGCTGTCACTTCAAGCACTTCAAGCCCTGCTGCATTGAGCCAGTTTTCCAAGGTGAGGATTGGATAAGTCCTTTGATGATGAAATTCTTCAATCCGTTCATACTGCCCCGTTTCAACATCCCTGACAAAAAAAGTCAACTCATGTTCAACACTGTTCGGCGCTTCTCCAGGAAAGCAATCCCAAATATAAGATACATCTTCATCAGTGAATGTGAATGTCTCATTAGTAAAGATTTGCATGATCTTGAAAATCGAGTGAACATCAAATAAAAAGATCCCATCATCAGCCATATGCTCCCTGACTCTCTTGAAAGTGGACAGAACCTTTTCTTCATTATCAAGGTAGTTCAATGAATCACAGAAAATAGTGACGATATCAAACCGGCCCAATCCTTCAAGTTCGCTCATGTCCTGCTGGAATAAAGTCAGGTTCATGCCTTGTTGTTCAGCTTTGTCCCTGGCAACGAAGAGCATGTCCTCGGATAAATCGATTCCGGTTACAGTATAACCTTCTTTCAGGAGCCGGAGAGACAATTCTCCAGTGCCGCATCCTATATCAAGGAGCTCTTTTCCTGTGACTGAGTACAAACGTGCCTTATCTCCCACGTATTCCACCCAGGAATCATAAGGGACATCTTGCATCAGGTAATCATATATATAGGCGAATTGCTGATAACTCATTGCTCGATCTCGCTGCTGAACTCCACAATCGGGGCATCTCCCCAAAGCCTTTCAAGTTTATAATAGTCCCTTTCGTCGCGATGGAAAACATGGGCAACCACATTCCCCATATCTACAAGCACCCAGCGGGCTTCATCAAAGCCTTCCATACGTTTTACATCACTGCCATTTTCCTCGGCCTTTTCCTTCAGCTCACGGGCGATTGCCTGAACCTGTTTGTCGGAATTACCATGGCAGATGACAAAGTAATCAGCAATCAGGGAAATGCCTTTCATATCAAGAGCCACTATATCCTCCGCTCTTTTGTCGTCAGCTGCTTTAAATGCTATTTGAAGCAAGTCTTTACTGTTCATCAAATCAACTCCTATTATTAAGAACTAAATCATTGAATGTATTGAATGTATCAGGGAAAACAGCCTGATTCTTCTTCAGGAGAAACATGATGGTATTCCGGATGGACGCAATCAATGCCTCTTCAAGATTATGTTTTGCAAGTTCCCTCACTTCATCCACACCCGGAAAATGCCTTCCCGGCTCGATATAATCAGCAAGATAAATGACTTTTTCCAAGTCTGACATTCCCGGCCTGCCTGAAGTGTGGTAACGAATGGCATCCAGGATATCTTCATCTTCCATGGCTGCTTCTTTCTGAACAAGATATGCTCCGACAGGTGCGTGCCACAATTCAGCATTATAAGATAAGAGACGTTCATCCATTCCTTGCGTTTGAATAATTTCCTTCATCTCTTCCTTTGGACGGAATTTCGCGTAATCATGGAAGATTGCAGCCATTTCTGCTTTATACTTATCCACGCCATATCTCTCTGCAAGCTTTCCCGCCGCTTCCACGACCCCGAGTGTGTGCTGATAACGGTGGTCCGTCAGCTGCTCCTTAACAAGAGCAAGCGCCTTATCCTTCTCCATACAGTTTCTCCTCTCTTATAAAATCTGAAACCTTTTCAGGGATGAGATAAGCAACGGTCTCTCCGGAAGCAACCCGGTCCCTTATCAAGGTAGAGGAAATATCGATTTGAGGAATTTCAACCATCACCACATTATAAGGGGATTCCGTTTCATATCCCGGCCTTTTTACCCCTGCAAATTGGATGAGCTGTGAAAGCTCTTCAATTTTATGCCACTTAGGGAGATATTCAATCATATCCCCCCCTATGATGAAATGAAACTCAGCATCCGGCTCCCGCTGGAGCAGCAGCCTGACTGTTTCATACGTATAGGAGGGACCGTCCATTTCCAGTTCAATCGTTTCCAGCACAAACCCTGGATGGCCTTCTATTGCTTTGCTGACCATTTCTTTCCGCTGGGCAGCAGAAGTATCACCTTTGATTTTTTTGTGGGGAGGAATCCCTGCCGGCATGAACCTGATCTCATCCAAGTTTAGTTTGTGCAATACCTCATTTGCGATAATCAGATGGCCTATATGGGGAGGGTTGAATGTTCCTCCTAAGATACCGATACGTTTTCCCATTTTGGACCTCCTTATTTAGGAAGTGCGATTTTTTTATTTTCCTTGGATTCTTTATACAGAATGATCGTGTGACCAATTATCTGCACAATCTTTGCACCGGTTCCCGAAGCGATTTCGTCTGCAACGGTATTCTTATCGTCTTCACAGTTTTGCAGGATGCTGACTTTAATCAGCTCCCTCGCTTCAAGCGCCTCGCTGATTTGAGTGTTCATATTTTCATTGACTCCGCCTTTTCCTACTTGAAAGATAGGATTAAGGTGATGAGCCTCAGAGCGTAAATACCTTTTTTGTTTACCAGTTAACATATTAACCTCCCAGTTGTTGTTGGACAATTTTTCTCATACGATTGGAATCAGGTTTGATTCCTGTCCATAGTTCAAATGCCAGTGCTCCCTGATGAACGAACATGCCGATTCCGTTGACACCCTTTCCGCCCAGCCCGCGGAATGCCTTAATGATGGCTGTTTCCCTAGGGTTATAAATAATATCAGATATGAATGCACCTTTTTTAATACGGGTGACATGAAGCGGCATTTCATCGGTATCAGGGTACATGCCGACAGATGTGGTTTGGACAATGATATCATATTTCTCCAATCCTTGTTCAGCCTTCTGCAGCGATAAAGCCGCAGAAGAACAGGGGTATACGCATTCGTTTATGATATCTTTCCCTCTTTCGGAGGTTCGATTACAAATATCAATATTTTGGATGCCTGAAGCTGCCAAGGAGTGAAAGATCGCTCTGGCAGCACCGCCGGCACCGATGATCAGTACATTTTTGTCTTTCAAAGGAAAAGGGCAGCTTTCCTGCAGAGATTTCAAGAACCCCATTCCATCGGTGTTATAGCCGATGAATCGACCGCCATCTCTTACAACTGTATTTACCGCACCAATTGACTCTGCCAGGGGGTCGATTTCATCCAGCAGTGGAATGATGGCACTTTTATGAGGAATAGTGACATTGAAACCTTTGATGCCTAATACCTTTAAGCCGTCCACCGCTTTTTCCAGTTCATCGCTCCTGACAAGAAAGGGCTGATACAAGCTGTCTATGTCGTTTTCCTTGAATGCATCATTGTGCATATGCGGAGACAACGAATGACCAATGGGATTTCCGATTACCCCATATAATGATTTCATCCGGAACCCTCCCTTTCAACCTGAATCATGTCTCTTCTCGCAAAAATGTTTCTTTTGTAATGTCCGGAAAGATTCCAAACAGGGGGAACTGCTCATTTACTTCTAATTAACTAAGCTTCTTTAGAGAAATCAAGGCCGCGCCATTCTTTAGGACATTACATGAAATAGCAGCAAGATTCCTGCAATGAGGCTAAATCAATGATTTCCTTAAGAAGACACTTACACCTTTCGGCACATGTGCAGCTATTGTTGCACCCGGTTCATTGATGGTCACCCATCCAAGGCCGGAAAACACTATATCTGTTTTGCCCTCTTTGACTTTAAATTCGTGACGGACCAATTCGGGAAACTCACCCATGTCATCCTTCCTTGGCGGCTGCAGCATTTCCCCCGCATGGTTCCTGTAAAGCTCATCCGCATTTTCCACTTTGGTACGGTGGATGTTCAATTCATTGGAAAGATAACAGGTGAAGGAACGCCTTCCCCCACTTAAATAATCGAAACGGGACAAGCCGCCGAAGAATAACGTTTGGCCTTCATTCAACTGAAAGACTTTGGGTTTGATTTCTTTCTTTGGTGTGATGTATTTCAAGTCCCGTTTATCTACATAATGTGCCATTTGGTGATGGTTGATGATTCCCGGTGTATCAATCAAAGCTTCTCCATCATCCAGTGGAATTTCGATCATGTCCAGAGTTGTGCCGGGAAAGTGGGAAGTCGTGATGATATCCTGTTCACCAGTTACATGGTGGATGACACGGTTAATGAACGTCGACTTCCCGACGTTGGTACATCCCACAACATAGACACTTTTCCCCTCACGGTAATGCTCAATCGTCTCGACAGCTTCTTCGATGAATTGGCCTTTCGCAGCACTCATCAATTTAACATCCACAGGCTTAAGTCCAAGCTGTTTAGCCTGGAATTTCATCCAATTGATCAACTTGGAAGGCTTGACCGATTTGGGAAGGAGGTCTACTTTGTTCCCGATCAAAAGAACAGGGTTGTCACCGACAAACCGGTGAAGCCCAGGAAGCCAGCTGCCGTTGAAGTCAAAGATATCTACGACTTTAACAATCAGGCCTTCGCCTTTTCCGATTTCATTCAGGATCTTTAAAAAGTCATCATCTGTCAGAGAAACATCCTGTACTTCGTTGTAATGCTTCAAGCGGAAACACCGTTGACAAACAATTTCCTCCTTCTCCAGTGATGACGGCGGCGCATATCCTAATTTCTCCTTGTCTTCCGTCTGAATGCTGACTCCGCATCCGGTACATACAATTTTGTTCACTTTTCTTCCTCCCATTGAATCATGCCCTTGCGTTTGAAAAAGTTCATGATCCTTCTTTCGACTCTCCGGTTGAATTTGGTTATAAACCCATCTGTCTGGGCAACAGGAACAACAAGAATTGTATAAAAACCGCTTCTGTTACCTCCCAGGACATCCGTAAGAAGCTGGTCACCGACTACAACAGTCTCTTCCCTGGCTACACCCATTGATTTCACTGCCCTTCTGAAGGCACGCCCCATCGGTTTTCTCGCCTGATGGATAAAAGGTATATTCAAAGGCTCGGCAAAGCGCCTGACCCTCTCTTCATTATTATTGGAAACGACAGTAACCTTGATCCCATTATCCTGCATCAGCTTAAACCATTTGATGAGTTTAGGGGTTGCCTGAGCCCTGTCCCATTCAACAAGGGTGTTGTCAAGATCGGTGATGATTGCCTTGATTCCCTGTTCCTTTAATGTTTCTGGTTTTATTTGAAAGACATCTTTAACTTGTTCATTAGGCAAAAAAGATTTTAACACGTTTTAACACCTCTAACTTTCCTATTCTACCGCTATTATCATAACCAATTTTCCCTTTAGATTCAAAATTAACCATTTAAATATAATTGCCGACGAACTATTCTAACATCAATTCATGCTTCAAGCACCGGTAAATTGATAATTACTTAAAATCTACTGATACAGGCTTCAAAGAATTCCATTCCGTAGAAATTCCAAATAATTTTCGACAAAATTCCGGAAAATTAAACTGTGGATAACTTTATGCACATTATCCCCTAAGAAATACTGTAATATTTTCCCTTTATAAACAACTTAACCACAACTTATCCACTTTATCCTGTGGATAAAGGAACGCTTGTTCTGTAATAGTAAATTTGGTAGAGTAATGATACAAAGTTAAAACCTACTACTTTATGCGATAAAAATTAAAAGATGACACTTTCTTGGAGGTGAACTGTGTGCGTAAACTTTCTGATGACTTGTTGATTGAATCGTATTTTAAAGCGAAGAATCTTAAACTCAACCCAGAATTTATCCGCCTCATTGAAACTGAAATTCACCGTCGGTCCCTGTCCTACCGCATTAGAATCTCCTCATAGACATTACCATTGAGAAACAGGCGTGTGCAGCGCCTGTTTTTCTTGTTCAGAACATGCCCAAAATATAAAAACCCCCCTGCCAGACAAGGGAGTAGTCATTTCCTTGATATCTTTCCAATCCGCTGGCCCATCTTTACTTTTCCTGGAACTTGGAGTGATTGATCCAGTTCAAATCCATCCTTTTCAAATAGCAGGATGACCGTAGAGCCGAAAGAGAAATAGCCGATTTCCTCCCCCTTTTCCCACTCGTCACCTTCATGTGTATATTCAATCGAATTCACAAACATCGCACCAACCTTCACAAGGCACATCTTACCGGATGCATGAACTGCCTCCGTTACGGACCGGAAGTTCTTGGACAACGTCCTCACCCCCAACCTGAGACCCAGTTCATTGACAGGATATGAATGCCTTCCAAGCTCCCATCTGTCAAGCATAGCTGCCTTCAGCGGGCTGTGGATCCGGTGATAATCAGCAGGGCTCAAATACAAGATCATGTACCGCCCGCCTTCATAACCGGCTGCTTTGTCCCTGCTGCCGAGCATTTCTTCTATTGAATAATCTTTTCCTTTGACATGCATGTTCAAGGCAGGCGATACCAAACCGGTCTCCGCCATTAATCCATCCACAGGGCTTATGACATCTTCGGCCCCGCCCCCTGCTATTCTTGCTCCCTCTTTTAAGCGTCTGATAAAAAACGAGTGAAGGTCAGGATAGGATTTAGCATCCTTTTCGATTTCATCGCTATTGATATTATAGGCCTTTATATAAGAAGGGATGAACCTGGCACTTATGCCCGACCGTACGAATCTTCTGAGCAGGAAGGATGTCCACTTTTTGTTGGTAAGTTCGATACAAAGACGATAAAACGTTTTTCTCAACTTTGCAGCTCCTTAAATGTTAGTTGTACTTATTATTATACACTTGTCCTGAAACGTCCACCTTTTTTTGCAGGAAAACCAAGGGTTGATTTCAGCTGCAGGATGCTCAGCTCAGCGGGGCGGGCGGTGAACTAAAAAGCGGAAGCGGCCGCTCAGCGCCGTACGAACTGGAAGGCTTACTCATGAGATAAAGGAATCACGAAGAGCGTTAGCGATTCGATGATGACTTATCGCAAGGAGGGAGACTGAAGTTCGATAGCCGTTGGGGCCAAGGAGCTGGATTCGCAAGGAGAGAAACCCACATCTGCTAGTCGCTAAGTCCGTTCCGGTGGGTACGGACCCTCGGCCGCTGGCGCTGGATGAGTCCCGCTAGTCCCGCAGGAGATCACGCATCCTTCCGCTCCAATCATTTTGTCTGAACTAAAATATATAGGGATCTACATTTTTTAAAATGTAAAGATACTTCTCTCATGCTGGTTGATGTTACATTACACTTTAAAAGTCACATAGAAAAGATGAATACCCGGGTGTGGGTTCACCCGGGTATTCATCTTTCATACTGATAATATTGCCAGCAGCCAAACAGGAAAAGGAGAATGAGCAGGACAACAGCCAGCGCCAAGTAAAAGCCTCCATAATTTACAGGCGGCGGATAAACAGGAGCATAGTAATACGGATAACCGTATACCATCTTTTACATCCCTCCCATACATGTTGTTATAAATATCCTATGCAGGCTGGGGCATCCGTGTATAGGCTGCTCCGTGATACATGCCTGCATCCAAAAAATCTTATCACTATGCACATCAGCGTTCAAACTAAATTGAAAGGACGTGCAAGGACAGAACAGTTTAAACATATGATGCATTATAGGCTAAAGTCCTTCACTGGAGGTGAAAGTATGTCCGCGATCACTGCAGCTATTGGTTACTTTCTAAAAGAGTTGATTTTTCTTGTTTCCTATGTAAAAAACAACGCTTTTCCACAACCGCTTTCATCACAAGAAGAAAAAAAATACTTACGCAGGATGGCTGATGGTGACGAAGAAGCCAGGAATATATTGATTGAACACAATCTCCGGCTCGTTGCCCACATTGTGAAAAAATTCGAAAATACCGGAGAAGATCCGGAAGACCTCATCTCGATCGGCACGATCGGTTTGATCAAAGCGATTGAAAGTTATTCAGAAGGAAAAGGGACCAAGCTCGCCACCTATGCCGCCAGATGTATTGAAAACGAAATCCTCATGCATCTCAGGGCGCTGAAGAAAACGAAAAAGGATGTTTCGCTCCATGATCCAATCGGCCAGGATAAAGAAGGGAACGAAATCAGCCTGATTGATATACTGAAGTCAGATGCTGACGATGTCATTGAAACAATCCAGTTAAGCATGGAACTCGAAAAAGTAAGAAAATATATATGTGTGTTAGACGACCGGGAAAAAGAAGTCATCATCGGCCGCTTTGGACTGGACATGAATGAGGAAAAAACCCAAAGGGAAATCGCAAAGGAACTGGGTATTTCAAGAAGCTATGTATCGAGAATTGAAAAGAGGGCATTGATGAAAATGTTCCATGAATTTTACCGGGAGGAAAAAGAAAAACGGCAATCTTCCTGATTGACTCCAAGCGGGCAGACATCAGTGTATGCCTGCTTTTTTTTATTTAATAAAGAACCCGGTATTTTCGTCCGGCCTGAATCACTTGCAGAACCGGTTTATAGAAAAAAAGAAATGGTGCTTCTAATCCAGGATTGAACTCTTTCGCCAAAAGGGATCAATAAGGGTTTTGCTTTTCGTAAACTTTGTTGCTATTATCTATACATTTCAAATCAAGTCTGGAAAATCTCTGTAAAAACCCGGGTGAGCAGGGAAGAAAAGAGCTGCCCGTTCTTTTTCGAGAGTAAAACCTTTGAATACAGGGGAAAAAATCCGGAACCTGGGATTTTTCCGAAAGCAGCAATAAATGCGAAAACAGCCTTTTTGTATGAACAAAAGAGATCATCCCAAGGGATCATCTCCAATCAAAATGAACATTCATTATTTCTTTAGTCTACACTTACTTCAGCAGCAATGATGATACCGATAGCGGTTGTCAGCAATAACCCCATGATCATAGAGAACACGTTCTCCACTCTCCTTCTCATATAATGGATGATTTCTTACTTTTATTTTATTACAAGAAACCCCAAAACCATGGAGAGAAAGTGAACAGTTATTTACTAAGCGGTGACAACTTTGTGAAACACTTCACTTCTGACGAAAACAGCCTGAAAAGTAAAAAGACCGGATGGGCCCCAACGCCCACCGGTCTTTAATGTTATTTGCGCTTTCTTCTCTTTAATCTTAAAGTCAAAAGGGTCACATTCAAAAACATACCTCTCACCTTTCCCAATTCATTCTGTTATCTTTTTTTGATGACATAATATCCTGAATCGCGGGAAAGAGGGAACAGCCTGCCGGTTCGTTATGCAGAGTCCTTCTCCACCCACAGTGCATTCAGACGCTTCTCCTGATAAAAAACCATACCTTTTTCTCCTCTCCATTTTTTATAGGTTCATTAGAACAATCTTACAGATTCCTGCCTTAATTTGTTTTCTTCATACCGCTTCGAGACTATGTGATCGTGATCATACTCTTCAAACGTCCGATTACGTTTTTTGATGGTTATACTCATGAATAAAATATTTAATGTCATACTAACACCTCCCCTTCTTAAGGGTTGTTTTTCACCGCCCCTCACCGGGCTTAAATTAGAACATGGAAATGGTCTGTTGTTTCAACTTGTTTTCTTCAAATTGCTTTGTCACCATCAACTCATGATTATATTCATCAACTGTGCGATTCCGTTTTTTGACCGTCACGCTCATAAATAAAATATTCAGCGTCATATTAACACCCCCTTGTAAATTTGGTTTCATGCCATGAAAAAAAGCCGCAAAGAGACATCTCCCCGCAGCAGGCATAAAAAAGCCGCGGGAATGCACACACTCCCGCGGCTTGGCATGATTAATTAAAGTTACGAAATAATCAATCCATCGGCGATCGAATGTGTATAGAAATATTCAGTTGATGCGATCATCTTCTTTTCTGCTTCAGCTTTGAACAACATGTCATTCGACCTCCTTTTCTGATTGTTATTTCCTTACAGAGGTAAGTATATCCAATTCAACAGGAAAAGTAAACCATTTTTCCGCCCTTTTTTATAATAACTTTTTTTGAAGACAAAAAAAACCTGGCAGGGAAGGTCCCCATCCAGGTCATATTGCTACATATTGATTTGCTCATCATCCATTTCAGAAAGCTTTTTTTTCAATCTGGCAGCCTGAAAGAAGAACAGCCCGGATAACCCAAGCATAACGACCGTTCCGCCCATGAGCACGTAAGTTTTAAGAAGTGTCTTTTCTTCAAGTGGCAGTACAGCACCCAAATATAAAAATACACTCATTGATACCAATACAAAAGCAAATCGTTTATAATCTATGATTTTATCATTTAAGGTTTTTTGGATATTTTTCAAAAGAAATCCCTTCTTTCATCTGGGTTTCAACTAATGATTCACTGAAAAACTCTATTTCCACTCTAACATAGAAAGAGGGCTGTTTATTCATGTAAATCACACCAAATGTGGAAGAAGGGATTTATTTGCGGCCAGGCTGTCCCTGCCTTGAACCTTGATCTACTTTAGTTTAGATACCATTTTCATAACAAGGTTGGCAGAATTAACTGCCGCTGTTTCCAGATATTGATCAAAGGAAACATGTGATTCTTTTCCTGCAATGTCAGAAAGTGAACGGATGATGACAAAAGGGACCTGGAATTGGTGGGCAACCTGCGCTATAGCAGCTGCCTCCATCTCGACCGCCTGGAGATTTTCAAATTTACCGCGAATGGCTTCTACCCTTGCCGGATCATTCATGAAAGAGTCACCAGTAGCAATCAGCCCGGATACAATTTTTACATCAGAGGTTTCTTTTGCGCTTTCTGCAGCAATCTCTTTCAATCGTTCGTCTGCTGCAAATGCTGCAGGCAGCTGAGGTACTTGCCCATATTCGTAGCCGAATGCCGTTACATCGACATCATGGTGCCTCACATCTGTAGAAATGACGACATCTCCGACATTGAGTTCTGCGTCAAATCCACCCGCAGAACCTGTATTGATGACACAATCCGGTTTGAATCTTTCAAGCAGGACTGCCGTGCTCATTGCTGCATTGACTTTTCCAATCCCGGAACGGAGGAGTACTACCTCCACTCCATGCATGACACCTGAAGTATACTGGCTTCCGCCAATGACCTCTTCGCTGACGTTTTCAATATTCTCCCTAAGCAGTCTGACCTCTTCCTCCATTGCACCTATAATGGCAATTCTCATTTTCAATACCTCATTTCATTCACATTATTGTATACTCTTTATGTACGTTGTTATTTTAACCTAATAGCAATCTGTTTTCCACATCACGGCATGAATGAAGAATGAGGAGGTTTCCATGAATATCGAATTTGATTTGATTCAGGACAAAATTGAGTTTTTTGAAGCAAGGGATTTGCAGACACTCGAAAAGAAAATAAATGAACAAATTGGACATAACAAAAGCATCCTTCTATCTGTCCATTCGGTTTCACACCAAGTCACGTTAGATGGGAAGGGCCATCCATTATACACAGCAGCAGTACATTTCAAAGCAAAAGAAATGAATTAACTAAAGCGGCAGTGCCTTGATCAGCCCCGACAGGCATCAGTCAAGACGGCAGGAAGGCGGCTCTGCATTGTTGATGAAATAAAAGAAGGCCCCTTACCGAAAAACGGGAAGGGGCCTTGCTATTTAATCTTTATCATTCTCAATGAGTTCTTCCATCTTCACAGGTTTCCATCCTTTTCCGTCCACCCATTGAAGGTAAACCCTGTAAGTTGTCGATTGATCCTTCGGTGCCACGGTCCCAATGGCTTTATCAGGTCCACCGTTTCGCTCCAGCCACCAGACTGTCATGTTATCTTCAGGGAGTCCGGTTGCATATGACAGCGCCTGGACTTTTTCCTGCCAGTCCGCGGAATCTTCTTCATATTTGGCTACATGCTCTCCTGTCTGCTGTGTACCAATCGGCTTCCAGGCAGGATTCACGATTTCCTTTTTAACATTTGGCGCATCGCTTTCCTTTACAATTTTCTTTTTGTCATCGGAAGACTCTTTCTCTTCTTTTTTATTCTCTTTTTCTTTCTCTTCTTTTTTATCCTTGTCCTCATCTTCTGCTAACGCTTCTCCATCAGCAACCGGCTTATCTTCGTCTGCATCCTCAGAATCTGTCCCTGTTTCTGAACCATTCTCATTGGAAGATTCTTCATCTTCTGCTTCTTCATTTTCATCTGTTGAAGTATCAGCTGCAGGCTCCTCTGTTTCCTCTTCTTCGTTTGATGAACTGCTGTCAGCTACTTCATTTGAAGGTGATTCGGCATTATCCCCGGCTGCCGGCTCATTATCATTTCCAAGAAATATAGTTGCCCCTACAATAGCAATAAGCAGCAATACAACTCCAATAAGGCTGTTTAAGACCACATTGGATTTCTTCTTGGCCCTTTTATCTAAACGCGAATTATATTTCGGCATTCATTGTACACTCCTCTTCAACATTCTGCCCTACTAGGCTCTTTTTCTCTTTTACCCATTCTATCATGCAAATAAATTCATCAAAAGAAATTTCATCAAAAATAAGAAGGTTTTCCTATCAGGATTCTGCTTCCATTTCACTGTTTTCATAGAGCATATCAGCTATATCCTTGAATACGGGATAGATGCCTCCTTCGTATTCCAACACATCCATATTCACGACTGCCAGGGCATACTTGGGATTATCAAAAGGAAAATAACCCGCAAACCACTTATTATACAGTTCTTTTCCATCGACCGACCGGCCTGTCTGAGCTGTTCCCGTTTTCCCGGCAATCTCATAGGAAGCAGTGTTTAAAAACCTGGCCGTCCCTGTCTCTCCTGCTACAACGTTTCGCAGATATTGCTGCATCTTCATGGCTGTATAGGGGGACAGGGCATGCTTTTCCAATTCCTGTACGGGAAAGTCCACCAATTCAGTCCCATTTTTGTACTGGATTTCACTGACGGTCCTGACACTCTGCCGCGTGCCCCCCCTTGCAATGGTCGCCATCATGTTGGCAACACCGAGCGGCGTCACCCTTACTTCCCGCTGCCCGATGCCTGTCTGAGCTACATAACCGGCTTCCTTTTTCTCATCCTCATTTATGAATATCCTGCCTCTATCAATCGGCAGCTGCTCAAAGTTTTCATAATGAAAGATGCTGCCTTTCCACCCAATATCACCAGTCAAACCAAGCCTTTCAGCATAGAGGTCAAGTGTCTTATCATCCTTCTCTATCAAACTTTTGGCGATATCAGCAAATGTCCTGTTGCAGCTGACTGCAAAACTTTCATTGATATTAATAGTGCCGTGAGGATTTGGAGCAGGCTTTCCATATATCGTTTCATCACAGTTGAAGACCACATTTTCATCGATTAGATTTAAATCAATCGCCGCAGAAGCAACGACTGTTTTAAAAACAGAACCTGGAACAAGCTGGGTCGTCATTAAATTCTTCGCTCCATCGTCTGAGAAAGGTTCACCTTTCTGGACCACAGGCCTGGAAACGCTCGCTAATACATCGCCGCTTTCAACATCCAACAGGACCGCACCGCCCCTTTTTATATTGTGTTTGTCCACCAGTTCTTCCATCTTCAATTGAAGCCCCGAATCTATCGTTGTTTGAATATCAAGTGGATAAAAAGGGTTGGCTGCAGCAAGATATTTCACATCAACCCCGAACAGCGGCCCTCCTCTTGCATCAACATGATAAATCAGCTTCGATTCCTGCTCTGCTATCATCCACTCATCGAAAGATTTTTCCAGTCCGGATATCCCTATCTTTTGCGTAGCTCCTTTAACTCTATCCGGATACCTTTCATGAAACCTTTCTTCATTTTCCCCTGTCAATCCTATCAATTGCTGGGCTGCGACTGTGTCTTTAGGATATTTCCTCTTTAATGCAAACACCCCTTTAAGCTCCAGCCTGTTTATTTCATTCATTTGGTTTTCATTCAGTATGTAAGGAGTCTTGCCTCCGTAGACGAATGGCTCTTTTGCCTCTTCTATTTCTCCCAGGAGCCGGTTCTCGTTTATTTGAAGGATGTCTGCTACCTTCGCGGCATCCCAGTCGATCCTTGCTAGAAACGGAAACAGCACCAGGACATTTTTGGATTCATAATTTATTGATTCACCCTTCCTGTCAAGGAATGAACCTCTGCCTTCATCTATGATCAATTGCTGAGTCCTTTGTTTGACACTGTTTTCAATCAAGTTGACTTTATGCTCTGAAAACGCCTCTGCTTCCATTAACTGAATCTGGACCAGTCTTGTAAGAAGACCAATCATTATGACCAGCACAACACCACTGAAAAAGTATATTCGTTTTTTTCTCATCTAGAACACCTCGTCAATCAGTGTTGACTTTTTGGCCGGAAACATACTCTTTTCCGGCGGCCCTTTTTAAAACTTGCCTGCAGAAACCCTTGCGCTTTGTAAAAATCTAAAAAATGAGCTGCCCTCTTAGAAAAAAGCTGATACGAAGAGGAAACTCTCATTTCTATAAAAAAGTGATGGAAGCAAGCTGCTTCCATCACTTCATATCCCGATTATTTCACTGCTGTAATCTTTACACTCATTTCTCCGCCTGGTGTTTGAATCGTTACCTGACTGCCGACTTTGTGTCCAAGAAGGCTCTTGGCAATCGGGGAATCATTTGAAATTTTTCCTTCGAACGGATCTGCTTCTGCGCTTCCGACAATTGTATAGGTTTCTTCCTCACCGTCAGGAAGTTCGATGAAGCTTACAGATTTTCCAAGTGTGACAGTATCCGAATTCATTTCATCTTCCTGGATGATTTTAGCATTCCGGATCATATTTTCAAGTGTGGAAATCCTTCCTTCCACGAACGCCTGCTCATCTTTGGCAGCGTCATACTCGGAGTTTTCTGACAGGTCACCGAAACTGCGGGCTATCTTGATTCTTTCCACCACTTCTTTACGCTTGACTGACTTTAACTGTTCAAGCTCTTTTTCTAACTTCTCTTTACCTTCTTGAGTCATTGGGTATACTTTTTCTGTTGCCAAAATACTTCACTCCTTAAAAAGTAGTAAGAACCTCCTACAGTCCTTTATGTACATAGACGTGCGTCTTGTGCGCTGAAATTCCTCAAAAGATTTTAATTTTAGGGAATGGACACCAGTGGGTTTTACCCTCATCGTCCATTCCCTAAACAAGGATTTCCGCTCGTAATTGGTTCCTTTGGGAAAAAAATACTGTATGTTTTTATCTATGCTATCGTATTACAAAAATGATTTTTGTTCAAGAATTGTTTGAATTTTTGTTACCATTAGGTCGATGGCGACATGATTATGCCCGCCTTCAGGAATGATGACATCCGCATATCGCTTTGTCGGCTCGATAAATTGATTATGCATCGGACGTACAACGTTGATATATTGCTCAATGACAGAATCGATGGAGCGCCCGCGTTCCTTTATGTCTCTCAGCATTCGGCGGATAATCCGCAAATCGGCATCTGTATCTACATAAAGCTTAATATCCATTAAGTTACGCAATCTTTCATCTTCTAATACCAATATTCCCTCTAAAATAATCACGTCCTTAGGTTCTACCAGAAGGGTTTCCTCTGAACGTGTATGCATTTTATAGTCATAGACTGGTTTTTCGATACTTTCATGCTTCAATAGTTTCATTAAATGTTCAATCAGGAGATCATTGTCGAACGCCAATGGGTGGTCATAATTTGTCTTCAATCTTTCCTCAAAAGGCAGATGGCTTTGATCTTTGTAATAATAGTCCTGTTCGATCATCAAGATGGAATGTTCTTGAAAAGATTCATATATGGAGCGGGTGACACTTGTCTTTCCCGACCCCGATCCTCCGGTTACACCGATTACAATTGGCTTGGGACTCATTTAATAGTGAAACTCCTTTCATATATCATGCTGCAGACTCAATTATTGCTTAAGTCTCATGTCGTTTTTATTCAGGGTGCTATTTCTTTCTGCTGACAGCGATACCGTCACCAACCGGGATGATCACTGTTTGATATTCAGGGTGATTCATCAGCCAATCGTTGTAATTCTTAAGCTTTTTCACCATTTGACGGATTCGTTTATTCTCTACTTCTTCCTCTGCAACCATTCCTTTGAACAGAACATTATCAGAGTAGATGACCCCTTCATCTGTCAGGAAAGGAGTATAAAGATCAAAGAACTTCTGATATTGGCCTTTTGCTGCATCAATGAAGATTGCATCAAAAGGTCCTTTCCCTTCAACCTCGTGTACTTTTTCCAGCGCATCGCCAAAGATGATGTCAAGCTGGTCCTTTTGAGGCGAGCGCCCTGTAAAGTCAATAGCTTGTTTATAGCGTGCTTCGTCCCTTTCCAATGTCACTATTTCAACACCTGGAAGGGCTTCTGCCATTCTCAGTCCGGAATATCCGATTGCTGTACCGATTTCCAGGATCCTTCCCGGCTTTTGAATCCTCAGCAGCTGCAGAAGGGTCTCAATGCCTGCAAGTTCCATGATCGGCACGTTCTCTCTTTGAGCGAATTCTTCCATCTCAGTCAAAAGATCGTTCCGGTCTCCTATCAATGATTCAATATAAACATTTACTGCACTATCCAAGGCATTCACTCGCTTTCCGGTTTCTTCAGGCAATCTAATAGGAGAATAACTGCTTCCTATCAGCAAATTATTGTTGTCTATTTCCGTATAATTGCTGCTTTAGGGGTACTGGAAGCTTTCTCTCGACAGGGGTGCATCCCTTTTGCCTGCAAACAAAGGACTAACTGAAGATTGTCATCAATAGTATCGAAATAGCAGCAGCGTTCTACGAAAAAAGCCGTATTAAAAGCCTACATAAAAGTAGAAAGCCCGCAAGCTTTCTACCTGAAATATATAGTCATTCATTTACATGTATCTAAAAAAACACTTGTATTATTTTAGCACATAAGAAAGAGGAAAGCTAATAAACTTTCCTCTATGGTTCTATTGTTCCGAAGTGATATATTTAGCCTTCTTCTCATTATGTTCATCAAGTGTTTCTGAATAATATACCGTACCTTCTTTTGAAGCAAGGAAATATAAATATTCCGTGTTGTCAGGGTTGAGTACGGCTTCAATTGATGAAATTCCCGCATTTGCAATCGGCCCAGGCGGAAGTCCCCGGTTCTGATAGGTATTATAAGGCGAGTCTACCTCCAAGTCATCATACACGGTTCTGGACTTATGCTCTCCTAACGCATAAAGCACGGTCGGGTCAGTCTGCAGCGGCATTTCCTTTTCCAGCCGGTTATAGAATACACTGGATATTTTGCCTCTGTCCGCCTTTTCTGTTGCTTCCTCTTCGACCAATGAAGAGAATGTCATCAGTTCATGAATAGAGAAATCCTGTTCCACTCTGGAAGTTTCATACTGTGTCAGGACATCCTGGGTTTGTGAAACCATCTTTTCAATGATAGTGTTCAATGAAGGTTCTTCTTCATAAAATGGGTATGTTGAAGGATACAAATATCCTTCCAAGGGATGTTTGACGCCATCTGCCATGATATCCTCTTTGACAAGGAGATCAGGGAACTTTTCAATCAGCCCTTTGATAAATTTCTCGTCATCTAATTTCTTGATGATTTCATCCGTTTTGTAAGGTGTCTTCTCCGCAATCTTCTCTGCAATCTGATCTAATTGAAGTCCTTCGGGAACTGTGATTTTGAATTCAGCTTTCATCATTACTTTTCCGGTCTTTAAGCTTGTGATGATTTCATCCAGGGTCATGGCTGGTGTTAGATCATAGTTGCCTGCTTGAAATCCTGATTCGTTATTAAACTTGACATAATATTTGAAAACATGGGCATTCTTCACAATGCCGTTTTCTTCTAAGATATTTCCGATTGAGGTCACACCAGAGCCGATCGGGATTTCCACTTTAACAGCCTTATTATTATCTTCGTCGACAGGCTGAAGTGCCGATTTAACGTACAGATATCCGCCGATCGCTGTACCTCCGACAATGATTAACAGTGCAAGCACAATGATCCCGACAATTTTTCTGATGACCTTCGCTTCTTCTTTTCGCTCTATTAATTTTGATAAGAGAATTTCTTTTTTGGATTTCTTTTCTTCACTCATTCTATATATCCCCCTCTTGAGAAAAAACGGGGTTCCCCCTTAAATTTCGACATGCATCTTTTATATTATACTATATTTCTCTGTCAAAAAAAGAGGACTTTCTGCAAAAAAGGAATCTTCTTTCCATTTGCAGGAAGTCCTCTATCCTATCAGCCCCTGATTGACTGTAACTTAGACCATTCCTGCTTTTTCATACATGACCTGCGGGACTAACTGCAATTCATGTACCAATCACTACAGCCAGGCTATGACTCATGTATCAATCACTGTTTTTTCATACATAATCTCCGGCAATGGCCTCTTCTCATGTACTAACCACCGTCATTTTCATACATGATCTATGGGACTGTCTGTAATTCATGTACCAGTCACCACTATAAATATGCCTGCGGTGCAGCGGCTTGGTATCAGGTGCTGATTGCCAAAAATCAAAAAGGACGGAACCATGAATGGTTCCGTCCCCGGCGGTACATATTCTTATTCTTCTTCCTCATCAAGGAAGGTTTCAAGCATTTCTTCAATCATGTCCCATTCTTCTTCGGTTTCGATCGGCTTCAATTCGCCTTCTTCGCCTTCGTCTCCAGGAACGAATGCAGAGGCATGGATTTCGATTTCTTCTTCTCCATTTTCATCTGCTCCTACTGGATAGTAAAGTACATATGATTTGTTGAACTGATCCGATTCAAAAGTGAAAAGAACTTCACAAAGCTGTTCGCTTCCTTCTTCATCGATAATTGTGATTTGCTTTTCGCCGTGTTCCATATTTATACACCTCTTATTTTTGGCTGTCCAAATATCCTTGGAGGATAAAAGCTGCAGCCATTTTATCAATTACTTTTTTCCGTTTCTTCCTGCTGACGTCCGCTTCCAGTAATATTCTTTCCGCAGCCATCGTGGTTAAACGTTCATCCCACAAAATAGTTGGAATACTCAGCTTGTCCTCCACCAGTTTAGCATACTTTTGTGATGCTTCTCCACGGGGACCCACTGTATTGTTCATATTTTTCGGGAAGCCGATAACCACTTTTTCGACCTCGTATTCTTTTATTAGTTCTTCCACCCTCTGCAGGCCGAATTGTGACTGGTCCTCATTGATGGAAATCGTTTCGATGCCCTGGGCGGTCCATCCCATGGCATCGCTCACTGCTACGCCGACTGTCTTCGAGCCGACGTCAAGTCCCATAACGCGCATCCTTTACCCCTCTTTATGCTGTTTTAAATAAGATTTAACCAGCACTTCAATGATCTCATCCCGTTCTAAACGACGGATGATGTTACGTGCATCTTGATGTCTGGGAATGTACGCAGGATCACCGGATAGCAGATAACCTACAATTTGATTGATTGGATTGTATCCTTTTTCCTGTAAAGCATTGTGAACCTGGAGCAGGACCTCGTTGACATCCTGTTCAAATGGTTCATCCGGAAAATTGAATCGCATTGTTTTATCAAATGAGCTCATCTTTCGCACCTCTCTTCAGGCTTGGTGTATTCTGTCAAACCTGTCTTATTACTTTCATTGTACACCACTTTAGTATCGATTTAAACGGATTTAACCCAATCTTCTACAAACTTCAAGGCATCATCCAATTTTTCAGGGTTTTTAGCGCCTGCCTGAGCCATATCCGGGCGTCCTCCGCCCCCGCCGCCGCAAATACCGGCAACTTCTTTCACGAGCTTGCCTGCATGGTAGCCCTTATCAACAAGATCTTTCGTCACACCAGCCGTGATGCTGACCTTGTCATCCTGTGCACTCCCAAGAACCACCACCGCAGAGCCCAGTTTTTGCTTCAAGTCATCGACCATGTTTCTCAGATTATTCATATCGGCACCTGCAACTTTCGCAGAAAGAACCTTCACACCGTCGATTGTTTTCACCTGGTCAATCAGACTGCCCGCTTCAATATTCGACAGTTTGGTGGTCAAAGATTCATTCTCACGCTGAAGATCCTTCATCTCTGTAAGAAGACCGTCGATCCTGGTCACGATATCCTTAGGCTTGGACTTCACCTTCTCGGCAGCCTGCTTCAGCAGGGTGACTTGTTCATTCAGCATATTGTAAGCCCCTTCGCCAGTGACTGCTTCGATCCTGCGTGTACCTGCGCCAATTCCGCTTTCAGACACAATTTTGAAAAGGCCGATTGCTGAAGTATTGCTGACATGGCATCCGCCGCATAATTCAAGGCTGAAATCTCCGATAGAGACTACACGGACAGTATCTCCATATTTCTCTCCGAATAATGCCATCGCGCCCATTTCTTTTGCTTCTGCAAGCGATTTGTAATCTGTTCCCACTGCAATGCTGTTCCACACCTGCTTGTTGACTATTGCTTCGATCTTTTCAATTTCCTCCGGACTCACACTTCCAAAGTGAGAAAAGTCGAAACGCAGGCGGTCCGGTTCCACAAGTGATCCTGCCTGGTTGACATGGCCGCCGAGTACATCCTTCAATGCTTGATGCAGAAGGTGTGTCGCGGTATGGTTCTTGACGACTTTACTCCGGGTTGTTTCATTGACAGATGCTTTTACTTCCTGCCCTTTTGAGAGCGTACCCTCTTCTACTACAGCACTGTGAAGGTTCTGGCCATTTGGAGCTTTCTTAACATCTTTGACTGCAACTTTCACTCCATCGGATAATAGAAGGCCTTTATCTCCGATTTGCCCTCCGCTTTCAGCATAAAATGGAGTTTTATTTAGAATGAATTGAATTTCATCGCCTTTTTCAGCTTTGTCTGTTAGCTCATTATTCAACACAATGACTTCAACTTTGGAGGTTGTTTGAAGTTTATCATAACCCACAAATTCGCTATCGACTTTGATATCTCCAAGAACGCCACCCTGAACCTGCATCGACCCAGTATCCTGGCGGGCAGAACGTGCACGTTCGCGCTGGAGTTCCATCTCTTGTTCAAAACCTGCCTGATCCAGCGTCATGCCTTCTTCTTCAGCATATTCTTCAGTCAATTCAACCGGGAAGCCGTAAGTATCATAAAGGCGGAACACGTCTTTTCCTGAGATCACAGTATTGCCTACTGCCTTTTCCTTCTGGATGACAGAAGAAAGGATTGAAAGCCCCTCATTCAACGTTTCATGGAACCGTTCTTCTTCATTCTTGACGACCTTCTGGATAAATTCCGTTTTCTCTTTTACTTCCGGGTAGAAATCCACCATTATTTCTGCCACCACTGGAACCAGTTCATACATGAATGGACGGTTGATATTGATTTGTTTTGCAAACCTTACAGCACGGCGCAGCAGCCTTCTTAATACGTAGCCTCTTCCTTCATTTGATGGGAGCGCTCCGTCACCGACTGCAAATGAAACTGTCCTTATATGGTCAGCAATGACTTTGAAGGCCACGTCTTTTTGTTCATCTGAACGATATTTTTCGCCTGATACTTTTTCAACAGCCCTCATGATCGGCATGAAAAGGTCGGTATCAAAGTTTGTCGGAACTCCCTGGGCAACACATGCCATTCTTTCAAGGCCCATTCCGGTATCAATATTTTTCTTTGGAAGCGGTGTGTAGGTGTTGTCAGGATTATGGTTGAACTCAGAGAACACAAGGTTCCATACTTCCAGGTAACGGTCATTTTCTCCGCCTGGATAAAGTTCGGGATCTTCCGGATTGTCTCCATATTCCAATCCGCGGTCATAGAAGATTTCGGTGTTAGGTCCACTTGGGCCCTCTCCTATATCCCAGAAGTTCCCTTCGATGCGGATGATTCTTTCAGCAGGAATACCGATTTGGTCTCTCCAGATTTCGAATGCTTCTTCATCTTCCGGATGGATCGTTACAGAAAGTTTTTCCGGATCAAAGCCTATCCACTTTTCATCTGTCAGGAATTCCCATGCCCACTCGATTGATTCCACTTTAAAGTAATCACCAATGGAGAAATTCCCAAGCATTTCAAAAAATGTATGATGGCGGGCTGTTTTCCCGACATTTTCAATATCATTGGTCCTGATTGATTTTTGCGCATTCACGATACGCGGGTTTTCAGGAATGACACGTCCGTCAAAGTATTTTTTCAGTGTGGCAACACCACTGTTGATCCACAGCAATGAAGGATCTTCATGTGGGACAAGGGAAGCACTTGGTTCTACCCTGTGGCCTTTTTCTTTAAAAAACTCTAGAAATTTTCTTCTGATTTCTGCACCTGTTAGGGGTTTCATTGATCTTCTTCCTCCTTCATTTGTTAAGGCTCTTTTCGTAAACTTTGTTGCTATTCACTATAAATTTCAAATATAGTCCCGGTAAATCGCCGTAAAAAATCCCTGTGAGCAGGAAAGAAAAGAGCTGCTCATTCTTTTTCGATGGTAAAACCTTTAAATACAGCGGAAAAATCCGGCACCTGGATTTTTCAAAAGGCAACAATATATGCGAAAACAACCTTTGTTAAAAATACACCAAAAAAGCATACAAAAAAGCCCTCATCCCTGGTCAGGGACGAGAGCTTGCTCGCGGTACCACCCTGGTTATGGACCTGTTAAAAACAGAATCCATCACTCTGGAGCCTTAACGCGGCGAACGGCAGCTTTACTGCACTCTGGATTAGCGTTCTGTTATCCTTCACCTGGAATTCCTTTCAGCCTGGGAAATTCCTCTCTTCCGTGCCAATGCACTCAGATGGACTATAACATACTCGATCTTTCGTCGATTTGGTTTGTGTTTTATTGTATAAGTCGAATTATAGAAATATCATCGCTATTTGTCAATCTGAACCGTGCAAAAAAAGAAAAATTTATTTATCAGGGAGCTTCCCTCGCTGTAAAATGGGTGCGCGCATGGATGATGGCTACTTTCAGCATTGCGAGAAGCGGAACAGCTACAATCAAGCCAAGCACCCCTCCGACTTCACCTCCTATGATCAGAGCTGCCATAATAAAAAGCGGATGCATGTGCAGGCTTTTGCCGACTATCAATGGGGACAGGATATTCCCTTCGAGGAACTGAAGAACAAAAACAATCACAACCACCTTAATGATCATCTCATTGGATATCGTGCTTGCTACAATGGCGGCCGGTACGGCACCGATCACCGGGCCAAAATAGGGGATGACATTGGTGATACCGACAATGATGCCAAGCAGCAGCGGATATTTCATATCGAACATCCAAAAAGACAGCGCTGCAAGAGTGCCGATTATCAAGCAAACCAATAACTGCCCCCTGATGTACCCGCCAAGCGATTCATCCAGATCCCTCAAAAAACTTCCTGCACTATTTCTCCATCTTTTTGGCGTCAGCCTTGTCGCAGTTTTTTTCACTGTAGGAAAATCCTTTAATAAATAAAAGGAGATGAAGGGAACAATCGCAAACAGCAGCAAACTGTTCATCACTTTTAGGACACCCGACAGGACCAGTGCAACAATCCCATTCAGCCATTTCTCGAACCTCTCAATTCGGGAGTCAAGTTGCTGCTGGATGCCGTCTGGCCAAGTTGAGGTCTGCCTTTGAATATAATCCAGCCAGCGCTGGTACTGATCCGTATAGAGCGGGGCATTTTCCGCCAAATCCTTGAGTTGATGAATGATGATGGGAATCCCTTTGTAAACAGCATAGCCCAAACCGCCAAAGAATAAGATATAGATCAACAATATGGCGATTCCCCTGTGGATTCCGGCTTCGAACAACTTTTCGACGACGGGATGGAGGAGATAGGTAATGAAACCGCCAAGAAGAAACGGGATAATTCCTATGATGATGACACTTAAAACAGGCTTCCATACAGGATGCAGCAGGTAGAGTATATAAAAAGTGATCACTGCAAGGAGGGTGATCGCCAGCCGGTATAGCCATCTTATATATGTGCTGTTGTTTTTCATCCTTCCCCTCCTTTTCACTCACGTATTGACTACTACTTAATGTGGGCAAAAAAAAGGAAACCATTCAGTATAGTTTAATAATAAAGGGGTGAAAGGGAATGAGAAAAAGCCATATATAAAGAATTGCTCCTTCAGCTTTTACACCGGCAGTTTCTCTTGTCCTGTCCCAGTTCGTGTACCCGCCTCTATGCAGTGTTTGAAACAAATTTGAAACCCGGAGAAAAAACTCTGGAAAGTGAATCAGGATAGGATAATAATGAAAAAAGCAGAGGGAAGCCCCCCTGCTTTTAAAACATCTTCTTAATTTGTTTCCGCATCTTCTTCATGTTCCGCCCGCTCATCATGTTCGTACGGCTGGAGTACATGGTTGCGGCAATTCCTGCTCCGAAAGCAATCATGGAGGTCATTGTTTTGTTCAAGGTACCCACCTCTTCCTTAACTTAATTGGCGGTCTTCCTCGTCAAACAAGTCATCTAAAGAGCTAAGTGTTCCATCTTCCTCGACCTGATGTGTGTGAATCACACCTTTGGTGATTGAAAGTTCGATAAAGCATTTCCAGCAGTAATACTGGTTTATCCCAATCTTGCCTATATCCTTGCTTTGACAATTTGGACATTTCATTACTCAGCCACCCCTTTAAATCCGAGGCATCGACCAGTTCCCAGGCAGCTGCAGCCTGTTCAAACGTCAATCTTTGCCATCAATTCCAGTAGCCAGTATGTCCAAATTATCAAAAGCTTATTCAATGTTTCAGCTTTACGAGGAAGAACGGCGCCATAGTTGTAAATATACCCGGAGGTTAACACCGGATACTAATATGGTTCGCTTTATCAAAGGAAATCATAAGGTGTAACGTTTTCCATTCCGATCATCGGATCTGTCAGCAGCATTTCCCCCAGCTTATCTTTCGGCTGAGGTTCATCATCAGGGATCGATTCCGCCTCGTCATCCTCAGAATTTATTCCTTTAAGTTTTTGAAAAAGGGTCGTCAGTCTCTGAACGTCTTCTTCCCTTTCCACGCCCATCCGCAGGGCTTGTTCCTCACCGCAGAGAATCAATGCATTCCTGCTTCTGGTGATGGCCGTATAGAGGAGGTTCCGCCGCAGCATCCTGAAGTAACTTTTGACAACAGGCAGGATGACAATCGGGAATTCGCTTCCCTGTGACTTATGGATGGAACAGCAATACGCAAGTGTGATTTGATTGAGTTCCTGCCGCGTGTAGGTGACCTCATTTCCTTCAAAGGAGACCACTACCATATCCTGCTTTTCTGTGTTTTCCTTAGCATAAAAAATGGAAATCACTTCACCGATATCACCATTGAAGACATTGCTTTCCGGTTGGTTGACGAGTTGCAGCACTTTATCGCCAATTCTGTATTTCGTATCTCCGAATGCAATTTCTTTACGGCTTCCGTCGTTGCTGTTGAATATTTCCTGAAGCATGATATTCAGGTTGTCAATGCCGGCTGGTCCTCTGTACATAGGCGCCAGCACCTGAATCTCCTTCGCGGTGTATCCTTTCGATTTCGCATTTTTGACCACTTTCTCCACAACCTCCGCAATCTGTGAAGCCGTACATTTGATAAAGGAGCGGTCTTTCTGCGGCTGGAGCAAATTGGACGGTAGTCTGCCCGCTTTCATATCATGGGCCATCTCGATTATGGAAGACCCTTCTTCCTGACGGTAAATGTCAGTCAACCGAACGGTCGGGATGACTTCCGAACGGAGCAGGTCCTTCAAGACCTGTCCCGGACCTACAGAAGGAAGTTGATCTTCATCTCCTACAAGCACTACCTGAATATCATCAGGCAGGGCTTTGAAAAGCTGATTGGCAAGCCACGTATCGACCATTGACATCTCATCGACAATCAGGAGTTTTCCCTGAATGGAACGCTCTTCGTCATAGTCAAAGCCGTCCATCCCATTCCATCCAAGAAGCCTGTGGATCGTCCCCGCAGGAAGGCCGGTGGATTCGGTCATCCTTTTCGCGGCCCTTCCTGTAGGTGCAGCAAGAAGGACAGGGAATGGCTCGTCTTTGTAATCCTTTGGATCAAGGGAACAGCCGTGAAGTTCACTATAAAGCTCGACGATCCCCTTAATGACAGTCGTCTTTCCTGTCCCGGGGCCTCCTGTCAACAGCATCATCGGAGACATTAAAGCTGTCTCAATGGCTTCTTTTTGAGTCGGAGCGTATTGAACCTGCAGTCTTTCTTCCAGACCTCCAAGAGCCATCAGGAACTCAGATTGGGGAAATTGGTCTGTATATTGATCCTGGGAAAGGAGCCGTTCGATATTCGTTATCAGCCCTTTTTCGGAGAAAAATAAAGAAGGAAGATATATCCTTCGTTCTTCACCGATGATTTTCCCTTCTTCCTGCAGCTTTATGACTTCACGGGAAATATCATCGAAGCTGATTCGTTCACTTTGGCTTTTTTCGAGAAGGGATTTCACGTTGGTCAACAGGGTTTCGGCATCCAGGTAGACATGGCCTTCCTGCAGGCAGTTATGTTCGAGGGTATAGAGACAGCCGGCTTTTATCCTGTCGGGATGACTTCCGGTGATGCCAAGCTTGCTGCCCAATTCATCCGCACGGCCAAATCCGATCCCTTCAATATCCTCAACCAGTTTATAAGGGTTCTTCTGCAGAATTTCGAGAGCTTGTTCCTTATATGCTTGATAGATTTTCATGGAAATCTGCGGACCGAACCCGTAGCCGTTAAGGTTGATCATTACTCGCTCGAGGCCTTGGTGTTCCACCAGGGAATCGTAGAGCGCCTTTGCCTTTTCCGGGGGCAGTTTCGGTATGTCATCGAGCAGGGAAGGGCTTTCCAGTATCTTGCTGATTGCATTCTCGCCCAGTTGTTCCACAATTTTCTCAGCTGTCTTCTTGCCTATTCCTTTAAACAGTTCACTTGAAAGATAATCAACGATTCCTTGTTTCGTCTGGGGGATTTCTTTCTTGAATCGCTGCGCATGAAATTGCATGCCAAACCTTGGATGGTCCTTGAATGCACCATGGAATACATAGGTTTCCTGTTCATGGATCTTTGGAAAATGGCCGGTGACAACTGCTTCCTTATCCTCATATTGGGCATTGGTCGACTCAACCCTGATCCGGATGACAGAGTAAAGGTTGCTTTCATTGTGGAAAATGGTGACAAGATGTTTACCCTTTATATAGATTTCGTTGTCATCGAAAAGTTCTAACGAGTCCTGCCTGCTCATTTAGAATCCCCCCTTGTTTCTGCTTAGTTATCTTCTTTCAACTGATCAATCATTTTCAAGCCGTAACCAGCAAGCATATGATCCGGCTGGACTTCTATCGCCTTTTCAAAACAGCTTCTTGCTTTTTCAGCATCATCTTCATAGCCCGCATAGGCAACACCCAGATTATAATACGCATCTGCATGTCCGGGATCTTGATTAACGACGATTTTCAACTGGTCTATCGCCTCTTTATAAGCTTCCGTTTTTGCAAGGCACAGTCCGTATTGGAAACGTGCATCAGTATCCTCTCCGTTCAGTTCAACGCTTCTCATCAGGTATGGAAGCGCTAATCTCGGCTGTTCCAAATTAACAAGGGAAATGCCCAGCATGAAAAAGACATCTGCATTTTCAAGCCCTTTTTTGACAGCCGTTTCAAAGGCTTCTTTTGCTGCATCGAAATTTTCTCCACTGAAGTACAGGTTGCCCAGTGAATAATAAGCCGAGGCTGCTTCTTCATCAAGAGAGATGGCCCTTTTTAGAAACTTCTCCGCTTTTTCATTTTCTCCTACTGATAGAAGGACATTTCCAAAGTTTATGTATGCAACAGGATCTGTTGGATTTTCTTCAATCGCTTCCGTGAAAAACTTGACTGCCTCTTCCACCTTTCCTTCTTGAAGAAGCTGGATTCCTTTTAAATTTTTATCCATATGTAACACCTCTGGTTCGTTGATTTGTGTTTCGGTTTATTTCCCTAGTATATCATAACAGCTTGTTCGCTTAGAAAAGCCCTATACAAAAATAAAAGGCTAACCAGATATCCAATCTGATTAACCTTGAGATGATCAGCCTGTAAACTCAAGCTTTCTTTCATCCTTGAAAATTTCATCAATGGTTCCTCCGCCAAGGCATTCATCTCCGTTATAGAAAACGACGGCTTGTCCAGGAGTCACCGCTCTGACAGGCTCTTTAAAGATCACTTTCACCTTGTCATCATCAAGAAGCTGCACCTTCACTTCATGGTCTTCCTGACGATATCGGAATTTTGCCGTGCATTCAAACTCAGCCTGCTTTTCGTTATCCGAAGTCCAGCTGATATCTGTTGCAAGAATCGAATCCGAGTAAAGTGCTTCATGGTCAAAGCCTTGTTCAACATAAAGGACATTCCGGTCAAGGTCTTTTCCGATGACAAACCAAGGTTCACCAGCTCCGCCGATACCAAGTCCCTGCCTTTGGCCGATTGTATAATACATCAGGCCGTCGTGCTTTCCTTTCACTTCACCGTTCAGCGTTTCCATGTTCCCCGGTTGTGCAGGCAGGTAGTTGCTCAGGAACTCCTTGAAGTTCCTCTCGCCGATGAAGCAGATACCTGTGCTGTCTTTTTTGGCTGCCGTTGCAAGCTCTGCCTCTTTAGCGATTTCCCTTACCTTTTTCTTATCGATGTTACCGATCGGGAACATGACTTTTTCAAGCTGCTCCTGACCAAGCTGATTCAGGAAGTAGGTTTGATCCTTATTGGAGTCCTTGCCGCGCAGCATTTTATATTCGCCGTCGCGGTATTCGACTTGTGCATAGTGCCCTGTTGCCAGATAGTCTGCCCCTAGTTTCACTGCATGCTCAAGGAATGCTTTGAACTTGATTTCCTTGTTGCACATGACATCGGGATTTGGTGTACGGCCTGCTTTATATTCGTCCAGGAAGTACGTGAATACCTTGTCCCAATATTGCTTTTCGAAATTGACGGCGTAGTAGGGGATCCCAATTTGGTTGCACACCCGTATGACGTCCTCATAGTCTTCGGTAGCCGTACATACGCCATTTTCATCGGTATCATCCCAGTTCTTCATGAAAATTCCGATGACATCATATCCCTGCTCTTTTAATAACAGTGCAGCGACGGAGGAATCCACCCCTCCTGACATGCCGACAACCACTCTTGTATCTTTAGGTTCCTTCTTCACGAAAGGCACCTCCTTTATATAGTCAGGACGAAAATGTCTTTTAATCATTGTGATTGTTTGTAAAACAATAGAAAGATTCTAATACAAACTGCCGGGGAAGACAAGAGATTGAGCTCTGCCTTATTTTCTCAGGCGATTGACAACCTTGGCGACTTCTTTGGCTGTTTGAATGATATCCTCTTTTGTATTCGTAATACCGAAGCTGAAGCGGATTGAATTTCTCAGACGCTCAGAGTCTTTGCCGAACATAGCAAGCAGAACATGGGAAGGTTCAATGGATCCTGCTGTGCAGGCAGAGCCGCTGGAGACAGCGATGCCTGCTAAATCCAAATTCACCAGCATCGACTCGACGTCGGTTCCAGGGAAGCTGAGGTTCAGGACGTGCGGAAGCGAATGTTCCAAGTTTCCATTCAAGTAGAATTCAACTTCTTCCTCTTTTAGCGACTCCATTAATATCTTCTTAAATTCTTTATATTCTTCAGCTTTTTTATCCATCTCTTCCTGAGACAGCCTGATTGCTTCAGCCATCCCGACAAGTGACGGCAGATTTTCGGTCCCTGCCCTCCGCTTTCGTTCCTGTTCGCCGCCAAACATTTTGGCCTCAATGGGAACATCTTTTCTTACATACAGAAAGCCGGCCCCTTTTGGTCCGTTGATTTTGTGCGATGAGATGGAAAGCAAATCTATGTTTTGAGCTTGGACATCTATTTTAATCAAACCGAAAGCCTGGACTGCGTCTGTGTGCAGCAATACTCCCCGGCTTCTGGTCAGTTCCCCGATTTCAGAAATCGGCTGAACGGCTCCGATTTCATTATTGCCGTACATGATACTGACTAAAATGGTGTCATCTCTTAAAGAAGCTTCGACATCTTTGACAGAAACCAGCCCCTGTTCATCCACCGGCAAATAGGTGACTTCAAATCCTTCTTTCTCCAGCTGGGCACAGGTATGGAGTACGGCATGGTGCTCGATGGAAGTTGTGATGATATGCCTGCCTTTTTCTTTCAGCGCATGGGCAGTACCGGACAACGCCAAATTATCAGCCTCCGTGCCTCCGCTTGTAAAAATAATTTCATTGAACCCTGCTCCTATACTTTTAGCTGCCGCCATACGGGCATTGTCCAGCTGATGTCTGGCATCCCTTCCGGAAGAATGGATACTGGATGGATTTCCGAACGTGCCTTTCATAGCTTCTGTCATTACTTCAATAACCCGGGGATCCATCGGGGCGGTCGCCGCATTATCGAGATAAATCGTGTTCATAGTCATTCCTCCAAATTAAATATAAAACATATAGGCATCTGACTCGCCTTCGTCAGTATAGCTTGCAAGGTCTTCTATCGTGGTATTATCCAACACTTCTTTAACTGCGTCCCTGATTCTCATCCAGAGTTCACGTTTTGCAGGCTCTTCATCTTCAATGCCCTCGACCGGGGAAATCGGTCCCTCAAGGATCCGGATTATATCTCCTGCCGTTATTTGTGCAGGTTCATTCCCCAGGATATAACCTCCGTATGCACCCCTGATGCTTTTAACAAGCCCTGCGTTCCTCAATGGAGCCACAAGTTGTTCAAGGTAATGTTCTGATAAATTCTGCGCTTTGGCAATCGCCTTCAAGGAAGTCGGGCCTTCCCCATGCCTCTTTGCGAGCTCAATCATAATGGTCAATCCATAGCGTCCTTTAGTAGAAATCTTCATAACTCTCGCCCCTCAATCTATCTTTCATAAGATCGTATTGGTAGTTGTTTTTCATCTATCTTTCCTATGATATAACGGTCTATATCAACTATGATTTCCTATAGTAACTTTTGTCATTATAGCACAATCGAAAGGCTCTGTTAAAAAAGGCTGTTTTCGCAAATATTGCTGCTTTCGGAAAAATCCCAGGTGACGGATTTCCCCCCTGTAATACAAAGGTTTTACTTTCGAAAAAGCACGAGCAGCTCTTTTCTTTCCTGCTCACAGGGGTTTTCACGACAATTTACAAGGATATTATATGAAATTTATATTTAATAGCAACAAAGTTTACGAAAAGAGCCGTCCTGCGGATGCCATCGTTTCAATGTTGGGCAGAATGTGATAAATTAATAAAATAATGAGAACGCCAGTTTGGAGAGATAAATATGAGCATCAAACCATTGGCCTATCGCATGAGGCCGCGAACCATAAATGAAGTCATCGGCCAGCAGCACCTTGTGGGTGAAGGAAAAATCATAGATAGAATGGTCAAAGCCAAGCAGCTTTCTTCCATGATTTTGTACGGTCCGCCCGGCATCGGAAAAACATCGATTGCGAGCGCGATTGCCGGCAGCACCAATTACGCATTCAGGACCCTCAACGCGGTTACGAATAATAAAAAGGATATGGCGGTGATTGCAGAGGAAGCCAAGATGTCCGGAAAAGTCATTCTGCTTCTGGATGAGGTCCACCGCCTGGATAAAGCCAAGCAGGATTTTCTGCTTCCATACCTTGAAAACGGCATGATCACATTGATTGGAGCTACAACCAGCAACCCTTACCATGCAATCAATCCGGCCATCCGATCACGATGCCAGATATTTGAATTGAAGCCTTTGTCTGCCGAGGATATGAAACTTGCTCTGGAAAATGCGATTAAGGATGAAGAGCGGGGGCTTGGAAAGCAAAACATTTCAGTCACCGAGGAGGCGCTCCTTCACTTTGCACGAGCCAGCAGCGGGGATGTGAGAAGCTCCTTGAACGCCCTTGAGCTCGCCGCCCTTTCAACAAAGCCCACGGAAGAAGGGATTGTTGAAATTAATGTGGAGACCGCTGAAGAATGCCTTCAGAAAAAAAGCTTTTCCCATGATAAAGACGGAGATGCACATTATGATGTTCTCAGCGGTTTTCAAAAATCCATCAGGGGAAGCGATGTGAATGCGGCCCTCCATTACCTGGGAAGGCTCTTGGAAGCGGGGGATATGCCAAGCATCACCAGAAGACTTCTGGTGATCGCCTATGAAGATATTGGATTAGCCAGCCCGCAAGCCGGACAAAGAACCCTGGCGGCGGTGGAAACAGCTGAAAAAATCGGTTTTCCTGAAGCAAGAATCCCTCTCGCTAATGCTGTCATCGAGCTGTGCCTTTCTCCAAAATCCAACACGGCAATCAGTGCAATCGATGCCGCGTTAAAGGATATCAGGAGCGGAAGGAACGGGGAAGTGCCTGCACACCTGAAGGATGCCCATTACGCTGGAGCCAAGGAATTGGGAAGGGGGATCGAGTACAAGTATCCCCACGACTATCCATCTGGATGGGTCAAACAGCAATATCTGCCGGATACTCTCAAAAATGCCCGCTATTATGAACCGAAGGAGACTGGTAAATTCGAGACGGCGATCTCCCAGGTTTATAAAAAAATTATGGGACAGAAATAACATTCGGAGGTGCTTTATGGCGCCTCTTTTTATTATGGAGTATCTCAGCGGCTGTCATGAAACAAGCTAATTGAATTTACAGTTTGTTTTTGGGTTTATGAGGGTTTTATGAAATACCCTACTCTTATTTGGAGTTCGTTTTTGGTCTCATGGAGCCTTCATGGGTCACCTAATCTTAGTTTGGGGTTTGTTTATGGCTTCATGAAGCTCTCATGTAACACTCTTAACTTATTTGGAGTTCACTTCTGGTCTCATGAAGTCCTCATGGGGCACCCTAACCTTAGTTATGAATGCACAACTTGTCTTATGAAGCGTTAATGAGATACCCTATTCTGGTTTTATGAAGCCTTCATGTTACACCTTAGTCTATTTAGGAACTCTTCTCGGAATTCTCGGAACTCTTGCCACCCCGCTTTATATTCTCCTTCCTTTATCCTAATAGGATTGTATCGGATGGGGTACGACCTCCTGCGGACTAGCGGGACTCGTCCAGCTCAGTGGCCGAAGGTCCATACCCACCGGAACGGACTTAGCGACTAGCGGATTTCAGGCTCCTTCCTTGCGAATCCAGCTTCAAGGCCCAGCTGCTAGCGTACTTCCCGATTCCTCCTTGCGATAAGTCAACATCGGCCGCTTCGCTTGCCGTGTTTCCTTTATCTCATATGGATTCAGTCCAGTCCGTACGCATCTGATCGGGCCTTTACGCCTTTTATTAATAAGTCATCATCAACTCACGCTGTTCGTTGTGATTCCCTTATCTCATACAGAAGCCATCCAATTCGTACGCTGAACGGCCCCTTCCGCTTTTGATAGATGAGACCAAGGTTACGTACCCACTGGAACGTAAACCCGCAGGCAAAGCCGGGGAGGCTCAACGCCCGCCCCGCGGAGTCGTGCGGCTGAAGCGGAAATCCATTAATCTAAACAGCCATAATCTTTGCGAAGAGAGCGTAAAAAACCGCCGCGGAACCAAGTCCCGCGGCGGTTGTGTATATCCTATTTTTTTATGCTGCAACATCCCTCTTATTGAAAACGAAAAATGCAAGGAGATGGAAGATCAAGAAGTAGACGATGAGAACTGTAATCGAAAATCCGAGCGTCATATCTTCCACCAGTTTCGGCATGGCCCCTGTATACATTCTCAAATCGGTATTCGCAAACAGACTGTATTTTGCCCAGTCGTATTTTAAGGCGATGAAGCCTGTCGCAGTGCTTCCCATGAACAGAAGGAACAATGAGATACCGATGGCAAGCGAACTGTTTCTGAATACAGCTGAAATCATGAAGGCCATTGTCGCCATCATCGTAATACTGATGGTACTTAACAGATAGTTTTTGATTGAGTACAGCAGCATACTTTGTTCTTCCACTGATCCATCAATGTAAACAAGATGCGGCTGACTGTCTCCCCCGCCAAAGAATATTGCACCCAGGATGGTTGATAGTACAAACAAAGTCAGCAGTAATGTAACTCCAAACAGCAGGACAGTAATATATTTGGATAGAAGGATCTTTGTCCTGGAAATCGGCCTGATCAGTAAAAGTTTAATGGTTCCCCATGTGAACTCACCGGCAACGATACCCGCAGCAATAATAATGGCGAATAGTCCGATGATATCAATGAAGTTGGCATTGAAGTTCACAAATGACCACATATTTTCACCGCTGGCAGGCTCAATGTCGTTGTCCAGCCTGTATTCATTGATTGCAATCTGCTCCTCAATGGATTGCTTTTGGAAGCTTTGCATTCCTTCATTTTCTTTTAGATACTGCTTATCCGATTCAACCTGCATCTGAGTCTGCTGCTTCCAATCTCCTTCAGCCGTATCCGGAGGGCCCATAAATTTCATGACTGATCCGGCACCGACAACCAACAGGACCAACAGCCCGATCATCACATAAGTCCCTGGCCTGCTGAATATTTTAATCCATTCATTTTTGATCAAATTAAACATTTATCGCTTCCCCCTTTTCATTCGTGATTTCCAGGAAGCGGTCCTCAAGTGTTTTGGCAACCGGGATCACGGAATAGATATCGATATTATGCTGTACCAGCGTGCTGATAAGCTGCGGGACCTGTTCCTTCGTTAAAGCTATTTGCATTTTACCGGCATTGACCTGATGAGGAAGATCAGGATATATCTCTGAAACCACTTTAGAAGCTTTTTCTGCCTCTCCTGTTTCAAGCTGATAGACCTGCTCATTGCCTTGAACAAACTCCTGTACCTGCTGGACATCGACCAGTTTCCCTTTTTGTATGATTCCGATACGGTCACACATCATTTCCATTTCGGAAAGAAGATGGGAGGATACTATTACCGCCATGCCGCTCTCTGCAGCCAATCTGCGGATATAATCCCTGATTTCCCGGATTCCTGCCGGGTCAAGGCCATTTGTCGGTTCATCCAAGATCAATACTTTTGGATTGTGCAGCAGGCACTGTGCGATGCCGAGCCTTTGCCTCATACCAAGGGAATAAGTTTTGACCTTATCATTGATCCGGTCGGTCAACCCTACCAATTCCACGACTTCCTTGATTCTTTCCTCTGTTACTCCTTTGTGCATCCTCGCAAAATGCTGAAGATTTTTATATCCTGACAGGAATTTATATAGCTCCGGGTTTTCGACGATTGCACCTATCTCTCTAATGGCTCCCTCAAAGTTGCTCTTTACACTGTTTCCATTGACAACGATATCGCCTTCTGTAATTCCCATGAGACCGACGATCATTCTTATCGTCGTCGTTTTCCCCGCTCCATTCGGTCCCAGGAATCCGAAGACTTCTCCCTCATGCACCCCGAAAGAAAGTGAATCGATGATTTTCTTGCCTTTGATTACTTTTGAAACGTTCTTGAGTTCCAATACTGTTTTCAAATCTCTTCCCCCTTGTCTTTGTTTTGTGTTCTTGCTTTCAGCCAATCCATCAGTGACATGCCGCTTTCTTCCCTTAATTCCTCGACGATGCAGTGGTCCTTCAATACCCCATCCTGCAGGATATAGGCTTCATCCAGCAGAGCCTCGATCTCACTGATTTCATGTGTCGCTATTATGACAGTCTGTGATTCAAAATCTATGAATGACAGCAGACTCTTGACAATGGTGTCCCTGACCATCGGATCAAGTCCAGAAAACGGTTCATCCAATAGGAGCAGCTCTGTCTTTCTAGAGAGGACCAGGACGAGTTTCAATCTCCCGCGTTTCCCTTTCGAAAGCTGTTTGATTTTCATCGTTGGTTTCAGTTCCATATAGTTCAGCAGTTCCAAAGCCTTTTCTCTTTGAAAATCGGAAAATTGGGATTCATAGAAATCAATCATGTTCATTACCGTAAAGCTGTCGTAAAACATATCCAGCTCAGTCAGATATCCTGCTTTCCCGGCTGCCTGCCTCGTCACTTTCTCCCCGCTTATCCTTACTTCGCCCGAGGTGGGGTGAACAAGGCCGGCAATGAGCTTAAGCGTCGTGGACTTCCCGCTTCCGTTCGGGCCCAGGAGTCCGTAGATTTTGCCTTTTTCAAACGACATGCTTACATCTGTTAAAGCATGGATATTTCCATACTTTTTGCTCACAGTATCGAGACTGGCACTCATGATTCCTTACCCCCTTCCACTTTCAGGTACAAGGCTAGATCATCGAGTATCTTTTTCCGGGAAATCCCCAGTTCCTGCATACTCCCAATGAAGCTTCCCATAAGTTCCTGCTGCACCTTGTCCTTCATTTCCTCGACCAGCTCTTCTTTTTCTGTCACAAAAGTCCCCTGTCCCCGTTTGGTTTCCACCACTTCCATCCTCTCCAATTCACTGTAGGTTCTTTGAATTGTATTTGGGTTCACTCCCGATTTGACGGCCATTTCCCTCACTGAAGGAAGCTTCTCACCAGGCGAAAGCTCTTTCCTGACAATGCTGTGAATGATCTTGTCGGCGATTTGTACATAAATCGGTTTTGCCGCTTTATATTCCTCCGTCATATCTAAACCTCTACCTTTCGTTCCAGAATCCAGCTGGCTGTCATAAAAATCACAAACGCCAATATGGCATAGAGAAGGAACGGTATAAGAGGAAGATGAATGAACTTACTTCCTGCCTCAAAGTTGTCCGGACCCATTTCAATGAAGAAGTGGCCCCTGACTTTTATGGTCCACAAGTTTATAAATTCCTGGAACCAATCCATTGCCACGAAGAGTGATGCAGCGACTTGATATAGGACAAAGACCAAGAAAAGGATGAGCCAGCGGAACTTCTTCAGGACAGGGGATTTAGACAAGCCGTAATAGATGGTCCAGTACAGGAACACCCAGCATGAGAAATACACGGCACTTGATGTTACGGCAACGTTGAAGAATATGCTTTCTTTCCAAGGTAAAAATAAGATATCCCCCTCCTGCCAGGATAAGCTGAGAACACCCAAAAGATCGACCATCAAAAGGGAAATGAGTGAATAACTGAAAGCCACGATAAATTTGGACAACAGTAATTTCCTTCCGGATTGAGGGGTATGAAGCCACAATTGCGTCTTCCCTTCAATCATGAGCATGTTCAACAGGATGAGCGGCATGAAGATGATGTGAATCATGCCTTCCATGAAAACCACAACCACTGAAAGTTCCGGGAACCCAAAATAGGTGGACAGGCTGATACCGACTGCGTAAAAAAACAAAAGCAGCGCCAGCCAGCCCAGGAACCAAAGCTTTGATATCGAATAATCCTTCCAAAGCAACCCTTTAAATGCTTTCATATTGACCTCCTGTAATAGTGTTCTAGTTAGATAGTACACCGGTACACCATAAGAAGTCAAGATGGATTTCTCAATCAAACACCTATTTCTTCGTTCATTAAGGTTACGGATAAATTGGCAAATAGTTTCAATTATTTACGTGAACAGCATTATATGGATACCTGCATTCATTCTTCATATACTACATAGACAACTCTCGCAGCTGGAGGTGTGAGAAAGGATGAAATGGACAGAATATGAAGAAAAATTATTGTCTGAGATTGTCATCACCTATATACAAGAAGGAAAGACTCTTAAAGAAGCTTTCGAAGAAGCAGCATATTCTATTGGACGAACAACCGGTGCGTGCAGATTCAGATGGAACAAGAAAATGAAGAAACTGAAAACAGACGGAGACATCAATTGGATCCCATCTCAAACCTTGGAAGATTGCATCTCATTTTTACAATCATTATGTCCTGAAAATCCTGTCTCTGAAAACGAACAATTGAAGAAAGAACAAGAGGAACTGATTAAGGCGTTACACGCTGCAGAACGAAATTATCAGGACCTTAGAGAGTATTACAAAAATCTGCTCATGCCGGGGATTTGAAACCAAATTCGGTCTGGCATACAAAAAAAGCTGCCAAACGGCAGCTTTTTTCAGTCTTTGACTCTTTTGATTTCGATTGATGAAAGAAGCTCATTGATTACATAACTTGCGGCAATCAATCCAGCTACCGAAGGAACGAATGCATTTGAGGAAGGCGGAATCTTGGCCTTTCTGATTTTGGCATCGTCTTTTCCGACCTCCTGCCTCACTTCTTCCCTGATGACAATCGGACTTTCATCAGAAAAAATCACCTTGATGCCTTTGCGGATTCCTTCTTTTCTCAAACGAGTACGAATCACTTTTGCAATTGGATCAGTATGGGTTTTGGAAATATCCTCGATCATAAATCTGGTCGGATCGGTCTTATTAGCAGCACCCATTGAAGAAATCAGCGGGATGTCCCTTTGCAGGCATTCTTTCATTAAATGGATTTTGTAAGAGATCGTATCGGAAGCATCCACAATGAAATCCAAACCGTAACTGAAGAATTCTTCATAAGTTTCTTCTGTATAAAACATCTTGAGTGCTATAACTTCGCAGTCAGGATTGATATCCTTGATTCTTTCTTTCATAAGATCGGCTTTAGGCTGCCCCACTGTCGACAGCAATGCATGAAGCTGGCGGTTGATATTCGTGATATCGACATCATCCTTGTCGACAAGCACCAGCCTTCCGACACCGGATCGAGCCAGAGCTTCAGCAGCAAAAGAGCCGACTCCGCCCACACCAAGAACTGCGACTGTGCTGTTCTTCAATATATCGAGACCTTCTTTTCCAATTGCCAATTCATTACGCGAAAACTGGTGTAACAATTAAATCATCTCCGTTATATCGAGTTTCAAGTGTTATGAGTACTGATTAAGAATAAACGATGGTCTGCTTTAACGCAACCTTTCCAATAGGAATAATGCTTTATAACATCTTTGCTTCTTGATATCCGCTCCATAATGCACGGCCGCACCTGAAGGGCCACACCTAAAAAAAAGCTTAAGTGGGCGTTCAGCAACGTACGGATTGGATGGCTTCTGCAAGAGATACAGGAAACACGGCAAGCGTAGCCCGGTGTCGTCTTATCGCAAGGGTTTCAATGCTTAGTATTGTTAACATTGACCCTTTTCTATGTACATTTTACCCTGCTGATACATAAAAAAACCCCTGCCGAAGCGAGGGGGATAATTCAATATAGTTGTTTAAACAAAGTCCCGATCGTGCCGTTGCTGAGATTCCATCGTTTTGAACCCGCACTAAGCAGGTGGGTGTCTTGTTTCGAGTTTAATTAGTCCTCTTAGCCAGAGGCATTAACGCTGCTCGAAAACGCCAGACTCCCGAGATAGAAATGTTCGGTCAAAACTAATAGGTAAAACAACGAACACATCAGGACTTTGTTTTAAGTGTTGTTAAGATAATATCACAATAATCAGTCAATATCAATTCAAACCCACTAGGTATTATTCACCAGTTTTCAGGCGCAGGCTCAATTCATCCAATTGAGCGCCAGCTACCTCACTAGGCGCCTCAGTCAACAGGTCGCTTGCACTAGCTGTTTTAGGGAAGGCAATGGTGTCCCTTAGATTAGTGCGGCCAGCCAGCAGCATCACCAGGCGGTCCAGTCCAAGGGCGATCCCGCCATGCGGAGGTGTGCCGTATTCAAACGCCTCCAGGAGAAAACCGAATTGCTCCTGTGCTTCTTCTTTAGAGAAACCAAGCACTTGGAACATTTTTTCCTGTACATCACGCTCATATATACGGAGGGATCCACCGCCGAGTTCATAACCATTCAAGACAAGGTCATAGGCCTGCGCCCGTACCTTTTCAGGTTCTGTTTCGAGCATTTCCACTTCGCTTCTTACAGGCATCGTGAATGGGTGGTGGGCTGCATAGTAGCGGCCTTCTTCCTCGTCATATTCAAACAGCGGCCAGTCTGTCACCCACAGAAAGTTGAATTTGCTTTCGTCAATCAAGCCGAGTTCTTTTCCGAGCTTCAGCCTCAAAGCTCCCAGGGCGTCGGCTACCACTGATTTCTTGTCTGCTACAAATAACAGAAGGTCCCCTGTCTCAGCCGAAGCGTATTCTTTCAATACAGATTGCTCCTCTTCAGAGAAGAATTTTGAAATCGGCCCTTTCAATCCAGCGTCTTCCACTTTCATCCACGCCAGGCCTTTCGCACCATAAACGCTTGTGAACTCAGTCAATCCATCAATGTCCTTGCGAGAGTATTTCTCCGCGCCGCCTTTTACATTGATCAGCTTTACTTCTCCTCCGTTTGCAACGGTGCTTGCGAATACTTTGAAGCCTGAATCTTTAACAGCTTCAGAAACATCGGTCAGCTCCATCTCAAAACGTGTATCAGGCTTATCAGAGCCATACCTGCCCATCGCTTCCTGATAAGTCATGCGGGGAAAAGCCTCATTGATTTCAAGATCTTTTACATCCTTCATTAGCTTCTGCATCATTTTTTCCACAAGTTCAATGATTTCTTCCTGATCCATGAAGCTCATTTCAATATCGACCTGGGTGAATTCAGGCTGACGGTCGGCTCGCAGGTCTTCATCGCGGAAACAGCGGGCAATTTGGTAATAGCGGTCGAAACCGGATACCATCAGCATCTGTTTGAATAGCTGTGGTGATTGAGGTAGCGCATAGAACTCACCAGGGTGTACCCTGCTTGGCACTAAATAATCACGGGCACCTTCAGGGGTGCTTTTCGTCAGAATCGGTGTTTCAACATCCAGGAATTCATGTTCTGTCAAGAAGTCACGGAAAGACTTTGTGACATCACTTCTTAACTTGAAGGTGTCAAGCATCACTTTTCTGCGCAAGTCCAGATATCGATACTTCAAGCGCAGCTCTTCAGAAACTTCTTTCCCTTCCCCGATGACAAATGGAGGAGTCTTGGCTTCATTAATGATCTCAACCTCTTCTGCATGGATCTCGATTTTGCCTGTTTTCAAGTTTTCGTTCACAGTACCTTCCTGCCTTGCAGAAACCACTCCAGTTACAGACAGGACAAACTCATTTCTGATTTTCTCTGCAATTGCGAGGGCTTCAGAAGATGTTTCAGGATTAAAGACGATCTGTACAATTCCCTTTCTGTCCCGCAGGTCGATGAATATCAGCCCGCCAAGGTCCCTTCGTTTTTGCACCCATCCTTTTAGTGTCACTTTCTCACCGATGAACTTCTCGGTGACTTCTCCACAATATACAGTCCTTTTCATACGTAACTCCTCCTTAGGCGCGATACTTTTTAACTTCTTCTACAAATACGTCAAGATCCACTTGCTGCTGTTCGCCTGTACTCATATCTTTCAAGTTGATTTTGTTTTCTTTCAACTCATCCTCACCCAATACAGCCACAAGCTTCGCATTCATTCTATCCGCAGACTTGAATTGAGTTTTGATCTTGCGGTCAAGATAATCCCTTTCTGCCGACAATCCTGCCTGGCGGAGCTTATGCAGAAGTTTGACTGAATGATCCTTCGCTTCTTCGCCCATTGTGACAATATAGCAATCCAATTCAGTCTGTACAGGTAACTCCACAGCTTCCGCTTCAAGAGCGGCCAGAAGGCGCTCGATACTGAACGCAAATCCGATACCGGGTGTTGCCGGCCCGCCGATCATCTCTACCAGGCCATTGTATCGGCCTCCGCCGCATAAAGTGGTAATGGCACCGAATCCTTCGGCGCTGCTCATGATTTCGAAGGCGGTGTGGTTGTAATAATCCAGCCCTCTCACCAAAGTCGGATCCACTTCAAATGAAATCTCCATTTCCCCTAAATACTTTTGAACCTTATCAAAATAATTCTTGGATTCTTCATTAAGGAAATCCAGAATCGAAGGAGCTGTTTTCATCAATTCATGATCTCTGTCTTTCTTACAATCAAGAATTCTTAACGGGTTTTTCTCCAGGCGGTTTTGACAGTCGCTGCAAAACTCTCCGATCCTCGGCTCGAAGTGAGCAATTAAAGCTTCACGGTGAGCTTTGCGGCTCTCATTGTCACCCAGAGTGTTGATGACGAGCTTTAACTCCTTTAAACCGAGCTGGCGATAAATTTCCATTGCGATGGAAATGACTTCAGCGTCGATTGCAGGATCTTCACTTCCGAGCGCTTCAATGCCGAACTGCACAAATTGGCGGTAACGCCCTGCCTGCGGTCTTTCGTAACGGAACATCGGCCCGGTGTAGTAAAGCTTGACCGGCTGATTGGCAGCACCGAACATTTTGTTTTCAACAAAAGAGCGGACCACCGAAGCAGTTCCTTCAGGCCTCAATGCCAGGCTCCTTCCGCCTTGATCTTCAAAGACATACATTTCTTTCTGAACGATATCCGTGGTATCTCCTACACCTCGCAAAAATAATTCACTTGATTCAAAAATCGGTGTCCGGATTTCTTCATATTGATAGTTCCTGCAGATATCCGCCGCTGTTTTTTCAATGTACTGCCATTTGGCTGAATCCTCCGGCAGTATATCCTTCGTACCTCGAGGAATTTTAATAGACATAATGATCCCCTTCCCTGATAATCAATAAAATCAAAAATACAACAAAAAAAGCTCTTCATCCCTTGTATTGAAACAAGGGACGAGAGCTTTGGATTCCCGTGGTGCCACCCTAATTGAAGCATGATCTGCTTCCACTTAGCCAGTTAACGCCTGGTACGTTCCCGCCTTGGAAAACCTTCGTTCAGCAGGAAACCTCCGGAGTGTTCATTCACCGAACCAGTATGTAGAAATGCTTACAGCCGCGGCATTCCCTCTCTTTACACCTGTTATTTCAGCTACTATGCTCCATCTAAGGTAATAGTTAATAGTTATTTTATTTCTCTAATAATACGGATGGCTACCTGAGTTGTCAAGAGCCTCAAGGAAAATTTATGATCGTTCCATCTTCTTTTTTAGTTTACGGACTCCGGCCAAGGTCAAACCGAACTCCGACGCCAGTTCAAAGGTGTCTGTGTTCTTCTCCCTCTCCAAAAAGTTATGGAAGTTGACGCCAAAAAGCTGGTTTTCCCCATTTGAACTCATCCTGCCTTTTTCACTCTCTCTCATTGTACCCACCCTTTCTTTTTCCAGTTGTTATTTATCATTTCCATTCTGGAGAAAATTCTTTCATCTAAAAGGGATTTTTCTTGTTTACGGAGAATAGTTGAATAGACTATACTGGATAAATATTCTTGCAGAAAAGGTGGTGCGCATGATCAAAAAGGCTTTTTATTCTATCATCTGCCTGCTCCTATTATTAGGTTCATCTCCAATATGGTGGCCTGATAAAGCAGCTGCTGAAGGATCGACTGTTACAATCGGGACAGATACAGTAAATGTCAGGAATGGACCCGGACTGAGCTTTCCTGTATCCAAGCAGGTACATAAAGGCGATGAGTTTAAGATTGTTTCCCAGGAAAATGAATGGTATGAAGTCCAGTTAAGTCCTTCCAAAACCGGATGGGTTGCTGAATGGCTTGTGAAGTCTAAAGCTGGACAAACTGCCTTGAGCGGAAGTGTCACGGAGAACGGTCTCAGGGTAAGGGACGGGGCCGGAACCGATTATCCGGTGATTGATACTCTATCCAAGGGGCAGGAAGTGGAAATAGTCGAGACCAGCGGCAGCTGGTATAAGATTTCAGCCGGAGGCCAATCCGGATGGGTACATAGGGACTATATTGCATCAGGAAGTAGTACAGGTACTGATTCAGAACCGGATCAAGTCAGTACAGAAGAATGGACCGGGGTTTCGACTGTTGATTCATTGAACATCCGCAGTTCAGCCGGCCTGAATACAAGCATTCTTGGTAAATTAAGCAAAGGAAGCACCGTTTCGGTCACCGGAAGTATGTCCGGATGGTATCGAATTCAATACCAAGGCAGCGAGGGCTGGGTAAGCAGCCAGTATATCGAGAAATCCATGCCTGCTCCTGCTTCTTCAGAAAACAGCAGCCACCCCGGTTATGGAAAAGTATCCATCTATTCCTTGAATGTCCGGGACAAAGCAAGCCTTGACGGCAAAGTTGTCGGTTCAGTAGAGCAAGGGGAATCCTATGAAATACTGGAGGAGAAGAACAATTGGTACAAGCTCTCTTTAAAAGGCGGCAAAACCGGCTGGGCTGCAGGCTGGTACATCGAGAAGACAGCTGGCCAACAGGCGGAGAAAAAGGCAGGCAATGACACATCTGGACAAGTTCAAATCCTTTACAACGGTACAAACCTCAGGAGTGAAGCCTCTACAGGTGCACCGGTTGTTGCACGTGCTTCTTCCGGGGAATCATTCGCCATCCAGGAGAAACAAGGGGACTGGTACAAGGTTGCGATGAATGACGGACAGTCGGCTTATTTAGCCGGATGGATTGTCTCTGTATCTGATACCAGCGGCAACCCTGAACCTGTCAACAAGCCGAAAACCGGCGGACTCAAAGGAAAGACCATAGTGATTGACCCGGGACACGGTGGACATGACAGCGGAACGATCGGCTACAGAGGCACTCTTGAAAAGGAGTTGACCCTGTCGACTTCTCAATTGTTATTCGATCTATTGAGAAACGCTGGCGCCGATGTCAAATTGACCCGAAGTGATGATACGTATTACTCACTGAATACAAGGGTTGCACTTGCCCATTACCATGACAGTGATGCCTTTATCAGTATTCATTATGACAGCATCAATGATTCATCCATCAAGGGCTATACCTCCTATTATTATCATCAATACCAGAAGGAATTATCACAGACTATCCTCGATAGCCTGTCGGAACAGTTGTCTTCAAAAAATAGGGGAGTCAAGAAAGGCGACTACTATGTCATCCGTGAAAACAAGCAGCCGGCTGTCCTCCTTGAACTTGGCTATTTGAGCAACCCTTCAGAGGAAGCGTCAGTCACTACCCACAGCTTTCAGGATATGGCTGCCAGAAGTATCTATAACGGGCTTACAGATTATTTTGCAGACTAAAACTACAAAAGGGATGAAGATTTTATAAAATCTTCATCCTTTTTGGTTACTTGCTTTCAATAATGAGGGTAACAGGGCCGTCATTGACCAGCTGGACGTCCATCATGCTGCCGAAAACACCTGTTTCCACATGTACTCCTTTTCTCCGGAGCTCATCATTGAAATAATCATATAGCTTTTCTGCCTGCGAAGGTTTAGCTGCCTCCATGAAATTGGGCCGCCTTCCTTTACGGCAGTCCCCGTATAAGGTGAATTGTGATACCGAAAGGATTTCCTTGCCTTCATCAAGCAGAGAACGGTTCATTTTCCCTTCCTCATCCTCGAAAACACGAAGATTGACAATTTTGTCTGCGAGCCAGTCAGCATCTTTCTCTATGTCCTCATGCGTGATTCCGACCAGGAGTACGAATCCTGATTCTATTTGGCCGCTGAGTCTGCCGTCTGCTGTCACAGATGCATTACGGGTACGCTGCAACACTACTTTCATCTTGTTATTAACTCCTTAATTCATGATTCTTCTGACAGCATAAATATCCGAGATCTGCTTGATCCGTTCCACTACCCTGTGCAGATGGGAGATATTCTGAATTGAAATCGACATATTGATGGTGGCCATCTTATTACGATCGGACTTGCCGCTTACAGCCGAAATATTTGTTTTGGTTTCATTGACTGCCTGAAGGACTTCATTGAGGAGGCCCCTTCGGTCAAATCCTGAAATTTCGATGTCCACATTGTATTCTTTGCGGTTAGGGAAATCACTTTCCCATTCAACGGGAATCAGCCTTTGTTCCGCATTCTCCGCAGAAACATTTGTACAGTCGGAGCGGTGGACGGATACTCCGCGCCCTTTTGTAATAAACCCGATGATTTCATCACCAGGTACCGGGTTGCAGCACCTTGAAAGCCTGATAAGCAGGTTATCGATCCCCTTCACCTGAACCCCTGCGTCCCTTTTCCTTTTCACAGGCTGGTTTGCTTTCAGCTCAGTGATCGTTTCCTGAAGGGATTCTTCCTGATCACGTTTCTTCCTAAGCTTTTCTGTCAGCCTGTTGGCGAGCTGTGCTGCCGTAATACCGCTGTACCCGACTGCTGCATACATATCTTCTTCATTCATGAAATTGAACTTTTCAGCTACACGCGAAACATTCTCAGGCGTTAAAACTTCTTTAAGCTCAAATTCCAGATTTTTGATCTCTTTTTCAACAAGTTCCCGGCCCTTTTCAATATTTTCTTCACGCTGCTGCTTTTTGAAGAACGTTTTGATTTTGTTTTTAGCCTGGGACGTCTGAGCTAATTTCAGCCAGTCCTTGCTTGGACCATAGGAGTGTTTGGATGTAAGGATCTCTATGATATCACCGGTATGAAGCTTATAATCCAGGGTGACCATCTTCCCGTTCACTTTGGCACCGATAGTCTTGTTTCCGATTTCGGAGTGGATTCGGTAGGCAAAATCAATCGGGACAGACCCCGCAGGCAGTTCAATGACATCTCCTTTTGGAGTGAAGATGAATACCATATCCGAGAACAAGTCAATCTTCAATGATTCCATGAATTCTTCTGCGTTTGCTGATTCATTTTGGAATTCAAGGATTTCCCTGAACCAGGTAAGTTTCTTTTCAAACGTAGATTTCTCATCAACGTTCTGACCTTCTTTGTATGCCCAGTGAGCCGCAACCCCGTATTCGGCTATCTGATGCATCTCGGTTGTCCTGATCTGCACTTCAAGGGGGTCCCCTTTTGGACCGATAACCGTTGTATGGAGGGATTGATACATATTCGGCTTCGGCATGGCGATATAATCCTTGAAACGGCCTGGCATCGGTTTCCAGCACGTATGGATGATCCCCAAAACTGCATAACAATCCTTAATGCTTTCCACTACGATCCGTACAGCAAGCAAATCATAAATCTCGTTGAACTGCTTGTTCTGAAGTGCCATTTTCCGGTAGATGCTATAGATATGCTTCGGCCGTCCGGAGATATCCGCTTCAATCTTCACTTCGCCGAGGCTTGACTTCACTTCATCTATTACCTCATCAAGGTATTGCTCCCGCTCCGCTCTTTTCTTTTTCATCAAGTTAACGATCCTATAGTATTGTTGAGGGTTCAAATAACGGAGAGCCGTATCTTCCAATTCCCACTTGATTTTGGAAATACCCAGACGGTGGGCCAAAGGTGCAAAGATTTCCAGGGTTTCATTGGAAATCCTCCGCTGTTTCTCACTTGGGAGATGCTTTAGGGTCCTCATGTTATGAAGGCGGTCCGCAAGTTTGATCAGTATCACACGGATATCCTGCGCCATTGCGACAAACATTTTCCTGTGATTTTCAGCCTGCTGTTCTTCCTGGGATTTATACTTGATTTTCCCCAGCTTGGTGACGCCATCCACCAGCATAGCGACTTCTTTCCCGAATTTGTCTTCTATTTCTTCCAGGGTGATGTCTGTATCCTCCACGACATCATGCAGGAAGCCCCCGGCAATTGTAGAGGGATCCATTTCCAGATCGGCAAGGATGCCGGCTACCTGAATAGGGTGGATGATATACGGTTCACCTGACTTCCGGAATTGTTCTTTGTGTGCTTCCTTGGCAAATTCATATGCCTTTTGCACCAGGGAGACATCCTGCTCGGGTAAATATTCACTTGTCTTTTTTACGACCTCTTCGGGGGTCAATACCTGATCTTTTGCCATCAGCAAAATCACCTTTACAATATATTAAATTCATCCGATCCATATTGAAACCAAGTAATACAAATCTCTCAACAGGATGATGAATCCTTGTTCATAATAAAAAAGCGTATTGTATACTATTATCAAAAAAAATAGAAGATATGTAAAGCCTTCAACATAAAAAAAGGCTCTTTTTGTCGAAAAATATTTACCATTTCGAAATAAAAACGTTTACACCAATAAAAAAAAGAAAGGACTGAGCAATCGGATATAAATCTTCCTTCTCAGTCCTCTGTCTTTTATACTATTCAGATCGAAGTAATTAGTATTGCATTAATGTCATAATATCATAGCCGTCAAGTTTATCGCGGCCGTCAAGGTAAGTCAACTCAATAAGGAATGCCGTACCTGCAACAATCCCGCCCAATTCTTCTACAAGCTTGATTGTTGCTTCGATTGTGCCCCCTGTTGCCAGCAAGTCGTCCGTGATCAGCACACGCTGGCCAGGCCTGATGGCATCTTTATGGATTGTCAGCGCATCCTTTCCGTATTCAAGGCCGTAATCTACACTGATCGTTTCACGAGGCAGTTTGCCCGGCTTGCGGACAGGCGCAAAACCTACTCCAAGTGCATAAGCGACAGGGCAGCCGATGATGAAACCTCTAGCTTCTGGTCCTACTACCAAATCAATTTGCTTTTCTTTTGCATATTCGACAATTTGATCGGTAGCATATCTATACGCATCGCCGTTATCCATCAAAGTTGTGATGTCTTTGAACCTGATTCCTTCTTTAGGCCAGTTTTCGACGATAGTAACGTATTGTTTTAAGTCCATGCTTAAAAATCCTCCTCATATGTTGCAGACCATACCAGTCTTCTTATCAAACCAATCCTTCAGTTCCTGATAAGATGAATACAACAATTCATTCTCTAGAATATATTGTTCCTGTTTTTGGCGGTAAGTGACCGATTCTTCCAAATCTCTCTTAACCTTTACAGGATTGACGGAAATTAATCCATTTTTTATTGTAACAAAATCGAGTTCAAAAAACACCTTTGACATGAATTCAATTGTTTCCTTCGACCAGCCTTTATGCTGGGCAAGCTGGCCTCCATGTTTCTTGAGGTCGAAAGATTCCCTTTTTAAGAGGAAACCATAGTACCATTTAAAATGATCACGGTTTGGGACAGTACTGAAAAAGTGATCCTCCTCATGGTCAAAATGCGCATATATCCGTTCTGGTTCCGTAACTCTGACGACGGCCTCCAGCCATTCCGCTTGTGGGGGCAGATCAAGGAAGACAACATTTGCTGCAGGCCCTGGCAGATTTCCTGCTTCTTCAGTGGAAGAGATCAGCAAAATATCATCTTTGCGTGCATCAAGCGGCAGCCGGTCAATTGTGGTCTGATTGAAAGCGACAATTTTCGTGTTGCCGGATGGCACCTTATCGAACCACCTGTTAACAGGTTTGATTCCCCTCATATCAAACAGCTGCCAATGGTCGACTGTAAGATCCTTGAGGAACATCTGGGGCTTCCTGATATTATTCCATTCATTGATGGAAAGCTCACCGATAACGGAAAGCTCGGCAAGCGGTGAAATCTCATCTGCGAACTCTCCCATGCCAAACCCGACGCTGTCCAATGTATAGACATCCTTCTTCAAGGAAAGCTTTAAATGATCCTGGTTTCCACCGATTTTCCTCATGCCGGAGATGGAAACCCCTTCAATCAGCAGCTTCGGTTTGGGATTCCCCATTCCGAAGGGAGCAAGCATTTCCAGCGCTTCAATTGTCTCAAGGTCGATATCCGCTAAATCAATCGAAGCATCCAATTCGGTCAGCGGGATAAAATCTTCTTCAGTCAACTGTTCTGCCGCATATGAATTCAAACGCTTCCTCAATTCCGGGACATCTTCCAATTTCAATGTCATCCCGGCAGCCATTGGATGTCCTCCAAAGTGAGGCAGGAGTTCCCGGCATTGAGATAGATTCTTGAAAAGATCAAACCCGGAAATGCTGCGGGCAGAACCTTTGGCTGTTCCTTTTTCACTATCAAAGCTCAGGACAATCACTGGCCTGTAGAACTTTTCAACAAGCCTGGAAGCAACAATTCCTACAACACCTGAGTTCCATCCTTCTTTGCCTATGACTAGAACAGAATTTTCGGTAAGGGGAAATTCAGTGTTCACCATCTCAACCGCTTCCTGTGTCATCTCATTCACAATGGTTTGTCTTTCTTTATTGATGCCATCGATTTCCTGGGCAATCGCTGTAGACTCTTCCAGGTCATTCGATAACATCAAATCAACAGCCGGGTCCGCATCTCCCAGCCTTCCGATCGCATTGATCCTCGGGGCTATGGCGAACCCTACCGTCTCTTCGGTGATTTCGTTCATTTGTGCTTTAGCCGCTTTGCAAAGGGCTTTTAAACCAGGGCGCTGGCTTGTCCGCATCTTCTCCAGCCCCTTCTTGGCAATCGCCCTGTTTTCACCTTTCAAAGGAACGAGATCTGCAATCGTTCCAATTGCAGCCAGGTCAAGAAGGTGTTCCGGGAATGTTCCGTACAAGGCATGAGCAAATTTGAATGCCACTCCAACACCCGCCAGATCGGAGCAGGGGTATGTACTGCCTTCCCTTTTCGGATGAAGGATCGCCAGGGCTTCAGGAAGTTCAGGACCTGGTTCATGATGGTCCGTTATGATCAAGTCGACTCCCAATTCCTTAGCAAGCTGAGCTTCCTTCAGTGCCGCTATTCCGGTATCCACTGTAATGATCAGTGAAAAGCCTTCCTCTGCAGCCCAGCGGAAAGCATTTTCATTCGGTCCGTACCCTTCTGTAAATCGGTTTGGTATATAAAAATGAGCTTCAGCCCCGAGGTCCAGGAGGGTCTGCATCATGGTTGAAGTTGAACTGACGCCATCCGCATCGTAATCCCCAAAGATCAGTATGGCTTCCCCAGACTCAATTGCCTTTTTCACCCGTTCAACCGCTTTCCCCATATCCATCATTAAATATGGATCATGGAAAGGCTGGTCTTCACCATATAAAAAGGTCTTCGCTTCATCTATATCATGTATCCCCCGGTTAGCCAGAAGCTTGCTGACTATTGGAGGCAGGTTCAACTCTTCTTGTAATTTCCTGCTATTTGCTTCACTGTGGTCTTTGACTACCCAGCGCGATTTTGATTTTAACATACGTTCACCCCTCAGCCTTTCCTATTATACAAAATGGGGTCCGGCCTTTCAATCAGAGAAACATGGAAACCAAGATGGTATGCTGTTGAATTTGGTGAAGATTGAGTGTGGGATGGAACTTTCAAAGGACTCTGTTTTTTCTATGAAATTCTTTGGAAGGGCTCCATCCCGATTTAATTCCCTCACACTTTTATTAGGCTGTTTTCGCATAGTTTGTTGCTCTCGGAAAATCGCAGATGCCGGATTTCCACTTGTAATCAAAGGGTTTACTCCCGAAAAAAGGAGGAGAAGCTCTTTTCTTTCCTGCTCTCCGGGGTTCTTACGACTATTTACCAGTATTTTATTTATGTTTATACTGATTAGCAACAAAGTTTAAGAAAAGAGCCGCTTAAAAACCTCTGAAAGGCTCCTCGCCAGCTGCTGATCGAAACCAAACAAAAAGGCGCCCCTGTTTTGGAGCGCCACATCATCAGATACCCGGCTGCTGTCTTTCCTCTTTTGAAGTGTTTTCAGCCGTCAAGTCATCTTTGGCAGAGTCTGCAGCTACAGGTTCATGGCCGCCTGCCTCTTTTTTCAGCTGCTCATTTTCTTTTTGCAGCGATTTAACCTTCCTCTGTATAACGAAAAGCCGGAATAGGCCGACAGAACCAACGATCAGGCCGCCCATCAGTACAGATCCGATGATGACCAGGATCAGCGGCCATTCAGCTTCCCCAAAAAGATAATTCACCCTTACCGGATCAACATTGATTACAGCGAAGATTGCAACAACTAAAGCAAAAATAAGTCCTAAAATCAGATTCCACTGAAATTTCATTGCCTTCCCTCCTTACGTTAAGTCCACTCTCTCTCCATCATTTTCTGCATTATAAGGATTGATGTGAATGAAAACATCCTGTACATCCGGATTCTGCAGCAACCTTTTCTTTACATTTTTCCCTACTTTATGGCCTTCTTCCACAGTGATATGGGGATCGACACTGATTTTCAAATCCACAATAAGATAATGCCCATGTTCCCTTGCATGCAGTTCATTAATGGCAATGACACCTGCCACCTCACTCACTGCATTTCTCAGTTCCTGTGTATCCTCATCATGCAGGACATGATCGAGGGTATTATGGATCGATTCCGCTCCCAATTTCCAAGCCATCCGCAAGACGAGTAAAGAAACAAATACTCCAGCTACCGGATCCCCATACTCAAGCCAGTCGATTCCTAACATTCCCCCGAACATGGCAGCCCCGATACCAATCAGGGCGGCAATAGAAGAATAGACGTCGGATCGATGTTCATAGGCATTTACAATGAGGGCATCGCTTTTCAGTTTTTTACCCAATCTGTACTTATACTGAAACATTGCCTCTTTTACGACAATACCAAAGATGACTGCATAGATGGCAATGGCTGTTGGAGGACTGATGGGATGGAAAAATGATTCAATAGAAGATTTTCCGATTTCAATCCCCACCAAAAATAACAAAACTGCCACAATGATGGCCGCAATGGATTCTGCTTTTCCATGGCCATATGGGTGATCTTCATCAGGCGGCTGCTTTGCCGCACGCAATCCTATGTAAACAGCCAAAGAACCTGCAACATCAGAAGCAGAGTGCACAGCATCGGCAATAAGCGCCTTACTATTGCCGGCTATGCCAGCCCACCACTTGATGCCTGCAAGCAGGAGGTTTCCGACAACTCCTACCATGGCTGCAAATTCAGCTTTCTTAAAACGATCATCTGTGCTCATTGCTGTCCCCCCTTATTCCACTTTATTGTAACCCATTCCCCTCCAATCTATCTCCTGAAACACATAAAAGGACGAGCCGCCGGCACTCCTGCCGGCAAACCCGTCCTTCTGCAAAATTCCGGTTATACCTGTGGTTCGTCGGAAAATTTCTTCTTCTCTTTGAATGTGATGATTGTTCCCTTCTTCTTCAGTTCCTTCTTCTTCAATACAATCCATAGCTGTGAAGCAATGAATACAGAAGAGTAAGTACCTGAAATCAGACCAACCAGCAAGGCAATCGAGAAGTTTGTAATCGTTTCACTGCCGAAAATCATCAAAGCTACGACAGTAAATACTACTGTAATAACAGTGCTGACTGACCGCGTAAGCGTCTGGCGCAAACTTTTGTTCACGACTTCTTCAATATCTTCAACCGTTTTCAAACGGCGCTTCTTCTGAAGATTCTCACGCAGCCTGTCAAACGTTACGATCGTATCGTTAATTGAATAACCGACGATTGTCAGGACTGCCGCGATAAATGTCAAATCCACTTCAAGGCGTGTCAGGCTGAAGAACGCAATGATAAAGAAGGCATCATGCATTAGGGCAACGATGGCCCCGACAGCCATATAAACCTCAAAGCGAAGGGTGACATAGATAATGATGCCGATCGAAGCGATTGCAACAGCGATCATCGCATTCTTTGCCAGCTCCTTGCCAATGATCGGTGATACTGTACTGATGTTCGGCTCTGCGTCATAAACCTCGCTGAAGTGATTCTTCAACTCGGCAATCTCATCCTTATTCAGGACCTCTGTATATCGGACTACGCCTATTTCATTATTATCCCCGGAAAGGACAATTTCATCTGAAGGGTATCCGGCTTCCTCAAGTTCTTCTGATACACTTTCGGCAGTCAAGCCCTCATTGGACAGGATCTCCATTCGTGTACCTTGAGCAAAGTCGATACCGAGGTTCAGTCTGAAAACGGCCAGAATGATTAATCCTGCGGCAATCAAAATACCTGAAAGGGCAAAGAATTTATTACGCTGCTTAGCAAAGTCAAACTTATCAAATTTCGTAGGAAGGTCAAGGGTATCATAATTATCCGCAATGTCCTTGACGTCCTTAGGATTCACACCAAGCCAGGAAGGCTTTTTGTTTAATGCGCCGCTGTTCACCCATAAGCCCAACAGCAGTCTGGACCCCCATACAGCTGTCAGGAAGCTTGCCAGGATACTGACAATCAACATAGTGGCAAACCCTTTGACGGAGCTGTTTCCGAAATAGAACAACACTGCTCCGGCAAGGATTGTTGTCACGTTTGCATCCAGGATGGTCATGAAGGAAGATTTGTTACCTGCCTGGAATGCTGCGCGTACACTTTTCCCTACCTTTAATTCTTCCTTGATCCGTTCATAGGTGATGATATTGGCATCCACGGCCATTCCGACACCAAGGATCAGGGCGGCAATTCCCGGGAGTGTGAGCACCCCATTCATCATATCGAAAATCCATAGAATCAAGAAAATATAGACGGACAAAGTAATCATGGCGATGAAACCAGGGAAGCGGTAGAAAATCAGCATGAACAGGAATACGATCGCTATACCGATGATTCCTGCTGTTACCGTCTTATCCATTGCTTGTTCCCCGAATTTGGCACCGACCGATGTGGAATAAACTTCAGTCAGCTTCACAGGCAGAGCACCCGCATCCAGAAGGGCTGCCAGGTTTTGTGCTTCTTCCACTGTAAAGTTACCTGTAATTTGAACTTCTTCAGAGTTGATCGGCTTAGATACTTGAGGATCGGATAGGAATTTCGGGTCCTCTTTGGCTAATTCCTTTTCATAAGAATCAACGCCTTCTTCAAAATCCAGCCAGATGACAAGTCTGTTATCTGGTGGAGGTTCTTGAGAGAGTTCTTTCGTCAGATCATAGAACTGCTGATGGTCTTTCAGAGTCAGCGATACAATCGGATTATTACTCTGGTCGAATGTCTGCTGTGCTCCTCCTGATACCAGGTCAGAACCATCCAGTCTCACTTCATCGTTAACATCCCTGAAGGTCAGGTTAGCCTGAGTGGACAGGATTTCCCTGGCTTGGTTCTGGTCTTCGACTCCGGCGAGCTGAACACGGATGCGGTTGCCGTCTTCAATTTGGATATTCGGTTCGCTGACACCCAGGACGTTGATCCTTTTATCCAGCGCGTCCGCAGTGTTGGCCACCGTTTCACTGGTGATCTTATCACCGTCTTTGATTGGCTCCACTTGATAGAGAACTTCAAAGCCCCCCTGCAAGTCCAAACCGAGCTTGATGTCCTTTAAAATATTGCTTGTTGTGCCTCCGATCAATCCTCCCAATAATAGAACGATGACGAAGAAAGCAACAATCCTGCTACGTTTTACCATTATGTATGAATCCTCCTTGCAAATACCCAGGGCAGTGCCCCTCAATTTTTAATTTAGGCCAGACTGCACCTGAATTGTACCAATATTCCCATTATGAATTAGAAGTAATTGACTGTCAATTCAATATTTTTCCAGTTTTATGTCGGTTTTTTGCCCGGTTTCAACAGCTCTTTCAGCTCATCCTCATTCAAGTCTGTAAACCAATTAGGAGAACGGTATGCCTCCACCGTCTCAAAACTCATATATTCGCCTGGCTTAACACTCATTATGTCGCTTACCAGCTCAAACACCCTTATTTCTTCCTTGGGTTTCTTCCATTTTTTCTTTAACAGGTATGTCCACAAGCTTTCAACAGTTGCTTCCCCATAGCCAAGCACTGCAAATTCCTCCACTTTACTGGTAAGTGCCGGCTCGACATCATAATAAAAACTACTGTACGGATGTTTTAAAACATTCATCTTTGTCCTCCGCTCCATTTTCAAAATACCAACAACTTGTCATGCTTTGTCCAACCTGATGCATATAGTTAATTGTATACGATATTACGATTTTTGAGAAGGCAGGGAATACAATGTCTAAATTCTTAAAGGGCACTATGATTTTGATGGGCGCTGCCCTGATTACCAGGATCCTTGGATTTATAAACAGGATTGTCGTTGCACGGTTTATCGGTGAAGAGGGCGTCGGCCTATTCATGATGGCTTTCCCAACTTTGATCCTCGTAATAACTATTACACAGATGGGTCTCCCTGTGGCGATTTCGAAGAGTGTTGCAGAGGCGGAAGTACAGGGGGACATTAAAAAGGTAAAGAAGATTCTTGCAGTATCGCTTGCGATCACTGTCTCTCTTTCATTATTATTCACCCCTGCGCTGATATTGCTTGCTCCCTATTTGTCTGAAACGCTGTTCACTGATTCCCGTACTTACTATCCATTGGTAGCGATTGCACCTATCATCCCGATAGTGGCCGTTTCTTCCGTCATCAGAGGCTATTTCCAGGGAAGACAGAACATGAAGCCGGCAGCGATTTCCCAAGTCATCGAGCAGGTTGTCCGCATTTCGCTGATCGCTGTCATGACCAAGACATTCCTCCCCTATGGAATTGAATACGCGGCGGCGGCAGCTATGGCAGCTTCAGTTCTGGGTGAACTCGCTTCCCTTCTCTATATGTTCACGGCATTCAAGCTCAAGAAGAAATTCAAAGTGAGAAGAAACTTCTTCACAGCAATTAAATCCGGCCGTTCGACTTTAGATGAATTATTGAGGGTTGCGATTCCAACAACAGGCAGCAGGATGATCGGATCGATTTCCTGGTTTTTTGAACCTATTGTCGTTGCCCACAGTCTCGCCCTGGCAGGAGTGGCGACTTCCCTTGCAACCAAACAATACGGCTCCCTGACAGGATTTGCACTGCCTTTATTATTCCTGCCGTCCTTCATCACTGTCTCGCTATCCACTTCGCTGGTTCCCGCTGTCAGTGAAGCCAATAAGCAGCAAAACTTTCAGTTGATTGAACACCGGCTGACACAGGCTTTAAGGTTCTGCCTTATTACCGGAGGGATTGCCGTGGTCCTCTTGTTCATATTTGCTGAACCGCTTATGACGGTGATGTACGGCAGCAGCAGCGGAGCAGGATTTGTAATGATTATGGCTCCATTTTTCCTGTTTTATTATTACCAGGGTCCTCTCCAGGCAGTCCTGCAGGCGCTTGACCTGGCAAGGGCAGCCATGATCAACAGTTTAATCGGAGCTGTTGTGAAGACGGCCATCATCTTCATTCTGGCTTCACAGCCTGCCTTCGGAATCAATGGGGCTGCACTTGGGATCGTTACAGGGATGATGCTTGTGACAATGCTCCATTTTGCCACCATTCTCAAGACCATTCCAATGACGATATATGTAAAGGATTATTTGAAGTTTACTGTTGTCATGGCTTGTACAGGGATCAGCGGTCATTATCTCTATACAGCGGCCTTGCAGGACATGCCGCTTGGTCTTCGCCTGGCTGCCGGTGTAGTTGTGACAACCATGCTGTATGTCATTCTTTCCATTCTCTTGAGATTAATCCGGAAAGACGATTTGAAAAGAATTCCGTTCCTGAAGAAACTGGTCATTACTTAAAAAGCCATCCCTGCCTAATAAGCAGGTGATGGCTTTTTCTATATGGGAGAAAAAACAAAGAGCCCTCTTCCCCGCTCCTGAAAATCTTATAGCCAGGGAAAAGAACCGGGAAATGAATTCTTCCGATTTTCGCTAACATCACTACATAATCATTGATCACGTAAATCAATATAAAATTGCCCGTTCTGAAAGCTGCAAAATGATATATTTTCAAGGTTATGATAGTTTTGTTCCCTCAGTCTTTTCCTCAGCCAGAATTCATTTTTCCCAAGCATGTCAAGATGATTCTTCTGAATGATGCCGTCCAAGATCAGCGGCAGGGTCAACGAACCCTCGCCTTTCTTATCTTTTTTTATGACCGACAATGTTCCGGATGGTTCAAGTATTGCAAACTCTACATCAGCAAGATTGCTGACATCTTTCTCTCTGAGCTGGAGCAGCAGATCGTCAAAGTTATATCTTTGGCGCTTCATGGCTTTTTCATCGATCTTCCCATGGCTGATCAGTACGGTCGGTTTTCCGTCTACAATTTCCCTGAACTTCTTGCTTTTCAGAGATAGAAAAGCTGTCCCTATCTGAATGAGAAAGAGAACACCCATCGGGAGCAGAGTGTTCACCAATTGACTGCCAGGCTCTTCAATTGCCAGTACAGCCATCTCTGCAATCATGATAAATACAACCAGGTCCAGAAGACTCAGCTCGCCGATTTCCCTTTTGCCCATCACCCTGAAAATGAATAAAATGACGGCATATAAAAAAATAGTCCTTAGAATAATCACCAAAAACTCGTTCACGTCCCTCTCCTCCTTCAGGTACGTATGCACCCATTATTATGCTCCCGCCAAAAGGAAAGATAAGAGGTAAGTTTTTACTATAATCCTCATTTTGAACAAGGATTTGTCTGTAAGTGTTCCATATGTAGACGGCTGTGCCCAGCAGGCAAAAATTCAAAGCAGCCCCCCGTTTTCTTTACAGGGATATGTATTTATAGCAACAAATCCGTGCGTCAACTGATTCGCGTTCGATTGAACACAGACTCACTCAGCTACCCAAAAAAGGCAAAATATATTTAAAATAAACGTAAACAGTTGATACTGCGAGCGAAATCAGGGTGATAGGAATGCCGATCAGCAGGTACTGATAAAACTTGATCTGCACATTCTCCTTAGAGGCAAGACCCACGATAACGAGGTTCGAAGACGAACCAAGCAGTGTGCCATTGCCCCCAAGGCAGGCCCCCAGCGCAAGCGACCACCAAAGAGGATCCATATTGACCATCCCGAATTCCTGGAATTCCTCTATGACCGGAATCATAGCTGCTACAAAAGGTATATTATCGACAACTGCAGAGAGCAGACCCGTTCCCCACAAAATGACAAATGCTGTGGTTTTCATATCCCCTTCCGTCAGCTTTATGATCTCCCTTGCTGCCTCATCAATGAATCCCGCCTCTTCTATTCCGCCTACAAGTAAAAATAAACCAATGAAGAAAAACAAGGTCCCCCATTCCACTTCTTTTAAGACCTCCTCCGGGTCATATATCTTCTCCAGCAGGAGCATGATCAGGACCGCTCCCGCCAATGCAACAGACGTCACATCAAGGTGGAGCACCGGATGTAACGAAAATCCCAGAAGGACCAACCCGAGAACACTGATTGAAGCAATGAGTCCTTGATTCTTCTTCAGGTATCTTTTTGCATTGATGCCTTTCAGCAATAGTTTTTTGTCTTCTTTAACAACCAGGATCTCTTTGTAGATCAGACAGATGATGGTAATGGTTACAAGCAGGATCATCGCTGAAACAGGAAGGAGATTTTGAAGGAAGGCATTGAAAGTAAAGTGTTCAACCGCCTGTCCGATCATCATATTCGGAGGATCGCCAATCAAAGTCGCTGTTCCGCCGATGTTGCAAGCCAGGATCATCATGACCAAAAATGGGAGTGGAGGCAGATCGAGTACCTTGGTAAGAGTGAACAGTATCGGGACAAGGAGCATCGCGATGGTTACATTGGCCAAAAAGGCGGATCCCACTGCAGACAGCAATGAAAAAACAACAAGCAGCGCCAATCCGTTGCCATTGACAGCCTGAGCCAGCCTGATTGCAAGAAACTCGAAGAAGCCTGTTTTACTTGTGACAGTAACAATCAGCATCATCGAGAACAATAATGTAATGGTTTTCCAGTCGATATAAGTAAACAACGCTTTTTCGATTGAGAATGCCCCGGCCAAAAGCATCGCAACTCCTCCGCACATGCTCGCCAATATCCTGTTCCACTTTTCGGTGATTAATACAATATAGACGGCTATGAATACCGCTAATATGATAAAGGGTGACATAACATCCCTCTCCTTTGGATTCCTGTGCAGGGCTGTACCGCTGCTTTCAGCTTGTCTGCCTCTTTCATTGTATGAGGCTTGGCCGGCAAAAATTATAGTCTATTTTTTTCTTTGGTGAATATGCTTGTACTAGGAAAAACTTGATTTTTTCATGTTTGAACAGAGGGGAGAGGAATATGATAGAAGCCAAGAAAATGGGAAGCGCGATTTTATATGGTACAGGAACCATTCTGGTCATTGCCATTGCAGCAAGCTTTATATTTGCTCTTTTGCTACGTTTCACAAGCCTTGAAGAAAGCTCGATCAATCTTGCAGTAACAATCATCTCATTCCTGGCATTATTCATTGGAGGATTTATGTCGGGTGGCAAAGGAAAGGAAAAAGGGCTGGTTCTCGGAGGTTTCACAGGATTGATTTTTTCCTTGGGAGTGTTTTTATTTCAGTATTTAGGCTATGATTCCCTGTTTTCCATCAAACAATTGATTTATCATGGCTGCTTCATCCTCACCTGCATGATGGGCGGTATTCTCGGAGTCAACATCAGCGGAGGAAAAACATCTTAAAGCAGCACCCCTGACTAGCTTCCTGCCAGCCAGCTGGGCACCACAGGTGAAATCATATTGGATGTCAAGGATGGCCATCCCCTTGACACAAAGAAAGCCCCGCAATGGCTGCGGGGCTTTAACATTATGCTTTGATGACTTCACGGACAGCGTTCCTGTCGTATGTAAGACGGCTTCCATCTCCGCATTTTACAACGATTGTTCCTTCTTCGATAGCATCGATGAAACCATGCAATCCGCCGATTGTAACGATCTTGTCACCTTTTTGCAGTTCATTCTGCATATGCTGGACCGCTTTCTGTCGTTTTTGCTGAGGACGAATCAGCAAGAAGTAGAAAAGTACGAACATCAGCAACAAAGGTATTAAAGTAGCAAAAGTATCCATTCTATGACCTCCTTTCCGTTTTAGGATGTGTATTCTTATAAAAGAAGAACATCCCTAAATCAGAAGTTTTTGGCATCCGGACGATTATATCCATATGCTTCAAAAAATTCTTCTCTAAAGTCCCCCAGACGATCTTCTCGAATCGCTTGTCTGACTTGCTCCATCAATTTTAACAGAAAATGAAGATTATGATAAGTCGTAAGCCTAATCCCAAAGGATTCATCACATTTAATCAAGTGACGGATATAAGCCCTTGAGTAATTGCGGCATGTATAGCAATCACAATTTTCATCGATCGGGCTGAAATCCCTGGCATACTTTGCATTTTTCACCACCAGGCGCCCTTTGCTTGTCATCAGCGTGCCATTCCTCGCAATACGGGTAGGAAGAACACAATCGAACATGTCGATTCCCCTCATTGCCCCGTCAATCAAGGCATCTGGAGAACCTACCCCCATCAGGTAACGGGGTTTGTCATCAGGAAGCAATGGTGTGGTGAATTCCAGCACCCTGTTCATGACATCCTTCGGCTCCCCGACGGACAGTCCTCCGACTGCGTAGCCAGGGAAATCCAGAGAAACGAGATCCTTGGCACTTTGTCTGCGCAGGTCTTCATATTCCCCTCCCTGGACTATCCCGAACAGACCCTGGTCCTGAGGGCGCTGGTGTGCCTCAAGGCAGCGTTCCGCCCATCTAGATGTCCTTTCTACAGAGCGTTTCATATAATCACGCTCTGCGGGATAAGGAGGGCACTCGTCGAATGCCATCATGATATCCGAACCCAGTGCATTCTGAATTTCCATTGCCTTTTCAGGGCTGAGGAACAATTTATCGCCGTTGAGGTGATTGCGGAAATGCACCCCTTCCTCTTCAATGCGGCGGAATTCACTCAGGCTGAACACCTGGAAACCGCCTGAATCGGTAAGGATAGCCCTGTCCCAGTTCATGAATTTATGCAGCCCGCCGGCTTCCCTGATTATTTCATGTCCGGGGCGCAGCCAGAGATGATAGGTATTGCTGAGGATAATCCCCGCTTCCATCGATTTCAGATCTTCCGGTGACATGGTCTTGACTGTGGCCAATGTTCCGACAGGCATGAAGACTGGCGTGTCAAAAGAGCCGTGAGGGGTATGCACCCTGCCCAAACGCGCTCCAGTTTGTTTACAAGTTTTGATATGTTCATAACGAATTGCAGTCAAATCGTCTAACTCCTTCCAATGTTCACAGGATCAGCATGCTGTCGCCAAAGCTGAAAAACCTGTACTTTTCCTCTACAGCTGTATTGTATGCATTAAGGATGATCTCCCTGCTCGTAAAAGCACTGACAAGCATGATCAAGGTTGACTTCGGCAAATGAAAGTTTGTAACAAGTCCATCAATCGCCTTGAACTCATATCCCGGATAAATAAAGATATCAGTCCAGCCGCTTTCCTCTGCGAAACGGCCGTCATGTTTGGAGGCGATCGTTTCGAGGGTCCTGGTCGAAGTCGTTCCGACCGTGATGATCCTGCCTCCGCTTTCCTTTACGCCATTCAGAAGACGGGCTGTCCCTTCGGTAATCTGGTAGAATTCCGAGTGCATGTCATGTTCCTCGATACTATCGACTGATACCGGACGGAATGTGCCAAGTCCCACATGCAGCGTTATGAACGCTACATGGATACCCTTCGACCTGATTTCATCCAAGAGCTCTTCGGTAAAATGAAGCCCTGCCGTCGGTGCTGCAGCAGATCCTCTTTCACGGGCAAACACCGTTTGATACCTGTCCTGGTCTTCCAGCTTTTCACTGATATACGGGGGAAGTGGCATTTCACCGAGTTCATCGAGAACTTCATAGAAGATACCTTCATATTGGAATTCGAGGATTCTTCCTCCCTGTTCCTTCTCTCCGGTACAAACTGCCGTCAATTTCCCTTCCCCGAAAGAGATTTTGGTCCCGGCCTTAACCCTTTTGGCAGGTTTGACCAGTGTCTCCCACTTGTCCCCCTCTTCCTGCTTAAGAAGAAGCACTTCTATTTTCGCTCCTGTATCCTCTTTTATCCCGAACAAACGGGCGGGAAGGACCCGGGTATCGTTCAATACAAGGCAATCTCCTTCTTGCAGGAAGCCGGTAATGTCCTTGAATTGCTTATGCTGCAGGCTGCCTGTCTTGCGGTCGATGGCCATCAGCCTGCTTTCTGAACGTTTTTCCAGAGGTGTCTGTGCAATCAATTCCTCCGGTAAATGGAAATCAAAATCTTCAACCTTCAAAGCTCTCACCTTACTTTTCAAATTATGTCTTATCTAAATCTGCCAATTATATAAAAAATCAATGATAACACAACACTCGCGATTATGGATGTCATAACCGGAAAATAGAATGTAGAATTCTCTTTTTTGATGATGATATCCCCTGGCAGCCTCCCCAGCTTGGTGAAGGCCATTAGAAAGCCAAGAACCAGGAGGACCGCTCCTGCAATCATCATCAGCTTCGGCAGCCCGCTCATAAGTCAGGAATCTCCATTCCGAAATGCTCGTATACAGAAGATGTCACAACTCTTCCTCTGGGGGTCCGCTGTAAAAACCCGATTTGCAGCAGATAGGGCTCATAAACATCTTCGATTGTGTGGGATTCCTCACCGATGCTTGCTGCAATGGTATCAAGGCCGACTGGTCCGCCTCTGAACCTTTCAATGATTCCCCTCAGCAATTTATGATCAATATGGTCCAGGCCGAGTCTGTCGACCTGTAGCAGTTCAAGGGCATGGCTGGCCAGCTCGGCAGTGATTTCACCGTTACCTCTCACCTGCGCAAAATCCCTCACCCTCCTCAACAGCCGGTTCGCGATCCTCGGTGTTCCCCTGGACCTTCTCGCAAGCTCCACTGAAGCCATGCCGTCAATGACCGTATCCAATATATCGGATGTACGGATCACAATTTCCCGGAGCTGTTCCTCATTATAATACTCCAGCCTGCATAATACCCCAAATCGATCCCGCAGCGGTGCGGACAAAGCACCTGCCCTTGTGGTTGCTCCAACCAGGGTGAACGGGGGCAGATCAAGGCGGACTGACCTTGCACTCGGACCATTGCCGATGACGATATCAAGGCAGAAATCTTCCATTGCCGGATATAGCACCTCCTCGATTGAACGGGGAAGCCGGTGGATTTCATCAATGAACAGAACATCACCGGGTTCAAGGGAAGTCAGAATAGCCGCAAGGTCTCCGGGCCGCTCGATAGCAGGCCCGGATGTAGTCCTTAGATTCACGCCCATCTCATTTGCAATGACAGCGGCGAGCGTGGTTTTACCAAGCCCTGGTGGACCGTACAGGAGAACATGGTCCAATGTCTCCTGCCTCATTCTCGCCGCCTCAATGAAAATGCTTAAGTTGTCTTTAACTTTATCCTGTCCTATATATTGATTCAACGTCTGTGGTCTCAAAGAAAGTTCAAAGGAATGGTCACTGGTTTCTGCTTCTGAAGACACAACTCTTTCTTCCAACTGCTCCTCCTCCTTTTCTCAGGATTATTTCAGTAATAATTTCAATGCATCTTTTATGAGTTCATCAGTCGATTTGCCTTCTGATGCCAGTTTCGGAGTCACTTTTTTGATTTCCCTTTCGGAATAACCGAGCGCCTTCAATGCAAGAGCTGCTTCCTCCACAAGCTCTTCATTGCCGGAAACCGGCTGATGCTTCCCTTCCTGAAAGAGGTTAGGAAAGTAGTCAGGGACAACGTCCTGCAGTTTCCCTTTCAAATCGAGGATCATCTGTCTTGCCGTCTTTTTCCCTACACCTGGGAACTTTGTCAAAAACCGTTCGTCCTCCCCTTCAATGGCTGAAATCACCTGTTCCGGTGCACCGGAGGCAAGGATAGCCAGCGCTCCCTTAGGACCGATACCCGACACATTCAATAACTTGATGAATAACATTTTTTCTTCCATGGTCAAAAAACCATACAAAGCCAAAATATCTTCTCTAACATGCTGATATGTATAGATTGTCGTATTTTGATTTTCAAATTTAGAAAACAGAAACGGGTTGCTGGTGAAAATCTGGTACCCCAGGCCATTGTTTTCAAGGACCACATATTCCGGGCCCACTCTTTTCACGGTTCCATTTATATATTCATACATGATTTATCTTCTCTCCCTTAATCACTACATTGTACCATAAGTACATGAAAATCGGTGTTACTGATCAGGTCACAACCACTACCCGAAACACCTGTTCTTATTTTAACAAAAAAACGGGAGAAAGAAACAAATACCATGCATTAAACTGTTCTTTTTTGGTTCTTTTAAGCCGATAAAAAAATAACCGGCCAGGTAATACAGCCGGTTTTACTCAAAAGAAGCATCATCATTCATGGAATATGGCTGGAAGCTTTGAATGACCTGCTCATAGCTTTGCTTGGATTTCACAGGGATCCCTTTGACAAGTTCATCATGCTGCTTGCTTTCAAGCCTTTTAATATCGATTTGGAAGAAAGATTGGATGATTTCAGATTGTCCCGGCTTCCCGTTGAAGATGGAAAGCACCCCTTCATCTGAAATCCCGAAATACCCGTTTGATTTCATCAATGGAGAAATATCATCGACTGCCTGGCGGAACACGACCTGTTCCTCCGACATATCCACCAGTTCCCATGCTGCATATGCAGCCCAGAAATCTTCCATTGACCAGATTGTTTCGGATTTGATTTCTTCGCTTACCTCACCATCCAAATAGACCCGTTCCAAGATGACATCCACTGTATGTACAGCAGGATCTGGATCAGCATCCGTTTGCTGGGAAGCCGCCGGATTTTCCGCTGCTTCTTTTCCCATCTTCCCGTCATCATGGAAGAAAGTGAAGTAAAAGGCTCCCATCAGGAGCAGCACCATAAACACGAGCCGAATTTTAACCGTCATCGTGATCACCTCATACTCAAATATTTAAATTCTTTTCAAACCCGAATACCATTGAACCTTACTGGTAATAGTCTGACCATTTTTTAACAATCCTATCCCCTTAAAGTGGATTTTCACCAATCTTCAATATAAAAGGCTGTTTTCGCATATACTGTTGCTTTCTAAAAAATCCCAGATGCCGGATTTTCCCCCTGTATTCAAAGGTTTTACTCTCAAAAAAGAACGAGCAGCTCTTTTCTTCCCTGCTCACCGGGGATTTTCCAGGACTTTATTTGAGATTTATAGTGAATAGCAACAAAGTTAACGAAAAGAGCCATATACAAAAAAGCGAGGAATCAGCTTCCCCGCTTTATCTTTCGCCTCTTATTGTCCTGATGATATCATGGATATCCATTTGGATCGCTTCACGCGGCCCGCCGTCACGCAAATCATTATCAATATTTCTCAGGCGGCTGAAGGTTCCTTCATCTTCAGCTACTGTAACGGTCCTTCCCTTTAAATAAGGCTGGACTGCCTTCGTGATTTCTTCCTTTGTTTGCTCAAACTGGCTGTGATCATCCAAATCCACCGCAATCAGGACATCAGTCCCATACGTGACTGACCTTACATCATTCACATTCTCAACCGACGCCGTTACATCCGCAATCTTTTCAGCAAGATCACCTTCATAAGCAGTGTAGTACGACTGTCTGGCCTTTCGAGTATTGTCGTCAAGATGACCGTGGTAATTGGCATCACTATGACTTGCTCTTCCATCCTGAAGGAAGTAGTTTCGGTCAGTCTCCGCCAGGGGTTTGGAAGGGTTTTGTGGATTTCCGTTTTCATCTGTTACCTGAAGATACCGCCTCTTGCCTTCCCGGATTGCCTTGCCTTCCTGCCCGAGTGAATGATCATACCATTCAGTCAAAGGGCCATCCCTATCCTCATTCCGGTCATCCCCGTGTCCGGCATTGGAATAGAAACCCATTGGCTCGTATGCATTCTCGTTTTGCCCGCCAACAGCATCTTCTGCTCCATTACAGGCTCCAAGGAACATAACAGACATAGGAATCAGCAAAAGCTTCTTCTGCAATGACGTCACCCTCTTTCCACAAACTTTGAGCATGACTGCTCTCTGTTAGCTTGCGGAGATCGTTCAGAGATGATTCTGTTATTTACCGTAAAAAAGCTGGGCATCTCTCCTGTATTTGGATTGAAGTCATAACAAGCTCTGGATATCCCGGCTGCATACCATTCTGTGATGAAACTGATTCACCGTCAGCTCCATGAGATAATTCCAGACATTATGCCGATAAATAGTTCCTTCGCGAAAAAAACGGTTCCACTCCCTGAAAATATCCGATGGGAAAAGGATCCCAAATAAGAATGCCTTGTCATCCTTATACTCCGATAAAGGCTTATGTCTCCACAGCTTATCGAGGGACCAGCCGCAAAACGGAAGAATCCTGTTTGCAAATTGGATATAATCAATCTCGCAGGGACCTCTGGTGATCAAATCAAGATCGATCAGATACATTTCATTGTTGGTACCGCGGATAAAGTTATGATGAGCCAAATCTCCATGGAGGATACAGGATTCATCTGAAAAACCATGCTGCAGCAAACCCAAAAGAGCTGTCTGGCCGATTTGTATATACGAATCAATCATTGCCAACGGAACATATTCACTCAAATTCTGCCTGTTACTGCGAAATTCTTGTAGTCTTTTCTTCCATTTTTCAATCAGCACCTGCCCGGGCAGAAACTGGATGCTGTCTTTTTTGAGGATCCTTCTGGATGAATCATGAAAACCTTCCACGACAGAGAGAGCATCATGCCTATCTTTGAAGGTATGATACGTAAATATTTTGCCAGTATGCACCCATTCAGTAAGACCGGCAATTTTTTCATCGAGCTTCATCTCACTGCTGCCTTCATGAACAGGATGATACCCAGGGGTTCTTAAAAATCCCTCTTGATGAAGCGCTTGAGCCACCGCTCTTTGCAATTGGAACTTTTGCCTTGTCGGATACAGCTTAAGGAACCATTGGTCTTTTCCAGCCTGCACCCTCCATTTGCCTTCTTTTATTTTGGTTATCCGAATGCTTTCGTCTCCAAGTGTTTCTTTTAATAGGAAAAGGAGACGATTTTGAAAACCGTCTCCACCCTTTTCTTTAGTCTTCAAAATCATCGTCAAAACGCGGCATTCCGAACGGCCCTGGACCGTACATTCCCGGATAGCCCGCTCCTGGCTGCATCATTCCTGGTCCTTGCGGTGACATCATGCCCTGCCCATAAGGCATTCCCTGCATTCCCTGCATTCCCTGCATTCCTTGCATTCCTTGCATTCCTTGCATCCCCTGCATTCCTTGCCCTTGCATTCCAGCAGGACCCGGTCCATACTGTCCGATTGGCGCAGGCCCGCCGCATCCGCAGCCTCCTTGCTGCATTGGTGCGCCGCCATACATGCCTGGTGACTCTTCCATCATAGCTCCTTGAACCTGAGGCATTTGGCCATAAGGGTTACCATACCCCGGTCCTGGGTTTCCGTGACCAGCTGGTGACATCATACCCGGATTTCCGAATCCCGGGCCAGGCATTACCGGTGATACCGGATAACAGCCATCCGGACCCATCATTCCAGGCCCCATCATTCCCGGATTTGGACCCATTTGCGGCTGCATGCCTCCCATAGGCATTTGGCCGGGAAAACCTCCATCGTCTTGCACTCCTGCTACAGTGGATGGTGATCCCATCGGCCCCATCATTTGGCTGCCCATCGGAGCTCCCATTTGCTGCTGAGGCGTATAAGGCATGAAGGAAGAGGATTCTTCCTCATATCCCATCGGCATTTGCTGCATGCCAGGCAGTCCTTGAGGCATCATGGAAGCTCCCTGGACCTGCCCCATAGGATAACCGCCTTGCATTGGATAGCCGCCATGCATTGGATGTCCTCCTTGCATTGGACCCAGGCCGCTTCCAGGCATTACTGGCGAAACTGGATAACAATATTCCTGCATTGGTTGTTGTGGATAAGGCATTTGCATTTGTGGTCCCCCCGGACTTTCTTCATCCTGGACACCTGCAACAGTGTCCGGCATATCTTGTAGTTTAGGCAGCACAGGTGCTTTTGGAACTTTCGGCATCTTTTGCGGAGCCTTTTCCGATTCTCCCATGACTGGAGCTTTTGGTGTTTTTGGTGCTTTTGGCATCACAGGCGCCTTTGGTGTTTTCGGCTTTGCCTGCGGCTGTGTCTGCATTTGCATGTTTGCCATATTCATCATGTAGTAGTTATTGATATCGATTTCCGGTATGACCGGCTGCGGCATTTTCGGTGTATATGGTTTTTTTGGCATTTCTTTCACAGGCATTTCTTTCTTTGGCTTGACGGCTTCTTTAGGTGTTTGGACCGGCATGGCAGCCGGTTTCTGCTGAGCAAATGGATGCTCTGCTTTCGGCATTTCTTTTTTTACTGCCATCTCCTTTTTAACCATCCCGCCTGACGTCGGAACTTTTATTTTCATACCAGGCATGATCATATCAGGATTGGACAGCTGGGCATTCATTTTCTTTAGCTCTTCGAAATTCACTCCATATTTTTTACTGATATTCCAAAGAGTATCTCCTTTTTGTACGATATGGATCTTCACTATTTATTCCCCTCCTCAGGCATAAGTCTATATATCCTATGTCAATAAATAGGCAAAGTGCTAACAATCTACACAAATACTTATGAATTCCCAGAAATAAATATACCTTCGGAGGCTGTCCGGCTTTGATTCCTACAATGCTTTTTCACGTTCTTCGAGTCTTTGGAAGAAGCATAAAGCGATTGTTTTTCCTGTATCACGCTTCCGGTTTATTCATTATAGTGATACGATTCTGTTACATTTCACTTCAGGAGGTGCTTTTATGCTGGAAGAAGCCTTAGTAAAAATATCTAATAAAGAATATGATGAAGCGAAAGTGATGCTCGAGGCTATGATAAATGATTCACCTGAAGATCCAGTAATAAATTATCATTGCGCAGCTGTAAATGATGCTTTAGGTTATGAAACAAAAGCAATCCCCTATTACCGGCGCGCTTTGGAAAACGGAGTTTCCGGTGATCTTCGTGAGGCAGCCTACATTCAGCTGGGGAGCAGTTATAGGTGCATCGGGGAATATGACTTTGCCGGGGAAGTTTTGGAGAAGGGGCTGAGTGAGTTTCCTGAGAATCCGGCCATGAAAGTCTTTTATAACATGACCCTCTATAATAAGGGAGACCATAAAAAGGCTTTCACGAATATGCTTGCTGATCTTGTTTCCGGTTCATCCGAGGAGTGGATCAGGAAATATGAAAAAGCCCTGCGATTTTACAGCGAGGATGTTGATAAAGTCTGGCGGTAGGGCTTTAAAAAGAATCTAATTGTCTTAAGTGGGCGGGCTGGAATGGCAGCTTGTTTTGCGGATTTTCCCGCTTGGGAGATGGGATACTCCCTCTTTCCATCAGGGGACCCTGTTTTTTGGGGATTCGGGACAGAATACCAGACTTAGCCCACCTCACTTTGTCGAATTAGCCGGCAATACTGCCCGATTTTCAGGCTGTGTGCGAGCAAAACCTCCCTCTGCCGCTCCTTTTGGCAGGACTGGCAGCCTTAAACCTTAAAAAAAGGCTGTTTTCGCCTATATTATAGCTTTCGAAAAAATCGCAGGTGCCGGATTCCCCCCTGTATTCAAAGGTTTTACTCTCGAAAAAAGAACGAGGAGCTCTTCTTTCCTGCTCACCGGGGTATTTACAGTGATTTACCAGAATGTTATTTGAAATATATCTTGAATAGCAAAAAAGTTGACGGAAAGAGCCTAAAAAAAAGACAAAAATCGGGCCAGCCCCTCTTTCAGGCTGACCCTCTGAATTTACGCCCTTGCAAGCATTCGATCCAATGCAAGAACGGCATTATGTGCAACATCTTCATCCACTTTGATGATGTTTTCAGGTTTGCTTTCCACGATATTCTCCAAAGACCATAATAAATGGGGAAGATCGATTCTGTTCATTGTTAAGCATGGGCACATATGGGGATTCAGGGAAATGATATTTTTATCTGTATGTTCATTGATCAGTCTCTTGACCAGGTTCATTTCGGTTCCGATCGCCCATGAGGTGCCAGGTGCTGCTTTTTTAATGGTCTCAATAATATACTTGGTTGATCCGTTGTCATCGGATGCTTCTACCACTTCCCTGCGGCATTCCGGATGTACGATGATTTTCATTTCAGGAGATTGCTCACGGACATCAGCAATATTTTTCAGTGTAAAGTTTTCATGTACCGAACAATGGCCTTTCCACAGAATGACTTTTATTTGGTCGGCATCTCCCTCAAAAAGAAGCTCATTCGTGATCGGATCCCACACAGCCATATCTTCAAGCGCGATACCAAGATCAGCGGCAGTATTCCTGCCCAGGTGCTGGTCCGGCAGGAAGAGTATCCTTTCTTTTTGCTCAAGCGCCCACTCCACCATTTTATGGGCATTCGAAGACGTCACCGTTGCTCCGCCATTCTTACCGACAAACGACTTAATTGCGGCAGTCGAATTTACGTAGGTAAGCGGGAGAATGGTATCACCGAATTGATGCTGCAGCTTTTCCCAAGCCCTTTCCGTTTGGTGGATATCTGCCATGTCGGCCATTGAGCAGCCTGCCCTCATATCGGGAAGGATGACTTTTTGGTTTTCATTTGTCAGAATATCAGCTGTCTCTGCCATAAAGTGCACACCACAGAAGACAATATACTCTGCGTCACCGTTAGCAGCGGAAACCTGGGCAAGCTGCAGTGAATCACCCGTCGTATCCGCAAATTGGATCACTTCATCTTTTTGATAATGGTGGCCTGGTATGAAGAGCCTCTTTCCAAGTTGTGCTTTGATTTCCCTGACTCTTCCCTCCATTTCCCCGGCGGACATTTCCTTATATTTCCCTGGAAGTTCATATGTGTTTTTCATTAAGGTCTGCAATACGCTCACAATTGTTTTACCCCTTTCGTTATCACCATGGTTAATTCATCACTTTGGCGCTGATATCAAGCCCTCTGACGCTGTGGGTCAGAAAACCAAGCGAAATATAGTTGATTCCCGTTTTGGCATAATCCACTATATTCTCCATCTGAATTCCTCCGGAAGCCTCCGTGATGATATGCGGTGGGACATCTTCAAGCCACTCGGCAATCTCTTCCGGAGTCCGGTTATCGAACATGATGATATCCGCTCCACATTCAATCGCTTCCCTTAGTCCTTCCCGGGTTTCGATTTCCACTTCCACTTTTACGGTGTGGCCCAGCTTGCTTTTGACTTCCTTTACTGCAGAGTCAATCGACCCTAGAAAAGATATATGATTGTCCTTCAGCATGACGGCATCATACAATCCATTACGATGATTGAAGCCGCCGCCGCATCTAACTGCATATTTTTCAAGCATCCGCAGTCCGGGAGTCGTTTTGCGTGTATCACAAACCCGCACACGATAGCTTCCCGCAAGATCGACTGCTTGTTTGGTCTGTGTCGCAATCCCGCTCATTCTCTGCACAAGGTTCAGAATTACCCTTTCTGCCTGCAGAAGATCTGCTGACGGCCCGGCAACTTCGGCAATCACTGTTCCCGCTTCAATCCCTTCACCGTCTGCAGCAAAAATTGCCACCTCGATATCCGGACTCATGATATGAAATCCGCTCCTGATGACTTCACTACCGCAGAATACCCCGGATTCTTTCGCAATGAAGTGAAATGTGCTGTGATCCTGTTCATTGAACAGAGCCTGGGAACTGAGGTCTCCCTCGCCAATGTCCTCCAGAAAAAATTGCTCAAGCATAGATTTTAGTTTTAATTTGTTCATCCAACCACATCCTCATCTCTCCGTCTTCTAATCTATGAATGATCCGCTTCTTCCTCCAAGCGGGATCCTCCTCGCGGAAGTCACTCCTGATATGTCCCCCGCGGCTCTCCGTTCTCAGGAGGGCCGCCTTGGTCACAATCATGCCGTTGATCCACATAAAGTATTTCTGGACATCCCGGGGATGGAGATTTCCCAACTCTTCTTCAAACTGAAAATCTATCGATTGAAGCCACTCCAGATGTTCCTGAAGCTTTGCTCCCTCTCTTATTATCCCTGCTGATTCCATCATCCGTGCCTGGAATTCCCCTACTTCAAATGTTTCTTTTTCCTTGGCAGTCTTTTTCATTTCCTGCTCTTCTAAAAGAATCTGCGAAGGATGTTTTCCTTGGTTATTGATCCAGGCCGCCAGTCTCTTTCCATAGACCAGCCCCTCAAGAAGCGAGTTGCTTGCAAGCCTGTTTGCTCCATGTACTCCGCTGCATGCAGCTTCCCCGATTGTAAACAGCCCTTCGACATTGGTCCTGCCGGCTGGATCAATGACAATGCCTCCCATCATAAAATGGCATCCAGGCGATACCGGAATCTTTCCAAGGGATAAATCAATGCCGTTCTGTATGCACATATCCGTGATGGAAGGAAACTTTTCCTGAAAGTTTGTGATGGAATCAATAGATAAATAGACATCTCTCCCCATCTGTCTTTGTGTAAAAATCTGCTGAGCGACTATATGTCTCGGAGCCAGTTCCCTTAACGGATGAACGCCGTCCATTATCCGCTCTCCAATATCATTGACCAACTCGGCACCTTCGCCCCTGACCGCTTCAGATATAAGACCTTTTGTCCTGCCTTCAACAAACAGAAGCGTTGGATGAAACTGGATGAACTCCGCATCCGCTATTTCGGCACCTGCCCTGAATGCAAGAGCCATTCCATCGCCGGTGACAGTCGGGTGATTGGAGGTTGAGGAATACAGGCCGCCCGTCCCTCCTGCTGCCAGCACAATATTCGGCGCCATATAGGAGCAGGCCGCCCCCGCGCGATCCAATGCCTTGACGCCAATGCATCTGCCATTCCTGTCCTGTATCAGGTCAAAAACCATCTGTTCTTCAATCCAGCAGATATTGTCTGAAAGGGTTTTCAATAAATGGTCAATTAAAAACCTGCCTGTCTGATCTCCTCCACAATGAAGAATCCGGCTCGTACTGTGTGCCCCTTCCATTCCCAGGCTTAAGGAACCATCAATCTGTCTGTCAAATGGCGCACCCTCTGACATAAGGTCCAAGATGATTTCCCGCCCTTCACTCACCAGAGCCATCACTTCTTCCTCCTGATGATGGCCTCTTCCAGCTTCCAATGTATCTTGATAATGTTTGGATATACTATCATCCTTAGCTACAGCAGCCGCTACTCCGCCCTGTGCCATGTAGGAATTGCTGCCTTTCCTGTTCCCTTTTGTGATAATCATCACATTTAAATCCGGACTTAAATTCCGTGCAGTCTGCAAGGCAGCGATCCCGCTGCCGATAATAATGACGTCTGCTCTTTTCACGTCTGACCCTCCAAATTATTTTACAGGTGTCTTGACACATATATTTACACATATTTAAACTAATGACAAGAGTTTTTTCTTATTTTGAATTTTCTAAAAGGAGTACAGCCTATGAAATACTTTGATTATGCAGCTACCACGCCTATAGATCCAGAAGCGCTGCAGGTTTACATGGAAGCCGCTTCCGGCTTTTACGGAAATACCTCGAGCCTGCATGACATCGGCGCGAAAGCAGATGGACTGCTGGAAGAGTGCCGGAAGACACTGGGGAAGATGATGGGTGTTCCTTCAGAAGGCATTTATTTTACATCAGGAGGAACGGAAGCCAACCATCTCGGCATCATTTCACTGGCGCTTGAAAACCATCAACGCGGTAAACATATCATTACTGGGACTGCTGAACATTCTTCAGTCCATTCGGCAATGGGATACCTGGAAAACCAGGGTTTCGAAATCACAAAGCTGCCTTTTGACAGAGAAGGTCTCCTTCCCCTGGATCTATTGAAAGAAGCCATTAGAAACGATACGATTCTTATATCAATTGCCCATTCAAACGGAGAAATCGGTTCCGTCCAAAATATCGAGGGTGCTGCCCGACTCATTAAAGGGAAGGGAATCCTTCTGCATTCTGATATGGTGCAGTCGTTTGGGAAAATGGAGATTGCATCAGCTGCGAGAATGGTGGACAGCCTGTCTGTTTCTTCTCATAAGATTTATGGACCTAAAGGAGTCGGGGCAGTCTATATCGATCCTAAACATTCACCCAGATCGATATTCCCTGATCAGTCACACGAAGGCGGACTCAGAGGCGGCACCGTTAACACTCCGGGTATTGCAGCGTTCGTAACTGCTGCCAATACCGCCTGCCAAAATTTTCAGTCTGTAAAATTCAAGGACTTAAGGACATGGTTTGTCAACGGGATGAAGAAGGCATTGGGGGATTCAGTTTCAATACTTGAAGCACCTGCAGAGTCGCAGATGCCGCATGTGATCGGATTATGCATAAATGGCCTCCAGGGCCAGTGGGTCATGTTAGAATGTAATAGAAGAGGGTTTGGCATCTCGACGGGAAGCGCCTGCCAGACTGGCCGGCAAGCCATCTCCAAAACGGTAAATGCTCTCGGCCTCTCTGAAGAGGAAGGAAAAGAGTTTATCCGGATATCTTTTGGAAAAGATACAACCAAAGAGGATGTTAAAGAGCTTGTACAGGCTCTTGCCGATATTGCAAATTCACATTATGGACAATAGCTTCTGTTTCAATGGAGAGGGGAAATTCTATGTCAAAAGGCAAAAAAATACTTGGAGAAGAACGAAGAAACCTGATATTAACGAAGCTCCGTGATGAAGGTGTCCCAATCACAGGAGGAGACCTGGCTAAATTCACCAACGTCAGCCGCCAGGTCATCGTCAGCGACATCACCTTGTTGAAAGCCAGGGAAGAACCGATCATCGCGACAAGCCAGGGCTACCTGTATCTGCAGCCGAAACAGCCGGAGGGCACTGTAGAAAAAACCATCGCCTGCAAACATACTCCCGACAGAACGGAAGAAGAACTGAATCTGCTGGTCGATCACGGAATCCTGGTAAAAGATGTCCGGATCGAGCACAAAGTATACGGGGACCTTACAGCTTCCATCATGGTGTCCAACCGAAGGGAAGTGAAGCAATTCCTGAATAAGATCAATGATACCAACGCTTCATACCTTTCCGAACTCACAGACGGCATCCACCTCCATACCATCTCTGCTCCGAATGAGAAGGTCATGGCCGACGCAGAAAAAGCGTTGAAAGATGCCGGGTTCCTGATTGAATCATACTCTTAGAAAGCCAAAAAGGATGCCCCTCTGCGGGTGTCCTTTTTGTTTTTGGTTTTGTATTCTATCGATGAGTTTGCTCCGTTTATCGAGCACTTTTGCGGGGCTATCACGAGTTTTGCGGTTCTATCGTCGACATTGGTATGTCTATCGACGACTTTGCCCCGTCTATCAACGACTTGCGGCATTCTATCAACGGCTTTGCCAATACTATAAAACCGATTCCATTACCTTCCGCGCGCACAAAAAAATGCTAGGCTCCAGAGCCCAGCATTTCCACCTTTTCAACAAATTCCAATTTCCTTAAGTTGCTCAGCATTTCTTCGATATCCACCTTGATATCTGCCACATTGAGGGAAAGTGTAACATTGGCCCTTCCCTGCAATGGAATGGTCTGGTGGATCGTCAAGATATTGCAGCCATTTCTGGCTACCTCCCCAAGCAAAAAGGAGAGGGTACCGGAACGGTCTTCAAGATGAAAGAACAAGGTGATGATCCGTTCCTTCACAATGGTGTGGAAAGGGAAGACCGTATCACGGTATTTATAGTAGGCGCTCCGGCTCAAATCGATGCTGCGGACCGCTTCCCAGACAGAATCGGCTTTCCCTCGTTCGATGAGCTCTTTGGCCTGCAAGGTTTTCTTCATGGCATCAGGAAGCACATCTTCCCTGACCAAATAAAACTTTTCGTCCTGTGGTTTTTTTCGCAAGACAGGTTCCCCCAATAAAAATGCTTACATCAATCCACGAAATCAAATTCGAATTCAAGCAATCTGACTGTATCGCCGTCTTTGGCTCCTCTTTCCCTGAGTGCTTCGTCGACTCCCATGGTACGCAATTGACGCGCAAATCTTTTTTGAGATTCTTCCCGGCTGAAGTCGGTCATCTTGAACAGTCTCTCTATTTTTGCACCGCTGACGACAAAAGTGCCGTCCGGTTCTCTAGTAATGATGAATTCCTGTTCTGCTTTCTCATGTTTATAAAGGACACGCTGATCTTTCGTTTCCTCGTCTTCCTCTTCAAACATGGCAAACTCAGGTGTCTCCTCTAATTTATCCGCAATGGCGAATAAAAGATCGCGCAGCCCTTGGCGTGTAACGGCAGAGATACCGAATACAGGGAAATCCTCTTCCATCTTTTCCTTGAAATTCTTGAGGTTTTCTTCAGAATCCGGCATATCCATCTTATTCGCAACAATGATTTGCGGACGCTCTGTCAAACGCAGATTATACGCTTTCAACTCTGCATTGATGGTCAGGTAATCCTCATATGGATCGCGTCCCTCAAGGCCGCTCATATCAATGACATGAACGATAACCCGGGTACGCTCGATGTGACGCAGGAATTGATGCCCCAATCCGACACCTTCATGAGCGCCTTCAATCAATCCCGGCAGGTCGGCCATGACGAAGCTGCGCCCGTCTTCCGTTTCAACCATTCCGAGGTTCGGTGCAATCGTTGTGAAATGATAATCACCGATCTTCGGCTTTGCGGCAGACACAATGGACAGCAGTGTTGATTTACCGACACTCGGGAACCCTACAAGCCCTACATCAGCCAGCAGCTTCAACTCAAGGACAACATAACGTTCCTGGCCCGGCTCTCCTTTTTCGGACAGTTCAGGAGCAGGGTTTGCAGGTGTGGCGAAGCGGGTGTTCCCTCTTCCTCCACGGCCCGCCTTGGCAATGACAGCTCTTTGCCCGTGTTCCGTTAAATCCGCAATCAATTCCCCGGTATCGTCATCTTTGACAATGGTGCCCGGCGGTACTTTGACAATCATGTCCTCTGCATTTCTGCCGTGCATGTTCTTGCTCATTCCATGTTCCCCGCGCGGTGCTTTGAAATGGCGCTGATAACGGAAATCCATTAAAGTGCGCAGCCCTTCATCCACTTCAAATACCACATCTGCACCGTTTCCGCCGTCTCCGCCTGCGGGACCACCGTTCGGTACATATTTTTCACGGCGGTAAGCAACCATTCCATTGCCTCCATCGCCGCCTTTGGTGTAAATCTTGACCTGATCGACAAACATTTATTTTCACTCCTTAAAAAAAGGGCAGGGAATCATCTTTCCCCTAAAGATTTCTGCCTCTTTGGATTATGTATTTAAACGCAGGGTCATTAAAAACCCTTCACTTTCAAGCGTATGGATGGTTACATCTTCATTTTGCTGAGCCATCCAATTCCGTAGGGTGTCCCTATCTTCTATTATCCCATTAAAATCCAATTCAAACCGTGCATCCTCCTGGGAAATATTGATGATGATGACCAAATTGTTTTCTGCATAGGCCATGACCGTTTTCTCCAAAACAGAGAAAAATCCGATGAACCACTCATATAGGCGTCCATCATCAAGTCCATGCTTTTCTGCTTGCAGAACTTCAAACTCTACCTTGATGAATTGGGTCTGCCAATTATACGTCAGCATCAGCTCAGCAAATTTCGGCAGTGTTAAGTTAGAGAGTTTTGATTCATTCTGAGCTTCTCCAACGATTTCCTCGATGATCTGTCTTGCCCTGTCCGTTCTCCCCAGGTCCATATTTCCTTTGATCAATTGTAATCTATTCATCCAGTCATGGCGGGCATGCCTGAGTGCCTCAACCAGGTTCCATTCATTCTTCATCAAAAAACTCCCTACAAAAATTCGGACTTTTCTTACTTGTAGTATATCAGAAAAGATTGGAAGAACGAAAAAATATTCCTGTGAAAAAGACGAAAATCGACATAGGAACCGGGACAGCGGTATAAAACAAGAAAACTCTAACCGAATACACGGTTAGAGTTTTCCTTAAAAAGCATTATGCTTCTTTAACTACAGGGTATACGCTGACTTTTTTCTTGTCACGGCCCATACGCTCGAAACGTACGATTCCGTCAACTTTAGCGAATAAAGTATCGTCACCGCCGCGTCCAACGTTAACTCCCGGGTAAATTTTAGTACCGCGTTGACGGTATAAAATAGATCCGCCAGTAACCTCTTGACCATCAGCACGTTTTGCACCAAGACGTTTAGAGATTGAGTCACGACCGTTTTTAGTCGAACCTACCCCTTTCTTCGATGCGAAAAATTGAAGATCTAATCTTAACATGTGTTCCACCTCCTACGCTTTGAAGGTTATTTTTATAAATTTACTATATTCACGTTCTATCGTCTGTAAAGAGACAATCATCCCTTGTAAGAGAAGCTGGACCTTTTCATCCGTTTCTTCCGGCAGGTCCGCCGGAAATTCACAGTGAAGGTAACCGCCATCAGGCGATTGGTCAATCACGGGTTCGACCCCGGTCAGTGACATGACCGCATTAACGGCACCAAAAGATACAGCAGATGCTCCGGCACAAACAATATCTTGACCATTCTGCGCAAAATTTGCGTGACCATCCATGGAAAAAGAGGAAACCCTTCCTCCAGGATCTTTAGTGAAGTAAACATTAATCATCTTTCAAGCGCCTTATGCGTTGATTGAGTCAATCGTTACTTTAGTGTAAGGTTGACGATGACCTTGCTTACGACGGTAGTTTTTCTTAGGCTTGTATTTGAAAACGACTAATTTCTTAGCGCGGCCTTGTTTTTCAACTTTAGCTGTAACAGTAGCTCCATCAACTAATGGGCTTCCTACTTTTACATCGTCGCCACCTACGAAAAGTACTTTGTCAAAAGTAACTGTTTCGCCTTCGTTTCCTGCAAGCTTTTCAATGTAGATGGATTGTCCTTTTTCTACTTTGATTTGCTTTCCGCCAGTTTCGATAATTGCGTACATGAATGGCACCTCCTTATAAACTCAGACTCGCCAAGTACAGGCGTCTTGTTTTGCAACAAAAGCTTATTGCCTGATTTGAGCGGTTGTAGCACGGGTGCTACAAAAACTATAACATAAGAATCCTATCACAAATCAGAGATTGGTGTCAACAGCTTTTATCAGAATTATAATGGTATAAAACATTACTTAACAATAGTGTTAAAAGTTTCTTGATCTCCGCTTCAGATGCTCGACTCCGCGGGGCGGGCGGTGAATTAAAAAGCGGAAGCGGCCGCTCAGCGCCGTACGGATTGGAGATCTCCTGCTTGAGATAAAGGAAACACGGCAAGCGAAGCGAGCCGATGTTGACTTATCCTAAGGAAGGAGACCGAAATCCGCTGTGCGCTGGCCGCTGGAACTGGATGGGCCTCCTCGGCTTCGCCTGCGGGTTTGCGTTCCAGTTGGTACGTAACCTTGGTCTCAAGCTGTCCCGCCTTTCCCGCAGGAGGTCGAGCACCTCCCGCTCCGGTCAAAAAACAACAATGTTGCAGCTGCCGCCAATATATAATCAAAAACATTCATCTACTTTCCAATCTTTTGATTTTATAGAATGGATGGCAGTCTTTGGCTGTCTGGAATTCGATTTTCTTGTTGATCGCTTTCTCCATTTCTTTTAGGTAATGCGAGCTTTCTCCCTTGAAGGCCGTCTGGACGTCTTCTGTGGCTTGTATGATGACTTTATCTTCGACGGCGGGGGAAAGTTCTTGGAGTTCCCTTTCTAGCTTGTATGCGAGTGATTCGGCGCTTTGGACGATTCCATATCCGCTGCAAACAGGGCATTCACTGCTGATGTATTCGAGCAGCGGCTGCTTTGTTTTTTTTCTGGTGAGCTGAAGGATGCCCAACTCGGTGAAGCCGACGATGGTCGTCCTCTTGCCATCTTCCTTCAATCCTTCTTTAAGGACCTGGATGATGTCAGAATGGTGCTGTTCACTCTTCATTTCAATGAAATCGATCAGAATGATGCCGGAGAGATTCCGGATTTTCAACTGACGGGCTATTTCTTTTGCTGCCATTTCATTCGTCCTGAACACCGTTTGGGATAAGTCTTTCTTCCCTGTGAACTTTCCAGTGTTAACATCGATGACTGTCAATGCTTCCGTGGGCTCGATGACGATCGTTGCTCCATTTTCCAGCCAGACGACTTTTCTCATTGCCTTCTCAATCTGTGCATCCACACGGTATCTGCTGAAAATATTTTCGCTGCCCTGAAAATGGATCACCTCTCCGATCAGGGATGCCCCGTTCTTTTGTAAATAGTCCTGGAATTCATTTTTCCATGTGAAGTCATCGATGATAAGCTCCGCTTGTTTTATCTTTTTCATTTCTTCAAGGATATCTTCTTTCATGACATCCCGGCGATGAAGCAGTGCAGGATTTTTTTTACTCAGAGACAAGCTGTGAATATCTTGATATTGCTTTCTCAATTCCAGGAACTGTTCCTTAATACTTTCTTCTGATTCCAGAAGGGCCGCTGTCCTGAAAAGGATGCCTTCCTGTTCCTCTTTCATCCTTGAACCAAAGCGCCTCCATTTTTTCTTCTGCTCCTCACTCGAAGCTTTCTTTGAAACGGCTACATATCTGCCTTCGGGAAGGAATACAATCGATCTACCTTTTATTTCGACAATCCCTGTGAGCCTGGGGCCTTTGGTTCCGGTAGGGTCCTTTTTCACCTGAACAAGCAGTTTCTGCCCTTGATGAAGCAGCCTGCTTATTACTGCGGTCATTCTTTCATTTTCATCCAGTGCCAGGAATCCCGGCAGATCATCTATATGCAAAAAACCGTTTTTACCTTCTCCGATATTGATAAAAGCGGCATTGAGACCTTTTTCGACTTTGTCGACCCTGCCTAAGTAAATGTTTCCGGCAATCGATTCTTTCTCAGGCTGATAGACATGAAAGCTCTCCATTATTCCCTCACGCAGCCGGGCCCATCTCTTTTCCCTGCCCAGTGCATTCACAATGATCCTATCCATTAAAACCTCCTCTTTCCACCGTACAAATAGAATAAGGCTAACACCTTCGTTAGCCTTTTCATCATAATACGCAGCAGCTTCCTTACGCAAACGATTCAATATAAATACAGCAGGTCATGTGACTTGGCTGTAGTCATCTTTTCTGTAAAATAAGCATGCAGGACTTCATTTTCATCCAGCTTCCCTGCTTCTTTCCCATCCACATAAACGATCACCGGATGCTTGAAGCCCCTGTGAAACCGCTCCAGGATTGAATAAATCGTTTCATCCCCGTTAATTTCCAGAGGCTTCAATTCCCGTACACTGCCTCCCTTTCCGTAATACCGCTCCAGTAAAAACCTCATGAAAGTGAATTTTCTCTGTTTCCATTCGGTCCATAGTGAAAAGTAAAGGAAAGACAAAATGATCCAAAGATTAAGGTGGAATGGGACCGTCAGGAGAACGACGGCATGAAACAACAGGAGCGCGGCAAGAGAGAGAATCAGCGTCCATTGATAGGCTGCGATGAACCTTAACTTGTATCCCAGGAGGATGGAGAGCAATTTCCCCCCATCCAGCGGCCAGATCGGAAGAAGGTTGAATAACAGGACCATCAGATTCAATTGAATGAACAGCTCAAAATGATGGAGGGAGAATATTCCGGCTGCATGCAGTAATTTCGCGCCTCCCATAAGCCAGAGATGCTGCAGGGGTCCGCCGGCCACGACCAGCAGTTCTTCCTTCAGAGGCCTGTTTCCGTGTTCATCCATTTCTGCCACACCGCCAAAGGGCAGCAGGGAAATCCGCTTAATTCTCCAAGAAAAAACATGGGCCGTGACCCCATGTCCCAACTCATGTATAAAGATTATGATAAAAAGCATGATCAACTCTGTAAAATGGGCGGTCAGGATCGCAAGACCGGCTGCCGCCCAGAGCAGCGGATGAATGTGTATCTTCTTCAGCAGCTTGATGAATTCACTCAAATGTTATCACCTGGATCGGATCTATAAATGTATCTTCTTTTTTGATCGCAAAATAAAATTCACCGGTTGCTGTATCTTCTTCATCTGTTACGGTTCCTACAGAATCGCCGGCTACAACTTTTTCATATTGGGTAACTTCAATGGTGTTAAGGCTGCCATACCAGGATTCCGATTTATCATCATGCTGGATGATGACAGTCTGCCCAAGCTCGTCTTTTTTTCCCGCAAAGATGACCAGTCCGCCTTTCATGGCTTCGACCTTTGCTCCTTTTCCTGTTTGAACCATGATTCCCTGCCCATTGCTTTTGAAATTCTCCACAACCTTGCCGGAAGCAGGCAGAGCATACTCTGCTGTCTCGGTCTTTCCAGCCTCCCCGGCATCATTTCCTTTTGGCAGCAATGCAAGCGGCTTGCCGAATTGATCCTCATACCATGTGGAAACCGCCGCAAACTGAAACTCGCTTGTCATGGTTTTCTCTGCAAACGAACGCGCCTTATCAAAGCCTGGCACCTGATTCTGAAATAAGATTGCCATACATAGGACAAGGACGCTCGCCCCAAGTATCTTCAGAATAAAAAACTCTTTACTGAAAAGTGGATGGCCGCCTTCCGATGGACCTCCCTCATAAGAAGAGAAACGTTCTCCGCCATACCTTTCTTCATCAGCAGGCAGCAGCATATTCCTTGAAAGCGATGATGAGGAGGTGTTATTGCTCATTCGTTTTCTTCTGGCTATCCGTTTTCTGATTTCGTCCGCTCGATTCCCCATAATACCATTCCCCTTTTTGTATGCCGGAACGCGTACACACAGAAGACTGTGAAGACCGGTTGATAATGCAGCCCCTTATTCCTGTTTCAAGTACAAGTCCCTTTTGGTTCAATGTATGACTTGTCCTTTGGAATTATGTCTCTGTATCTTAATATGGGTTTTCCCAGCAGGGACCGAGCTGCGGGGGAATAGATGCTGTTTTCATGAATTCACTCAGCGGTCCATGCTTTCTGGATGACCTATATTATTTCTTTCAAAAGGCTGTTTTCGCATATTTTGTTGTTTTCGGATAAATCCCAGGTGCCGGATTTACTCTCGAAAATGAACGAGCAGGTCTTTTCTTCCCTGCTCACCGGGGATTTTACGACGATTTACCAGGACAATATTTTTATAGTGAATAGCAGCAAAGTTTACGAAAAGAGCCTTTTAAAAAATGATTCTGATATTCCCGCTTCCCAGCGGCCGGCTGCATTTTCTCCAGCATTTATTTGATGATGCCCGCTCGAAAAGCGGCCGGCTCTTTCTATCAAAGATTCATTTAATGCCGTTCGCAGGCAAGGGGACAGATTTTCACTGGCTCCCAAACATCTTCCCCGCTTTATAAACACAAAAAAACCGGACTGCAGCAGCAGACCGGCCTGGCACATCCATTAAGCTTTAACACCGAAGAATTTCTTGATTTTTGTAAAAACACCCTGCTTGTCATCTTCCAGGGATTGAAGAGGAACGGATTCCCCAAGGATCCTGCGGGCGATATTGCGATAGGCAATGGCCGCTTTGCTGCTGGGATCCATGGCGATTGGCTCCCCTCTGTTAGAGGATTTGATGACATTGTCATCGTCTGCAACTATGCCGATCAGGTCGATGGAAAGATGGGTAGTGATTTCATCAACATCAAGCATTTCCCCGCTTTTCATCATGTGAGTCCTGATCCGGTTGATGATCAGCTTAGGCGGTTCAATATCTTCTTTTTCAAGCAGGCCGATGATACGGTCTGCATCCCTGACAGCCGATATTTCAGGGGTCGTCACAACGAGGGCCCTGTCGGCACCCGCCACAGCATTTTTATATCCCTGCTCAATACCTGCAGGGCAGTCGATGATGATATAATCATAGTCCTGCTTTAAGGTGTCGATCAGTTTTTTCATCTGCTCGGGAGTAACTGCGGATTTGTCGCTGGTCTGTGCTGCCGGAAGCAGGAATAACTTATCATCGAAGCGTTTATCTTTTACAAGAGCCTGATGGATTTTGCATCGTTCCTCCACGACATCCACCAAATCGTAAATGATACGGTTTTCCAATCCCATTACAACATCAAGGTTCCGAAGGCCGATATCGGTATCCACTAAACAGACTTTTTTACCTTGCAGTGCTAATGCCGTACCAACATTTGCCGAAGTAGTCGTTTTTCCTACCCCGCCTTTACCTGAAGTGATTACTATTGCTTCACCCACATTAGCGTCCCCCTTTAAAACTTGTAATATTTGGTCTAAGATGCTTTAAAACTTGTAATCTGTCTATCACGATTTGATTTGATTCATCTATGTAAGCGCACTCCATTTCGTGTCCCTCTTCTTTGTCAAAATGATCCGGAGCCCTGTTGAGGCAATCGGCTATCCGCAGCTGGGAAGGAGTCATCTGCGAAGCCACGATGACGGCTTCCTGGCTTCCTGTGTACCCGGCATGCGCAATTCCTTTTAGTGCTCCCAGGATATAAAGGTTACCAGCAGCCTTTACCGTTCCTCCCGGGTTAACGTCCCCGATGATCAGCAAATCTCCTGGAACTTCCACCACCTGGCCGGATCGTATGACACCGGCGATGGTATGGATTTCACCTTCTTCTTTCATCTTCAGTGCTTCTTCATTCGTTACTACGTTGCTGCCAATCTCGTGAACTGACAAATTGCGCTTTTCAGTGACAATTTGCTCAAGCTCCTCCTTCTGCAGTGCAGTCAAATATCTATTTCCAGCTTGTATTTTGACGGTGATGAGAGGAGTGCCTTCAGTTTGACGATATTGGGCTGACAGCTTATCCTTCAATTCTTTCTTCAGTTCTTCGTATGAGCACTGATCATTCAGGTGAAGGGTAAGTCCGTCTTTTGTCCCTTTTATCATTACATTTTGCCTGTTTTTCATGTCGGAAATATTCACCTCAGTCGTCATTTAATTCGACAAATGCATGCCTGTTTCCTTTTTTTGAAACATGCTTTTTCATATTTATATTAAGGATAGGATGTGAGGTGAAAGAAATAGCTGGATTTTGTATTTCCGCCTGACTCCTTACCTGCCGAGATCAGCCGGCCCGCCGATTTCGCCCTAGGCAGGGTCAGCCGTTCTCAGTCTTCCTGTCTTTCCTTTTGCAGCCTCAAGAGCAGGGTTTTCAAAGGATAGGATACGATGATCAAAAAGGCTGCGTTCAGAACAAGGGTCGGCCACAGCCGCAAGTCTGCAAACACAGCGATCGCCCAGTCGGTCTTCCCGATAAGCAAGTTTATTTGGTAGACGAGAAATTCAAGGATCGACAAATTCACTAAAATGACAATGCCTGTGACAATCAAATTGCTGTGCAGCACTTTCATTATCCTCGAAGTAATGAACGTGACAAAAGGGAATATGAATAAATAGACGCCAAGGACTTCTGTGAAAAAAGAATCATACAGGAATCCGAATATAAACCCATAAAGGACTGCCGTCTTATTATGGTAATAAACGCTCATAAGCAAAATGAAAATGATCAGGAAATGCGGTACAAGCACCCTGTCACTATTGATACCCCCCATCGGGAGGTAGGTGACAAATACGCTTGATCCATAAAAACAGATTAAAGCAATCAGCGGAAGGAGAAATTTCTTCATTCCTCACCCTCCGCTTCTGCCGGCTCCTCCAGATCGATGCTCACTTTGCTTCTGTCCACCACAATCACGTGTTCCAGATGGTACATATCAGCTATCGGTTCTACATAAGCGGTTTGTGTCAGTCCATATTGATCAGGTACAATTTCCTTCACTTCACCTATCGGCAGCCCTTTAGGGAAGACTCCGCCAAGACCAGAGGTGATCACTTTGGAGCCTTTCTCCACCTTCATGTCGTTAGGGATGCGTTTAACGAGCAGCTGATCCCTCTCCATGTCGTACCCTTCAATGGAGCCTATTACATTTTCTTCTCCCTGTATCAGGGCGGAAATCCGGTTGTTGGGGTTTTTATTACTGAGCAGTTCGATGGTGGAGGAGAACTGCTTCACGCTTTTCACCTTCCCAATCAAACCTTGTGAGGTAATGACAGCCATATTGGCCTGCACTCCCTGCACCTTCCCTTTATCAATGACAAGCAGGTCATCCCACTGGCTTGGGTTCCTCGCAATGACGGTGGCCTGTACTGGGTTGAAATCCCGCAGGTTCTCCTGTTTATCAAGGATACTGCGAAGTTCATCATTATCCTTTTCCAGGTCCTTCACCATTGTTTCCAATTTCACAAGCTCTTCCAGACGGGATTTCAGCTTTTTATTTTCAGTATAAGTATTTTGCAGATCTTTAACATTTTCAACGAATCCGGCGACGGCACCAACCGGTTTGGATACAAGGGATTGCCCAAATCCGACAATATCTCCAACAAACTGTTCAGGCCAGGATATATTTTCCCTCTCGCGAACAGAATACCCTATCAATGCCACCAGCACGATGATGCTGACAAGTAGGATGATCAATCGTTTATTCAAAAAAAAGCGGGGCATGTAAGACACCTCTATCTTTTACACTTATTTTCTCTCCTGCTGTTATATAAATAGTCACTCACCAAGTACACTTCTTAATCTACCACTTTTCTTATGAAGGAAAAAGAGGCATTTTTAAAAAGCCGATTCCTTCGACCGGATAGATTTACCATTCAACACAAACAAGAAGGGACTGCCCACGATACCTTCCAATGAGTGCAGCCCCATCTTAATCAATCAAGTACTATTATTTCTTATTTTTAAACAAGTCGATATGGTCCAGAGCTTTTCCTGTACCGATTGCCACACAATCAAGCGGGTTCTCTGCAATCAGGACAGGCATTTTTGTTTCATCGCTGATAATCTTATCCAGGTTGCGGAGCAATGCGCCTCCACCTGTAAGAACTATTCCCCTGTCCATGATATCCGCCGCCAGTTCCGGTGGAGTCTTTTCAAGCGTGCTCTTCACTGCGTCTACGATGGAATACACTGTATCCCTCAAAGCTGCGGCAATTTCTTCTGCCGTGATTTCAATCGTTTTCGGAAGCCCTGTCAACAGGTCCCGTCCGCGGATGTCAAGTGTATCAACACCATCCGAGTCCCCTGCAGAACCGATTTCCACTTTGATCGTTTCAGCTGTCCGGTCACCGATCATAAGGTTGTACGTTTTCCGGATGTAATTAATGATCGCTTCATCCATTTCATCCCCGGCAACCCGGATGGACTGGCTCGTCACGATGCCTCCAAGCGAAATGATGGCAACCTCCGTCGTTCCGCCTCCAATATCGACGACCATGCTTCCAGTGGGTTCCCATACAGGAAGATTTGCACCGATTGCCGCAGCAAACGGTTCTTCGATCGTATAGGCATCCCTTGCACCAGCCTGGCGGGTCGCGTCAATAACTGCACGCTCTTCCACCGCTGTAATGCCTGATGGGACACAAATCATTACATAAGGCTTGCGGGAAAACGAACCTTTTCCATTTGTAGCCTGCTTTATGTAATATTTCATCATCGTAGCAGTTGTTTCATAGTCAGCAATGACACCGTCTTTCATCGGGCGGAGCGCCACTACATTTCCCGGTGTCCTTCCGATCATATTCTTAGCATCGTTCCCTACGGCGACGATCTGCTTCGAATCGGTCTGCAAAGCAACCACCGATGGCTCGCGAACGACAATCCCTTTTCCTTTTACATATACAAGTGTGTTAGCCGTTCCTAAATCTATACCAAGATCCTTTGTACCAAACATTAATTGTATCTCCCTTTCTAATACGGAATGGGTCCATTCCAATCTATATAAGATCTTTCCCTATATGTCTATCTTCCAAAAATCACAAACAATATTATAGCCTAACCGTCATGAAAAACAAAGTCTCATAAGTATCCTTTTTCCTTCAAGCTCACATATTTCTTCTCACCGATTATCAAGTGGTCAAGCACTTCGATCCCAATGATTTTCCCGCATTCGACCAGCCTCTTCGTCACTTCTATGTCCTCACGGCTCGGCGTAGGGTCCCCTGATGGGTGATTGTGGATGCAAATGATGGATGCGGCCGACCTCCTGAAAGCTTCCTTGAACACTTCACGGGGATGAACAATCGATGCATTCAGACTGCCGATGAAGATGGTCTGCTTATGAAGCACCTGATTCTTGGTGTTAAGGTAAAGACAGACAAAATGCTCCTGTGAAAGGAATCTCATATCATTCATCACATAGTTGGCCCCGTCTTCAGGTGAACGGATCGAGTATCGATCATCATAAGCAAGGTTGCTTATCCTGCGGCCGATTTCCACCGCAGCCATGATCTGGACCGCTTTCGCATGGCCGATCCCATTGATATTGGTGATTTCCTCGAGGGATGCTTCCTTCAAAAGCCTGAAGCCTTCAAACGTCGTCAGGACCCTGTTGGATAATTGCAGGACAGACTCCGATTTCGTGCCTGTCCTTAAAATGATCGCCAGCAGTTCCTGGTTCGAAAGGCTCGATGCCCCATTCTGAACCATCCGTTCACGCGGCCGTTCATCAGTTGGATAATCTCTGATCATCAGTTTTGTTTCAGTCAAATATGCTTACCTCCCAATTATAACGCATGGGAGGAAAAAGAGTGTAAATATGCTATGGGTGGTAGCCCATCTCTTTCAGGCTTCGGTATACATGGGAAACCGGCAGCCCTACAACTGAAAAATAATCACCGCTGATTTCTTTCACGAGGAAGGCGCCAAGCCCCTGTATCCCGTAACCGCCTGCTTTATCAAGCGGTTCGCCGGAAGCCGCATACATATCTATTTCCTCTTCTGTCAGCTCCCAAAACGTTACTTCCGTTTTTTTGTAAAACATTTTTTCGGTTTGGTCTTTTACGATGGCAACGCCTGTGTAAACAAAGTGGGTTTTTCCTGAAAGCATGCGCAGCATTTCTTTTGCGTGGTCTGAATCTGAAGGTTTTCCCAGGATTTCGCCATTGAATACAACGACGGTGTCAGATCCAATGACAAATGATCCGGGGTTTTCTGCGGCAATGGACACAGCCTTCCGTTCAGCCAGTTCCATTACCACTTCATCGGGCGGCAGATCTTGTGAAAAAGATTCGTCAGCATTGCTGACTTCAATGGAAAAAGATAGATGGATTTGTTGTAGAAGTTCTTTTCTGCGGGGGGAACCTGAAGCTAATATGAGGTTTGGCAATTCATACACCTTTCCCTTCTTCCGTAAGATTGGGAGATACACCTCAATCGTACCAAATAGTCGCCCCATTAACAACATATAACTAAAGTGGAAGCGCCCTGTGCAGGCCCGACAGGCATAAGACAAGCCGGCGGGAAGGTGGCTCTTTCACCTTCCTGACGGATTGGCTTATGACCCCGAGGGGCTGGGCGCTGGAGCTGGATGATGCTAAAGCGGAAGCGCCTTGTTCAGATCCGACAGGCAAATGTTCCGAAGAGAAAAAAAGGCGTTTTTCCCTTTTATTCTCTTCGGGTTATTTGACCCCGAGGGACTGGGCGCTGGAACTGGATGATGCTAAAGCGGAAGCGCCTTGTCCAGGCCCGACAGGCAATAGACGAGCCGGATCAGCCGAATCGTTCAGAAAAATAAAAAAGCAGAGTGATCTGCATCTCTCCGCCTCATTTTTATATATTTCCCGGAAAATATCCAATATACCTGATGAAATTACAATTTATGATAAGATTCCAAGTAGCTCAGCAAGGACTGTTGTGCCGCAACTAACTTAGAAAGTTCGGAGGATCCCTGGTATTCCTGCAAACCTTTGGCCGCAGCTTCCAGTTTTCCTTTAAGCCCAGTGATCCCTTCACTCACTTTTAAGTCAGATAATTCTTTTATCCCTGCATTGATTTCAGTCATTGTCTCTGCATTGACCTTCCCGCTGGTATAAGCATTCGAACTCTCTCCAGCCAGCGCTGCAAATACGGCTGTGGACTTTTGAATGAATTCGCCATCGGCCTTTGTTCCTTTAATACTTTTCTCAGGGAGGACAATATCCTTTGCATAAACTTGGACATTTTCAGCAGAGAGTTTTTTGCCCATCGCCTTCGCACCCTCCAGATCGCCGGAGGTCCCAATAAACAAAAGCCTGCTGCCTTCCATTTCAAACAATACGGTAGGTAGTCCTTTTGCCTCCAAGTTCGTTTTTTCTGCATTTGCTGCATCCTCTGTGGAAAACACACCGCCCTGCACTACAGACGCGCTCAAGCTCTCAAGCTTGATAGTGCCGCCGGACGCAGAAGGAGTATCTTTACTGCCTGATTTCCCGTCCTCTCCTGCTTCCTGAAGCTGCACAGCCGGAATTGATTGCTCCCCATCAGTAATGACATTAAGAATGATGAAGCCAAAAATCAAGGAGACCGCAACCGCACCAACCAGTGTATAGATGAGCCTGGCTATACCGGGAGTGATTTCACCACGCCTGAAAGGTTTTTTCCCTTTCTTATTCTGTACATAATTAATCTTTTTGAATTCCTTAGGAGCCGGATCTTCATCAGGAAGGACCCAATCAAAAGAGTCATCTTCCGCTTTTTCTTCTGCAGCAGCAGCAGATTCTTCTTCTCCTAATTTCCAATTATGTACAAGCAGTTCCTCATTGTAGTTTTTTTTGTCGCCATTGATCTTTATGGTAATCCTGCCATTCTTTTTCCCCTGCTTGTCCATCTTTGTCCCCCTCCTCTGTGTCGTTTTTTTCATGCTATCACAGCGCATAAAAAAAAGAACAAGACTTTTGTCGTCTTGCCCCAAGAGGTTTTCGCCAATTTTTTTAAATGCTTAATAATGTATAGCGATGGCGGATGAATCAACGATTTACTCTACAGAAGAAATGGCTGACTCATCAATGTCATTGAGCAGTACAGGAATGAGACTGCTTCCATCCCCGCCGCATAATTTCTTTGTCTCCCCAATGAAACAAATAGATTCAATGGTTTCCCCGTTTAATATGACAAAAGAATTATTGGTTTCAGGGTCCAATTGTTTATTTGTAAAAGGATCCCTGATTTTTTCAATCATATTGTTGTCATAAAGTGTCTTATAGGTGATCTCCGTGAGTGCGGTATCATGGAGGAGCGACTCCTTGGCAAACAGGCTGGCGGCGTCTTTCAATGTATGCGCATTGGCGACAAATGCCTGATGCTTGGATTTCTCGATGATCTGGCCGATTGCCAGCACAGCGATCATCCCTATGATCCCCATTATGACGATGACGGCCAGCAATTCAACCAGCGTCAGTCCTTTTTGATTTAGTTTCATGGCAATCCAGCCCCTTTGCTGGCAATTCATTTATTCATCTTCTTTTTCTTTGTCCAGGTCACTGTAACTGCTGAATGGATTCACCTTGTTTGCCGGAGGAGGTGTCTTCAATCCCGGCATCTCTTCCATCAGCTGCAGCAAGTCAGGCAGGTAGAAGGCCGCGACCACCAGTTTATAACTGACTTTATCGTAGCTTTCACCCTGCATTGTCGATTCCTCAGGCCCTTCAAACGCAATCTGCTCAATTTCGGTTATGCGGTCAAGGTCTTCAAGCACTTCCAAAAATCTTTCCATTTCAAAATAGCTTGGGGACTCAACGGAAAGTGTTGCACTGAGCTTTTTCAATCCCTGCGGAAGGAGGTCCTGGGGCTGTGCTTCTGTTTCTGTCTCTATGTCTTGTTCAGTTTCTGTTTCCGTATCTGTTTCACCCTCGGCTTCATTTTCGTCATGTGAGAGATTCTCGATATCCTCTTCCGGACTTTGCGGTGTGAGGGGAAGTGTTACGTCTCCTTCAGAAAACTGGACACTCGAGATGAAGCTGGTTGAAATCGTCTCCGCTTTTTCCAAATCAAGGACAAGTTTCTCCGTCATCGGCTTTACTGGCACCTTTTTTTGCAGAGCAACGGAGCTTTGAAATGTTTCCTGCTGAATAGCACCGGTTTTTTGCTCTAAAATCATAATCAGCTTCTCTTCTGTTTCAAGATCCTGTTCCCGCAAGGTGATTTCTTTTTGAACCGGGTTGTAGAAAAGGAAATAGACTCCGGCGATGATGCAAAGCCCAAGCAAAATAGAGCCTGTAATCAGCAGCCATTCCTTCTTTTCGAATTGGAGGTTCATCACTCATCCCCTCCTTCATCCTCTGAGTGCAGCTCATTTTTTATTAAAGTCTGATTCAGTGAAATTTCATACTGGCCAAGATACCTTGGCATGAGCTGATCTTCCGTAAGGGCGGTTGTTTCGTCAGCAGCCTCTGCTTGGGAAGTAGTTTCCAAGGAAGCCAGTTTCACATCCACTATCCAATCGGAATTCTTTAAATCGTTAAGGAAGTAGGCCGCCTGCCTGCTCGTATCAAACTGGACATTGAGGTTGATCTTTCCATCTTCGGTGTAATTGAATTGCCTGAAGAAGCCCCTCTCCGGCAAAAGAGAGGTAAGGTGTTCGAGTACAGGCACGGTATCGATTGGATACTCCTCAGCCCATTTCACCGCTGTCTGCAGCTGCTGCATGCCATCCGAGGATTCCACATTGCTTACAGCTGTCTCCTGCTGTATGCGGAACTCCTTTTTCATTTCCAGCTCTTTCGTTAAATTATCCAGCTTCTGCTGAGAGACCTGAGTGTAAATGATCAGAAAGACCGTTCCAAGGAGAGCCATGCTGATTGCAGCAATTGCAATATACACAGGGAGCCTGCGTTTATGTTCTTTCTGGGGCAGTAAATTGATATCAATCAGCATCACAGCACCTCTTTCAGCGCCAGACCGATGGCCAGGTCGAATTGACTCGGTACCGATTGTCCCCGGGCATCCAGTGCGTAGTCTTCAGGAGACTTATGGACAGGAACGTCGAGTCTTTTCTTGAGGATTTCTTCGATCTCTGTCAAATCAGGATGGTCTCCTGTCAGGATGACCTTGTTGACATTGACCTCACCTTTATTCAACGAATATTTATAAAAGCTGATCACTTTCTCAATTTCTTTGAAGGTATCCTCCAAAAACAGCAATGAAGCATTCTCTACTTCTGCATGGTCCGATAACTCGAGGTCCCCTTGCAGGGAAATCGGCCTGAGGAAAATCGGCTGGTTATTATGGAAGATGGAGATCGTCAGCAGTTTCTCATCGAACTGGAGAAGCATTTCATGGTCCGTGCTTTTCACCATGTCCTGGTGATAAAAATATCTGTAAAGAGCCAATGGAGAAATATCAGCAGCCACAGGCTTCAGCTTTACTTCATCAAGGATATCCCTGTAAGAATGGATGACCTCTTCAGGAGAAGCGACAAGCAGTATTTCCTGCTTGTCCTCTTTTTCACCCAGAAGGACCACATCAAACAGAGGGTCCTCGAACGGGAGATGAATGCTCGTCCCGATTTCCATGAAAAGATACCCTTTCAGTTCATCTTCGCGGATGTCAGCAGGCACCAGCATCCTTTTGACAATGATCGAAGTGCTCGGGGCAATGAAACGGACTTGCTGCTTCTTTATACCCCAGTCGGAAATACACTCTTCCAGTATCATGGCGAGGGTGTCATATTCAATGATCTTTCCATCCGCAATGACGCCTTGAGGAAGAAGCTTCTCACCGCAGCTGTGCAAAGTCAGCGGAGACTCCGTCTTCAGGTCTGCATAACGGATTGCCGTGTCGGTGATGACGAGATTCGCTATTCTTTTGTTAGTGCCAAACAATCCAAAGTTCATTGAATATAACCCCTCTGCCTAGAAACCTAGTAAAAGTGATAAATACCAGTTGATGATATTTTCGTAGTAAAAATAAGAAATCAGTGCCCCGGCTGCGATGAACGGTCCGAACGGTATCGGTTTTTTCCGTTCAAAAATGCCTGCCGCCAGTCCTGCTATGCCTACCATAGCTCCCAGCAAAGTTGCAAGGAAAAAGGAAAGCAGCATTGGTTTGGTGCCAAGTACAAAGCCAATGAGCGCATAGAGCTTGATGTCGCCCCCGCCCATTCCGCCTTTGCTGACGACCGCAATGAGAAGCAGCAAGGTAAATCCGATGGCTGCACCTGCCAAAGAATCCCACCATGGGGATAACGGTATGAATACCCTCTCTATTAAAAAAAGCCCCGCAAAAAACAACAGCACTTTATCAGGGATGAGCATGTATTTGATATCAGAAACAAAGATGATGACAAAAAGCGATACAAGCGTGAGAGCGATAAGCAGTTCCCACTCCCATCCGATAGTCCAATAGGAGAACACAAACAGGATCCCTGTTGCACCTTCCACTAAAGGATAAAGAGGAGAAATGCGTTCCCGGCAGCGGGAACACTTTCCTCCTTGGATTAAGTAAGACAAGACCGGAATCAATTCCAGCGGTGTCAGTGTATGGCCGCATCCCGGACAGGCGGAACGCGGCTTGACGATCGATTGGTTAACCGGCACTCGAAGGCCGACTACGTTGTAGAAGGAGCCTAGGAGTAGACCGTATATGACAATGATAATTGCCATAGTCTATTACTCTTCTTTTGTTGTTGTTCCGTCTGCTCCAGTTGCTGCAGTAAATGTAGCTTTTAAACTTACACCTTTCCGAGTTAAATTATCAGGATTTTTAGTAACAAAATATCCAGGTGTTCCATTAGCGTTATTTGTAAGAGTTGCTACATAAGTATAATTCCCAGATGCAGTTTTTGTTACAGTTACACTACTTCCAGCTTCGTTATATTCGCCATCGGAAGGGTTGTCAACAGGCTCCAAATAACCATTATCTATAAGTGTTTCTAATGAGATAGTTGCAGTATCATTAGTTCCAAATGTAGCTTCTCCAGCACTTACTGCCAACCTTGCACCACTAACCATCTGCTGAGCGTTCGCAATATGCGCATCCTTCTTAGAGTTATTAATAAGTCCACCAATACTAGGTATAGCAATCGCAGCGATGATTCCAAGGATAACGACAACAGCAAGCAATTCGATGAGGGTCAAGCCTCGTTGGTCTTTCATTTTTTGACCGATTTTCTTAAACATTTCCGTACCTCCTATAAGTCTTTTTAATTAGGTAATTAGTAATTACTAAGTTTAATTATACATGACAATTTTGTCGTGAAAAGTAGGTAACTGTAAAAATTTTAAAGAAATTGTTTAATAACCTTGAACATTGTTGAAAATCTCGAACATCGGCACCATGATCGACGTGACGATAGTCCCTACGAGTGCTGCAAGAAAGACGATCATCAGCGGCTCGATGAGGGATTTCAGCCGGTCCGTGCTGTTTTCCACTTCTTTTTCGTAGAAATCGGCAACTTTACCGAGCATGGAATCGAGTGATCCGGTTGTTTCCCCGATGGCGATCATCTGTGTGACAAGCGGCGGGAAAGCCCAGTGCTTCTTCATCGGTTCCGTCAAAGAAGTCCCTTTTTCCAATGAATCCCTGGAATGGCGGAGGACCCGTGCGATGACTTCATTTTCAACTACCTTCTCCACGATGGCGAGCGCCTGCAGAATGGGAACCGAACTGGAGAATAAAGAACTTAGCGTCCGGGTCATCCTTGCCAAGGCGGCTTTTTGAATCATGCTTCCGAAGATGGGCATGCGCAGCATGGCATAGTCGAAATAGTATTTCGTCCTGCTGTTCTTTTTCAGCACCATGATCCCTGCTGCAATCGCAGCCATTCCTGCTGTCACAAGGTACCAGTACTTCTGCATGAATTCACTTGAACCCAGGACGAACTTGGTGATGGCAGGCAGTTCGCCGCCAAAATCAGCCAGCATGGTGACAAACGTAGGGACGACAGCCACAAGCAGGAAAATGACAACAGCTATGGCAATCACGCCGACCACGGCTGGGTAGGCAAGGGCGGAAACGATTTTCTGCCTTGTCATATGCTGTTTCTCATAATGCGTGGCCAGACTTTCAAGCGTTTCATCCAGGCTCCCGGATGCTTCCCCCGCCCTGATCATGTTGATCAGCATAGGTTCGAAAATCCGGCGGTGTTTAGCCAGGGCATCCGACAAGGGATTTCCATCCTTCAGTTCCATCTGCACCTCGCCCAGCGCTCTGCCAAGCGGCTTGCTCTGCGTCTGGGAAGACAGAATATCCGTTGCATCGACCACAGTGACTCCTGCCTGGAGGAGCGTCGCGAATTGTCTCAGGAAGATGACCATATGCTGCAATTTCACCGGGTTGCCAATGGCAATGTCCTTTGTCAGAAGGGTTTCCGGCACTTCATTCATTTCGATCACCCTGATGCCCTGGTTCTTGAGCTTCAGCATGGCTTCTCTTGTAGAGGCTGCTGTCAATACACCCGACTTCTTCCCTGTCCGTCCTCGGCCTGTATATTTAAATCGCGCCATTATGTCGTCTGCTCCGTCTCTATATAAGGAAAGGCGGATTCACGGGAAATGACTCCTGATTCATATAAGTTCTTGATACTTGAAGACATAAGATGCATCCCCATTCCTTTTGATGTTTGCAGAATGTTATCGATTTGATGGACCTTTTCGGAACGGATCAGGTTGGCGATGGCCGGATTATTGACGAGCAGTTCAGTCGCTGCTTTCCTGCCTTTCTTATCAACTGTAGGGAACAGCCTCTGCGAAAGGATGGCCACCAGGACCGATGCAAGTTGGATCCGGACCTGCGACTGCTGTTCCGGTGGAAAAACATCCACAATCCGTTCAATGGTTGCTGCCGCACTCGATGTATGCAGCGTAGCAAAGACAAGATGGCCGGTTTCGGCGGCTGTTATCGCCGTGTGAATCGTTTCAAGGTCCCGCATTTCCCCCACAAGGATGATATCTGGATCCTGGCGCAGCGCACTGCGCAGGCCCCTTGAAAAGTTTTTGGTATCAAAGCCGACTTCACGCTGGTCAATGATGCTGCCGCCATGTTTATGGAGATATTCAATCGGATCTTCCAGGGTGATGACATGCTTTCTCATCGTCCTGTTGATATGGTCGATCATCGAAGCGAGCGTGGTGGACTTTCCGCTTCCAGTCGGTCCTGTTACAAGTACAAGTCCTTGCGGTTTATCAGTGATCCTTTTTAAAACCGGCGGAAGTCCCAGGTCATCAATGGTGGGAATGCTCGTTGGGACGATACGGATTGCAAGGGAAGTACAGGATCGCTGCTGGTACGCATTGATCCTGAAACGGGAAATCCCCGGTATCCCATACGAGAAATCAAGCTCCCCCTGCTCAAGGAAAGTATTCCAAAGGTCCTGGGGGATGATGGATTTCGCCATGCCTTCTGTATCCTCCGGTTTCAGGATTTCTTTTCCGTACCTCTTCAAGTCTCCATGAAGACGGAAGACCGGCGGAGCCCCGACCGTCAAGTGAATGTCGGAAGCTTTCAACTCGTATGCTGCACGAAGTAAATAATCGATTTTTTCTTTCATTGCTATCACCTATTCCGAAATGGCTACACGAAGAATTTCTTCGGTTGTTGTCAAACCTTGTTTCACTTTCAATAGTCCATCATCAACAAGGAAAATGGTTTTGTTCTTTACGGCGTGTTCACGCAGTTTTGAAAACGCCTCGCCATTCAATATCACTTTCTTCATATCATCATTCATAACGAGGACTTCATGGATCGCCAAACGGCCTTTGTATCCTGTCATGTTGCAGGATGAGCAGCCTTCCCCGCGCATGATTTTATCGATCTTCATGCCCCTCTTCGCGAAGATTTCCACTTCCCGTTTGCTCGGCTCATGCTCCCTGCCGCAGTCCCTGCATACTTTCCGTACAAGCCGCTGAGCCACGATTCCACTTAATGAGGAAGCAACAAGGAAGGGCTCAACCCCCATATCAAGAAGCCTTGTTACCGTTCCAAGTGAATCATTTGTATGGATGGTGCTTAGAACAAGATGCCCTGTCAAGGAAGCACGTATGGCGACTTCGACTGTTTCCTTATCCCGGATTTCCCCGACCATGATGATATTGGGATCTTGTCGGAGTATTGCCCGCAGGCCTTTGGCAAAGGTCAGGCCGACATTGGGATTGACACCGATCTGGTTGATGCCTTCCAGCTGATACTCAACCGGGTCTTCCACGGTGATGATATTCACTTCTTCGCTGTTCAAATGATTTAACGCGGCATACAAAGTCGATGATTTACCAGAACCGGTCGGACCGGTAATCAGGACAATTCCTGTCGGCTGCTGAATCATATCCATGAACCGCTTGAAATTGAGCTTATTAAATCCCAGCTGTTTGATATCATTCAGTGCGGAGCTTAAATCAAGTATCCGCATAACGACCTTTTCACCAAAAACAGTCGGCAGGGTGGAAACACGCAAATCGACCGGTCTGTAGTCGACGTTCGTCTTGATCCTGCCGTCCTGGGGAACCCTGAACTCGGTTATATCAAGATTGGCCATGATTTTGATCCTTGCAATCAGCATGCTCTGCATGTGCTTCGGCAGATTGCGCTCGGTTCTCAGCACACCATCGATACGGTAACGGATGGACACCTTTGTCTCCTGAGGGTCGATATGTATATCGCTGGCCTTCTGGGTGACGGCATTGGAAAGGATCTGGTTAACCAGTTTTACGATCGGTGAATCCTGATCGACGATCGTCTGCTCTTCAATCGTGCTTTTTTCAGGCTTCTCATTGACAAGCTCTTCAAAGCCCTCTTCAGTGTCATAATACTTTGTGACCGCACGCAGGATATCATCCTTCGTCGCTATCGCGGTTTCGATCTGGAAACCGGTTGACAGCCTCAAGTCTTCTATCGCATAGAAATCCATCGGGTCAGACATGGCCACATACAGCTTCTCTCCCTCTTTTTTCAAAGGAATCATCAAGTTGCGCTTGGCTTCTTCCTTTGGTATCAGATGGAAAAGGTTTGTATCAAAAGGATAGCGGTATAAGCTGACATGCGGGATCCCCAGCTGGAATTCAAGCACTTCGATCAGCTGCTGCTCAGTGATATATCCCTTTTGCAGCAATGCGTCACCCAGTTTCTGTCCTTTTTCTTTTTCCTGCAGGGCCATATTAAGTTTTTCTTCCGATATAAGGCCCGCTTCCACAAGAAGATCCCCGAGCCTTTTTCTGGTCTGAACCATACAATCACCAGCTTATCCTTTATAATTTACTTGATCTTTTGCTTATCGTTTGGAGCCTTTGGAGAGGCATCTCCACGCACTGAATCAGCCGTGTTATCTGTGCTTTCTGTGTCATCGGCCGTGCCGCCTGCTCCGCTAGTGCTGCTGTCGCCGCTTCCGGATGCCGGCTGTGGCGGTCCACTGGTCCCTTCCGGATCCGCACCTTCTGTATCAGGATCAGGAAGCGGGGCATCCACAATATCCGTTTCTTTTACATCTTTCGGAGCCTCTTCCAAACTATGAATTTCGATTCTGTGCACTGGTGGATAAAAATCCTCAGCTATGAGTTTCTCTTCCATTACGTCTCCGTTTCCACCTATGCTCTGCCGGAATACTTTAATCAGGATCCCTTTACTGCCTTCTTCCTGTACACGGACGACATTCTTCTCGATGAACGGGTTGTATTGGACGATTTTCTTAGGAGGGAATTCTTCCTTATCTTTCAATGAAACTTTATAATCCGTCGCTAATGGGAACCCGACCAGCTTTCCGTAGATTTGGTCATTCATCAGCTCCAATTGGATCATGTAATCTGCATTGTTGGGGTTAGCGAAGATGAAGTCAAGATTACTCCCCGCATCCGTTTTTGCCTCATAACCCAGTTCAACCTCTTTTGGCAGTTCAGGACTCGTATTGCGTTCAATGATCGTAAAGTTGGTTTGCAGGATAAGTTTATATAATAGCGATGTTACCTGGCTGAGGTCTTCATCAGCCGAAAAACCGTTCTCTTCCAAGTGGCGAAGGAAGGAGAAGTCGGTCCCCTGCTTCACTGCGATCTCAGGAAAGGTTTCTATGAATCTCTTAACTTCAGGGGTGACGGTTATCTTTCCTGAGAGGGCTTCTGCTGCAACTTCCTCTACACTTCCTTTTGGAAAGTAATCACTTAAAGAAATGACGGCACTGCCGGGAAGCATGGAAACCTGGCTGATCAAGTCTTCCTGAAATGCGGCAGTGTCCATCTCATCCGCCTTCAAATCAGGAAAAGCAGCCTTCATTCCCTCCATTACTGAATCTATATCAATGGATACAGCCAAAGGATTCGGCCCTCCCTCATTGACACTCTGTAAGCTTTGATTCAGGTCGATATGGATAGCTGACAAATCAATAAGTGCCTCTTTCCCTGATAGTTCAGCTGTTATTTCCGCTGAAGCTTTCCAGTCGGCAGCAGCCTGTGCCAGGGCTTCTTTCGCTTCCGGTTCCGGCTGTCCACCGATATTGATGGAAGCTACCATTGTGGAAGGTTTAATCACCGCAGATTCTGTGAATTTTTCTAATGCAAAAGATCCTGCATGGGAGAAACCAAATATGAACACGGTGGCAGAGAGCAATGGGATAAATACTTTCGTGAATGGCTTGTCCTCCATGTGAAATGCTCCCTTCACCTTATCCTTGTGTATTCATTGTCAATTCCACAAATACGGATGGTCCCTCGTTTTGTGCTTTGGCAATATCAGCAGCAGTCAGGATGGTCCCGTCAGCGATCAAGGTCTCACCTGATATACCGGCGATATCTTTTGTCACCCGCTTGCCTTTTAACAGCTCAGCCTGTTTATTCTTGATGTTTTCCAGGTCATTCGGCGCCGTTTCTTCAAATTCTGCATTTTCCAGCGGCTTGCTTTCAGATAGAAGATCATCCACTGATTCAATGAAGTGATTCATCGCGTCTTCCTGCACAACCAGGATATCTTTTCCGTATGTCAGGATCTGACCGGATTTCAGGATTTTTTCATCTTCCTTCACAGCAACAAGGATACCCATGATGTTGCCTGTTTCATCATCCACATAGTATTCCTTCGCCTCGCCGATCAATTGGCCTTTCCTTGACATGACCTTCGTGTCATTGATTCTGATTTTTTTGTTTACCAGGGCATTGGCAATCGGAATTTCATTCAAGTCGATGACTGCGTTGCCGTTCTCCACAGTGACTGCATACTCACCGATACCGATTACTTTTTTGAATGGAATGGCTTTGACACTCACTTGCCAGTCTTCATGTTCGATTGTCAAAAAGTCCACTGACCCCTTTTCCGGATTTACTACAAGAGATTTCACACTTCCAATTTCCACTCCATCGTTAATGCTGATGATCGGCAACCCTACAATTTCAGTACTTTTTTTCATAACTTGCACCTATTCCCTTCCGTGTTTCATTTGTTGTTTGATAATGTTCTTCCAAGCAATTTCTTTATAATCATTCAATTCACTTTTAAGGACAGGATAAGAAATGAATCTTTCCTCTATCTCATCGATAAATAACTTCAGTTTCTTATATTCCTTAGATTCGTGGTACCGCTGAATCAACTGTTGGGCGAGAACATAAAAATCGCGGTCATGCATTTCCGGATGCATATACTGTCCTGCCAGCGATTCAAATTCTTCCAAAGAAAGTCTATGTCTATAAAAATCCAGTTCCTCGACGATTGTATGGATCACCCTCGTCTGCAACTGGGAATGTATCGCTGGTGTGTCACCAGGCAGTTCAACGGATAAGGATTCCGGATCCGGGTCAATTTCTGTTTCAACTTCTGGTTCTGGCTCCAGGTCTTGTCCCGGCTCTTGTTCTTGTTCTTGTTCTTGTTCTTGTTCTTGTTCTTGTTCTTGTTCTTGTTCTTGTTCTTGTTCTTGTTCTTGTTCTTGTTCTTGTTCTTGTTCTTGTTCTTGCTCTTGTCCCAGGTCCTCTTCCAGTCCTGCTTCAGACATTTTCACAGCTTCAGTTTCAGCTGAAAATCCTTCTTGTTCAGTAAGATCTGTTCCTGGTGTTTCTTCCTCTATATCGGCATAATGATCATCGACTTTTACTTCAGAAGAATCATCATCGGCATCAGTTACTAAAAACTCGATTTCCTGATTCGTCAGCTCAATCGGCTGCAATTCATCCCCATTATCAATGGATTGTTCAACTGCAGGGTCTTCTTCAAGGGAGCCTGGTTCTTCGTCAGCTTGATGAATCATCAATTCAATTTCACTGAGTGTCTCCATATCTTCATCAGTATCTCCATTGCCAGGGTCTTCGGGAATATCGGGTTCTTCAAGCTCACCTTCAGGATCAGGAACTGCAGCGTCTAATTCCAATTTATGTATTGACTCAGAATCATCCTGGCCTTCCTGTTGAATCAGCCACTCGATTTCACTCAGATCTCCATCCGCCTTGTCTTCCACGAGTGTATCCTCCGGCAGTTCCAGCAAATCTGGTTCCTCAATTTCATCCTGGATTTCCACTTGCTCTTCTATCGCTTTGTCTTTATCATCAATCTCCAAAACATCCATTATCTCTTCCAGATCATCAAGCTGAATTGGTTCTTCAGGAGTGCCTTCGCCGGCTTCCATCCCTTCTTCCGAAGCTGATTCAGCCAATGTTGAGTCATCTTCCACAGCAGGAAAAAGGATTTCCTCTGATTCTCCACGTGTTGCCTCAGAAGTGCCTTCAACCTGTACCCCGGCATCTGCCATGAGCTGCGGACCAAAACGATTTCCTATCATTAAAGAGGAAACAATTACTAAAATGAATAAAATAATGGCAACCATCCAAAGTGAATACTGGTTCAATGCAAGCAGGCCCATCAGAGAGATAAGCAGTCCGCCGGCGGCTATCCATACCTTCCCTTTCCTTGTCATTCCCCCGGGCAGGAAATACAGCACAGGCAAAAGGACCGCGAACGCTATCAAGGCAAAAATATATTCCCCCATTCTCCCACTCCCTTCATCATGTATTAAAATTCTATGAATTTAGTACTACTTCTACATTATTCGACTCTTAGATATTGTATAATAAACTTAGGTATTTTGAAAGAAGGTGACGGAGTGAAACTGTCAAATATATTAAAAAATAACCAAGGTTTGACACTTATTGAGGTTTTAGTCTCAGTAACGATACTGAGCACCGTGCTTTTAGTATTTTTGAATTTTTTCTTCCAGGCTGGTACATATACGAATATGAATCAAAAAAAGACAGTTGCCGTCAATGTTGCCCGTAATGCGCTGATGTTCATGGAAGGTCAGAGTTATCTGGAAATGAAAAAAGAATTTTCGGAAGTCAATAAAGGAAATCTTGAACCGGTTGACCATTCCTTGCAATTGCAACTTTGCGCTGATGGTTATAAGACCTTCTTAACGGGACTGACCCCTCCTTCAGATTGCAGCGATATTCCCATAAATGGAACGAATTACAAAGTAGAAATACTATCGGAGCCGGTTTCAGCTTCCCGGCAGGGAGAACTGGAATACTACATACCTATTACCGCAAAAGTGAGGTGGATAACAAATGATAAGGAGCACAGTACATCAGTTGAAGGAACGGTCAAAAGCGAGGACATACGATGAAGATGGCTTCACACTGATTGAGCTTCTATTGACCCTCGCGATATCTGCCATATTGCTTCCGGTCATATACGGAACGTTTCTAACCGGCTATAAAATCTATGAAAAAGTCAGCATCGAAGCGCAGTTGAGGGATGATGCCGATTACGTTTCAGCCATGGTGATGAACCGGCTGTACTCCACTCCTTTTGATTATGTGGATGAGTGCGATGGAGAAGATAACTGCCTTAAATTTGTGGACAGTGTCGAAACCGCGCAAAACGAATTCAATCCGGAGGTAATCGATCAGGATAAACAAAAATCAAGTGAAAGCCACTTTGAAATAAAACTGTCCGAAAAAGACGGCCGCCAAGTGTGGTCGAGCGGCGGTTCCATTGTGGATACCCCTTCTGACTTCCGGGATTCCGAAATATCCTTCAAATGTTCAGAGGAAAACAGAAAAGGGCAGTGCACGAGCGCCACGATCTTTCTTGATTTTCGGGTATCACATACAAATCATACGAAACAGCTGAATCTTGAGAGCAGTTTTGGTTTTTAAGGGAGGCAGCTATTATGCTGGATAACCAAAGAGGCAATACACTTATTACAGTAATGATCACTTCATTGGTAGTCATCACGCTTGGAATGGCGGTCCTTTCCGCTTCCATCGGCGGTGCCAAAAGGACCGAGGTCAGGGAGACCGATATTGATATAACCTATGATGGTTTGAGATTGGTGGATGAAATGACAGCCGATTTATCGGCAAAACTATCGCTTGATTCCTTCAAGATCCAGAACATATCAGCCGCGGGCTTAACAGCCAAGTTAAGTACATACTTCACCTCCAGGCAGAGCCAATTGTCCGCCGGCGACAGCATTTCCTGCGTAAATGTAGTGGATGTGACTTCTGATACTCCAAAGTATTTGATTTCCGGCGTTGAAAATCAATGCCTCGGGGACACCATTTCCGGGCTTCAGACCTTCGGCATTGACCCCGCCCGGCAGCTGACAAGAGTTTTGGAGTTTGTAGTCGCTGTTGAAACCCCCGAGAATCAGGAGGGTACTGTCAGCAGAACCATCAGGAAGCGGGTCATCCTCTCTCCTCTGCCAGGCTTCTTAAAGTATGCAGCTGGAGCAGAGGAAGAAACCATTTTGAACGGTTCCCCCAATATTGCCGGAAATGTGTTCGGCAAAAAAGTGACGATAGACAAAAATGCTCACTATCAGTTGACAGATGGAAATGATAAGGAAATCGAGACTCCTTACTCATCCATCTTCGGGGACATCTACATTGATTCCTCAAAGGCGAAATATATAGAAGTGATGGATTATCTGACCGCGGATAAGTTTTACCATAACCGCCTGCCACAGCTTAAAAATGACAGCCAGTTCATTGAAGTGGAATTCGAGAAAACGATCAATGAGCAAATCAATGTGATCCAGCAGGAACAGGGATTCACCCAAACATCCACCCTGGAAGAGCTGCCGGATGAATTGGTCCGATCCATTAAAAATGCCTATTCCTTCACCCCCGCCAGCTTTCCCGGCAGTCCCGCATTGGAGTCGCTGGATGGACTGCTTGATGAGGACCTTGTAAGCCAAGTGGATTCTCTAAGTTATAAACTGATTGACCGCAGCACGGACTCGAACATACAGGTACCGGGCGACCTTGTGATATCAAGTGTCTCTTCAAACTTGAACTTTCCCGGGAAAATCATTGCTGACGGAGATATTTATATCATTGGCAATCAGAATATTGCCCTTAATGATGTCATCGCTACCGGAGATATCCATCTTATCAACCTCAACGGGGCTATGACGGTCAAAGGAGACATCATTTCCGGAGGAAGTATCAATATTCAGGGAAACAGTAACTTTCTCTTTAAAAAAGACACCCTTACCAATGAAACAGGGTATATGCTGGCGGGAACTTCTTTGAACATTGAATCCCTCGATTCCGCTTCCACCATCATTGGAAATATCATTGCCGGTGGGCAGCTATTTATCCAGGGTAACAGCAACGAAGGTGACCTTCCTGAGGATGATGAAGTGATCTTTGATTCCGTCATATACTCCGGAGGGGAAGCGTTCATCTCGAACCTGAACATTTCCGGCAGCGAAGAAAATACAAAACAACTCATCCTTCTGGCGGGGGGAAAACTGACGATGACCAGGATGAATGAATATAAGAACTTTGTCCAAAGCGAAGAAGGAGATGACTTTAATGGCATCGTTAGGGATACATCGATTAAGCCTTTAAAAGCTTTCTTTTATACGAATGAAATGGCCGAGCTCTACGGTGTGGGTTCCCTGTTCCATATCGACGGCGGTGTCTTTGCCCATCACACACTTAAGATTAACGCGATCAGAGGCGAAATCTCGAACATAAGGGAAGCGGACCTGTACTCAACAAAGATTGATCAGGACCTTCATTACTCGCGTTTCAATATCAATTACAACCGTGATATACTTCTGCAAAAGATTGACGCTCTTCCGAAAACAGAATCCTTGTCATTGTTCAGTGACGAAGTGTCTGTACAATAGAAAAAAAGCTTTCCCGCATCGGGAAAGCTTTTTTTGTTACCATCGGCCATCAAGATATGGATTATCGTCTCCGCCTTCTTCAGGTGTAACGACTTCAAAGACTGCTGAGTCGGTGATCGACTTGTCCTCTTCTGCTGTTACTGTGACGGTCGTAAAACCGAGTTCCTCGGTTTTGATATACCATTTTCCATTCTCTTCTACTACACTGATGGCATCTGATGAAGAAATAGTCTCGGCTAATTCTTTATTGGTTGCATTTTCAGGATTGAAAATCAGGAACCGCTCAATCGGAATTTCCGCTTCAGTCAAAGGCAAATTGATTTTGTCCTGTTTGAACCTGATTTCCTCGAGAGCCACATACGGGTCGATGACAGTCACAGGAATGATTTTTTGAATACCGGAACCATCATTCGCTTCTATTATTAATCGGTCTTCTCCAGCCTTGACTCCGATGATCCGGTGTTCCTGTGAATCTCCACCTGAATATTCAGCATTAGTGCCATTGCCGTTCTGCAGATAAATCGTTATGCTCTTATCGGCAGCTTCAGCTGGCAGCACTTCAACCTCAAACGCTATTGATTCCCCTACGTTCACTTCGATTGGATTAGGGGTCACATTTATTTCACTTACCTTTTTGACTATCACTATCTTCTTCTTGACTGGCTGCTGATCCAATGTAAACCCGCCTTCAGTCTTTACCTGGATTTCCACTTCTCCACTCAGGCTTCCTGGTATGGGAACGGAATCCCCTGCGTTGAACTCAACCCATCCCGAATCCGTCTGGCTTGTTTTGATCTTATAGCGGTAAATTACATTTTCCCCGCCCACAAGCCTGCTGATTTTGAACGAAGCAGGTCCTGTTGTTTTTTCATTATTGGCAAGGATTTTTTTTGAATTATTTTCATATACGTCAAAATCAGTTTTTAAGTAGATGTCACGATAAGAGTCGTCTTTAAAATGGACTCTTATCGTATTGCCATCCCTTAACTCCAGCCCTTTCACAGGAAGAGGCTTAGGCGTTTCCTCGGCTAAAACTTCATTCGTGCCATCGTTTTTCTTGATGAGCTTTCCGGTATGGTCCCCAATATAGCTGGTGCTGTCCGTCAGCCCTTTCAACATCACCTGCAGACCTATATATCCGGAATGAGAAGTAAGTGTATGGCTTTGCCGGCTGAAATTTGTATCATTGTAATAAATGGCGGCCTTTGGCATTTTCACTAAAGACATAGCGAATTCTGCTTGAAGGACGGCTTTTACGTTCAACCGGTTTGGAGAGAACTGGCTTCCGGAATAATTAATTGTTTTGCCCAGGGTAATTTCCAAAGCCCTTTGGCCGCCGCTGTCGATCTCCCTGACGGATGCCCCGGTGAGAGATCCGCTAACGGATGTTTGCAGGTTTGGACTTTTCAAACTGATTCCTTCAGGCAATGGCTGAACGATTCGCATACCATTGAGCATACCCGACTTATTGTTTTGCAGAATTCCTGATGGTGTCAAATCATACTCTATAGAGAATTCATTATGCTCATTATTTTGCATTCCCATTTTGACAAGGTTTTCTGTACTATGATATTGATTTCCGTTGATTTTTACCGAACTTTCGAATTTAGGCGCCGCCTCATCCACGATGTTGATGGTGACGTTCCTGTGCGTAACAGCCGGCTGTGTCTTTCCGTCAAAGTCCTTATAAATCAATTTGATATTATCAAATACATATTGGCCTCTTTCCGTAAATTCAAGCGGAAGGCTCATCTGTATATTTCCTGGGGAAGGCTGCTTCCCGATAGGATAGGTGAAATTATATTTCATATGCACTATATTTCGGTTATCGACATAGGCATCGGAATTGGCTGCCAATTTCACTTTACCATTGAACTTGCTTAAATCGATTTGAATCTCGCCATCTATTGAAGGTGAATTGAACTCCTTGGATATATCTGTAAAGACATTCGAAAGGCTGTCCGGGTTAGCCTGAATCGCTCTTCCGCCCGTTTTGTTCGACATCGTCTCCAGAAGCTGATAGTTCACCTCTCCAGGTTGGGCAAATGCGATGCTGTACATCTTCACTTCATTGGCTCCGAGCTTCTCGGAACTGGAGATGGCTTTTTGTAATATTGTCTTTTTGACAGTATTATAATCTTCGTAATAGTTCCCGATCGATGCTCTTCCATTCGTGTAAAGAGTATATTGCTGATTATTGAATCGGAGGGACGTCGGCTCACCATCAGTAAGGAAAATGATGTAACGGGAAGCGTCCCTCATGCCCGAGAACTTGGTCAGTGCATAGTCCAGGGACTGGGTATAGTTGGTTCCCCCCTCACTGAAATCATATTCGCTGCACCAGATAATGAAACATGAGCGGTCTCCATAATCAAGGTTCTCTGCCATGGATTTAATGTTGCTGATCCCCTCGGTCGGCTCCACCCTTTTATTGCCGGTGGACTTATAACTCACATCACTGTCAAATGGGACAAAGTAATATTTATCATTGCTCTGTTTGTTCTGTTCGAAAAATTTCAGGGATTCTTTCAACGCGTTCTCTGCGCTTGTTGCTTTCTTGACACCGCCATATGTATCTTTCATGGAACCTGAGGTGTCATGGACGAATACCACATCGATCGGTTTCCGTTCTTCATTTGTGGCTTGTCCCCTGGGCGTCAGTTCAATGTCCAGCCTGCCCTGGGCATCGCCGTTTTGAGGCTTGACATATTCAGTCGCGCTTGGCTGTACGGAAAAATCGATTGAAGGTTGAACTGCTGCGTCAGCTTGTGAGGCATATGATATGAAGCTGAATATGATGGCAAAAATGATTCCAAAAGAAACCTTCTTTTTCAAAATCCGCCCCTCCTTTTGTCATTTATTGTAAAATAAACACTTATATTCACTACTTAACTACTATTATATCAACCTTATTCTCCATTATATAGACCAAAGTACTCAATCTTATGAATTTTTACAAATAAAGACCCCGTTCATTGATAACGGGGTCAAGATGACTTCACATATTCAGCTACTCTGTTTCTTCCCGCCTGTTTTGCTCCTGTATAGAGGGCCCTGTCGGCATGCCTTATCAGCGCCATGCTGTCATCGGCATCGAGCGGAGCAGCTGCCACACCGATACTTGCTGTAATCTTCAGCGAAATGGTTTTCCTCTCAGCTTCCAGGTTGTCATGCAAAATGAAGGGCCGGTCCGCTATCGTCCTTCGTACAATTTCTGCAATAAGGAAGGCATCTTCTTTTGTTGTATCCGGAAGGAGTATGACAAATTCCTCCCCCCCATAGCGGGCAACGGTCCCTTCATCTCCAATGAGTGTTTCCAGCCTTCTGGCAAGCTCATAGAGAATTTCATTTCCGCTCTGATGCCCGTATGAATCATTGACAGATTTAAAGTGATCGATATCGAGCATGATCAAAGAAAGGCAGGCACGGTCCCCGGTCTGCATGGCAGTGAACTCACTGGAAAGCAGATTTTCAAAGTATCTGTAGTTATAAAGCTTTGTCAGGGCACAATGCTCACTGTTCCGCTTAGTGGTTTCGTAATGGCGGGCATTTGCTATCGCAACCCCGAGATACGAACACAAAATATCTACAATCATGAGCTGATACTTCCTGTACGCCCTCCTTTTCGATGATGCCAGGAGCAGTACACCCCTCACTTTTTGGTTTCTGACAATCGGGACGGACAGGACACTTTCCACATCCTCAGGCATATATCCCTTGACTACCTCAGTCCAATCGGATTTCGTATGAAACAGTGCGGATTTCCCTGTTCCCCATACCAGGCCGCTGATGCCTTCATTTTTCTTCAATGGAGGCAGATTAATAGGCTTATTTATATTATTTTCAACCCGCCTCAAGAGGACAAGTTCATCCCCTTTGACATCCAGTATGTAGGCATACTCCACCGGAAGGGTCTGCAGAATCTTATCAAGGAATAACTGAAGCACCTCGTTTACCTGGAGGCTCTCTGTCAGCTGATGCCCTATTTCTACAGCCTTCTGCAGATATTGGTTGATCTGCTCGGATGAGTTGTAGAGCCTGAGAATCATCGCACCTGAAATAAATGGCAGGCCAATCAGGAACAGCGCGATGGGACCTATCTGATACTGCAGGTAAAATAATCCGAGGCCCATAGGAAACATGATCAGCATAGCGGAGAAATCCCATTTGAGGTCCTCTCCGAACAGTTTGATCTCCCTGTTGAGGAATGCATGAAAACCTACCAGTAACACCTGGTTTATCAGAATGGCAGAAACTTGATAAATGAGTGCCGGAAAGAATACCGACTCTACAGGGGTGTACCCCACGGTGCCCCCAATAGAAAAATAAATCATACCACTGGACAGTGACATCAGGAAAAACATGATGGAGTTCCATGGCAGACGATATAAGTCACTCTTTCCTACCCGAAGGCGGATCATATAAGTGAAAATCGCAATCTGCAGGAGGACGACTTCAAAGAACAGACCGAATTTCAAGAACGCGGCAAGCGACACCCATTGAATGAGTAAGATCGGAAGTCCGCTGATCATAATAGGCATGACGGAAATGATGATTGTGAATACAACGAACGCCAACATACTGAGTATATCAGCGTTAACAGGAGGGAAAAATTGATAGGTAAAATAAATGCCGGCCGGAACAAGCAAAGCCCAAACTGCCCAGATGATCGTTTCCTGCGTCCTCGTAATAGCCATCAATCCTCCACCTCCCTTAAAACTCCTTATAATCTATTAGTCGAATTTAGTTAAAAAGTCACAAGTTTAAGAATATTTTATCAAACTGTGCAGGAAAAGTCATGAAAAATTTACAAATACTATCAGTTGTTTATAACCTTTGGCCTCACTTCGGACAAGAAGTAAAGCGACCCAGTGACAATAAGTATTTCTTCTTCCCCGCCCCCAGCCAGAAATTCTTTAATATATGTTTCCCAGTCCCTTACAATACGGTGATTTTCTTGGTGAAAGTGTTCAGCGAGCTCTTCTGGTGCGGCTGCTCTGGGAAATTCAAATGTCGTAAGAGCAATATCAGATACTTTTTCCTCGAGGTCCCTGGCCATGGAGGTTAAGTCCTTATCTTTCAGTGCTGCAAACAAAATATGGACTTTATTCTTTTGAAAGCGTGTTTCTATCGTGTTGATCAATGTCTGCATCCCTTCAGGATTATGTGCTCCATCCAAATAAACAGCGGGCATATCATTGACTTTATCCATCCTGCCCGGCCAATGAGCAGATGATAATCCTTCTTTAATGGCGCTCTCTTTGATTTCAAAGGAATATCTTTCGTTTAAAAGAACTGCAGCTTGAACAGCCAGTGAAGCATTTTCAGTCTGATGTCTTCCGATCATGCCGATTCGATAACTTCGTTTTCCTTCTCTTCCAAAGAAATCGAATTCCTCCCCGCTTTCAGAAGGTCCTGTGTACCTGACTTCAAAGTCACGATGAAGCATTAATAACTCCGCTTTCATTTCGGATGCTTTAGAGATGATCACTTTTTGGGCATCTGCTTGGGAAGCTGCCGATATCACCGGCTTTCCTTCTTTAATGATCCCTGCTTTTTCAAAGGCGATTTCCCCTATCGTGTCACCAAGGAACTGCGTGTGATCCATACCGATATTGGTGATGATCGACAGCAAGGGGTCAATTACATTAGTGGAGTCGAAACGGCCGCCCAGACCTACTTCGAACAGGACAATCGGCACATTTTTCATGCGGGCAAAGTAATATAAAGCCATGCATGTAATGACTTCAAATTCTGAAGGCCCACCCATTTCAGTTTCCTCCAGTTCCTCTGCCAGCGGGATGATGATGTTGACGAGTTCCATAATTTCCTCATCTGAAATCGGCTTTCCATTTATACTGATTCTCTCATTGAATACTTCAAAATAGGGGGAAGTGAAAGTGCCTGTATCAAAGCCGGCAGATTCCAGTATCTTGCGCAGGAAAGTCAGCGTGGAACCTTTCCCATTGGTTCCGGCAATATGCACAGCCTTCAGTTCTTTTTCAGGATGGTTCAATTTTTCCATCATCCATTCCATCCGGCTCAAACCAGGCTTGATGCCGAGACGTAATCGGGAATGGATCCAGTCAACTGCTTCGTCATATGTATGTATCATTTCGGCCTCCTATCGAAAATCGGGACCGGCCTTATAGACGCTTGCATCCCGCCTAGGACCAGTCCCGTAATTTCAACTAATTATTGACCTTTCAATTCCTTGATCCGCGTTTCAACCGTACTGCGCTTTTCAAGATAGTCCGCTTCTTTCGCACGCTCTTCATCAACAACCTTTTGAGGAGCTTTGCTGACGAACTTCTCATTGTTCAGCTTGCCTTGTACCCTGGACACTTCTTTAGTCCATTTTTCCAGCTCTTTTTCCAGGCGGGCAATTTCTTCATCAATATTGATCAGCCCTTCCAATGGAAGGAATAATTCAACACCCGTTGCGACAGCTGTCATTGCTTTATCAGGTGCCTCAATTTCTGTTGAGATGGTCAACTCTTCGGGATTACAGAAGCGCTCGATATATCCTTTATTTTTCTCGAGTGTGCCTAACGTCTGCTCATCTTTTGCTTTCAGGAGCAGCTTGATTTGTTTGCTCAGCGGTGTATTTACCTCTGCACGGATATTACGTACAGAACGGATGATCTCAACCAGCAGCTTCATTTCTTCCGCAGCCGCTTTATCCGTGAATTCTTCTTTTACCGCAGGCCAGTCAGCAACCGTGATCGATTCGCCTTTATGCGGCAGGTTCTGCCATATTTCCTCGGTAATAAACGGCATGAATGGGTGCAGCAGTCTCATTGTGTTATCAAGAACATAAGCAAGAATGGATCTGGTCGTCTTCTTGGCTGCTTCATCTTCTCCATACAACGGCAGCTTTGCCATTTCGATATACCAGTCACAGAAGTCATCCCAGATGAAATTGTAAAGGATGCGGCCGACTTCACCGAATTCATACCGGTCAGCCAATTTTGTCACTGTCTCAATCGTTTCATTTAATCGAGTCAGGATCCACTTATCGGCTACTGATTTATCCCCTGTCAGGTCGATTTCTTCATATTTAAGACCATCCATGTTCATCAGCGCAAATCGTGAAGCGTTCCAGATCTTGTTCGCAAAGTTCCAAACGGATTCAACTTTTTCTGTTGAGTAACGCAGATCCTGGCCCGGGGAACTTCCTGTAGAAAGCATATACCTTAGCGCATCTGCTCCATATTGATCGATCACTTCCATAGGGTCGACGCCATTTCCAAGGGATTTACTCATCTTGCGGCCGTCCTCTGCCCTTACCAGACCGTGGATCAGAACATCCTTGAACGGGCGTGTTCCAGTAAACTCCAGGCCTTGGAAAATCATGCGGGAAACCCAGAAACCGATGATATCATACCCTGTCACAAGTGCATCCGTCGGGTAGTAGCGTTTGAAATCTTCCGCTTCAGTATCCGGCCAGCCCATTGTAGAGAATGGCCATAATGCTGAACTGAACCACGTATCGAGTACATCATCTTCCTGTTTCCAGTTCTCAATGTCGGAAGGTTCTTCTTTTCCAACATAAATTTCTCCTGTTTCTTTATGGTACCAGGCCGGGATGCGATGCCCCCACCAAAGCTGGCGGGAGATGCACCAATCGCGTGTGTTTTCCATCCAGCGGAGGTAAGATGTTTCAAAACGGTCAGGAACGAACTTCACTTTCTCCTCTTTGCTCTGAAGATCAATCGCTTTATCTGCAAGAGGCTGCATCTTTACGAACCACTGAGTGGACAGGTATGGCTCAACAACCGCACCGCTTCGTTCGGAATGGCCCACAGAGTGCATGTGATCTTCGATTTTGAAAAGAACACCGGATTCCTGCAGGTCTTTTACAATCTGCTTGCGGCAGGCAAATCGATCCATGCCGTCGTATTTACCTGCGTTCCCATTCATTGTTCCGTCTTCATTCATAACCAGGATGCGTTCAAGATTATGGCGGTTCCCGATTTCGAAGTCATTAGGGTCATGGGCCGGTGTGATTTTTACTGCCCCGGAACCAAATTCCATATCTACATAATCATCCCCGACAATCGGGATTTCACGGCCGGTGATTGGAAGCGTAACTTTCTTGCCGATCAGATGTTTATAGCGGTCATCTTCTGGATGGACCGCAACTGCTGTATCTCCCAGCATTGTTTCAGGGCGGGTGGTCGCAATTTCAATATGTCCCGATCCGTCAGTCAATGGATATTTCATGTGGTAGAATGCACCTTGAACATCCTGATGGATAACCTCGATATCAGAAAGGGCCGTCTTTGTTGCAGGATCCCAATTGATGATATATTCACCGCGGTAGATCAAGCCCTTTTCGTATAAATTAACAAAAACCTCTTTAACAGCGTCTGAAAGGCCTTCATCAAGAGTGAAGCGCTCCCTGGTATAATCCAGCCCGAGCCCCAGCTTGGACCATTGCGCCCTGATGTGTTTCGCATATTCCTCTTTCCACTTCCAGGTTTCTTCAAGGAATTTCTCACGGCCAAGGTCGTATCTTGTCTTCCCTTCATTGCGTAGCTTTTCTTCTACTTTCGCCTGGGTGGCGATTCCGGCATGGTCCATCCCCGGCAGCCATAATACATCGTAACCCTGCATCCTTTTCATCCGTGTCAGGATGTCTTGCAGTGTTGTATCCCATGCATGCCCCAGGTGCAGCTTTCCTGTTACGTTCGGCGGCGGGATAACGATTGTATAGGGCTCTTTTTCCTTATTGCTTTCCGCTTCAAAAAACTTGCCGTCCAGCCACCACTGGTAGCGGCCGCTTTCGATACTCTGCGGATCATATTTGGTCGGCATGCTGATTTCATTGTTTTCCATGATCTCATCCTCCTTAGCATTGGTGTTACATTGTGGTTTTTTTCCAGAAAATAAAAAAACTCCACTCGTCTAAAAGGACGAGGGAGCTGATTCGCGGTACCACCTTTTTACACAGGCAAAATTGACGCCTGGCACTTCATTGAGATAACGGCTTTAAACCGGCTTCCGCTACTGGTCCTTCACGGAAACTGCTCTGGGGCGACCTTCCTTTGTCTTAGCCTGGGAAATCTTTCAGCAGGTATGATTTCCCTCTCTTGAGGCGAGTTTCAAAGTACTCTTCCCTTTCTTTGCATTTCGAATGTATTTACTATTATTCAATATAGTATAGGATTTTAATTCTATTCGTCAATCATTATCGCCCATTTTTTTAAAAATAATGCAAAAAACTTTTCGGACAAATGCGGAACAAATAGAATTTCCAAACATAGAATAGAATAAATTGTGTTAGGGGGAGATCAAATGCGAAAAAAATACAATCCCTACCTGCTGCCTCCTTGGCTTCGCAACTGCCGGAATGTATGCAAGCAGTTCAGTATCCCATTTTGTATCTTCCAAGGAATCAGGACCATACTCATCCCTACAACATTTGATGTCTTGCTGCTGGCAATCTTCATCGGCCTTGCTCTTGCCTTTTACTTTGAATGGTTATAAAAAGGAGCTTCTCCCCCTTATGAGGATGAAGCTCCTTCTTGTGCTTTCTGCTGCGCTTCTTTCTTCCGCTGTTCCCACTCTTCCCATTTCATGACGATATATTCGGTATTCTTCAGCAGCCAGTAGTGATGCTGAAGCTTCCTCAGGAACTTGATTTCATTCCGTTTTTCTTTAGGTGTTTCATGATATTTTTTCACGATGGAAATCAAGCCGCTCGGATAAGCCAGATAGCTTAAAAACAATAATTTCTCTTCATTCCTGAATGAGAAGTGGCTGCAATACGTCATGAGCCAGTCAAAGCATTCGTCATATGCTTTCGGATATGTCTTCAGTGTTCTCGACAGGAACGGAAGAATGTCATGTATCGGAGAGGCAATCCTGGTGTTTTCAAAGTTGGCAAAATACCCTGAACCCCGGTCATCATATAAAAAATGCTCAGGAGATATTATTCCGTGTACAACAACACTCCTGACCTTCTCAGAATCCTTCGTTTCCTCATACCAGCTGTCAAATTTTTTCCTCGCGAACCGCAGAGCCTGCGAGGCATCCGCATAGTACATACAATAGGTCAGCTGGAACGGGGACATATACCATTCCTTTTCACACAGTTCTATATATTCCTCAAGGAAATTCTGTTCTTTTTCCCATCTGGAATTCAAGGTTTCATAGTGTTCCTCACGTTCTTCTTTTCCGATTTTCTGATCTTTGGAGGAAAGGGTGTGAAGCCTCGCAAGTTCCCGAAAAAGTGTCTGGTGCCGTTCAAAGTGATTTTCTTTGACTTCGTTTGCAAGCCAAGGCATGACATAATACAAATCATTTTCCTGCCAAACCGCATACCTGCCATCGAGGGTAGGATAAATCGGCACAATCCTGTGATATCCTGACTGAAACAAATGCTGAACATTCCTGACAAAGTCCACCCCCGTGCCGGCAGGTATCTTTTTGACAGCGAGCGTTCCCTTCTCTGTGTAGACTTTCTGGATTTTGCCGAAATCCTCCACGAAGTGCGGCTGTACGCCGTAAGGCTTCAAAACTTCTTTTAAAGCTTGGTCGTTAGCCATTTCCCTCACCTGCTTTATAGTTTAACCGTTAAGGGCATGTGTTAAGTTTCATTCCGTGCTTTACTGGTCGGTTCACATTGATGGTGACTTGGACTTTTTATGGTTTTGTGGGCTTTTTTGTCCTAATGCGCGTTGGATTCGGACTCTTTTTTGTGATTTTTGGCTTTTTTGTCCGAATAACCAGCGGATTCGGACTCTTTTTCCCCATTTCCTGCTTTTCTGTCTGAATCACCACCGGATTCGGACTCTTTTTTCCCAATTCCGGCTTTTCTGTCCGAATACCCAGTGGATTCGGACTCTTTTTTGCCATTTTCAGTTTTTCTGTCCGAATACCCAGTGGATTCGGACTCTTTTTTGTGATTTTCGGCTTTTCTGTCCGAATACCCACCGAATTCGGACTCTTTTTCGTGATTTTCGGCTTTTCTGTCCGAATAACCACCGGATTCGGACTCTTTTTTGCCATTTTCGGCTTTTCTGTCCGAATCACCACCGGATTCGGACTCTTTTTCCCCATTTCCTGCTTTTCTGTCCGAATCACCACCGGATTCGGACTCTTTTTCCCCATTTCCGGCCTTTCTGTCCGAATACCAACCTGATTCGGACTCTTTTTTGCCATTTTCAGTTTTGCTGTCTGAATACCAACCTGATTCGGACTCTTTTTTGCCATTTTCAGTTTTTCTGTCCGAATACCAACCTGCTTCGGACTCTTTTTTGTGATTTTTGGCTTTTTTGTCCGAATAACCAGCGGATTTGGACTCTTTTTCCCCATTTCCGGCTTTTCTGTCCGAATCACCACCGGATTCGGACTCTTTTTTGCCATTTTCGACTTTTCTGTCCGAATACCCACCGAATTCGGACTCTTTTTCGTGATTTTCAGCTTTTCTGTCCGAATACCAACCTGATTCGGACTCTTTTTTGCCATTTTCAGTTTTTCTGTCCGAATAACCACCTGATTCGGACTCTTTTTTGCCATTTTCAGTTTTTCTGTCCGAATACCCAGTGGATTCGGACTCTATTTTTGTGATTTTCGGCTTTTCTGTCCGAATCACCACCGGATTCGGACTCTTTTTCCCCATCTCCGGCTTTTCTGTCCGAATCACCAGCGGATTCGGACTCTTTTCCGGCACTTTCGGTTTTTCTGTCCGAATCACCACCGGATTCGGACTCTTTTTTGCCATTTTCGACTTTTCTGTCCGAATACCCACCGAATTCGGACTCTTTTTCGTGATTTCCGGCTTTTCTGTCCGAATCACCACCGGATTCGGACTCTTTTTCCCCATTTCCGGCTTTTCTGTCCGAATAACCATTCAAATACATCAGAAGCTCTGGCATCTGGACTGCTTTCCAAATAAAAAACAGAAGAGCAAGGATCAGACCCTGCTCACCACTGGTTAATTTTTATAGGCTGGTTCCTCTTGAGGGATATACAGGACCTGGCCCTCAGTAACATCCTGGTGTGCTTCCAGGTGATTCACACGCAGCAACTGAGGAATCGATAAGTCGTATTTATCAGCAATCAGTTCAAGCGTTTCCCCTTGCTGTACGATGCAAACCTTCATTTTCGCAGCTCTTCCATCATCTTTGCGGGCAAAGAAATCTGTTAAAGAGATCATTTCTGTTTTTTTCTTGAATAGTGATTTTTTCTTCTTGCCCTCGACTTCAGGCGAAGAGCTGCTTTCCTCTTCATCGTGAGAGGCTGCCTCGTTTTCAGCCTGCTGGTAAAGCTCAGCCGATTCCTCTTCCTCAAACTCTATGTTCTGTTCCCCTCTTGCATATTCAAATTCTTCCGCTTCAAAAGAAAAAACCGGAGGAGATTCTTGTTTTGCTTCATATGAAATAGGGACGATCACTTCTTCCTCTTGGTCTGGCACTCTTCTGCCCTCAACCGTAAATGGCTCATACGTATCTTCTTCTTCCTCTTCATACTCTTCTTCAAAGTATACTTCTGTCTCGACTTCGGTTTCTTCCTCTTCTCTTTCAGTCTCGTATACTTCTTCCAATTCGTCTAACGATTCTTCCTCTTCCGTTTCTTGAAGGACTTCTGCTGCTGGCGCAGAACGATATGCAGGTTCAATCACTTGTTCCTCTGTCAGTTCATACGGGACATGCGCCTGCTGTTCCCCGTAAATGCCGGAAATCGTCAAATCAGCATTAAGCTTAAGGCATGCGTTTTCCGGGACCACATAATCAAATGAATCGACATACACATCGATTTCATCCATGTTGGCAATGCGGTTCTTTGGAATCGTCACATCAACAGGGAAGCTGTGTGAAAACTCGCATTCTCCTTTTTCTCTGTACTCAACCCGGTGGACATACTTGCCGTTCTGATGAAAGTCATACCAATTTTCCTGGTCTTCTTCAGGAGAACCGCTCGGTAAATAATCACCTGTCAAATCCAGCGTTCCGCGGATGAGTACATATTGTTCCTGCTCTTGGATCGTTATATGGGGATCTAAAGAGATGGAAAGCAATTCTTCTACTTCCTGTCCTTTTTTAAACCAAACAGCTTCTTCCAATGAAAATCGCAAGCACGATTGTTGTTCTTGTGACAAAGAAAACTCCTCCTTTCAATTCCGTAACAAGGTATATCAATGTCATTATCAACTTATGAAGAGGAGCGGAAGAATATGAATTGATTTTAAAAATGATCTTTTCATGAATTTCTTTTCACAAAGTGTGGCTGTTCATAGTAATGGATTTCCGCTCCAGGCGCACGACTCCGCGGGGCGGGCGGTGAACTAAAAAGCGGAAGCGCCTTGATCAGACCCGACAGGCATAAGACGAGCCGGCGGGAAGGTTGCTCTTTAAACCTTCTTGACGGATTGGCTTATGACCCCGAGGGGCTAGGCGCTGGAGCTGGATTGACTAAAAAGCGGAAGCGCCTTGGTCAGACCCGACAGGCATAAGACCAGCCGGCGGGAAGGTTGCTCTTTCACCTTCTTGACGGATTGGCTTATGACCCCGAGGGGCTAGGCGCTGGAGCTGGACTGGCCTTATCCTCAGCTGCGCCTGCGGGGTCTCACCTACCAAATGTGGAAGCGGCGATCAACGACGTACGGATTGGAGGGCTCCTGCATGAGATAAACGAATCACGAAGAGCAGAACGATTCGATGATGACTTATCGCAAGGAAGGAGCCTGAAATCAGCTAGTCGTTGGCCGCTGGAACTAGACAAGTCCCGCTAGTCCCGCATGATATCTCACATCTTCCGCTCCAATCCTCCTACGGAAAGGGGGGAGGCGCAAAAACAGTTATTATAAAAGATTTGCTAATGAGACCATTCCCCTTTACCATCGATTGAATTAAGCTTAGGGAAGTTAATGCTTTGCTATATAAAAATTCAAGAAACAAGCAAAAAAAGACAAAGCCAGCGGTTTGGCTTTGTCTTTACTGTTTTATCCTTTGATTCGCTGGAAGGCTTTTTCAGCTGCCTGGAGGGTTTTCTCAATGTCTTCGTCCGTATGGGCCGTAGACAGGAAAAGCCCCTCAAATTGAGATGGCGGAAGGAATACGCCTTCGTTTGCCATTTCACGATAGTACGCAGAGAACAGCTCCAGGTCCGAACTCTTTGCACCTTCATAGTTCTTCACTTCTTCATTGGTGAAGAAGATACCGATCATGGAACCTGCACGGTTGATTGTATGAGGGATATCATATTTTTCAGCGGCCGAATGAAGGCCTTCTTCCAACCGGTCCGCTTTTCTTTCAAACTCTTTGTAGCTCTCTGGAGTGAGCTGGCTAAGTGTTTCATAACCGGCTGTCATTGCAAGCGGATTCCCGGAAAGGGTCCCTGCCTGATAGATCGGACCGCTCGGCGCAACTCTTTCCATGATTTCCGCTTTACCGCCGTATGCACCAACAGGCAGTCCGCCGCCGATCACTTTTCCAAGGCAAGTCAAGTCAGGTGTAACGCCGAAGTAGCCTTGTGCACAATTATACCCCACTCGGAACCCTGTCATGACTTCATCAAAGATCAATAGGGAACTGTGTTTATCCGTGATTTCCCTCAGTGACTCCAGGAATCCAGGCTGCGGTGGGACGACTCCCATGTTTCCTGCAACCGGTTCAACGATGACACCGGCAATATCATCACCGTATTGTTCAAAAGCATAGTTCAAGCTTTCTATATCATTGTAAGGAACGGTGATCGTATTTTCTGCGACACCTGCAGGTACTCCGGGACTGTCGGGCAATCCAAGAGTTGCTACACCTGAACCTGCTTTGATCAGCAGCGAATCACCATGGCCATGGTAGCAGCCTTCGAATTTAACGATTTTGTTCCGTCCGGTATATCCTCGGGCAAGCCTGAGGGCACTCATTGTTGCCTCTGTACCGGACGACACCATCCGGACAATTTCAATCGAAGGTACACGTTCAATGACAAGCTCTGCAAGTTTGTTCTCAACCAAGGTAGGTGCACCGAAGCTTGTACCGAGCTCGGCAACTTCCTTAATGGATTCAACCACTTTTTCATTGGTGTGTCCAAGGATTAACGGCCCCCAGGATAGTACATAATCGATGTATTCATTTCCGTCGATATCATATATCTTCGAGCCCTTCCCTTTCTCCATGAAGATGGGATCCATATCGACTGATTTAAATGCACGGACAGGACTGTTCACCCCGCCAGGCATTAGCTTTACCGCTTCTTTGAATGCCTGTTTTGACTGGTCGTAATTGCGCATGATTCGTTCCTCCGTTTCTAATAAATTCATTGTAAAAGAAGTGCAAGAGGCTTACTCGCCTTTAATCCAGGCTGCTGCATCCTTTGCTGCATATGTGATGATCAAATCTGCTCCTGCTCTCTTCATGCTTGTCAGCTTTTCCATGACCATCGCTTTTTCATCGACCCAGCCATTTGCTGCGGCCGCTTTTATCATGGAGTACTCCCCGCTGACATTATAGGCAACGACTGGAGCATTGAATTCATTTTTAACATCACGGATGATATCCAGATAAGAAAGTGCAGGTTTAACAATCAGGAAATCCGCTCCCTCTTCCATGTCTGATTGCGCTTCTCGGAGTGCTTCTTTTCGGTTGGCAGGATCCATTTGATACGTTCTGCGATCGCCAAACTGTGGTGAACTGTGGGCAGCATCCCTGAAAGGCCCGTAGAAACTTGAAGAAAATTTGACCGCATAGGACATGATCGGCACATCGATGAATCCAGCTTCATCAAGCCCTTTTCTGATTGCTGCGACAAACCCATCCATCATATTGGATGGTGCAATGATATCCGCTCCTGCTTCTGCCTGGCTTACAGCAGTTTTGGCAAGCAGGTCAAGTGTAGGATCGTTGAGGATTTTTCCGCCTTCCACAATACCGCAGTGTCCATGGTCCGTATATTGGCACAGGCATGTATCAGCAACAACTACCATCTCCGGATAGTATTCTTTTACAAGGCGTGCGGCCTGCTGGACAATTCCATTCGCATCATATGCACTCTTCCCAAGCGCATCCTTTTCCGCCGGTACTCCGAACAGAATGATCGAATAGATGCCAAGTCTGTTCAATTCATCCAATTCTTCCTTTAGGTAATCCAATGAAATTTGGTAGACACCAGGCATGGACGCAACTGGGTTTTTGACGTTATCACCTTCCACTACAAACAGCGGATAAATTAAATCATCGGTCCTCAAAAAGTTTTCACGTACCATCGCTCTTAAGTTTTCAGATTGGCGAAGACGGCGGTGGCGGTTGAATTTCAAGTCTTTCATGATTATTCCTCCCTACTCTTCATCTAAAGTGTCAAAGTATCTTGCTAAACCCTCCATCATATCTTCCACTGTATACCTTTCAGGGACAACTTGTACAGTCAGACCATTTTTGAGCGCAGCTTCCTCGGTAACCGGCCCTATGCAAGCTACAGTAATACCGTTCACTGCATCATGCAATTGATGATCATTGACTATCTTCACAAAGCGCCGTACGGTTGAAGGACTGGTAAATGTGACGGCTGAGACTTCTCTTTTCTGCAGCAATGATGAGAGACATTTTGCACGATCCTTTGGAAAGCAAGTCTCATAGGTTATCCATTCATCCAGGTGCTTACCTCTATCCTTAAAGCAGGCTGCTATGGTATCCCGCGCCAGGTTCCCTTTAGATAGCAGCACAGGACCTGAATCGGGGTATTCCCTAAGAAACTCCGCCGCAAAGTCAGCACCGGTATACAGACTGGGGATGAAATCTGCCTCTATTCCATGAAGCTTCATCTCTTGACGGGTCTTTTCCCCTACAGCGGCAAACCTGGTTTGGCTGCCCTTCAGGGAAAGCTGCTGTTCCTCTAATTTTTGAAAGAAAAAGCTGACACCATTTTTGCTAGTAAAAAAAATCCATTCATAGGATTTCAGTCTTTCTAAATATGTAGTTTCTTTTTTATCATGAAAGGGTTTGAAAGAGATCAGCGGAACAATATGGGGAACACCGCCATATTGTCTGATAATGTCCGCCATCCCTTTCGCAGCCTTTTCTTCTCTTGTAACGAGAATGTCTCTACCAGCAAGCGGTAAAGCGGGTTCCATTACTGGTCAAGCTCCTCTTTGACCTTATCAATCAGTGCTTTGGCACCTCTTTCAGTCAGCAGTGCAGCAGCTTCTTCCCCCACTTGAACAGGATCTGGTCCCGTAACGGTTTCCTTGTAGATATCTTTTCCATCCGGCGAAGCAACCAGGACAGTCATGGTTACATCCTGTTCATCATTCAACCGGGCATATCCCGCGATCGGCACTTGACAGCCGCCTTCCATTTTGTGAAGGAAAGTCCGCTCCGCTGTCACCGTCTTGGTAACTTGCGCTGATGCAAACTTGCTCAATAAGCCGAGAAGTTGATCATCGTCTTCACGGCATTCGATGGAAAGAGCACCTTGTCCGACTGCAGGCACACAAATTTCCGGTTCAAGGAATTCTGTCACCACATTGGAAGTCCAGCCCATTCTGGATAATCCCGCTGCAGCTAAAATAATTGCGTCATAATCTTCGGTGTCAAGCTTGGCAAGACGCGTGTCGATATTTCCCCTGATCCACTTGATTTCAAGGTCAGGACGCTGAGCAAGAATTTGCGCTCCCCTTCTCAAACTGCTGGTTCCGATGATGGATCCTGCAGAAAGATCACTCAGTTTCACATGATTCTTCGATATGAATGCATCGCGATGATCTTCTCTCTCGGGAATACAGCCGATGCACAGGCCTTCAGGAAGTACCGCCGGCATGTCTTTCATACTATGGACTGCCATATCAATTTCCTTGTCCATCATAGCCTGTTCAATTTCTTTGACGAACAACCCTTTTCCGCCAACCTTTGATAATGTCACATCCAGAATCTGATCCCCTTTTGTGACAATTTCCTTTACTTCAAAATCAAATGATGGGTCCAATTCCTTCAATTTATTAATGACCCAATTCGTTTGTGTTAATGCAAGCTTGCTTCGACGTGAACCTACTATAATTTTTCGCATTACGAACCTCCTAAGCTTATGAATACCAGAAATGGAATGATGACAGGCGGCTGGCAAGAAGGAAATTGATCAAAATCACCAGAAATGCACCAATGTTCAACAGTGCCAGATTCTTGCCATATACCTCTTTCCGTACCCGTAAATATAAAAACACACTATAAATGATCAACAAAATGAATGAACCTATTATCTTGGGATCATACCATATAAAATCAGGCAGTTTAATGACAGCCCACTGCAGGCCAAGAATCAACCCCAGAAGGAGCATGGCGACCCCGGCTGCATTCAAAATATAGGCTCCTTTTTCCAGTTTCGACAAATCGCTGATCCTCCATAACCGCGGTCCCCACTTTTTCTCTTTAAGGAGCTTATATTGCAGCAGATAGAGCAGTGAAAACACAAAGGACAGGGAAAAAGCACCGTAAGATAGGATGGCCATGGTGATATGGATCAGCAGCAATTCCGAAACCAGCTGTTCGGCCATCGCATTGGATTCAACCTGAACTGGAGCGAAGGTATGGATAGCCATGATGATGAATCCCAGTATATTTGTAAAAAACACGGTGAAGTCCACTCGAAGGACCCGGTTTATTGCAAGAGACAGTGTGATCAGCACCCAGGCATAAAAATAAAGCCCCTCAAATATGGTGAGGACCGGAAACCTGCCTGTGCGCATCATATAAAGAAACAAAAAGATTGTTTGAAGAGCCCAAACAATCGCAAGAAGCCAGAAGGCAAACATATTTGCCTTCCGGTTTTTGTTTAAGAAATCTATGAAGTAAAAAAGAATGCTGATGGCATACAGAACGATCATCAGTTCATGCAGCCTTGTCATTGTTTGTTCAAACATCGACTTTTAACCTCGCTTATGATTGAAAAGAGGGCTGAAGTTTCACTGGAGCAGCTCCTGTCTTTTCGTTCCCCTTGCTCTCAAGTGCATCTGCCTGCGGCTGCAATTGTTCCTCGATGTTGAATATTTTAATGAATAGATCCAGTTTCTCCTGTCCATCCGGCAAAGCGGCAAGCTCTTTCACTTGAAGGATCGGATCTTTCAGTAACTGATTGATGATGCTTTTTGTATGTTTATTTAATACTTTCCGTTCGCGGTCACTCAGATTAGGCATTTTGCGTTCAATGCTTTCCATCGTCTGGCCTTGAATCATCAATGCTTTCTCCCTTAGTGCTGAAATGACAGGTACGACACCAAGCATATTGAGCCATTCCTTGAAAGCGACAATCTCCGCCTCAATCATGATGCCGATGGACTCTGCTGCTTTTTGCCTTTCAGCCATATTGGCTTCGACAATGCCTTCCAAATCGTCAATGTCATAAAGGAATGCACTGTCAAGGTTGCCGATTTCCGGATCCAGGTCCCTTGGCACAGCAATGTCGACCATGAAAAGAGGACGGCCTTTTCTCATCCGCTCAACCAGGTTCATCTGGTCTTTAGTCACCACGTATTCCTTAGAGCCTGTAGAGCTGATAAGAATATCCGCCTCAACCAGCGCACACTGAAGTTCTTGTAACGTCTTTGCGTCCCCATTGAACTTATCAGCCAAGGAAACGGCCTTTTCAAACGTACGGTTGATGACCGTCACTTTCGTTGCTCCGCTGCCATGAAGGTTCTTGATTGCCAACTCACCCATCTTGCCCGCACCAAGGATCAAAACGTGCTTACCGCTCAAATCCCCGAATATTTTCTTGGCAAGTTCGACAGCAGCATAGCTGACAGAAACGGCATTCGAACCGATTTCTGTTTCTGAATGAGCTTTCTTTGCCATTGTAATCGCCTGCTTGAAAAGGTGATTAAAGACAGTACCTGTCGTTCCGGATTCCTGGGCAGACAAAAAGCTTGACCGTATTTGGCCAAGAATCTGTGTTTCACCGACCACCATGGAGTTCAGGCCGCACGTAACATTAAATAAGTGCTCGACAGCACCATCCTGTTCATATATGAACAAATAAGGAGAAAACTCCTCTTTGTCAATTTTAAACCATTGAGATAAGAATTCCTTAATATAATAACGACCTGTATGAAGCTGATCTACGACCGCATATACTTCCGTCCTATTACATGTAGAGACGATCACATTCTCAAGGATACTTTTCTTTCCCTTAAGTGCTTCCATCGCTGTTTGCAGGTCTGCCTCATTAAAAGATAAACGTTCACGAATCTCAACAGGGGCCGTTTTGTAATTTAAACCGACTGTAATTATGTGCATGACAGAAATACACCCCCAACTTAATCATTAATTCTAGTATAACATGTACGACAAATGTACCATCCAAATAAATGTGAACATAACATGAAACCTGTGGTACCATTAAAAGTGGAGCTGGCTCGTCCAGCCCCGACAGGCGTTGATTCTTTCACCAGATGAGGACGCTTTTTGTCCTCGGCTGGTGAAAGAATAACGACCCGAGGGGCTAGCCAGCGGAACTGGATAGCGAATCGAGTGTAAAGGCAGCTCGCCAAGCTCCGACAGGCGTTGATGCTTTCAACAGATGAGGGCGCTTTTTGCCCTCGGCTGTTGAAACATAACGACCCGAGGAGCTAGCTGCCGACACCGGATACCATTAAAAGTGGAGTCGGCTTGCTAAGGCCCGACAGGCGTTGATGCCTTTCCACAGATGAGGACGCCCTTTGTCCTCGGCTGTGGAAAGCATAACGACCCGAGGGACTAGCCGACGGAACTGGATACCATTAAAAGTGAAGCCGGCTCGTCCAGCCCCGACAGGCGTTGATTCTTTCACCAGATGAGGACGCTTTTGTCCTCGGCTGGTGAAAGAATAACGACCCGAGGGGCTAGCCAGCGGATAACGTGTAAAGACGGCTGGTACAGGCCTCAGGCGGGTAATGCTTGCAAATGATATACCCGCATTTGAAACATTTATTAAAGTAAATTACATAAATTTATTGATTTCGACATAGTTTCCTATGTTAGATTAACAAAAGAAACCCCAATATTCAAGTTTACAAATCGGAGGCTTTTATGAAAGGACAACGACTGTTTCCAGGAATGATATTGATTGGATTCGGCATCTATTTTTACCTTCAGCAATCCAATATTGAGATTTTCCGGGAGTTTTACACATGGCCTACACTCCTGATCATTGTAGGAACAGCATTCCTGGCTCAGGGATATAAAGGAAGAGATTACGAATCGATACTTCCCGGTACGATTCTCACAGGGTTCGGTTTGCACTTCCATATAACCAATCTCGTTGCCATTTGGCCTGACCATATGGGAGTATTCATACTCATCATTTCACTTGGTTTCCTGCTCAGATACCAGAAAACGGGGAATGGCTTGTTCCAAGGTGTACTCTTTCTTATTCTAGCTATAATCCTCTTGTTTTATGATATGGTTTTGAAATGGCTTGGCTTTTTGCAGGGAGGCGTCAATGTAATCCGCGACTTTTGGCCGCTGATCATTGTACTTATTGGTGTTTATCTTCTCCTCATTAAGAAAAAATAAAAACAGGACCCGCTTCCGGATCCTGTTTTTAATGGTTTCAAATATGGATAGAACTTTTGGTCTTTGTATTATATAGACAAAAGAGCCCTATAGAATTGAATCAAGGAATTCTTGTGTCCTCTGTTCTTTTGGATTTCCGAACAGTTCTTCTGGCGGCCCCACTTCGACAATCCTGCCATCGTGCATATAGACAACCCAGTCCGCTACTTCACGGGCAAACCCCATTTCATGAGTCACCACGACCATTGTCATCCCTTCCAAAGCGAGCTCTTTCATCGTAGTCAAAACCTCTCCTACAAGCTCAGGGTCCAGCGCGGAGGTCGGTTCATCAAACAGCATTATGTCCGGTTTCATGGCCAGGGCGCGTGCGATGGCCACACGCTGCTTTTGCCCTCCGGAAAGCTTTGAAGGATACACATCTGCTTTGTCCTCCAAACCAACCTTCTTCAACAGATCCATGGCCTCTTTTTTCGCTTCGTTCTTTGGAATCTTCTTAACCTGGATAGGTGCTTCCATGACATTTTGGATTACCGTTTTATGAGGGAAAAGGTAAAAATGCTGGAACACCATCCCTACCTTTGCCCGAATTTCATTTAAATCATGGGAGCCCCTGTTTACTTCCTCCCCTTCGATGATGATCCTGCCGTCATCTTTGATCTCCAAGAAATTCAAGCATCTGAGCAATGTACTCTTGCCTGAACCACTTGCACCGATCAAACAGACCACATCACTTTCTCTTACATTTATATCGATGTCCTTCAGTACGTGCAGGTCACCGAAGGATTTATTCAATTTTTCTACTTTAATCATTTCCTGACTCAAGTTATATCCCTCCATCCGTTTTAAAAGTGCTTATCTACTCACCAAGCGACATGCGCTTTTCCACGAAATTCACAAGCAATGAGAAGATCAGTACCAATACAAGGTAATACACCGCTACGATCAGCAGATATGTCATATAGTCAAAATTATTTGATCCCAAAGTGGTGGCTACACTGAATAACTCAAACATACCGATGAAAGAAGCGAGTGATGAATCCTTCAAAGCAATGATGAATTGGTTTCCAAGCGGCGGCAATGCACGTCTGAAAGCCTGCGGCAGAATGATCCTTCTCATTGTTAAACCGGAGGACATGCCAAGGGACCTTCCCGCTTCCATCTGCCCCTTGTCAATGGATTGGATGGTTCCCCGGAAGATTTCCGCGATATAGGCACCATTATGGAAGGCCAATCCCAGTACGACTGACCAGAAATCGGAAATCTGAAGAGCTGTCAATCCAAAATAGAAAATGAATATCTGTACGATCAGCGGGGTTCCCCTGACGACAAATATGTAAATATCGGCAATGATTTCAAGGATCTTGACTTTTGAGATCTTTAAAAAGGCAAAAAATAAACCGATGAAGATAGCGATAAATACTGAAATGACTGTTAATTGAAAAGTAATCCACATTCCACGAAGGAATACATCATACGTGTCTAAAAACGTCTCAAAAAGAGTCAATTTTTTCCCTCCAATTTGCAAAAAAGTTAGTTTACAAGTTTAATATCATTTTACAGAAAAAAGCGAATGCGCTTCGTTGCCGCACACCCGCTCCTTTTCCTCTGAAGTATAATTATTCCTCCGGATCGGTCGTGATGTCATCGCCGAAATATTCCTCACTGATTTCAGCCAACGTTCCATTTTCTCTTAAGGTGTCCAATGCTTCATTGATTTTCTTGAGCAGTTCTTCATTGTCTTTCGCAACAGCAATAGCCTGTTCGCTTCTGCCCAACAGTTCACGGGCTTCTAATTCCAGACCTGCATTGATTGCTTCCTTCCCAGTGACAAAGTCAGTGATGACTGCATCATGCTTACCTTTGCTCAATGCTTCCAAAGCGACGACATCACTGTCATATGATTGGATTTCATCCGTCACTTCACTGGCTGTATCAGCATAAGTAGATCCTTTCGAAACGGCAATTTCCATTCCTTCAAGATCTTCCAGTGTCTCAACAGTACTGTCGGGACGGACGAAAATTTGCGGGCCTGAATAGTAGTAAGGTGTTGAAAATGCTACCTTTTCGGCTCTTTCCTCTGTAATGGTGTGGCTGGCGACAGCTGCGTCAAACCGGCCGGACTGCACACCTTCTACAATTCCGGAAAATTTAAACTTCTTCTGTTCCGGTTCCATTCCCATTTCTTCTGCCACAGCTTCCGCTACATCGATATCAAATCCGGTCATTGTTCCGTCGCCGCTGGTCACACTGAACGGCTTAAATTCCCCTGATGCTGCATATGTAAATGTTTCTCCGTCTCCGGATCCTTCTCCATTCGCATCGTCATTTGTGCCGCAGGCAGAAATCAATGCTGCTGAAGTAAGCAATAGTAATAAACTTTTAATCTTTTTCATGTCTTTTTGGCCCCCTAGTTTTTTTCTTAATTATTATGTTAGCAAACTATTTAACTATTCTCAAAATCTTAATTTACTGATAATTTTGTGTATTTCACCCCATCCCTCCTGTAGATTAACTGAGCCCGCATATTCATTCAAATGCAACGGAATACCTCTATATCCTTTAATTTCCTTTCCCGTCTTTATAATATTTGAAACATAAATAAAACAATTTGTAAGTTTAATCATAAAAAAAGAGGGCATTCACAAGGAATGTCCTCTTTCGTTATTATCTTCTGGCATTAAGGGCAGCCCAAACCTGGTCTTTGCCCAAGCCGGTTTCTGAGGAGAAAAGGATGACTTCATCCCCCTCTTCTATATCAAGCCCTTCTTTTGTTACCTTCAAATGCTTCTGCCATTTCCCTTTAGGGATCTTGTCGGCTTTTGTGGCAATGATGACACAAGGAATCTCATGATGTTTCAGGAAATCATACATCATGATGTCATCCTGTGTAGGGGGGTGGCGCAAATCGACAATTTGAATGACTGCTTTTAGCTGTTCTCTCATTGTGATATACGTCTCGATCATTCTTCCCCAAGCTTCGCGTTCTGATTTGGATACTTTGGCAAACCCATATCCGGGAACATCGACAAAATAAATGCTTTCTTCGATTTTGTAGAAATTCAACGTTTGAGTTTTTCCAGGCTTGGATGAAATCCTTGCCATGCTTTTACGTCCGATCATCCTGTTGATGAATGAGGATTTTCCAACATTGGAGCGGCCAGCCAGAGCGAACTCCGGCAAAAAATCTCCAGGATACTGCTCTGGCCTTACAGCACTTATGACTAGCTCTACATTATTTACTTTCACTTCTCTCACCTACTAAAGCTGTTTCTAATACTTCTTCGATATGGGAAACCGGAACAAACTTCAGATCCTTCCTGACACTCTCGGGAATATCATCGATATCCTTTTCATTGTCCTGTGGAAGAATAATCGTTGTCAGTCCAGCACGGTGTGCACTTAGCGTCTTTTCCTTCAACCCGCCAATCGGCAGAACCCGTCCCCTCAGGGTGATCTCCCCTGTCATACCCACTTCGCGTCTGATTTCCCGTCCTGTCAGAGCGGAAACAAGGGCTGTCGCAATCGTAATGCCCGCTGATGGCCCATCCTTCGGCACAGCGCCTTCCGGGACATGGATATGAATATCGTATTTCTCATGAAAATTTTCTTCAAGCTTCAAATCGACCGCTTTTGATCGTACATAACTGAATGCTGCCTGAGCTGATTCTTTCATGACATCACCCAATTTTCCCGTTAACACGAGTTTGCCTTTCCCAGGGGAAAGGGAGACTTCAATTTGCAGCGTATCTCCGCCTACAGAAGTATAAGCCAATCCTGTAGCAACGCCTACCTGATTCTCTGTTTCAGCCTGGCCGTAGCGGAATTTCCGTTTGCCAAGAAAATCTTCAATATTCTTTTCAGTGATGACTACTCTCTTCTTCTCTCCTGATACAATCACTTTTGCTGTCTTACGGCAAAGTGTTGCCAGCTGCCTCTCCAATCCACGGACACCGGCTTCCCTGGTATAGTAACGGACCACTGCCTGAAGCGCATCTTCCCTTACCTGCAGCTGGGCTTTGGTCAACCCATTTTCTTTAATCTGCTTAGGGAGAAGATGATTTTTGGCTATGTTAACCTTTTCAAGTTCCGTATATCCCGCTATTGTGATGATTTCCATCCTGTCACGAAGCGGACCTGGAATCGTGGATAGATCATTGGCTGTGGCGATGAACATCACTTTGGACAAATCATAGGTTTCCTCGATGTAATGGTCACTGAAGTTGGAGTTTTGTTCAGGATCGAGCACTTCGAGCATTGCTGAAGATGGATCTCCCCTGAAATCACTGGACATCTTGTCGATCTCATCAAGAAGGAAAACAGGATTGATGGTTCCCGCTTTTTTCATGCCCTGAATGATACGTCCCGGCATCGCTCCAACGTAAGTCCGTCTATGTCCGCGGATTTCGGATTCATCCCGTACCCCGCCAAGGGATACGCGGACAAAATGCCTTCCAAGGGATTCTGCCACTGATTTCGCAAGGCTTGTTTTTCCGACTCCCGGAGGTCCTGCCAGACAAAGGATGGGTCCTCTCAATGATTGCGTCAGCTTTTGAACAGCCAGGTATTCAAGGACACGTTCCTTTACCTTCTCAAGACCGAAATGATCCCGATTCAGGATTTCTTCCGCATTTTTTATGTCAAGATCATCTTCAGTCTGGGCTGACCACGGCAGTGAGACCAGCCACTCGATGTAATTTCGGATGACAGAGCTTTCCGCAGAACTCGTCGGCACTTTCTCATACCTTCCAAGTTCTTTCAGAACGGTCTTTTCCACAGATTCAGGCATTTCCGCTTCGGCGATCCGCTGTGTCAGTTCCTCAATTTCACCGGTTTTTCCTTCCTTGTCGCCCAGTTCCTTCTGGATCGCCTTCATTTGCTCCCTCAGATAGTACTCTTTCTGGGTGCGTTCCATTGAACGCTTGACCCGCTGTCCGATCTTTTTCTCAAGGTTCAGCACTTCTTTTTCATTGTTGATCGTCTGGATGACAAGCTGAAGACGTTCTTTGATATCCAATGTTTCAAGGACATTTTGCTTTTCTTTCATTTTCAAAGGAAGGTGGGACGCAACAATATCAGCAAGCCTTCCAGGTTCATCGATATCCGAAACCGTCGAATAGGTCTCAGCCGACACCTTCTTGGAGAGCTTTATGTATTGCTCGAAATAATTTAACAGCGTCCTCATCAGCGCTTCTGTCTCTGATTCCTTTTTTTCGCTGTCCTCATGTGTGAATATGTTCACTTCATAGAACTTTTCCTCATTGGTAAATCCGCTGATTTCCGCTCTTTGGATTCCCTCCACGAGCACCCTGATCGTTCCATTAGGTAGTTTCAGCATTTGTTTGACCTTCGTCAAGGTCCCCATTTTGTAGAAATCGTCCACGCCTGGTTCATCTATATTCATATCCTTTTGAGTAGTCAGAAAAATATATTGGTCATCAACCATCGCTTTTTCCAATGCCTGGACTGACCGGTCACGTCCTACGTCAAGATGAAGGACCATAGTTGGATAAACAAGCAAACCTCTTAATGGGAGGAGGGGAAGAGTTATTTCTTTTTGTTTTGCCATTTTTACACCTCCAGGAATTCTCGCCCTTTTGTATCTCATAAGTCTTTGTACAATTCTATCTTATTTGTATAGAGGTGTCCATTTTATAGGAATGGAGCACTCTTTTAAAGAGAAATGCTTTCAATATTCTCATATCTCATCAGTGAAGAGGGAGAACCTAAGACCCCCCTCTCCTTCATCTTACCTATAAAATCTTTTGTCTTCATGTATTATGCTTAGGGTTATTCCTCATTTTCCTCTCCAGAGGGTGTACTAAACCGATATTACCATCAAATGATTATACGCTTTTTTTATTGATTTTATCATTGAATGTTATTTCTTCTTCAACTTTCTCTTTATCCAGGGCCAGTTGGAACACTTCCTGTAAGTGCTTGACCGGTTTGACCTCTATCCCTTCAATCTCATGCAGGATGGCGCCCATGTTTTCATGGGGAATGATGGCTGCAGAAGCACCTGCAACTTTGGCTGCCTTCACCTTAGGGTACACGCCGCCTACCGGTTTGACAAAGCCATGGATGCTTATTTCCCCTGTAAGTGCGATATCCGATTTAACCGGAATGCGGTAGATTGCGGAATAAATGCCGGTTGCCATTGCAATCCCTGCCGATGGACCATCTACAGGAATGCCTCCCGGAAAATTGACGTGAATATCAAACTGGTCCGCCGGTACCCCCATGGAGCGTAACACGGTAAGGACATTTTCAATTGATCCCTTCGCCATGCTTTTCCTTCTGATGGATTTTCCTTTATCGCCGATACTTTCTTCTTCCACGATTCCCGTGATATTGATGCTTCCTTTTTCGTTGGCTGGAATGACAGTCACTTCAATCTCCAATAGTGAACCTGTATTCGGGCCGGTGACAGCAAGGCCATTTACAAGGCCAATTGCCGGTTTTCCATCGATTTTCCGATCCATTCTGGGAGACAGCTGGCTGGACTGAATCATCCACTCAATGTCTTTATCATCTATGGAATCCCTTTTTTCTGTAATCGCCAATCCGGCAACAATTTGGACCATATTCACGGCTTCCCGTCCATTGCGGGCATACGAAGCGAGAAGATCGACACCCTCCTTGCTTATAGGGATATTCACTTTTTCAGAAGCTTTCTGCGCCACTTGAATGACCTCTTCTTTGTTCAATTCCCTGAAAAACACTTCCATACACCTTGAGCGGATGGCTGGAGGGATTTCGTTTGGTGTCCTGGTTGTGGCACCGATTAAGCGAAAATCTGCGGGGAGCCCATTTTTGAAAATATCGTGGATATGTGTGGGAATTTGAGTATTTTCTTCGCTGTAATAGGCACTTTCCAAAAATACTTTCCGATCTTCAAGGACTTTCAATAATTTGTTCATTTGAATCGGGTGCAGTTCACCGATTTCATCAATGAATAATACCCCCCCGTGTGCATTTGTCACTGCTCCCTGCTTTGGCTGCGGTATCCCCGCCTGCCCCATCGCGCCTGCACCCTGATAGATCGGGTCATGTACAGAACCTATAAGAGGGTCGGCGATGCCTCTCTCATCAAATCTGGCTGTAGTCGCATCTAATTCAACAAAAACAGATGACCGCCTAAATGGAGACTGCATCTTCTCTTTTGCTTCTTGAAGTACAAGCCTGGCTGCTGCCGTTTTTCCTACCCCGGGCGGGCCATAAATGATGACATGCTGTGGATTTGGACCGCATAATGCAGCCTTTAATGACTTTATGCCGTCTTCCTGGCCGACGATATCGGCAAAGCTTTGCGGTCTTACCTTTTCTGAGAGCGGTTCTGATAAAGAGATGGAACGCATTTTCCTTAGTTGTTCCATTTCCTTTTTTGACTCACGGTCAATCGAAACCTTTTGTGTTCTTTGGCTTTTTAATAAGTTCCAAAAGTATAATCCGATAATCACCCCGAAAAACAGTTGGATGATCAGTGCAATTCCTGTCCAACTCATGCCTTTCCCTCCAGTAATAACTTGTTGTTTAAGAGTTAGTATCTCCTCGACTTTGGAGGAATAAACAAGTTTTTGAAAGGTATAGGAAATCGAGGTAATTACTTATATATCAAAAAATAATTCGGTGTGTGTTTGATTTCCGCTCCCGAGGAACGACTCCGCGGGGCGGGCGGTGAACTAAAAGGCGGAAGCGGCCGTTCAGCGACGTACAGATTGGAAGGCTTCCGCAAGAGATATAGGAAACACAACGAACGGTAGTGAGTTGATGTTGACTAATCGCAAGGAGGAAGTCTGAAGTCCGCTAGCCGTTGGGGCCTTGTAGCTGGATTGGCCTCCTCGGCTTTGCCTGCATAAAAAGTGGAAGCTCCCTGATCAGGCCCGACAGGCAAATGTTCCGAAGAGAAAAAAAGGCGTTTTCCCCTTTTATTCTCTTCGGGTTATTTGACCCCGAGGGACTGGGCGCTGGAACTGGATTGCGGGGTCTCACCAGCCCCGCTAATCCGCAGGAGATCGTTCCTCTTCCACTTCAATCAATTAAAATTTTTTAAACTCTTGCATATCCAACTTTTGGCCCCTTTTTTCTTAGCCGAAGACTTGTATCAGGTCACTGAATATTTATGTCTGCCATATTTTAAAGAATAAAAAAGGCCCTCCCGGGTTAACCGGAAGGACCATTAATTTTTATCCTTAAGCGGATGTTTTTTCTTCGTCGTTTCCTTCTATTATAGTACCGTCTTCCAATAGAAGTTTTGGCGGCTCATTGTCTGTAACCGTGCCTGGTGTGATGATACATTTTTTGATATCATCTCTTGATGGAAGGTCGAACATCACCTCAAGCATGATGCTCTCAATGATGGAACGAAGGCCGCGGGCACCTGTTTTGCGTTCGATCGCTTTGTTGGCAATCTCCCTAAGTGCATCTTCTTCGAATTCCAATTCAACCTGATCAAGTTCAAGCATTTTTTGATACTGTTTAACTAATGCGTTCTTCGGTTTCGTTAGGATTTCCACAAGGGCATCCTCATCAAGCGGCGTCAGGCTGGAGATAACAGGCAGACGTCCGATGAATTCAGGAATCAATCCGAATTTCAATAAATCTTCCGGAACTACTTTAGCCAGCAATGCTTTGTCATTATCCACATTCACTGTCTTCGGGTCAGAACCGAAGCCGATGACTTTCTGGCCAAGGCGGCGTTTGACAATCTGCTCGATGCCGTCAAATGCCCCACCGCAGATAAACAGGATATTGGACGTGTCAATCTGGATGAACTCCTGATGCGGGTGTTTTCTCCCGCCTTGAGGAGGAACACTTGCAACTGTTCCTTCAAGGATTTTCAGAAGTGCTTGCTGAACGCCTTCACCAGATACATCTCTTGTGATAGACGGATTTTCAGATTTTCTTGCCACTTTATCAATTTCATCGATGTAGATGATCCCGCGCTCAGCTTTTTCTACATCGTAGTCAGCAGCCTGGATCAGTTTCAAGAGGATGTTTTCAACATCTTCCCCGACATATCCGGCTTCAGTTAGTGACGTCGCATCAGCAATCGCAAATGGCACATTGAGGATCCGGGCCAATGTCTGGGCTAGAAGTGTCTTACCGCTTCCTGTAGGTCCGATCATCGCGATATTACTTTTTGAGAGCTCGACATCATCCACTTTGCTGTTTGAATTGATACGTTTGTAGTGATTGTATACTGCTACTGCAAGGGACTTCTTTGCCTGCTCCTGGCCGATGACATACTCATCAAGGATTTCCCTGATTTCTTTCGGCTTTGGAACGTCCTTGAATTCTACTTCTTCTTCTGTCCCAAGCTCCTCTTCAACGATCTCCGTACAGAGCTCGATACACTCATCACATATATATACACCTGGTCCTGCTACCAGCTTGCGGACCTGATCTTGTGTCTTACCACAAAAAGAACATTTCAATTGTCCTTTTTCATCGTTAAATTTAAACAATGAAATTCACCCCTTATAAAAAGCTATGTCGTTTCAAAAAATTCAAGTTATGTATTGCATTTTATCATAATATATGTCCGGAAAGGAAATCAAACGATTTTCTCGATATTCTGCCCGCTTATTAAGCTTTATCCAAAAAACGTCCTTCCTATTCCTGTTTTCGTGATTATGTAATTGGATTGTAATGTTTTTTCAAAGGGTAAGCCGATAGGAACGATGATTTTCTATTTTATAAAACAAGGCACGATTTAACTCGCGCCTTGTTTCTATAGTTATTATTATGCAACAGTCTTGCTGTTATCCACAAGAACTTCTACAGCTTTGCGGATTTTAAGATCTGCTTTCAGGTTATCAAGACCGCCCAGGGCCTGCTTGATATTGTCTGCAGCCATGTTGTATTGCTCCGCAAGTTTATTAACTTCTTCTTCCGCTTCATCGTCAGATACTTCAAGGTTCTCCGCATCTGCGATTGCTTCAAGAGTCAGGTTAGTGCGGACACGCTTTGCGGCATCCTCTTTCATTTGGCCGCGAAGATCTTCTTCTTTTTGGCCGGAGAATTGGAAGTAAAGATCCAGGTTCATACCCTGCATTTGAAGGCGCTGTTCGAATTCCTGCATCATGCGGTCAACTTCAGTGTCAACCATTGCATCAGGAACATCCATTTCAGCGTTTTCAGCCGCTTTTTCCACTAGCGTGTCACGAAGTGTTTGATCTGCTTCGTTTTTCTTGGACTCTTCAAGACGCTTTTGGATTTTTTCCTTCAGCTGATCAAGAGTTTCAACTTCTTCATCCGCATCTTTTGCAAATTCATCATCAAGTTCAGGAAGTTCCTTCGCTTTGATTTCGTGAATTTTCGTTTTGAATACTGCAGGCTTCCCAGCAAGTTCAGCAGCATGGTATTCCTCTGGGAATGTTACTTCGACTTCTTTTTCAGCTCCAGCTTCAACGCCTACCAATTGTTCTTCGAAACCAGGGATGAAAGAATTGGAACCCAGTTCAAGAGAATAGTTTTCAGCTTTTCCGCCTTCGAATGCTTCGCCATCAACGAAACCTTCGAAATCGATTACGACTGTATCGCCGTTTTCAGCTGCTCCTTCTTCTTTGACAGCAAGCTCAGCTTGTTTTTCCTGAAGAGTCTTCAGTTCGTTCTCTACGTCTTCAGAAGTAACTTCTGTTTCCATCTTCTCAACTTCCAGTCCTTTGTATTCGCCAAGTTTAACTTCCGGCTTAACAGTGACTGTAGCAGTGAAGATAAGCTCTTTGCCTTTTTCCATTTGCTCAATGTCGATATCAGGACGGTCAACAGGCTGAATGCCGGTTTCTTCAATGGCTTTTGCATAAGCTTCAGGAAGAATGACATCAAGAGCATCCTGGTATAGTGATTCTACACCAAAACGTTTTTCGAACATACCGCGAGGCATTTTACCTTTACGGAATCCAGGTACGTTCACTTGCTTTACCACTTTTTTGAATGCAGCGTCTAAACCATTGTTTACTGTATCTGCATCTACTTCAATTGTAAGAACCCCTTGGTTCCCTTCTTTCTTTTCCCATTTAGCAGACATACTTTTCCCTCCAACAATCTATAATTGATTATAGTTAATACATAATAAATATTTAGATAGGTTTGCCTGTAACAAAAGCACTATCTCTTCGAATATGAAAAATCTTCACATTGCAACCATTATATTATAACATATGGAATCCTTCTTTCAACTCATAGCCGTAAAAACAAGTTTCCTATATTTACTTACAGTACCGGGGATGTGACCTTTTCCAAATCTAAAATAAATGCCTTAATGGATTCCAGTACGTCTTCACGATCTTCCAAAATGTCATCAAGCCCCATTGCAGCCGGGTTTTCTCCATACAGATCCAGACCGTACATCAGATAAGCGAGAGCCGTCTTTTCAGCCGGCCACTCCAGTTCAATCGGATATAATAAGAAACTATGGCGTGTAAAAGTTTCTATTACCTGCTGAAGCAAAGTCGGGTTCCTCTGGGCAATCAAATCTTCTATTCTTTCAGCAACTTCCTTGAAATAGGGTGTCTGGAACACTTCGTCAAGCTGAGATGGAATACAGGTAAGTTCCCTGCCGAATTTATTGATTTTAGTCTCTTCCGTAATTCCATGTTCCCTAAGGACGTTTACAATCATGGTCTGGATGAATGGATGGGCTGCCTCATCTCTCAATGCTGCAAGCAGTTCAGGAAGATACGGACGAATATTGCGGTTCACCAGTTCGGCCAATATAAACGTCTGCTCCTGAAGGCCTTTCCCTTCGAGCAGCTGCACGCTTGCTTCATCAGCCTCCATTACCGGCTCGGGTACAGGCTCAGCCTTGCCCTCCAAAACCCGTTTGGAGAAGGACAACAGCTTGCTGAAATGCTCTTCCTTTTCAAAGGGTACTTCCTTTTCATCAAACAATGCACTGATTGTATTTACTACTTCTTTGTGTTCGTTCAGCTGAATAAGGATCATTAAATATAATTCGACAATTTTAAAATAATCTCCTTGTCCTTCAAGGAGCAGCTCTTTACACAACTTTTTTGCACGTTGATTTTGCTTGCTCTCGTGTAATGCAAGGACAAGGGCCGTTCCGACCTCTCCATCAGACGGATCAATATCATAGGCTTGCTCAAATAAAGAGACGGCTTCTGCCGGGTTGCCATTTTGAAGCATGTCGACCCCCTTTTCGAATAACCTCTCTTTCAATTGCGGAAAATACACGATTTTATTATCTTTACTTCCATTATGCATAAATGTAACCGCCCTATTTCTTTAATTGGTTTCAGTGTAGCAAACCTGTCAGGAATACACAAAAAAAGCCCCCTGTTCCGCTTTGGGATCAAGGGGGCTTCGCGCTCGGTCTAAGACCGGTATATGTAGTGTAATGGCGTCCCAGGAGAGATTCGAACTCCCGACCGACGGCTTAGAAGGCCGTTGCTCTATCCTGCTGAGCTACTGGGACTTGTTTTAGCGACAATATTTATTATATTCACATAACAATTAAAAGTCAACACTTTTTGGTAACTTTTTTAAAGAATATTAAATCCCTTAGAAGAGAAGGCGGTCTTTGCCGCCCTCCTATTATACAAAGAAGTTACGGGATAAATCAACAATCTCTTTATGGTTATGATCAAAAAATTTCACCGAGACCGATTTTTCATCTTTCTCGATAAGTGCATAGGTCCGTTCATTCCTGCCTCTGGGCAGCAGGATACTACCGGGATTAACGAACAGGACGTCCTCAATCTGCTCAGCTCCCAACTGGTGGGAATGACCGAAAAACACCATTTCAGCCTGATTCTCTTCCGCCAGGTAATTCAGGTTCATCAGTGTCATTTTGATATTATAAAGGTGGCCATGGGTAGCAAGAATTCTGGTGCCGGAAAATTCAGCTGTCAGGACTTCCGGATATGAAGGGTCCATGTCACAGTTGCCGCGTACAGCGAGATACCCTGCCATTGCTTTATCACTGGATTTCAATTCAGAATCCCCGCAATGCACAAAGCCATCCACTTTTCCGTTATAGGTATTATAGATATCTTTGATTTCTGTGTCGGATCCATGGCTGTCACTTACTACAACCAGTTTCATTGAACATCACCTGTCAGCGTTCGCAGATTTTCCTCAAACTGCTTCAGGGCATTCCCTCTGTGGCTGATCGCTGCCTTTTCTTCCGGTGTCAGTTCAGCCATCGTTTTGTCTTTATCTTCAACCAGAAAAATCGGATCATATCCAAATCCATTCATTCCACGGCGTTCGCCAAGGATTTTCCCCTCACATGTCCCGGAATACGTACTTGTCTTCCGGTTTGGTCCTGCAATCGAAAGCACACAGTAGAATCGTGCGCCTCTCTCATTAAAAGGCACCCCTTCCAATTCTGTAAGAACCTTATCAATATTGGCATCATCATTCTTCTCTTCCCCGGCATAGCGCGCAGAGTAAACTCCCGGCCTGCCATCGAGTGCGTCTATGATCAGTCCTGAATCATCGGCGATGACGATCTCTTTCAAAATGGCAGATGCTTCTTCTGCCTTCAATATTGCATTTTCTTCAAAAGTTGTCCCTGTTTCCTCAATATCTTTAAACTCAGGAAAATCCAGCAAGGTTAAAACCTCATACCCTTTAGGTTGAAGCATCCTTTCAAATTCCCCGGCCTTCCCTTTGTTCTTGGTCGCTATTATGACTTTCTTTTTCATCAGATATCACCTCTCCTTGAATGAATTCTATTTCATCAGTGGCCGCTTTCATCTTATGAGCTTATTATGTATTCAGCAAAAATGAAGAGGCAGTGTCAGCTGCCTCTTGTCTTAGTTATATTATATCAAAAAACGATCTTCTTTTAAAAACTGATTGCGTTCACATTCTCTGGACGGGTTACCGGTTCACTTAAAGTTTCGCCTTTTTCGTTCACCAGTTCAGCTTCGCCATTCACCATGACTGCTACACTCTCAATTCCTTCCTGCTCCGTTAATGATAGTACGAGTGAGTTCATAAAGTGCTCTGACACAATTTTCTCTTCAAAGCTTCCATATACCCCCTCATTGAAGTTAAGCGTCACTTGACCATCTTTTACTGAAGGTTCATCAAGCAAAGCCACACCGGTAAAGTCACTAAGAAGATTCTTCTGAGGGCCAGGTCCATCGATCAGCTGCTGGACCACCGCTTCAACTTTATTATCTGTTTTGTTGCTCACACGCTTTGTGACAGGAACATAATACGTGTTATCGCCATTTTGTGAAACAAAGTACACTGTAACAGGATGCGTATCAGTTAAATCGGCGATCCCGGATGTATCATTATTGATCCCGACTTTTCTTGATAGTGTTTCTTGTGTGATCGGCGTCCCATTTACCGGCATTTCTGTCAGTTCATAACCGTTAACCCTCAGTTCAACTTTTTTCACTGATTCAAATTGCGTCAATGTCCATGTCACTGACTCCAGGATTTTCTTTTCGTCTTCAGGCTGATAGTTTTGGAACTCGCTTGAGAAGTCCGCTACGGCTGTTCCATCTTTGATATTGACACTGACTTCTGTGCCCGCCGGCAGGACCGCTCGGAATCCATTAGGAAGCATGTTTTGTACAGGGCCATCCGCAACAAGGTATTCCAATGCTTGTTTGGCAATGCTTTCTGTTTTAGGAAGCGCCAGCGTTTGCGATACTACATAACCATTAGAATCTATCAGATACAACTCGGTCATTACACTCTCTGCACTTTCTGATGCATCTGTCTCTTCTGTTGAAGTGGAAGAAGTTACTTCTCCTTCACTGTTCTCTTTGACGCCATCCACCTTCTCGCCTTCCTCAAGATAGGACATATCAGCCGGTGGATCGATTTTCGCTTTCTCTCCGCCTCCAAGCAACCCGCACCCTGAAAGGTAGACGGATGAAGTAAGCACAGTCAGGACAATCGCAGCCTTTGTTTTCTTTGACATAGGGGAACCCTCCTCAGACAGTTTGTACTATATGTATACGAGCCCTTTTCAAATTTAGACCGAAAATATTTTACAAGCCTCTTCATCTTTTGAAAATAAGTATCATTATTGTTTTTGGAGTAGATGGTTAATTCCCGCTCTAGGCACTCGACTCCGCTTAGCGGGCGGAGAACTAATCGTAAGGAGGGAGCCCGAAATCCGCTAGTCGTTGGCCGTTGGAACTAGATGAGGCCAGCTACTACCGCAGGAGTTCTAGGCCTACCGTTCCGATCAACTAACGAAGTTCTCCTTTCTTCATTGAGTTAAATCAATTTCCATCTGCGATCCCAATATCAAACAAAATGATTTTCAAAGAGCTTTCTAAGGTTTCCATAAAAAAAACCATCCTTTGAGGGATTACTCCCCAAGAAGGATGGTTTTAGTTTCAATGTGATTTAATTGCAGCCAATCCATGGCTATCTTTGAAAAAATCCGGGCAGATCCTGTTGTAAAGAAAGTGTGCTGCGGTTGGGCTTTCTTTTTATTGAGCATTCCTCGATAATCCAGGATAGCACTTACTTCACTTGCCGTTTCATCTCCTGAATTGATTACCTTCACTTCTTCTCCCATCACATCCTGGATGATCGTCTGGAGGAGAGGATAATGAGTGCATCCAAGGATCAAGGTATCAATTGGTTCTTTCTTTATATCAACAAGCGTTTCATTGACGATTTTCACTGCCCACCTGCTGTCATACTCTCCGCTCTCTACCAATGGGACGAACTTCGGGCATGCAAGAGAGGTGACCTGGATTGTATCATTTATGGAATGTATGGCCTTTTCATAGGCATTGCTGTTGACTGTCCCTACAGTGCCCAGGACGCCGACCCTGCCATTTTGGCTGTTTTTCAGCGCAGCCCTCGCACCCGGGTGGATGACGCCAACGACTGGAATCGGAAGCATATCCTGGAGCTCTTCCAGCACGACAGCTGTAGCTGTATTACAAGCAATCACCAGCATTTTAATATTGTAGTTCATTAAAAAGGCCGCCATCTCCCAAGTGAATTTCTTCACTTCATCTGCTGTCCTTGGGCCGTACGGACAGCGGGCGGTGTCACCCAGATAATAAATCGTCTCATTAGGGAGCTGTCGCATGACCTCTTTTGCAACGGTCAATCCTCCGACACCTGAGTCAATAATTCCAATAGGCTGATTCACAAATTTCCCTCATTTTCTTTATTTCATTTCTTGATGTAGTTTAGACAGATTTGCATTAAGGGTCTTTATTTCATCGAACGAAAAATTTTTAAGGATTTCCTGCAGATATTGCTGCCTTTTCTTGATAACCTCTTCAATGATCCTCTCTCCTTCTTCCAGGAGATGAATTCTTACAACCCGGCGGTCTTTGTTATCTTTCACGCGTTCTACCAATTCTGTTTTTTCCATTCTGTCGACAAGGTCAGTCGTGGTACTGCACGCAAGATACATCTTATTGGACAATTCCCCGATGGTCATATCCCCGCCTTCGAATAACCATTGCAGCGCAACGAACTGCGGGGGGGTAATAGAATACTGATTAAGGATTTCCCTTCCCTTTTGCTTTATGATAGATGATATGTAACGCAGATCTTTCTCTATGTCAGCAAAGACCTCCATATCCTGCTGTTTGTTATCCATACATGCCACTCCAATCAATCACTTTTCGTACAAGTCATATACTTAGCATTGTCCCTTTTTTTCCGGCATTTTTCAAGTAACTTTTATAGGTATTTGCTTTGTTCCTATTTTCGACATAATTTTTGTTGTATAAATTAAAACCGGCTGTCCACTGCAGACAGCCGGTAATTTTTTTAAAGCTTGAGTTCCCCCATGCGAAGAAGCTCTACAACAGCTTGAGAACGCCCCTTCACTCCAAGCTTTTGCATGGCGTTGGAAATATGGTTCCGAACTGTTTTCTCACTGATGAAAAGTTCACCAGCGATCTCTTTAGTCGTTTTGTCCTGGACTAACAGCTCGAACACTTCTTTTTCTCTTTTGGTAAGCAACGGTTTGTGTGTAAATTCATTGTCCTTCAATTATGGTAACCCTCCTTGCCTTCGCCAGCTTTAAACCGCGGGGATGGGTATTGTCGGTCGTCACGATATCATATGTGAACCATTGGTGGGGAGTGACATAGAGAAGGCTTTAATTAGCAAAAATAGGCAAGGATATTTGTAATTGAATGACAGACTTCGGTTTCCATTTTCGATCAAGCAGTCTGTCCGCTGCAAAGGTCAGCAGCTTTTGGACAAATATACGCTATTCGACATCTTAGACTTCATTTCTTCCGTCCAAGGTACTCCCTTTCCTGTCTCCTTGGAAATCTGTACCATTGTTCCTCTGCCAGTAAAGCAAACTCTATCACGTTCATCCATTCCCATATAATGAAGATCAACCGAGGATGATCCAATCTTATGCGCTTTTACATATACCCGAATGGTTTGATCGAAAAATACCTGCCTTAAAAAATCGCATTGAAGGTCAGCTACCACTGGAATCGTATCATTCTCCGGCTTGACCCAGTCCTGCATGAAACCCTTATTCTTAAAAAATTCAATCCGCGCTTCTTCAAAATACGTGAATGGAACTGTATTATTTAAATGGCCAAACATATCGGTTTCGGAAAACCTCACTTTGATTCCGATATGAAAGTCAAACTGGCCCTTCCACTGCTCCATATCTTCAATATATGTAACTCTCATGATTTTGCCCCTCCTATTCAATTGGTTCAATTAAACGCATTAAAGTTTCAAGTAAAAAATGAATGAATGTTCATTCTTTTTTTTACTATTATATATTTTTCGGCTTCAAGAAGAAAGGATTTTGTGACGGAATGACCTTATAGAGCGTTTTAAAAAATGCACTTTATCCCCCCGCGGGATGGTATTCCAAAAGACACGAACACAGGGCAGGAACAGTGCAGCAATCAAGGTGCTCCACGGGACATGGAGTGAATCCATTCTTTAGAGCGGGACAAGGATGGATGATATGCTCTTGTAAAATGCGCGAAAAAACCCGCAGGCACGGGGCCTGCGGGTTCAGGGAAATATTGATCAAACCATATTGTCGCTTCCGAAGAAGTTCTTGAACATTTGGAATGATGTATCGCGGTTCAGGGCAGCGATTGATGTAGTCAAAGGAATTCCTTTAGGGCAGGACTGCACACAGTTTTGAGAGTTACCACAGTTGGAAAGCCCTCCGTCACCCATGATGGTTTCCAGACGCTCATCTTTGTTCATCGCTCCTGTTGGGTGCGCATTGAACAAGCGGACTTGTGAAAGTGGAGCAGGGCCTATGAAGTCTGATTTAGAGTTCACATTCGGGCATGCTTCAAGACAAACACCGCAAGTCATGCATTTGGACAGTTCGTAAGCCCACTGACGTCTTTTCTCAGGCATACGTGGTCCTGGTCCAAGGTCATATGTTCCATCGATCGGAACCCAGGCTTTAACCTTTTTCAGAGAATCGAACATTCTGCTTCGGTCGACAATCAGGTCACGAACAACAGGGAATGTCTTCATTGGCGCCAAGCGGATAGGCTGTTCCAATTTATCGACAAGAGCTGTACAGGACTGGCGCGGCTTTCCATTGATGATCATGGAACATGCACCGCACACCTCTTCCAGGCAGTTCATTTCCCAGTTAACCGGAGTGGTTTTCTCACCTTTAACATTTACAGGATTTCTGCGGATTTCCATCAGCGCAGATATCACGTTCATATTCGGGCGGTATTCCAGTTCAAATTCTTCTGTATAAGATTCAGTGTCAGGGCTGTCTTGACGAGTAACGATAAAGCGTACTGTTTTATTTTCACTCATCTTTATTTACCCCCTTTTTTCTTAGTGTAGTCGCGCTTACGCGGCGGAATCAACGATGTGTCTACCTCTTCATAATGGAATTCAGGTGAATTTGTTTCAGCGTTATATTTCGCCATTGTTGTCTTCAGGAACTCCTCATCATTACGATCAGGGAAGTCCGGCTTGAAATGTGCACCGCGGCTTTCATTCCGGTTCAAAGCGCCAATCGTGATGACACGGGCAAGCTGAAGCATGTTGCCCAGCTGGCGTGTGAACATCGCACCCTGATTGCTCCATTTTTGAGTATCATTGATGTTGATATTTTTATATCGGTCCATCAGCTCAAGGATTTTATTGTCTGTTTCTTTAAGCTTATCATTGTATCGAACAACTGTAACGTTATCAGTCATCCACTCACCAAGCTCCTTGTGGATAACATATGCGTTTTCAGTTCCATCCATGGACATGATCTCATTCCATTTTTCTTCCTCTTGCTGTACATAGCGGTCAAACAGTGTGGAAGGCAGATCTTCAACGCTCTTTTCAAGTCCATTCATATACTTGATTGCGTTAGGACCGGCAACCATACCGCCGAAAATCGCAGACAGCAGGGAGTTTGCTCCCAAACGGTTTCCGCCGTGCTGTGAATAATCACATTCACCGGCAGCGAATAATCCTGGGATATTCGTCATTTGATCATAATCAACCCATAGGCCGCCCATTGAATAGTGGACCGCAGGGAAGATTTTCATAGGAACCTTGCGAGGGTCATCTCCCATGAACTTCTCATATATTTCAATGATGCCGCCTAGCTTAACATCAAGCTCTTTCGGATCTTTATGGGAAAGGTCAAGGTATACCATGTTTTCACCATTGATGCCGAGTTTCTGGTTAACACAGACATCGAAGATTTCCCGGGTGGCGATATCACGAGGCACAAGGTTTCCGTATGCAGGATATTTCTCCTCCAGGAAGTACCAAGGCTTACCGTCCTTGTATGTCCAGACACGTCCGCCTTCACCGCGTGCTGATTCACTCATGAGGCGAAGCTTGTCGTCCCCTGGAATAGCTGTCGGATGAATCTGGATGAATTCTCCGTTTGCATAGTATGCACCCTGCTGATAAACGATGGATGCAGCCGAACCGGTATTGATGACAGAGTTAGTGGATTTACCGAAGATGATCCCAGGTCCTCCTGTCGCCATGATGACTGCATCTGCAGGGAAGGATTTGATTTCCATGGTTTTGAGGTCCTGTGCAACGATACCCCGGGCAACACCTTCATCGTCGACAATCACTCCAAGGAATTCCCAGCCTTCGTACTTGTTGACAAGACCGGCCACTTCATGGCGGCGAACCTGCTCATCAAGTGCATAAAGAAGCTGCTGTCCAGTCGTTGCACCAGCAAACGCTGTACGGTGATGCTGCGTTCCCCCAAAACGGCGGAAATCCAGCAATCCTTCAGGTGTACGGTTGAACATGACGCCCATACGGTCAAGTAAATGGATGATGCCAGGCGCCGCTTCCGTCATCGCTTTGACAGGAGGCTGATTGGCAAGGAAGTCTCCGCCATATACTGTATCGTCAAAGTGTTCCCAAGGAGAATCTCCTTCCCCTTTGGTATTGACCGCTCCGTTAATTCCGCCTTGCGCACATACTGAGTGAGAACGCTTAACAGGCACTAATGAAAATAGGTCTACTGGCGCTCCTGCTTCTGCTGCTTTTATTGTAGCCATCAAGCCGGCTAAACCGCCGCCGACGACGATGATTTTTCCTTTACTCATCGAGACTCACTCCTTTTCCTACAAAAATACCTTATTCGAGTCTAGTAATATCTAATAGTGTATCAAATTAAACAAAAGCATATAGTGCTCTGATTCCGACAATGGATAGAGCAACGAAGATTCCGATTGTAACGTAGGTGGCGATTACCTGGGAACGAGGAGAAACCGTGATTCCCCAGCTCACAAGGAAAGACCACAAACCGTTAGCAAAGTGGAAGATAGTTGAGATAACCCCGACAATGTAGAAAGCCATCATAAATGGATTGGACAGGATGTTTTCCATCATTTGAAAGTTAACTTCCGATCCGAAAGCAGCCGCTACCCTTGTTTCCCAAACATGCCACGTGATGAAGATAAGCGTGACAACACCGGATATACGCTGGAGAAGGAACATCCAGTTACGGAAATACCCATACCTGCTTACATTGTTCTTTGCTGTAAAAGCTATATATAAACCATAGATAGCATGAAACAACAATGGAAGAAAGATGATGAACGTTTCTAATACAATCCGGAAAGGTAAACTTTCCATAAAGTGTGCTGCATCATTAAATGCTTCTTCGCCCCGTGTGGCAAAGTGGTTGACTACTAAGTGCTGAATCAAAAAAATCCCAACCGGAATAACACCTAGCAATGAATGAAGCCTGCGATAATTGAACTCTTGATTTCCAGCCAATGATATACCCCCCTTAGTGATGAAAAAATGCATTAAAATAAAAATTCGTCAATACTAATTAAGGTATGAACCTTCTGCAAATTTTCATATTATAACAAAAATGTGACAAGTTCATTTTACTCCCATGTAGCAGGTGCGTCAAGAAAACGGATACACAAATTTTGATGATACCGCAAAAACATTTTAAATATATTGATAATGCTCTTTGCCTCGTCTGACCGCGCAAATAAAGAAAAAATTCACCCTCCCCAAGCATTCCGAATTTATGGGGGAAATTGAAACATTATCCCGGGAAAACATTCCATCTATCCTATTTTTTGAATTACCGATTTATATTTCACCCTTACCTTGTTTATAATAGATTAATAGAAGATTGTTGATGCACTGGAAAATATTTAAAACTGTTTTAATTAATAGGAATATCTTTACTCTTCAGTGGAAAATAATCACATAACAACTCTCTTACTGCGAGCATGGAGAGAGCCTTATAGAAAGAGGGGATTAAATTGGAAAGCAGCAAAGAACAAAAGAATGGGGAAATCGAAGCTCTCCCCCTGTTTGGATATGAACTGATGAGGGACATTCTCCTCCCTGAAATACTTGGAAAACATACAACAGACATCCTGTATTGGGGAGGGAAAGGGATTGCCCGGAAATTCCCGCTGATTTCCTTTGAAGAAATGGAAGCCTTTTTTCTAGAGGCCGGCTGGGGCAACTTGAGCATTACTGAGGACAAAAAAGATGAACGAATCTACACATTGTCGGGACCATTGATTGAAAGAAGACTGTCTCTGAAAACGGATATTTCTTTCAAGATGGAAGCCGGTTTCCTGGCCGAGCAGGTCCAAAACCAAAAAAAGGCCATTACAGAAGCAGCTGAAGAAATCCACAAAAGATCAAAAACGGTAAAAATCATCGTACGCAGTGATTTGAAAGATACCATTGAATGAACCGTGAAACCAAAAAAGCTTCCTGGACCCATGCGGGTCCAGGAAGCTTTTTTCTCCATTATTTAACAGAGACCTTTTGCGGCTGTTCCGCTTTATCCAAGTTGAACTCAGTATGAAGAACTTCCGCAGCCTTCAGCATCTGTGACTCATCAACTACCACAGAAACCTTGATTTCCGAGGTGCTGACCATCTTGATCGGAATATCATGATCAGCCAATACTTCAAACATCTGGGCAGCAACACCTGGATTTGATATCATGCCGGAGCCGACAATGGACACCTTGGAAAGCCCGCTCTCATGTTCAATCGTGGTGAATCCCAGTTCTTTGCGGTTATTCTGCAAAACTTCGATCGCATCCTCCAGGTCCTCCCTCTTAATGGAGAAAGAAAGATTGATGCTCTCCGTCTCAGTTTTGCTCTGAATGATGATGTCGACATTAATGTGATGTTTCGCCAGGGTCGAGAATATCGATGAAAGACTAGTAATTTCATTCCGCAGCCCAAATACCGTCATCCTGATAATTTCTTCTTCAAATGCCACACCTCGAACGATCAAACCTGTTTCCATCGATACTTCCTCCTCAATAATTGTTCCGTCCAGTTTCTCCATGCTGGATCTCACTGATAGCGGGACACCGTAATTTTTGGCAAATTCAACTGCGCGCGGGTGAAGTACGCCAGCACCAAGGTTGGCTAATTCCAGCATTTCATCATAAGCCACCGAAGCAAGTTTCCTTGCGTTTTTCACATAACGGGGATCGGATGTGTATACTCCATCCACATCGGTATAAATATCACATCTTTCCGCTTTAAGAGCAGCAGCAAGTGCAACGGCAGTAGTATCAGAACCGCCTCGTCCCAAAGTCGTAATTTCTCCATTCCCGGCTAACCCCTGGAACCCTGCAACCACTACAATCCTGCTTTCAGAAAGATTGTCTTTTATCTTATCTGTGTTGATATTCGTGATCCGGGCATTTCCATGAATGCTTTCCGTTTCGATTCCTGCCTGCCACCCTGTCATGGATACTGCATCATAACCTGAATCCTGCAGGGCCATAGTCAGCAGGGAAATGGTAATCTGCTCTCCCGTGGTCAGGATCATATCCAGTTCACGTTTGCTGGGCTTGGAAGCCGCTTGGTACGCCAAACCGACGAGACCGTCAGTTGTTTTCCCCATGGCTGAAACGACCACCACTACGTCGTTGCCTTTCTTTTTCTCATCCATCACCCTGCCGGCAGCATTTTTGATTCTGCCGATATCACCTACAGAGGTGCCCCCGAATTTCTGTACTATCAGTCCCACATTCTCGTCCTCATTTCCTATCAGGTTATTGTGCTCTAAGTATAAGTTCAAGAATAACGGTCGAATGCGAAAAACAAACCTCATTAAAAAAGGCAATGAGATGGTTATCTCATTGCCTGTGAAATCGCAAAATTATGCAGGTTCCACGTGAGATAGCTCTCCAAGACTGTTAATCTTGACAATCCTGCATCTCTTAAACACAGAACCAGCGAATGCAGCCATGAGCCCGCTCCCGCTTCGGCGAATTCCCCTTTCAATACCCGTCATAAGAGCCCATACTCCTCGAAGCATCTACTGATGAAAGTCCGCACCTCTATCACCACTTGTATAAAAAGTGATAATTTATAAAATTTTTATTCATTTTAACACAGGAAAAAGCGGGTGACAACCATGAATTTTCTTAACCGCTGTATTCGCGGCGGACTGGTGGAAAAGTTCCTTGGCAATGTTTACTCTTTTAATGTTTGAGTAATGGCTCTTTTACAGCATCTTCCCCGGGTAAATATTCATAGGCTGTTTTCGGATATAATGCTGCTTTTGGAATAATCCAAATACCGGATTTCCTTTGCATTCCAATGGTTTACTCTCGAAAAAGAAAGAGCGGCTGCTTGTCTTTCCTGCTTACCGGGGTTCTACGGCAATTTTAAGGATATTTGAATGACATTAAGTTTACGAAAAAGGGCATCCCAAAACAAAAAACCTTCCCCAAGAGAGGAAGGCTGCACCCTATTTAATCCGTCAGCTTCTCCATGAGTTCTGCAGCCGCTGCCGGAGGAAGTCCCGCGGCGGTCAATTCTTCAAGTGAAGCTTCTTTCATTTTCTTCATTGATCCGAATGTTTTCAGAAGCTGCTTCTTCCTCTTTGGACCTATACCGCTCACTTCATCAAGCATGGAAGAAAAGGCAGTTTTTCCTCGGAGCTGCCTATGGAATGTGATGGCGAATCTGTGGACCTCATCCTGGATTCTTTGAAGAAGGTAGAATTCCTGGCTCCTTTTCTCCAGCGGCACAATCTCAAGCGGGTTTCCATAAAGCAATTCCGATGTCTGGTGCTTATCATCTTTTGCCAGCCCGGCTACAGGAATATCCAGATTCAATTCCAGTTCCAATACTTCCTTTGCAGCACCGATTTGTCCTTTCCCTCCGTCGATGACGATCAAATCCGGAAGCGGAAGTCCTTCTTTCAACACCCTGCTGTACCTTCTTCTAATCACTTCACGCATTGAATCATAATCATCCGGTCCTTTTACAGATTTGATTTTGTACTTCCGGTACTCTTTCTTTTCAGGCTTACCGTCAAGAAAAACAATCATCGCCGATACCGGATCAGTTCCCTGGATATTGGAGTTATCAAACGCTTCAATGCGGTGAGGCGTATAAATGCCCATAGCCTCTCCCAATTTATCAACAGCCAGGATCGTTCTCTCTTCATCTCTTTCAATAAGTGAAAACTTTTCCTTCAGTGCAATCTCAGCATTCTTCCCGGCCAGTTGAACAAGATGCCTTTTCGCCCCTTTTTGCGGACGGGTCGTTTTGACATCAAGAAGTTCTGAGACAATGTCCTCGTTGATATCCTCTGGAAGGTTGATTTCCTTCGGTTTAAAGTGATTGGCCTTTGAATAGAATTGCCCAATGAAAGTCAGGAACTCCTCGGTCGGTTCATCATATATCGGGAACAGTGATACATCCCGTTCAATCAGCTTCCCTTGGCGGATAAAAAATACCTGGACACACATCCAGCCTTTATCCACGGCAAAGCCAAAAATGTCCCTGTCAGTGAAGTCCGTCATGGTCATCGTCTGCTTTTCCATCGTTGCTTCGATATGCTGAATCTGATCCCGGAACTCCTTGGCCCGTTCAAATTCAAGGTTCTCAGCAGCAGCAGCCATCTTTTCGCTCAATTCCTTTTTGATCTCTTTATAACCGCCATTCAAGAAACGGGCAATTTCATCTGTCAGCTTTTTGTATGTTTCAGGTTCCACTTCATTTACGCACGGTGCAAGGCACTGCCCCAGGTGATAGTAAAGGCAGACTCTGTCCGGAAGTTTATCACACTTTCTCAATGGATAAATGCGATCAAGCAGTTTCTTGGTTTCATTCGCTGCCCCCGCATTAGGATATGGACCGAAATATTTGCCTTTGTCTTTCTTGACATTACGCGTGATGATCAGCCTTGGGTGTCTTTCCGCTGTTAGCTTAATAAACGGATAGCTCTTATCATCCTTGAGCATGACATTGTATTTAGGATCATGTTTTTTGATCAAATTCAATTCCAGGATTAACGCTTCCAAATTGGAAGCTGTTACGATATATTCAAAATCCTCGATTTCACCTACAAGCCTCTGGGTCTTCCCGTCATGAGAGCCTGTAAAATAAGATCTTACTCTATTCTTCAACACTTTTGCCTTCCCGACATATATGATTGTTCCCTGCCTGTCTTTCATCAGGTAACAGCCTGGCTGGTCCGGCAGCAGTGCCAGTTTGTTTGAAATGACCTCGTTCATTTACTCTCACCCCCTGTTTCCTGAAAAATGAACGGAATACAGTAAACTTCTTCAATAATCATAGGCAATTAGTCGAATAAGGTCAACTACAGGACAACTGGGAAAAAGATACAATTTCATTAATCACTCCATACTATAATTGAATTCCCGATGTACGTTGCTGGAAATGCAGTCTTCTTCTTTTGAATCATAAAATCTCTTGGTGCTTAGTTAATGATTAAGGATCTTTTCGAAAATTTGCTGCTATTCAATATATATTTCAAATAATTTTCCGAAAGCAACAATATATGCGAAAACAGCCATGATTAAAGAGGTTCACAACCTTACATTAGAACCTCCAGCAGACTATTATTTCTGGCTTTTTAAAGACCTTTCAAACAAACAAAAAAACGAGCCCCTCAGGCCCGTTTTTTGGCTTATTTGATTAAGCGTGTTTGTTCAGTAATTCAGCAAGAGCTTCTTTCGGCTGGAAACCGATAACTTTCTCAACCACTTCGCCGTCTTTAAGAACGACCAAAGTCGGGATGCTCATTACGCCGAAGTTTCCTGCAGTTTCCTGGTTCTCGTCAACATCAACTTTGACGATTTTGACTTTATCTCCCATATCAGCGTCAAGTTCTTCAAGTACCGGCGCAATCATTTTACAAGGTCCGCACCAAGGCGCCCAGAAATCTGCAAGTACTAAACCTGAACCTACTTCATTTTGGAATGTTTGATCTGTAGCATGTGTGATAGCCATTTATATTCGCCTCCAATTATCTTTCAAAGTTACCGTCAGTATATCATCGTTCATTTGATGATGCTATAAATATGCCTCGCAGGTAATTTACCCTGTTTCCCCTTGTTTATTCATGAAGATTCCCACTCCAGATTTGCGATTCAGCGGGGCGGGCAGTATAAAAAGTGAATGCGGCCGTTCAGTTCCGTACAGTCTTGAGGGCTCTCGCATGAGATAATAAACACGGCAAGCGTTTAGCCAATTGACGCAACGCAAGGAGAGATCTTAAATAGAACAGGCGCCGGCCTCTTGAGCTGGACGAGTCCCGCTGATCCCCCCGGATGCCGCACATCTTCCACTCCAATCTACCTTTGAACAAGAAGGTGGATAAAAATATCAGGCCTTCAAATTAAACAAGGAAGACAACAAAACCTAAACTCTGCAATTCAGGCGGGTATATCATAATATTACCTTCTCAAGGTTTTGTGACATCCGCAAAAAAATTTAGCAGCTGCTCTGTATGAACAGCTGCTATCAATCCTTATGAAGAAGAAACTTTTAATTTCTTGAATTCTTCCGTCAGCAAAGGGACAACCTCAAATAAGTCTCCAACGATTCCGTAGTCCGCTACATTGAAAATGTTCGCTTCAGGGTCCTTGTTGATGGCAACAATCACTTTGGAGTTTGACATACCTGCCAAGTGCTGTATCGCCCCTGAAATTCCGCAGGCAATATACAGATCCGGAGTCACCACTTTACCTGTCTGTCCGATCTGCAGTGAGTAGTCGCAGTAATCCGCGTCACACGCGCCGCGGGAAGCTCCCACTGCTCCGCCCAGTACATCAGCCAATTCCTTAAGAGGTTCGAAACCATCTTCACTTTTCACTCCGCGCCCGCCGGCAATGACGACCTTAGCTTCTGACAGGTCCACACCTTCGCTGGCTTTGCGTACAACATCTTTAATGATAGTGCGCAGGTCTTTAATATCCGCTGTTACAGAACTTACATCCCCGCTTCTTGATTCATCCTTTTCAAGCGGATCGATGTTATTCGGACGGATCGTCGCGAAGATCAACCCGTCTGTAACGATTTTCTTTTCAAAGGCTTTACCGGAATAGATTGGACGGGTAAATACAAGGTTGCCGCCTGCTTCTTCCAGGGCTGTAGCATCGGAAATCAATCCTGAACCCAACTTGCTTGCAATTTTAGGCGCAAGGTCTTTCCCTAAAGCTGTATGACCAAAGATGATCCCCTCAGGACTCTCCTGGTCGATGACAGCCATCAGTGCTTGGGAATAACCGTCAGATGTGTACTGCTCCAATTTTTCGTCCTCTACCACAACCACGCGGTCAGCTCCATATTGAACCAGCTCATTACCTAAAGCGCTTACAGAACTGCCCAATAAAACTCCTACCACTTCTCCGCCTTCTGCAACTGTCTTACCAGCAGCAACAGCTTCAAAAGAAACGTTTCTCAATGCATTATCACGTACTTCACCAAGTACCAATACTTTTCTTGCCATGTTAGATTACCTCCTGAGTGAATGATCTGTTGACTGTCTATTTATCAGGCTCTTTTCTAAACTTTGTTACTTTCAATAAGAATTTCGATATGAAAAGAGCTGCTCTCTCTTTTCAATGCAATATCTTTGTATTCAGTGGAAAGTTCCGGCCCTTGGGATTTTTCCGAAAGCAACAATTTATACCAAAAAAACCTCTTATTAAACCACTTTGGCTTGCGTGTGAAGAAGCCCTACAAGTTCTTTTACTTGATCATCAAGCTCGCCTTCCAGAATCCTGCCCGCTTCCTTCTCTGGCGGCAAGAAGATTTCGATTGTTTTAGTTTTTGCCTCAACATCTTCTTCTTCAAGGTCTAAATCATCAATCTCAACTTCGTCCAATGGTTTTTTCTTTGCTTTCATGATACCAGGCAAAGAAGGATATCTTGGCTCATTCAGCCCCTGCTGCGCAGTTACCAATAGAGGAAGAGATGTTTCGATAGTCTCGGAATCACCTTCAACATCGCGGACAACCGTTACTGTGCTGCCGTTGATTTCAAGGTTTGTAATGGTCGTTACGTAAGGGATGTTCAACTGTTCCGCTACACGCGGTCCAACCTGGCCTGATCCGCCGTCAATCGCTACGTTACCGGCAAGGATCAGGTCTGCATCCTTATCCTTCAGATATTCTGCAAGGATCTTGGCAGTGGTGAATTGGTCACCATTCTCAACATCGTCTTCGGTATTGATCAAAACAGCTTTATCCGCTCCCATAGCAAGGGCTGTTCTCAGTTGTTTCTCTCCTTCTTCATCGCCTACTGTTACGACTGTCACTTCACCGCCGTGTTCATCACGTACCTGGATCGCTTCTTCAATCGCATACTCATCGTATGGGTTAATGATGAATTCAGCGCCGTCCTCACTGATTTGTCCGTTGGAAATACTGATTCTTTCTTCAGTATCGAAAGTCCTTTTCATAAGTACATAGATGTTCATTCCTAGTTCCCTCCTAAAATTTCAAACTTTCAATTGGTTGTAAAGATTGAGAATATTTACGGCAAAAAAAATTATCCCCTGGTCCAAAGGGAAGCCGGGATTACCGGCTTACTTACCCTTGAATTCAGGTGTCCGCTTCTCGATGAATGCCTTGATTCCTTCCTGGCCATCCTCCGACATGAAGACATCGCCAAAAAGCTCTGCTTCCCGTTTGACTCCATCATAAAAACGGCCATGCTTGGTATAACTTAAAAGTTCCAAGGCAGCTTTCATAGCGACCGGACTCTTCCTCGCTATGCCGAAAGCCAATTTCTTAGCTTGATCAAGAACTTCTTCGTCAGGGTATGCCCTGTTGGCCAATCCCCACTGAACTGCATCCTTGCCGCTGATTGGTTCACTTGTCAGCAGCATTTCCGCTGCTTTTGCTGAGCCTACAAATTTGGCAAGCCTTTGCGAACCTGCAAACCCGGGGACCAATCCTAACTGAAGTTCCGGAAGACCAAGCTTGGCATTCTCCCCGACAATGCGGATATGGCATCCCATAGCAAGTTCCAGGCCGCCTCCAAGTGCAGCTCCGTGGATGGACGCAATGATTGGTTTAGAAAAGTTCTCCATTCGTTCAAAGAGGTCCTGGCCTCTCTTTGACAGCTTGGAAAAATCTTTACCGCTTTCCACCTTTGTGAATTCTTTAATATCTGCTCCGGCAGAAAAGAACCTTCCCTCGCCGTGCAGCAAAATAACCCTTACTTCATTGTCCGTCTCCAGTTCATCCATCAACCCGTCCAGTTCAATTATCAAGTCACTGGCAAGGGCATTTGCAGGCGGACGCTGAATCGTAACGAGTGCTGTCTGGCTTTCAATTTTGCAACTCAGATACTGCATCTGGATTCCCTCCTACGCAAGTCTTCAGTTCCTGAAACCGCAGCCATTGAGCAGCAGCTTATGTATGGCAGGAACTTGTGATGACAAATCATACTTCTGTTCGTTCATGACCCAGTTGGTCAGCATCTCATCGATAGTGCCAAAGATCATTTGCCGTGCAAGGCGGATATCAAGGTCGGAGGTGAATTCACCTGCTTCGATTCCTTCTGTGAGGATCTTGTCGATGACCAAGAGGTATCCTTTTAACACTTCATTGATTTTCAGGCGGATATCTTTATTGGACTGTCTTAACTCAAGCTGGGTTACAATTGCCAGATGGTGATCTTCCGACAAGATTTTACAATGATTTTCAATCATCACTAATAACTTCTCCGCCGCAGTTCGGTTTCCTGCTATAACTTCTTCAATTTTTCCGACAAACATTCCCATCTTTTCCCGGAAGACGGAGATCAATATATCTTCTTTGTTTTTGAAGTAAAGATAAATGGTCCCATCGGCCACGCCGGCCTGTTTCGCTATTTTCGAAACCTGGGCCTGGTGATATCCATTTTCAGCAATAACCACTACAGCGGCATCGATAATTTGTTTGTATTTCGGTTTGTCTCTTTTCATTTTATGCCCTGCCTCTTAGAAATAATGAATGACTATTCATTCATAATTTTATGATAAATTGCTTTAGAAAAAAAGTCAAGAGGAATATCCTTGTCCCACTTTCCATCAAAAAGAAGGGCCGGATGGCAGCCAAATGGTCTTTTCCCATTTCCAGGATAGTATGAAATTAATCAGTTTCCAAAAACAAAGTCACCCTAGCTTTTCATCTTGGTCTTGAAGCTTATTTCTCTCTTCTTCTACAAGTGCCCTTCTCAGGATTTTTCCTACAGCCGTTTTAGGAAGTTCCTCCCTGAACTCATACAATCTTGGAACCTTATAAGCAGCAAGATGCTTTCTGGCAAAGGCATTAAGGTCTTCTTCACTTATGCTGGAATTTTCCTTGAGGACCACATATGCTTTTACGGTCTCACCACGATACGGATCAGGCACCCCCGCAGCCACAACTTCCTGGACATCGGGATGTTCATAAAGGACCTCTTCAATCTCGCGTGGATAAATGTTAAAACCGCCGGCTATGATCATATCCTTCTTGCGGTCCACTACATAAAAGTATCCTCTCTCGTCCATGTATCCCAGGTCCCCTGTCAGCAGCCAGCCGTCCCTAAGGGTCATTTCAGTCTCTTCAGGCCGGTTCCAGTATCCTTTCATGACCTGCGGACCCTTGACACAAATTTCCCCAATTTCATTTGGAGGCAGTTTCTCCCCTGTCTCCATTGAAAAGACAGCGGCGTCAGTGTCGGGCCAGGGAATGCCTATACTTCCTTTTACTCTTTCCCGATCCCACAGGAAGTTCGAATGAGTGACCGGTGATGATTCGGTGAGTCCGTATCCCTCAACCAGCTTCCCTCCTGTCACTTCCTCAAATCTCTGCTGGACTTCAACCGGAAGCGGAGCAGAACCGCTGATACAGGAATCAATTGAGGACAGGTCATATTTCTTTAACTCAGGATGGTTCAATAATCCGATATAAATGGTAGGGGCTCCGGGAAACAGTGTAGGTTTTTGTTTTTGGATTGTTTTCAGCGTGGTTTCCGCGTCGAACTTCGGAAGCAGCACCATTTTATATCCTTGCATGACAGACAGGATCATAACGGTTGTCATTCCATAAACGTGGAAGAATGGAAGGATACCTAATACTACCTCTTCCCCCTTTTTGCACTTGTAAAGCCAGGCATCACACATTACAGCATTGGAAACAAGGTTTTTATGGGTGAGCATGACCCCCTTAGGAAATCCGGTTGTGCCTCCCGTGTATTGCAGTAAAGCCAGATCTTCCTCGAAATCAAATTCGATTTCAATTGGTTTGCTTTCCGCCGTTTTCATGATGTCTGTAAACAAATGCAGATTATCGGAAGGTTCTACCTTCACGACAATTCCATACTGCTTCTTCTGGATGAAAGGATAAATCAGGTTCTTAGGGAAAGGCAGATAGTCTTTGACAGCGGTTACAATTACATGCTCAAGGGCAGTGTCCTTCATTACTTTTGTGACCCTTGGATAAAGAATATCCAATGTCAGGATGACCTTTGCCCCCGAATCATTCATTTGATACTCAATTTCCCTTTCCATGTAAAGAGGATTGGTCTGGACGACGACACCTCCAGCAAAAAGGGTTCCATAATAGCCAATGACCGACTGGGGTGTATTGGGCAGCATGATTGCTACACGGTCCCCTTTTTCCACACCCAGTGATTTAAGGTGATTGGCAAACTTCAAAGCGGCATCATACAGGTCCCTGTACGTGACTTCCTTGCCCATAAAATGAATCGCAGCCTTATCAGGAAACTGTTCCGCTGCTTTTGTAAGGTAATCCTGCAGGGGTGAAGGAGTATAGTCCAATTCCTTTTTGATTTCTTCAGGATAAAGCTCAAGCCATGGTTTCACCAAAGTATTTCCCCCTTCCGAGAAGTAGTTAGAAAATTTTAATTCTTTATACTATTATAGTATATCTTTACTACTGATACAATTCGAAATCGCTTTTCTCAATTGTTTTACATCCTGTAAATTAAAGAAGAGCGGCTTGGCCGCTCTACCGTTTTGTAACCTTATACAAAGAAGACCAGATAAATAATACCTACAATGATGAACAGGGCACAAAGTCCCAATAACACTTTAGCTAACGTTTCCATTTCTCTCTCCTTATGAGATGCCTGCCCCGATTACATAGGACAGGCCAACTGATATTACAAGGGAAATAAAGCCTACTGCCCGGTTATCGTTCTCGATTTCCTCATCGATTTTAAACTTTGGTGTCAGGAATTCATAAATAAAGTATCCGGACAACAGCAGAATGAAGCCGAATACTCCCCAGCCAATCGTAGTCAGGAGTGTATCATTTTCTGCAATCGAATGCCTGAAGATATTTGCGATCCCGAATATCTTTCCCCCTGTGGCCATAGCTACAGCCATGTTGCCTTTCTTGATTTCTTCCCAGTTCTTATACTTTGTCACAAGCTCAAAAACGGAAAGAAAAAGGATAAGGAACAGCACAACCACACTGTAATTACCTGCTGTCTGAACAAAATCATTTTCCCAAAAGTTCTCCATCCCGAAACTCCCTTTAAAATTGATAAATTAACATTTAAACATATGCTGCTGTTGATATAAGTTTTAAAAAATCCCCTGATCATAATTCACGTCAGATCCTGAGCTCCCCTAAGTGAGACAGCCTCCTTACAGAAGGGGCAGCCGGCTCTCAGGATCTTACCCCCATCGGCATTCCAGACGACCTGCATGAAGCTTTTATTTGAATTCCACGACACTGACACCCGTACCGCCTTCACCGGCTTCTCCCAGACGGACCCGTTTTACGGAACGGTGGTTTTTCAGGTATTCCTGCACTCCCTGTCTAAGGGCGCCGGTCCCTTTACCATGAATGATGGATACTCTTGGATATCCGGCAAGCAGGGCATCATCAATATACTTTTCAACTCTGGATAATGCATTTTCAAAGCGTTCACCGCGGAGATCGAGTTCAAGCCCGACATGAAAATCTTTCCCTTTCACGGTCGCGAGCGGTTTTGTTTCCACTTTCTTCTCTGCTTGAATGAATTGAAGGTCCGATTCTTTCACCTTCATTTTCATGATCCCCATCTGGACCTGCCATTCTTTACTTGAAACCTTTTCAACAAGATGGCCTTTCTGGTCTAACGAGAGGACCTTCACCTCATCACCCGGCTTCAGTTCCCGCTTCTGGCCGGCGTTTGCTTTTTTCGGTTTGCTTCTATTCAGCTCTGGCGCGGCGCCTTCAATCCGCTTCCTCGCCTCGATAAGTTCATGTTCTTTGACCTCGGCGCTTTTTTCAAGTCTCATTTTTCTCAGATCCCGTATGACGCCTTCAGCTTCTTCTTTCGCTTTTTCCACTACCTGGGCTGCTTTTGTTTCAGCCTTTTCATAAAGGCTGTCACGTTTGTCATAGAACTCCATCATTTGCTTCTGCATATCTTTATGCATCTTCTCAGCCTGCTTTAGAAGATCATGCGCTTCATCGTATTCAGCTTCTGCATCTTTCCTGCTTTTCTCAAGGGAAGCAATCATATTTTCAATTTCTTTGCTATCTGTACCTATGTGTGATTTAGCGCGCTGAATCACTCTGTCCGAAAGTCCCAGCCTCTTGGATATTTCGAAGGCATTGCTCCGCCCCGGAACACCGATCAGCAATTTATACGTTGGGCTCAGTGTTTCAACATCAAACTCCACACTCGCATTGATGACACCTTCACGATTATATCCATAGGCTTTCAATTCAGGATAATGGGTGGTGGCTACAACCTTTGCCCCCCGCTGGTGTACCTCATCCAGAATGGAAATCGCAAGGGCTGCTCCTTCCTGGGGATCTGTCCCCGCCCCCAGTTCATCAAACAGCACCAGGCTTTCATGATCTACCTTCCCGAGAATATCCACTATGTTCACCATGTGGGAAGAGAAGGTACTTAAACTCTGCTCGATCGACTGCTCGTCACCAATATCTGCGTAAACATTTTGGAACACACCCATTTCAGAACCGTCAAGTGCCGGAATCTGCAATCCGGATTGGGCCATCAGCGTCAAAAGCCCGATCGTTTTCAAGGTCACCGTCTTACCGCCTGTGTTGGGGCCTGTAATCACAATGGAACTGAAATCCTTTCCGAGTTCAATATCATTGGCTACTGCTTCCTCGATTGAGAGCATAGGATGGCGCGCCCTGTTAAGCTTCAAGACCTGGTCGCCATTCATTTCCGGTTTCGTTCCTTTAATGGACTTTCCGTATTTTGCCTTGGTGAACATGAAATCGATATCAGCCAGGATGGATACAATCAGCAGCAGGTCTTCTGAAGAAGCACTTACTTCCACCGTCAGTTCTGTCAGGATTCTTTCAATTTCCTGTCCTTCCTTCAGCTTGAGTTCACGCAATGCATTATTCAGTGAAACAATGACTTCAGGTTCAATGAACAGTGTCTGGCCGGATGAGGACTGATCATGGATGATTCCTCCGTAATTACCTCGGTATTCCTGCTTTACAGGGATGACATACCGGTCATTCCTGATGGTGATGATCGCATCCGACAGCATTTTCTGTGCATTGCTGGAACGGATCATTCTTTCCAGCTTCTCCCGGATACGCCCTTCATTCGCCCTGATCTGCGAGCGGATCTGCCTTAATGCGTCGCTTGCTGAATCAAGGATCGCACCATTCTCATCCACCACTGCTTTGATTTTGTGCTCGAGAGGTGTCAATACAGCCATCTCACTGACTTTTCCTGTAAGGATCGGCAGCTCGATTTCTTCCTCTTCCAATTCTTCCATAAACAGCCTGAACTTCCTGCTTGCCCGGATGGTGCTGGCTGTTTGTACAAACTCTTGGGGACTAAGCATTCCCCCTATTGTCGCGCGTTTGACCGCAGGCCGGATATCAAATATCCCGCCGAGCGGCGCATGCCCTTTAATGCGCAGAATATTGGCAGCTTCGTCCGTCTCTTCCTGCAATTCAATGACTTCTTCGAGCGTAAGGGAAGGCTGAAGGGCATCCACCCTTGCCCTTCCGAGTGCAGAAGCAGCAAACCCTGCAAGAAGCTCTTTCACTTTATTGAATTCCAGCGTCCTTAATACTTTATCATTCACGGAGTATACTCCTCCCTACTATCAATCATTTCTTTTTAAAAATTTCAGTAAATCATCACTTTCATATGTGTTGATGACAGAATCGGACTTTACCCAGCCTTTTCTGGCAGCACCGACACCGACTTCCATGAATTCGAGATGGTCTATGCTGTGTGCATCCGTATTGATGACAATCTTGACCCCTGCTTCCTCCGCTTTCTTTATGTTCTCAGAGGATAAGTCGAGCCTGTTTGGATTGGCATTCAATTCAAGTGCTGTATCTGTCTCTTTTGCAAGTTCGATCAGCATATCGACATCAACGTCATACCCTTCCCTTCTGCCTATGATCCTTCCAGTCGGGTGGGCAATGATATCGACATGCGCATTTTTCAAAGCTGTTTTCATACGGTCCATGATCTTATCTCTTGATTGAGAAAAACTGGAATGGATTGAGGCAATCACCAGATCCATTTGTTCAAGAACTTCATCATCATAGTCCAATGTTCCATCAGGCAGGATGTCCATCTCTATTCCTGATAGAATTGTAATATCATCATATTTATCATTTAACTTATGGATTTCATCCCGTTGTTTCAATAACCTTTCAGCCGTCAATCCATTGGCGACTTTCAAATACTGTGAGTGGTCGGTAAACGCCATATACTTATAGCCCTTAGCCCTGCATGCCTCTGCCATTTCTTCCAATGAATGAGCACCATCTGTCCAAGTGGAGTGCATATGCAGGTCGCCCTTTATATCCTTCAATTCAACCAGTCCGTAGTCTTTCGAATAGTTATCGATTTCCCTGCCGTCTTCCCTAAGTTCCGGGGGAATCCAATGAAGCCCGAAATGATCATAGAATTCTTCTTCAGAGCGGAATGTTTTCACTTCACCGGACTCAGCATTTTCCACTCCATATTCGCTGATCTTTTCGCCTCTTTCCTTTGCGATCTGCCTCATACGGACATTATGATCTTTTGAACCGGTAAAATGATGGAGAGCAGTGGCATACTCTTCCGGCTTTACAAGCCTGAAGTCAACGGATACTTCCCATTCATACAGGAAAGTAAGCGAGATTTTCGTATCACCTGCAGCAACGGAATCCTTTATATCAGGTAAGTTCAGTATCTGTTCTTTAACACCTTGTACATCATTCACTGCAATGATGAAGTCCAAATCTTTAACAGTCTCCCTCATCCTTCTAAGACTTCCCGCACGTGAAAATTCTTTTATCCCCTTCATTCCGGAAAGAGCACTTTCAATTTTTTCCGCAATTGGAAGCATGTATGCAATTGGAAGGCGTTCCGGCTGTGAACCTGCGTTCTCGATTGCTGCCAGAATCTTCTCTTCCGTCTTTTTACCGAATCCTGACAGGGAAGAGACTTTTCCTGCCTCACAAACCTCCTGCAGTTCTTCTATGTTTGTAACATTGAGTTCCTGATACAGCTTGGCAATCTTCTTTCCGCCAAGTCCAGGCAGTTTCAATAGAGGGACCAGCCCTTCCGGGACCTCTTTCTGCAGCTCTTCCAGAACGCTCGATTTCCCTTCAGAAATGTATTCTTCTATGACAGCCGCAGTGCCCTTGCCGATGCCATTGATTGCCGTGAACGAATCTATCTCATTCAGGCTCCTGTCGTCGGTCTCCAAGGCATTGGCTGCCTTCCGGAAAGCAGATACCTTGAATGTGTTTTCACCTTTCAACTCCATATATATAGCAATTGTCTCAAGTAATTTAATGATATTTTTTTTATTTACAGTCATTCGATCACCCTCTTATATGATTTTTCAGAGTAATGTTCATCTGCGGGACCCTTTTTAGCCTCCAGTATTAATACTATCAGAATACCTGCCTAAAAGGAAAAAGATAAACAGAATGGCACAGCATGTCAGGAAAATCCCTCTTTAAACACAAATAGGGACTGGCCGGGGTTGACGGGCCAGTCCTCTTAGAATCTATTGTTCTGTATAATTGATCCACCAGTCCTGCACCTGGCCGGATAAAAACGGCGTGTTAGAAACCATGAACTCAGCAAGCACTGAATCATTCAGCAGCGACTGGACACCGGCAATCGGAAGCAGTGCTGCAATGTATAAAAGGATGAAGATGACAATATAGGTTTCAATGAATCCTAGAATACCGCCGCCAAGAGCATTGAATTGCTTCAGAATCGGCAGGTGTGCAAGGAAATCGAGCATGGAACCGATGATTTGAAACAGAATCCGGGCAGCAAAGAATATGATGGCAAATGCGATGACCCGATAATAGGATTGATCCAGATTCGTTGCTTCAAACAGCATGTTCAATGCTGATTCTTCATCAAGCACAGGGAAAGGGATCCATAAAGTTAATTTCGGCGCTAACTGATCATAATAAATATAGGCAATGATAAATGAAATGATAAAACCTGTCATATGTACAAGCTGAAGGATAAACCCTCTCCTCAATCCGACAAAGAATCCGAAAATGAGGATAATCAATAGTGCTAAATCAAGCATAATATTTTCAATCCTTTAATTTTTTTAATTCTTCTTCCAGACTTTCACAGTACTCTTTCAGCTTAAGATTATCGTGAAGAGTGTTCACTGCTGTCAGTACTGCAAGCTTGCTTTTATCCAGGGAAGGATTCATGGAGCTGATCTCTCTCATCTTCTCGTCTACCAAGGAAGCGACAAGGCGGATATGACTTGTGGATTCAGTCCCGACAATGACATATTGCGTCCCATATATATCCACAGTTGTACGGTTTTTTTGTTTTTGAGACAACATGAAAGCCCCCTATCATAAGAATCCTAAACATTATCATAACACGAAAATATTTAGAATGGGAAAAATTTTGTCATTTTGAGTCTGATTTTGTTAACAATTCTAAAAGTGTCAGAAGTCTGATATGCTTTAGGTTCAAGCATACATAGAAACCATATATCCAGAAGGGAGTGGGCTTTGTGGCTAACACCGTCTTACAATGCACCGCAGTGAAAATCAATGAAATGAAAGCTTTCTATAAAACCAATCTTCAGGATAAGATGCCCCCTGGTTCGGTCTTTACAGCAAAAGTACCAGGCTGTACCATCACCGCTTATCGTTCCGGAAAGGTCCTCTTTCAGGGAGGAAACGGACAGGACGAAGCCGGAAAATGGGGAACTGCCCAAGATTCAGCTCCTTCGAAAAGCGGCAAGCCCAAAACAAACCCGAAATTACCGGCCAATATTGCTGAAATGTCACTCATTGGTTCAGATGAGGTAGGGACAGGAGACTTCTTCGGCCCCATCACTGTCGTAGCCGCCTATGTAAAAAAAGAGCAGATTCCGCTATTAAAGGAGCTTGGTGTAAGAGATTCCAAAAATCTGACAGATGAAAAAATCATCGCCATAGCCAAAGACCTGGTATCCGTCATTCCATACAGTCTCCTAATCTGCCATAACCCGAAGTATAACGATTTGCAGGAACAAGGGATGTCCCAGGGAAAAATCAAAGCACTTCTTCATAACAGGGCCATCCTTAATCTCCTCCAAAAAATATCACCGGAGGATCCTGAAGCAATCTTGATCGATCAATTCGCCGAAGAAAGCACTTATTATAAATACTTAGCCGGCCAAAAAGAGATTCACCGGGAAAAAGTACTCTTCAGCACCAAAGGCGAAAGCATCCATCTCTCCGTTGCAGCAGCTTCCATCCTTGCACGCTATGCCTTTGTCAAAGAAATGGATAAACTCAGCTCCGCCGCAGGCTTCACCCTGCCTAAAGGCGCCGGAAAACAAGTGGACATCGCAGGTGCGAAAATAATCAGGAAGCACGGAACTGCAGAATTGAAGAAACTAACAAAATGGCATTTCGCGAACAGCGATAAAGCACAGAAGCTTGCGCGTGGATAAAAAGATGAAGTGAATAGGAGTTTCAGGTGAATTTGTTTGTTTAGGACTGCTCTAGACGCCTTTTCATTTGAGACTTCTTTTTTTGGGAGGGAATTTACAGCCTGTCTATACTCCCTTTTTGGGGGGCTGCCCTTTTTTTAGGGCACTTGGGCCCTTCTCTTCGCCATTTGGGCTTGGATAGCAATTCTTCTTGGACTACGGCACCCGGCTATGCGCCTTTTCTGCTGAAGTCACCCTTCTTTTTGGACTCTAGAACCCTTCTATGCACCTTTTAAACTGATGCCTCCCTCTTTTGGGAATAAAGGAATCTTATGGCTCATTCCGCTCCAACTGTCTTAACAAAAAACGCCTCCGCATAGGCACCTATGCGGGGGCGTTTCATTCTTGCAATCGCTTCTTATCCTCTTAATTCAGCTCCAGTTTTATCTTTCACTGCGTCAAGGACTTTGTTATGTGCTTTGACCACTTCATCATCCGTCAAAGTGCGGGCAGGGTCGAAGTATTTCAATGAATATGCAAGGGATTTCTTCCCTGGTTCCATATGCTCGCCCTGATAAAGGTCAAAGATGGAAACCTCCCTCAGCAGCTTGCCTCCTGCTTCCTTAATGATGGACTTCAACTCTCCCGCTTTAACATCCTGATTGACTACAAGGGCAATATCTCTTGTAATGGATGGATATCTTGGGATCGGTGAGTACTGAAGTGCCGGCAGGTTGTAATTGAATACTGGTGCAGCCTCGATTTCAAATACATATGTTTCGTTAAGATCCATATCTTTTTGAACATCAGGGTGTACCTGTCCGGCGAAGCCGATGACCATGTCATCCAGCAGAATTTCTGCCGTACGGCCCGGATGCATGCCTTCACGTTCAGCTTGTCGGAAGCTGATATGTTCCGCAACACCCATTTCCTCGAAAAGCCCCTCCAGGATTCCTTTTACAACGAAGAAATCAACCGGCTTCTTCTCTCCCTGCCATGGGTGGCTGTTCCACAAGCCAGTCACTGCTCCGGCAATATGTTCATGCTCAGAAGGAAGTTCCTGATTTTCTTCTTTTAAGAACACTGAACCGATTTCATAGAAAGCAAGAGAATCATTTTGGCGGGCAATGTTATAAGAAAGAGCTTCCAGCATCTGCGGAATGATGCTCAGACGGAGATTGCTCCTCTCTTCACTCATCGGCATGATCAGACGAATCGGTTCACGCTTATGAAGTGCGAACTGGCCTGCTTTCTTATCATTTGTAAGAGAATATGTTATTGCCTGCATCAAGCCTGAGCCCTCCAGGTTGCGGCGGGCCGCACGGCGTTTGATCTGGAATGGCGTCAGCTTGCCGGCAGTTGCATCACCCTCCGGCAGTGTCAACGGCAGATTATCGTAGCCATACAGCCTTGCCACTTCTTCCAGCAGGTCTTCTTCGATCGTAATATCCCCTCTGCGTGTAGGGATAGTAACCTGGAACTCGTTTCCTTGAACCTTTACGGCGAATTGAAGGCGATTAAAAATCGACTCCACGTCAGCAGCACTGATATCGGTACCAAGGACAGAATTTATTTTTTCCAGCGAGATCGTTACAACAGCAGGTTCCACTTTCAGGTTGTCTACTGTGACGGATCCTTGCAGCACCTCACCGCCGGCATACTCTGCCATAAGGGAAACCGCCCGTTCAGCTGCTTCTCTGACACGGTTTGGATCGACACCTTTTTCATAGCGGGAGCTGGCTTCACTGCGCAGTCCATGATCCTTTGATGCCGTGCGGATGGGACCGCCTGCGAAATACGCTGATTCAAGAAGGACCGTATTTGTATCCTGGCCGACTTCCGAATCGGCTCCACCCATAACTCCTGCCAATGCAACAGGTACTGTGCCATTCGTGATGACTAAATGATTTTCGTTAAGTTTTCTTTCTTCATCATCCAAAGTGACGATCACTTCATCCTGTTCCGCTCTTCTGACGAGAATTTCTTTTGAACCGAACTTGCCGTAATCGAATGCATGCAGCGGCTGGCCGTATTCCAGCAGGATATAGTTCGTAATATCGACTACGTTATTATGAGGTCTGATTCCTGAAGCAATCAGGCGGTTCTGCATCCACATCGGTGATGGCCCGATTTTGATGTTTTTAATGACTTTTGCCACATAAAGCGGGTTATCTTCAACAGCTTCCACTTTCACGGAAATATATTCGGAAGCTTTCTCTGAAGACTCTTCGACTTTGGTTTCGGGCTTTTTAATATCCCTTCCAAGGATTGCGCCTACTTCATAAGCAACCCCAAGCATGCTCATGGCATCGGCTCTGTTTGGCGTCAATCCCAATTCCAGGACAGCGTCATCCAAATTCAGCTCTGCCACTGCATCCGAACCGACCTCTGTATCCTGAGGAAACACATAGATTCCTTCTGCATGTTCTTTTGGAACAAGCTTACCCTCTACTCCAAGCTCCTGCAGTGAACAAATCATTCCATTTGATGCCTGGCCGCGCAGCTTCGCTTTTTTGATTTTAAAATTACCCGGAAGCACTGCTCCTACCTTTGCCACTGGCACCTTCTGGCCGGCAGCCACATTAGGTGCACCGCATATGATTTGAACAGGCTCGCCTTCTCCCACATCAACCTGACATCGATTCAATTTATCTGCATCGGGATGCGGTTCGCATTCCAATACGTGGCCGACCACTACATTTTTGATCCCTTCCCCGATGATCTCGACACCTTCAACTTCAATTCCGCTGCGGGTGATTTTTTCGGCCAGTTCTTCAGGATCCACACCGGAAAGGTCTACGTAATCCTGCAGCCATTTATATGAAACAAACATTTTCCTGCCTCCTCAAGCTTTATTATTCTTGTGTTTGAAACTGGTTTAAGAAACGAACATCGTCTGTATAGAAATGACGGATGTCATCGATTCCATACTTCAGCATTGCAATACGCTCTGGTCCCATTCCGAATGCGAATCCAGTGTATTTTTTCGAATCGAAACCTGAAATTTCCAATACGTTAGGATGGATCATTCCCGCTCCGAGAATCTCAATCCAGCCTGTGCCTTTACAAACACTGCAGCCTTTCCCGCCGCAAATCTTACATGTAATATCCATTTCGACAGAAGGCTCTGTGAAAGGGAAGAAGCTTGGACGCAGACGGATTTCCCTGTCTTCTCCGAACATTTTCTTGGCGAACACCTGCAAAGTTCCTTTTAAATCACTCATGCGGATGTTTTCACCGATGACCAATCCTTCAATCTGCATGAATTGGTGGGAGTGTGTCGCATCGTCATTGTCGCGCCGGTATACTTTTCCTGGACAGATGACCTTGATAGGCCCTTTGCCTTTATGCATTTCCATCGTTCTGGCCTGTACAGGTGAAGTGTGGGTTCTAAGCAAAGTTTCTTCTGTAATATAGAAAGAATCCTGCATATCCCTTGCCGGGTGCCCTTTCGGAAGATTCAAGGCTTCAAAATTGTAAAAGTCTGTTTCCACTTCAGGTCCTTCGGCAATGCTGTAACCCATTCCAATAAACAGATCTTCAATTTCTTCCACGATTTTCGTGAGAGGATGCTTGCGCCCCTTTCTGACCGGCCTTCCAGGAAGGGTGACATCGATTGTTTCTGAAGCGAGTTTCTTGTTGACTGCTTCTTTTTCCAGCTTTTCACTCTTTTCTTCAAGGCGTTCTGTAACTGCTGCACGCACTTCGTTGGCGAGAGCCCCCATTTTTGGACGCTCTTCGGCAGAAAGCTTGCCCATTCCTTTCAGTACTTCTGTGATCGGTCCTTTTTTCCCTAGATAGGCAACACGGATATCATTGAGCTCTTTAAGCCCCTCTGCTGCTTCGATTTTTTCGATAGCTTCCTCTTGCAGCTGCTTTAATTTTGCTTCCATGCAAATGGCCTCCTTAACTGATTTTGGTAATTTATTGGGCTGTTTTCGTAAAATTTGTTGGTGTTGGATATGGATTTTCGAAACAATATTGCATTTGTTCACCGGAAAAAACCAGAGAAAAATCTTTGTGTTCAGGGAAAAATCCGGCTCTTGGAATCTTCGAATACAACAATCAATACGGAAACAGCCTTTTTTAACAACAAAAAAACCTCCTCCCTATCAAGGGACGAGGTTATCGTCGCGGTACCACCCTTATTAAAACACGAGGAACGTAGTCCTGTGTTAACTTCATTGGGATAACGGCTTTTCGCCGGGGCATCTTTCGGTTTCAGAAGAAACGGTCCCGATGCCAACTCAAGAGGTGAACGTTCACGATGCTGTCCATTAGAGTACTTGCAGTCTCGGTACTCTTTCCCTGGGATGGTTACAACATGTTACTTTTCTCTATCACTGTTTTTAATATATATGCCCTCTATTATAGAAAATATTTGATCTGTTTTCAAACCTTTTCGTGAAATTACTGAGCCTTTTTTAGATGATACATCAAAATGCCGGCTGCAATGGCGACATTCAAGGATTCGCTCTTCCCATAGATAGGGACATAAAGATTTTTATCAGTGGAGTTCAATATGGCCGGTGAAACTCCATTTCCTTCATTACCGAGTATCAAGGCAAATGACTCCGTGCTGGAAATCCCCTGATATTCGATACCATTTTCTAATGCCGTTCCATATACAGGGATTCCTTCAGCTTTCAGCCGTTCGATCCAGCCAGGCAGATCCCCTTTGACAATCTGCAGATGAAAGTGGCTCCCCTGGGCAGACCTCAGTACTTTGGGATTATAAAGATCAGCAGATCCTTCTCCCAGGATGATCATGTCGATTCCCGCAGCATCCGCTGTCCGGATTATCGTCCCCAGATTTCCCGGATCCTGGACTTCATCCAGCAGCAGAAACGTTTTACCTTTTAAGTCCAGCTCCCCATCTGCATCTTGATGGCAGACAGCGAATATCCCCTGGCTTGTCTCCGTAGCCGAAACAGCTTTGGCTGCATCTTCCGACAGGGTGATGATCGAGACATCATCCACATTCCAATCGGAGGGAAGCTCTACACCTTCTTTAATGAGGACCTCTTTTACAACTTTTTTGTATTTCAGGGCTTCCTCAACAAGGTGAAAGCCTTCTACCATATATGTACCTGAGCGATCACGCTCTTTCTTCGCCTGAAGTTTCTTCCATTGTTTCACTTGCGGATTTTTTGCAGATTGGACGTATTTCACAGTTTAATCTCCTTGTGAACAATTTAGCAGCCATATTCCCTTTATGCCGCTTTCGAATTTACATTATACATCAGAATTTATACATAATAAACGCCAAGTGAGGAGAAGATATCCTTGAAAACATTAATACTCGATAAAGGAGCGTTAAAAATGGGCTTAAACTTACGTAATGCGATCATCCATAATGTATCCGGAAACAATCAGGATCAGCTTAAAGATACGATTGTTGATGCGATTCAAGGCGGAGAAGAAAAAACCCTTCCAGGTCTTGGCGTTTTGATGGAAGTATTCTGGAATAATGCAGATCCCCAGGAGCAGAAGATGCTTTTGGAAACAATTGAAGAAGGCTTGAGCAAATAATGGATGCGGATGCTTATCAGGCATCCGTTTTTTATTTGTGGCTGCTTTGAATATAATATAAGATTTCCCTTCAGGTGTACGATTCCCCGCCCCAACCTCAAACTGCCCTGAAAACCCGCTGACTTAAAAACAATTAAAAAGAGACCCCAAAAGGAGTCTCTTCAGTGATTATCAATCAAATGTGATTTTAGCGACTGTGTCTTTATCAAGGCGCTTGATGACTTCGGTAATCAATTTAACGGCATTTTCGTAGTCATCACGGTGAAGCATCGCTGCATGCGAATGGATGTAGCGAGTTGCGATTGTGATGGACAATGCAGGGACACCGTTAGCAGTCAAGTGGATGGCACCTGAATCTGTTCCGCCGCCTGCGATGGCATCGAACTGGTAAGGAATGTTGTTCTCATCCGCAATATCTGTTACGAAATCACGCAGTCCTTTGTGGGAAACCATTGATGCATCATAAAGAATGATCTGCGGCCCCTCACCCATTTTGCTTTGTGCTTCTTTTTCAGAAATTCCAGGAGTATCACCTGCAATACCAACATCTACACCAAATGCGATGTCAGGGTTGATTTTTGCAGCAGAGGTCCTTGCTCCGCGAAGACCGACCTCTTCTTGGACTGTACCAACGCCGTACACGACGTTTGGATGGTTTTCACCTTTCAATCCTTTTAAGACATCGATGGCAATTGCACAGCCGATGCGGTTATCCCAAGCTTTTGCCAACAGCATCTTCTCATTGTTCATGACTGTGAATTCAAAGTAAGGAACCACCATGTCGCCCGGTTTCACGCCCCACTCCTGAGCTTCCTCGCGGCTTGATGCACCGATATCAATGAACATGTCCTTGATATCAACAGGCTTCTTGCGTGCTTCAGCAGGAAGGATATGAGGCGGCTTGGAACCGATCACACCTGTGACATCGCCTTTCTTTGTTACGATTGTAACGCGCTGTGCCAGCATTACCTGTGACCACCAGCCGCCGACCGTTTGAAAGCGAAGGAATCCTTTATCATCGATTTGGGTGATCATGAAGCCGACTTCATCAAGATGGCCTGCTACCATGATTTTCGGGCCGTTTTCATCGCCGACCTTCTTAGCGATCAGGCTTCCCAAGTTATCTGTTGTAATTTCATCAGCGAAAGGCTCTATGTATTTCTTCATCACGTCTCTTGCTTCACGTTCGTTTCCTGGCACACCCTTAGCATCTGTCAAATCTTTCAGCATTGTGAGTGTTTCGTCTAATTTCGCCATTATTTCGACCCCCTAATGATTTTATGTACCGTTAATAATCATACCAAATTATCAGAATTTATTCAAAAGATTAACATTAATTTCTGCCCGCTCTCGTTATGGTACCACTATCACCAAATGGATATTCCTCAGTACCCCTCCTGCTGCCGTTTGTAATTCACATCATTCTTTTCCTTATAGGCATGTACTACATCTTCATGTGAAAAACCAAGGATTTCCCCAAGGTAGAAATATTGATGCACAAGCTGATCATACTCCGAGACAGACCGCCCGTTTGTAAAGTCATGAATCGAATTATAAATTTCAAGGAATTGTTTCGTAACATCTTCTTCAAGATAACTTGCTTCCCGCAGCTCAAAATGCTGGATCCCGATATTGATCCCCAATGAAAGGATGAAATGCACCCCATCTACAAATTCTTCAAGGATTACATTTTTTTCGGAAGGCTGCTTTGTACTCCAAAATTTAAAGCATCTTGTCTCATTCGCCAGCTCACCCACCTCTACTAACAGTGCCAGGACCTTCTTATCAAAGAGGTCCGTTTCTTCCAAACCATGTTCTTCTTCTATGTATGTATCGAGCTCTCTCTGCATTTCCAGTAAATGATTAATATTCATTTCATCAGCTTCCTTTCATCCTTCTTTCACTTATGTACCCTCTAAATTCATTGAATGACAACGAATACTATAACATATTGTTCCGTCTTCAGAAAAAACCTTTAATTTATTTTATAAAAAAATGAAACTTTTTTTCCGCTCAATCGTAGAGAGGAACAGATGGACTATGCTGTGTAATTGTCTGGAGGTAATTTTGTGCTTATACTTATTAGAATTTTGATCTTTATCCTTATTATTTACCTATTATACCGTGCTTTCAAATACGTTGTTAATCCAAAACGGAAATTGGAACTGGCAATGGAGCAAAAGAAATTCTACTTCCTCGACGATCAGGAGAATATTAGGAAAAACTTTCTCGTCACTTATAAGGGCATATTGTTTCAAGGCGAAAAATATTTAGGAACCACCGACCAGGCTTTTGATGTCATCTCCATTTTTGTATGGGTCGAAAACTCCAGCTCTTTAAAAGGAATGAGTTATGAAGACCTGAAATATGTAGAAACAGAAATATTGGAAAGATACCCGAATGCTTCAATCGATTGGAAAAGCCCTTTAAAGGAATTCATAAACAA
>NZ_QXIR01000030.1 GCF_003581585.1 Bacillus salacetis
AATTCTGTGCTAAACGTGCCCCTTGACCCCGTGATTTCCCTCTGAAAGGGAACGATTCTTCGCTAATCGTTCCTCTTCATCCCGCGAACTCCTTTTGTAAGGACACGATTCTGTGCTAAACGTGCCCCTTGACCCCGTGATTTCCCTCTGTAAAGGAACGATTCTTCGCTAATCGTTCCTCTTCATCCCGCGAATTCTTTTTATAAGGACACAATTCTGTGCTAAGCGTGCCCCTTCATCCCGCGCACTCCCTATATAAACTCTATTAAAAAGAGAAATGAAGAACATTTCTCTAACTGCATTAATTTAGGTGAATTACAATCATTGTATGATGACATATGGGAATGCATCCGTCTGTTATGATATATTAAAGGTAATCACGTCTTGATAAGGGGTTGAGTTCGATGGAATGGTCCAATAGAGATGAACAGGTTCTGGAGGAGATCCGGCAATGGCAGGATTCCTTATATGATTATGAAGCGAATGACCTTGAGAATACATATGTGAAATGGCTGGACAGTGCTTTTTCAAAGCTGCCGCTTGAGCTGCAGGAACAGTTTTTTCAAAGGCTGGACGGCTGGTTGTTTCACCTTCATTCGCTGTTACAGGGTTCACAGCTGCAGAATGATGCAAGGGAGCGGATTTTAAAGACGGCACGTGCTTTCAATCAGGAAATCGAAACCATACAAGACTTGCATTTGTTAACAGTGGATCAGCTTCACTATATTGCGATGCAGCATACTGGAAGGCATCAGCTGTACTCTTTTCTCCAAGGCGGAATGACGGGGAGCGGAGGAGCCGCTGTGCTCAGCGCAGACCTGCCGGCATTGGGTGTCATTAACTTGCGCTCGGTGCAGCTTGTGGCAATTTCGTATGGGTTTGACGTTCAGTCACCTTTTGAAATGATGACATCACTCAAGGTGTTTCATGCAGCTACCCTGCCGTCCAGGTTGAAAGCTGAAGCTTGGGAAGAGTTGATGGATGATCTTGAAAAAAAAGAAAATGACTATTTTTATGACGGTACTGAAAAACTGACGGATTATACATGGCTGGAAGGACCGCTGAAGCATATGCTGAAAGGCCTGGTCATCACCATGTTCAGGAAAAAGCGTATGTCAGGAATGCCTTTGATCAGCATGGCTGTCGGAGCAGGGTTCAATTACCAATTCACGAAGAAGATAAATGATTTTGCAGAGAAATATTATCAGTACCGCTACTTATCCAGTAAGCGAAGTGAGATGGAATAAAAAAAGGCTGCCTTGTGGATTTTATCCGCGGCAGCTTTTTTGGTTAATCACCTAACAAGTAGGAGGAATAGGAGCCGATGATTTTGACTTTGCATCCAAGGGCTTCCATTTCGTTAATTGCACCAGGAAGCAGGACCTCATCCATATCCTGTTGGACATCAATAAGAAAAAAATAGTCGCCTAGTCTTGTTTTCAACGGTCTTGATTCAATTTTACTGAGGTTCAAATTCCTCCAGGCAAAAGCTGAAAGTACTTGATGAAGGGCTCCGGAGCGGTCCTTCGGCAGTGTAACCATCAGCGTGGTTTTCTGCGTGCTTTTGCTGGCGGGAAGCTCGAGTTTCACGGGTTTCTTATGAAGGACGATGAATCGTGTATGATTATAGGCAAAGTCATGAATGTTTTCATGAACGATTTCAAGACCATAAACTTTGGCAGCCAGCTCATTTCCGATTGCCCCAAGTGTTTCTTCAGGATGTTCACTCAAATATTTGGCTGCCGCAGCAGTGGAAGTCGTCTGCTCCAAAAGGGTTCCGCGGTATGTAGTGTTAAGAAACTTATGACATTGGGCCAAGGCATGGGGATGAGACAGAATTTTTTCCAATTCTTGTACAGAGCGTCTGTTGCTTGGGTGGACCATGAGATGCTGCTGAATTGGAGAGGTAAGTTCCGCCGCGATGGATAAGTCAGCTTCATGAAACAAGTAATCCACTGTAATATGTACGGACCCCTCGAGTGAATTTTCCATAGGAACAACCGCATAATCAACTTCTTCTTTAATTGCAGCCTCAATGCAGTCAGGTATTGTCACACGTGGTATTGCTTCGCTTTTTGGAAAAGCTTTTTTCACAGCCAGATCGGTGAATGAAGCTTGAGGCCCCAGATAAGCAATCTTCAATGAACCACTTCCTCTCAAGAAATTATTGAATATTCTAGCATGTTATTGCTTGGATTGTATAGATATTATTCAGAAAAAATCTCTTCTTTAAAAAAGGCTCTTTTCGTAGACTTTGTTGCTATTCACTATAAATTTCAACTAATATCCTGGTATATCGTCGTGAAAACCCCCGGTGAGAAGGCAAGAAAAGAGCTGCTCGTCCCTTTTCGAGAGTAAAACCTTTGTATACAGGGGAAAAATCCGGCACCTGGGATTTTTCCGAAAGCAACAATATATGTGAAAACAGCCTTAAAAACACAATAAAAAAGCTTGCAGAGGAATGCTCTGCAAGCTTTAAAAAGGTGATTAATCCCGGTCGTCTGTCCGGACGACAAGGACATCGCACTCAGCTGAACGGGTGATGTGTTCTGACACACTGCCGATCAGGAATCTTTCCATCGCACTCAATCCCGTGGCCCCGCAGACAATCAGGTCTGCCTGCACTTTTTTTGCTCCGTCTTTGGGAATGACGACTTTAGGTGACCCATACTCAATCAACGTATGGACATCGGTTAACCCTGCCCGCTGTGCCTGCTCTTTATAAGAAGTCATGATTTCATCAGCATACTTACTTGCCTGTTCACCAACCGCTTGATCATAAGATTCAACTGTTGCGAAAGATCTTGAATCAATGACATGGATGATTGAGAGTTTTGCTTCATTACGCAGGGCAATATCGATTGATTTCTTAAATGCCCATTCTGCTTCCTTTGATCCATCAACAGCCACGAGTATATTCTTGTACTTTAAAGTCATGTCTAATCCCTCCTCATCTAAAGTTTACTATATATTTCCTATAATAACTGTTACAGAATTTCAAAAGATATTAGTAATTATTTTTCCTGAAAAGGAGGAGATTAAACCATGGACAAAAAGAATCGATTGGAGCAGCAGAGTTTCTACGATGAAAAGGCAGCCGAGCAGACAGCAGCGCAAATCATGGCTTCATATGAGTCAGGACTGCATGATGGCGAAGCGGGACCTTTGAGTTCAGAAGCAGCGGATCAGGAAGGGAAGATGTAAAGAGAAAGCTGTCCGTCAAAATTTAGTCGGACAGCTTTTATTGGCTTTATGTTTAATCTTCTAAATGAAGATCATTAAGGACTTCAGCAAGAATATCTGCTGTTCGAAATTCTTCATCCAGTGTGTTTTCAACACCGCCGATATTTACTGATAAGGAATGATTAAACAAATCCTGATTATAGGTTGATTGTACAGGGCTATTATTTTTTATAAAGACCCCCCTGGACATTCCGGGAAGTTTTCTTTCTAAACTTTGATGAACCTTTTCCGCAAATTGCTTTACTTCCTCAAAGTTCTTTATGTTTGAAGATACAAAAAATGCTACCCTTCCAAGACTTTCTCCTTGGTACTCAAAAGTTGTCACATTTCTTGGCTGGCTGTCCCGATGCACATCAAGAACCATCTTTAAACTGTCACTATTTTGTTTTACCATCTCGGTTACATAAGGACGTGACATATCATAAGAACTTTCGTAGTCCAGGTTCTTATCCTCAAGCTCGGTAATAAAATCCAGGTATTCATGTTTCACTTTTATACCGCTTTCCTTCAAGGTCTTGGCGAGATGCTGTCCTACCAAGCTGATATTTCTTTTTTTGTTGTGTGCCTGTTCAGCATTAGTAATATTATTCAATTCGGGAATGAAAGATTCCCTGCTATGTGTGTGATAAATATAAATTTCAGTTTCTTTAATAGATGAAGAAGTCGTAGAAGGCAAAGTACTCATAATATCCTGTATATTAGAATGCAGATTTCCAAAGCTCAACCAGCAAATCAAAGCTATACTCGTCATCAATGAAAACGAGAGGTAGGAATATCGATAAACTCTTTTCTTTCTTAGATATTTTGCTTCTTCATCCACCAACATGGAAAGGGTCTTTTGGTTAAAATCTTTAGAAGGAAGGAATTCCTTGGAATGTTTTAGATGACTTAGAAGTTCTTGGTTCTTATGCATTATTTAATACCTCCTTCATGCCTGATATTTCAATATCTTCCTTTAACTTTTTCAGTGCTCTGTGATAGGTGACTTTTACTTTTGATATACTGCAATTTAAGATATCTGCGGTTTCTGCAACAGAAAAATCATTGATGCTGCGAAGGATGATAACAGTTCTGTAGGATGGTTTAAGTCGAAGTATGGCTTGTTGAATATTGCTTTTGATTTCATTATGAATTAATAAGTCCTGTGGGTCTAAGTTGACAGAGGTAATTTTTTTGAAGAACGAGTCTTTGACGATGGAATAAAACCTCTGCCTGCGAAAATGGTCAACAGCAGTGTGTTTCGCTATAGAAAATATCCATGTAGTTATTGTACAGCTGCCGTTGTATCGTGAAATCGATTTTATTACCTTTATAAATACCTCCTGTGTTAAATCTTCTGCCTCATCTTTACTGCCTGTGAAGCAGGCTAGAAACCGATAAACATCCTCATGATACTCCTGATATAACGTCTCAATATCGGGTCTGTTCATATCTCCCCTCCTTGTAGCATTCAATCATTAATCGTTTTAATGATAAAAAGGTTACACTATTCCTGAAAAGAAACATCAAGTTAATATATACAAGAAAAAATCTTCATTACCTTTTTCCATAGCATTTATGTAAATCACACAAATCGCACTCTTCAGGCTGAATTCAGACTTATATAATAAAGAAAATCGTCTTGAATCCCATGAGAAGTTTCAAATAAATAAGTATGCAGAAATAAAAGTTAAAGGACCAATACTTTTCTTTACATGTTCAGTATTTTTCATCCTCACCATCGTAAAAAATTCTCTCTTGTTTTAAATATAGCTGTTAACTCTTTGGGAGAATTGCCTCCTGCTTCAATTATTTTCCCTAAGTTGAAAGGCGCACTTGTATTAGCGTGAAGCTTTATTTGTTCAACTGCTTCTATGACTGAAAGCCACTGACTCTTATCAATTTGATTCTTTTTTATAACAACATTCTTCATTTCTTCGGTTATAAGGAAACTTAATGAACCGGAAATAGTTATTGTCACCACCTGCTGCACTAGCCTGAAGGGGAAAGAAACAATACTTCCCAAGTGGAATTGCCGTAATAGCGTATTTTTACTGCCTGAACTTGCCCTCCATAAAAACATAAATTTCTTCAAACTGCTGATAATATTGCTCTGCTCCAAGAGTCATGAGTGACACCTCAGGATTATGGGAAAAATATTTTCGATGGTTTTGAGGTTTAGGTGCTTTCGACTTTCCTGAATATCAAATTGGTAATTGGTTGGTTTCAATACTTGACGGCCAAGTCTAAAAAGGTTAAATCTCTTATGTTAGCTGAGAGGTAATAATGGTCTCGAAGGGTTGATTGGAGTGGAAGGCGTACGACCTCCTGCGGGATTAGCGGGACAGGTGAGACCCCGCAAGCGCAGCTGAGGAGGCTCACCGCCAGCCCCACGGAGTCGTGCGCAAGTAGCGGAAATCAACCATCCATTTCCAATAAGGGATTTTAAATAAGCGGAGCCGCCATGTCTAAAGAACATGACGGCTTTTATTATGGTCATCCAGCTTTTTTTCGGACTGGCTCGAAACCATACTATACACCATAAAGGTCAGCAGGAAACTGATGAAGCCTGGTGACCAGCCTTCAGGTATCAAGAAATAGATCACAAGGGAAGCGGCTATTGTATAAATAGCTTTAAGATTATACTTGAATGTTCCTGATGCAAGTTTGGCCAGATCTTCCTCTGAAATTCTCGCTTTCTTGATATACAAGTAGTCAGCCGCAATTACGGCAGATAACGGGATGACAAAGGCTCCAAGCAGGGAAATGTAATCCTGTGCATTGTTGACGAGTACCGGAAAGCAGCTTAAGAAAATGCCTGCTGCTCCAAATACAAGAGCACTTTTAATCCTTCCGAGAGCAGGGATTGCATTGAGGAGGCTGAATCCTCCTGTGTAGGCGTTGCTGAGATTGATGGATATCATAGAAACCATCGAGCAGATTCCAATCAATAGAGTAAGAAGCATGGAGTCAGTCTGCTCAGTGGCAGCAACAAAGGGATTGGAATTTTGAAATAACGCAGCACTGAATGTCCCAAGCAGGGCAGTCATGAAGAAACCGAAAACGTTTCCTGCAAACAGTCCCCAAAAACCCTGCTTTCCAGACTTTGCGTACCGAGTTATATCAGATGATGCGCTTACGCCGGAAACATATTGGACGAAAGCAAGGCTAGCAAAAAACACAAAAGCCCCTAAAGAGAATTCCCCGCCTGAAAATAAAATGCTGCTTCCCATTTTGTCCGCTGCCGTAGTAATGAAAATAAGAAGGATGGCAGCTTGCCCAAGCAAAAGAAACGGCATGAACATCTTTGTCGCTTTTTTCACCGCCTCAAAACCGATCAGCGCCAAAACCGTCATGATCAATGCAAGGGATATAGCGACGGGGATAAGCGGCAGTTCAACACCTAAAGATTTATTTACAAGAGACAAAACAACCAATGTCCCGCCAATGGTCTGGACGCTGAACCAATAGAGGGATGTCAGCGAACGGACTGGTGAAGCGACAAGCCTGGAAAGCTTCGTTCCAATCATCGACCTGATGACATATTGTGCGGGAAGTCCATATCGGGCCCCCGGCAGCGAGAGGACAGAAACAAAGAAGAAAGCAAGACCGGCTCCCAGCAAAGTACTGAGGATAGCCCAGCCCATTGACAGTCCGCCTTCCAATACAGCTAATGCAGGTACAAGAAAGTTCCCTGAGTTGACTGAAAAGGAAAGTTGTATAATGAAGTATTCAAACCAGGTCGTGTTCTTTAACTTTTGTGGAACGGATTCTAGCCCTAATCTTTCTATTGCTGGATTTTTCATGTAGAGAACTCCTTATTTACATCGTCGGATTAATTCTATTTCTATTGTAAAGGAAGTTTGCTAAAAAGGAAGAGAAGGAAAAAAATCAGTAGCGGGAACCCATACAGGATAGGGAAAATTCAGGCTTTTCTGTCTAAATGTAAATGCTTACATTTTCGTCAAAATTGTTTAGCATTTTAATTATGATAGTGTTATATTTGATTAAGAAGTTTTACATATGGATGAATCAAGGAGGTTTTTTTAATGCGTATCGGAGTACCTACAGAAATAAAAAACAATGAAAACCGTGTGGCAATGACACCGGCAGGAGTGGTGAACCTTACCCTGTTTGGTCATGAAGTATATATTGAATCCGGTGCGGGCCTCGGATCTGGTTTTACAGATGAAGATTATACTGCCGCTGGAGGACACATTGTAGGAAGCGCAGCTGAAGCATGGTCCATGGATATGGTCATGAAAGTGAAAGAACCGCTGCAAAGCGAATACCAGTATTTCCGTGAAGGATTAATCCTGTTTACATATTTACATCTGGCTCCGGAACCTGAACTGACAAAAGCGCTTATTGAAAATAAAGTCGTCGGCATCGCTTATGAAACAGTGGAAGTGAACCGTACATTGCCGCTGTTGACACCAATGAGTGAAGTGGCAGGCAGGATGTCCACTCAAATCGGAGCTCAGTTCCTTGAAAAGATCCATGGTGGAAAAGGAGTTCTTTTATCCGGCGTACCGGGAGTTTCACGCAGCCGTGTAACGATCATCGGAGGCGGCGTCGCTGGAACAAATGCCGCGAAGATTGCTGTAGGAATGGGTGCACAGGTAACCATCCTTGACTTGAGCCCTGAACGCCTTCGCCAGCTTGATGATATTTTCGGAGGCGATGTACAAACTTTGATGTCCAATCCGCTTAATATCGAGAAGGCGGTCGCAGAATCTGACCTGGTAATCGGCGCTGTATTGATTCCGGGAGCCAAAGCACCAAAGCTTGTAACAGAAGACATGATCAAGTCCATGATGCCTGGTTCAGTGGTAGTGGATATCGCTATTGACCAGGGCGGAATCTTTGAAACGACTGACCGCATCACAACGCATGACGACCCTACTTATGTGAAGCACGGTGTCGTTCACTATGCAGTTGCCAATATGCCTGGGGCTGTGCCGCGTACGTCCACGATTGCACTGACGAATGTGACGGTGCCGTATGCAATCCAGATTGCCAACAAGGGCTACAAAGATGCCTGCCTTGATAACGAAGCATTGCTTAAAGGCATCAACACATTGAACGGTTATGTGACTTATAAAGCAGTAGCTGAAGCACATGATCTTGATTACTCGGATACAAAAACACTGCTTGCACAAGCATGATTTTACAAAAGGCTGTTTCGCTGAAAAGGTGAAACAGCCTTTTTTCTTTGGAATTGGATTTTTCAGGGAGTGCTTTTTAAGACTCTATTTTTGGGGTAAAAAAGAAGGGGATGCTTGATTGAAGGAGGAGTTGTCCCATCAATCAAGAAATAAGTATGAGTGACAAGTATTTTGAGGGAGGGCTTACGAATGAAAGTTTCTTATCATGGACACTCAGTAGTGAAAATTGGTACAGACAGCCACACGATTTTGATCGACCCGTTTATCAGCGGTAATGAACTTACCGACCTGAAAGCTGAAAACGAAAAACCGGATGTGATCCTGCTTTCGCATGGTCACAATGACCATGTTGGAGACACAGTCGAACTGGCGAAGAGAAATGACGCCCTTGTCGTAGCGCCATTTGAATTGGCTACATACCTAAGCTGGCAGGGAGTGAACACCCATCCCTTGCACATTGGCGGGGGATACGATTTTGATTTTGGAAGAGTGAAGCTGACTCAGGCTTTCCATGGCTCTTCCTATGAGACGGATGACCAGCAGATCATCTACACAGGAATGCCAGCGGGGATCCTTCTTACAGTCGAAGGCAAGACTATCTATCATGCGGGAGATACCGGTCTCTTCTCTGATATGAAATTGATCGGCATGCGCAACACTATTGACCTTGCATTCCTGCCAATCGGGGACAACTTTACGATGGGGCCGGATGATGCAGCGCTGGCAGCAGAATTCATCAATGCCAAAACAGTTGTGCCGGTCCACTACAATACTTTCCCGCCGATCAAGCAGGATCCAGAGAAATTTGTATCCATGCTGAAAGGCCAGGAAGGAAAAGTCATGCATCCAGGAGATGTCATCGAACTTTAATGTATGTTTGAAACACTGATCCGTTAAACGGGTCGGTGTTTTTTTTAGGGATGGAAGCTTTATTCCAGCGTGATTTTTGGTTTGTGAAGGATTGATGTATGAAAAGAGCGGTGATTGCGGCATGATTTTTGGTTTGAGCTGATTTGATGTATGAATAAGACCGTAATTCCAGCATGATTTTTGGTATGAGAGGATTTGATGTATGAAAAAAGCGGTGATTCCGGCATGATTTTTGGTATTAGAGGATTTGATGTATGAAAAAAGCGATGATTCCGGCATAATTTTCCGGTTTGAGAGAATTTGATGTATGAATAAGACCATAATTCCGGCATGATTTTTGGTATGAGCGGATTTGATGTATGAATAAGACCGTAATTCCAGCATGATTTTCCGGTTTGAAAGGATTTGATGTATGAATAAGACCGTAATTCCAGCATGATTTTTGGTATGAGAGGATTTGATGTATGAAAAAAGCGGTGATTCCGGCATGATTTTTGGTATTAGAGGATTTGATGTAGGAATAAGACCATGATTCCAGCATGATTTTCCGGTTTGAAAGGATTTGATGTAGGAATAAGACCGTAATTCCAGCATGATTGTCCGGTTTGAAAGGATTTGATGTATGAATAAGACCATGATTCCGGCATGATTTTCCGGTTTAAGAGAATTTGATGTATGAATAAGACCGTAATTCTGGCATGATTTTTGGTATGAGAGGATTTGATGTATGAATAAAGCGATAATTCCAGCATGATTTTTGGTATGAGAGGATTTGATGTATGAATAAAGCGGTAATTCCAGCATGATTTTCCGGTTTGAAAGGATTTGATGTAGGAATAAGGCCATGATTCCAGCATGAATCCCAATTTAAGAGGTTTTCATGTATGAATAAGCCCCTCTTTCAACTATTATTTACGATTTAACCAAGATTGTGGCTGTATAAATATTGCCAGGCTCTTTTCATTGCTCCAGACTGCAGCAGCCGGGTGAAAGAAAAAATAATGAGAACGGTTTGTCCCGCATACATATAAATCAAGGAAGGAAAAGGAGGAAGGACATGAAGAAGCAGCGATATTTGATTTGCTTATTGCTTGCCGGAATGATGCTCTATTATGCGGTTCCCCGCTTGGATGTTTTTGCTGACGGGTTGCAGGGAGTTTTCGGGCTGAGCTGGCTGGGATTTGCGGCGATTGTCATTGCAGGCAACTTAACGGGAATGCTCTTTACCCCTCGTGCTGCCAAAGCGAAAGGCAAGCGTTTCAAACCGAAGAAAGAGGTAAAGAAGCTTCGTTCTTTTGGCTGAACGATAAGGAGAAAATTGAAACACCAGGCTTTTCACTTTATAATGAAAGGTATATTCAGGCAACTTAAAAAAGGGTGAAAAGCTTGGCGACTAAACATGAGCAGATAATTGAGTATATAGATACACTGCCAATCGGAGAAAAGATATCCGTCAGGCAAATTGCAAAAGCATTGAATGTGAGTGAAGGAACCGCATACAGAGCCATTAAGGATGCGGAAACCAAAGGTTATGTCAGCACAATTGAAAGAGTCGGGACCATCAGGATAGAAAGAAAGAAAAAAGAAAACATTGAAAAGCTGACTTTTGCGGAAGTGGTCAACATTATTGATGGACAAGTCCTCGGCGGCCGGTCAGGGTTACATAAAATGCTGAATAAGTTTGTGATCGGCGCCATGAAGCTGGAAGCGATGATGCGATATACAGAAGCGGGGAACCTGCTGATTGTCGGCAATCGGACACAGGCCCATGAACTGGCATTGAAGGCCGGTGCCGCCGTCTTGATAACCGGCGGCTTCGATACGGACGAGAGTGTTAAGAGGATTGCAGATGAGCTTGAACTTCCGGTGATTTCAACCAGTTATGATACTTTTACTGTTGCGGCCATGATCAACCGGGCGATCTATGATCAACTGATTAAGAAAGATATCGTCCTGGTAGAGGATATCCTGACAGCTGAAGACCAGACGGTTTATTTACACGTTGGCGACACTCTTGAAGATTGGTATGAAAAAAATCAATCTACCTTCCACAGCCGGTTCCCTGTCATTGACCGGAATAGAAAGGTTCAGGGAATGGTGACTTCAAAAGACGTTATGGGCCAGGAAAAGAGCGTCATGATTGACAAGATCATGACGAAGAAACCGATTACGGTAAGGCCCAATACAAGTGTTGCCTCTGCTGCCCACATGATGATATGGGAAGGGATTGAAGTTCTGCCTGTAGTGGACGAGCAAAACAGGCTTCAGGGAATCATCAGCCGCCAGGACGTCCTGAAAGCAATGCAAATGATCCAGAGGCAGCCTCAGGTTGGAGAAACGATTGATGATAATATTACGAGCAGCATGGCTACTTCCGAGAGATCGGATTCAGGGCAAGTAAGTTATCGATTCCCGGTGACTCCGCAAATGACTAACGGGCTCGGAACGATGTCTTATGGTGTTTTCACCACCCTGGTTACCGAAGCCGCCAACAGAGCGTTGAAGTATTATAAAAAAGGCGACCTCGTTGTCGAGAATATGACTGTGTATTTCATCAGGCCTGTTCAGATGGAAAGCATCATCGATATCCGCCCCAATGTACTGGATGTAGGGCGGAAGTTCGGGAAGGTCGACGTTGAAGTCTTTCATGAATCAGTGCTTGTGGGGAAAGCGATGATGATCTGTCAGCTGATCGATAAGCATTAAAAAAACCTGCATCCAATTTTGGATGCAGGTTTTGAGAATCTTATCGGTTATCCAATTCCTCTGCCTCTTTAATGACCTGAGGCAGGAAGTGCTTGTACACTTTATAGCCCATCCAGGCACTGGCTGCACCAATCAGGATGAAAATTGCAGAAATGATGTAAGTGAAAGTGCTTTGAAATAGGAACAGCTGATTGACTCCAAATAAGGCGACAAACAGCCCCAAGGCTATGCTTGACTTACCTGAAAGCCATTTTTTCTCGATGAAACGATTGCTTCTTACCGATTTCACTTTATAGTAAAAATAAAAAGAGAATGAAAGAATGATCAAAAATACTAAAACAGGCATATCATGAATCCTCCAAATATCGTTTATAGACCTTCCTATAGTTTAACGGTATTTCCGCAGGATTCCAAATGAACTTTTTATGTCTAAAGGAGTTTGTCATGATAGAACAAATTATTGAAACGATTAAAGAGTACCAGACGATTATCGTTCACAGGCATGTCCGCCCTGATCCGGACGCATATGGTTCCCAGGGCGGACTTGTGGAGATACTGAGGGCTTCATTCCCGGACAAGGATATTTATGCTGTTGGAAAAGAGGAACCGACTCTTCATTATCTAAGAAGGCTGGATCAAATTGAAGATAATGTCTACAAGGGCGCATTGATCATTGTTTGTGATACCGCTAATTCTGCCCGTATTTGTGACGAACGCTATAAACTTGGGGATAAATTGATCAAGATCGATCACCATCCAAACGAAGATCCATATGGGGATCTGCTCTGGGTCGATACTGATGCCAGTTCCGTCAGCGAAATGATCTATCTTTTTTATAAGCAAGGGAAAGATCATGGCTTGAGAATCACTGACGAGGCGGCCAGGCTGTTATATGGCGGGATTGTCGGCGATACCGGGCGTTTCCTATACCCAAGCACTACCCAGCGGACATTCGATGTGGCTGGTGAACTTATCCGCTATGACTTTGACCGTAATGAACTCTATAACAAAATGTATGAGTCCGACCCAAAGGTACTCAAACTGCACGGGTATGTACTCCAGAACTTTGAGATGTTTGAAAACAATGTGGGCAGCATTACGATCACCAAGGAAATACTGGACCGGTTCAATCTCGTCCCGGCAGAAGCGTCCTTGCTTGTCAGTACACTTGGGAATGTAAAAGGAATCAAGGCATGGGTCTTCTTCATTGAGGAAAGTGACCAGATTCGTGTGCGTTTCCGCTCAAAAGGACCGGTGATCAACACCCTTGCCAAAAAATACAACGGAGGAGGCCATCCGCTTGCATCAGGTGCTTCCATCTTTGATTGGGAGCAGAAAGAGGCCATACTAAAAGAATTGATCGAAATTTGTGGTGAAAATTAAATATAATAATTGGGGTAAGAGGGAATTCGCTGGCGGATTGCCTCTTTTTTATTGTCTCCTTTCGTAAACTTTGTTGCTATTCAATATAAATTTCAATATAAATTTCAAAGAATATCCCGGTATATCGTCGTAAAAACCCCCCCGTGAGAAGGAAAAAAAAGAGCTGTTCGTTCTTTTTCGAGAGTAAAACCTTTGTGCACAGGGGAAAAGTCCGGCACCTGGGATTTTTCCGAAAGCAACAATATAGGCGAAAACAGCCTTTTTATTTTTCAAGAAAGGCAGGATCCCTGCTAAAATACTGGCCATCAAGCCCTCAAACTCTTTCATTCGAAGAAGGAATTTCTCTTCCGAAAATGATGTATTCATAAGGGACATTAGGGAAGAATCCGTCGCTGAGCTCCTTCCAGCCCGTTTTTTTGTAAAAATGGATCGCCGCTTCATTATCCTTTCTCGTTGTCAGCAAAGCTTTTGACTCTGGTCTCATTTCCAATAATTTCTTCACTAACTCTTGAGCGATCCCGCATCTCCTGTATTCGGGGTGGACTCCTAATTCTGCCAGCTCCATACAATTCTCCATCCAGTTCTGCTTTTCGTTTAAATGCCTCCACAATAATTCATGATAGTATTGGCCTTTGCAAGACGAATATCCATATATGAATCCTATGAGTTTTTTGTCTGAGACAGCGAAGTAACCCTCAAAATTGGGATATTGAAAGTGGCGTGTGAATTGTTCCTGCATCTGTATCGGGTCGGCACCATAAAGGATTGTGTACAGATTTAGCATTTTAATAATATACTTACTTCTGGTGGTGATTGGAATCAGTTCCATTGCTGCACTCCTTCCTGTGGAAATTTGTTGCATTAAAGGAGAATATACATTATTTTATGCATTCCGTTTGAGTATGACCACCACTTCTGCTTTAAGTAATAGATAGGTTGATCATTCTTGCTTGAATAAACCCGAGGCATGAAACACAGGGGACGACTGTCTTGAACCGGTAATTTAAGAATAGTAAAACACGTAAAAATATCCGGTGACCTCCTTCGTCACCGGATATTTATATTCATTTAGAGACCATCGGCCGGTATCAATGCATCATCATTTCATGAGCGATATCATCGCCGCTTAAGCCGGAAGGGTAATAGGTTGGCCAGTTGGTGACTTCTTCCAGAAGCGCTTCCCGGTCATCCCCCCAATACAAATGGAAGTGATGGGCATCGGTTGGAGCAATGCTGTGGTCACTGAATTGGATATAGTCCGGCATCTTTCCTTCCTCCTCGCCGGTAAGCTTGAAGATGTAGCGGACTCCACGGTTTCCAGCTTCATAATTTAGAATTTCATATCCGTCATAGGCATATGTTCCAGACGATTTTTTCCCGTCTTCAAAGAAAGTGAACGTATCTTCACCAATAATGATCCGTTCTACGCCTGTTTTGTACCCTGTTGTATAGTAATCTTTATATTCTTCTTCGGTCTTGTCTCCATCTTCAGCTTTGTGTGCAAATACTTCATCGAGCGTCCCATCCAGTAAATATGGATAAACGGACTGCCAGTCACCTTCCCAGTCAGATAACTCACGATCTTTAATTTGCTCATCCTCAAAGTAACCGTCATAAATCTTCTGCGCTTCTTCATCCAATTCATGTCCATGGTCGTGGTCATGGTCATGGTCATGGTCTTCCTGTTCTATGGCAGGTGCTTGTTCCAATGCTGTTTTTAATTGTGCAAGATTATGTCTCATCAGTGTAAAATAGTCCTCGCCATTTGCAATATCTTCATCTGTAAGAACAGACAGATTATGCAGCCTGAGAGTTTCGGCACCTATTTCATCTCGTACAACTTCAGCGATTTTTGTGGTGATGTTTTGTTCAAAGAAGATATGTTTTAAGCCATATTCTTTAGCTGTCTCCACAAGGGTCTGCAGCTCTTTCTGAGACGGTTCCTGTGTCGGACTTAAGCCGCTGACAGCAATCTGATGTACTCCATATGCTTCTTCCCAGTAACCATAAGCAGCATGTGAGACGATGAAGTGATTACCTGGTGCGGCATCCAGTTCAGTGGAAAACTCCTGATTCAATGCCTCTAGATCAGCCTTGAGCGTTTCAAAATTTTCATTGAATAGGTTCTCTTCTTCAGGATTCATTTCTATTAATAAATCTTTTATGTTCTCAGCTAATTTAACTGAGCGGATTGGATCCAGCCATACGTGAGGATCATAATCTCCATGGTCATGATCATCTCCATCGCCATGATCGTGGCCATGGGATCCTTCGCTGAGCTCAATTCCATCCGATGCCTCAATGACTTTCACATCTTCGGACTCTGCAGCTTCAGCGATCTTTTCTGCATACGCCTCAAGTCCGGCGCCATTCATGATAAACGCGTCCGCTTCAGCGATCCTCATGACATCTTTAGAAGTAGGCTCATATGTATGTGAATCTGATCCCGGCGGTAAAATTGTTTCAACCTCAGCTTCTTCACCGGCAATCCTTTCTGCAAAAAATTGCAGTGGATATACTGTAGTGAAAATTTTTACCGGATCAGTCGGCGACGCTCCCTGTTCCCCGCTGTTACTCTCCTTTTTCTCTCCGCAAGCAGCAAGGGTAAAGACAGTTAATAAGCACAATAATGCCATCCATTTCTTTTTCATTTAAAATCCTCCTTTTACTTTCTCATGGACTCTTTTCGTAAACTTTGTTGCTATTCAATATAAATTTCAAAGAATATCCTGTTAAATCCCAGTAAAAACCCCGGTGAGCAGGAAAGAAAAGAGCTGCCCGTTCTTTTTCGGGGGTAAACCTTTGGATACAGTGGAAAAATCCGTCACCTGGGATTTTTCTGAAAGCAACAATAAAAGCAACAATATATGCGAAAACAGCCTTCTCATAAAAGAATATATCGTAACTATTACGATTTGTAAATAGTAATCATTCTTATTTGAACAGGTTTTTATGAAAATGATGCCATTTGAAGGTGCCATATGCAATTCGCAAATTTCAACTAACTGCGGCACTGCTGGATGTTCGGTGTCCTGTTATGGCTGAAGTTAAGGGAGAATGAAGATATAAAAAACACTCAGAGAACAAATCCCCTGAGTGCCCTGCCAGTCACCCATCATACTCCAATTCAAGAATAATCTGGATCACCGTGTAAAAGTAGATTTCCTTAATTTTCACCTTGTACCTCTTGTCATTGATTTTAAGAATCTTGTTTTCAATCGTCTTCTTTACCAGATCCTTATTTTTGTAAACAGAATCAAGGTCCTTGGCCAGCAGGGGGCTGAGGTCGCTTTTGATTTCCTCTTCGGCCTGGAAGACACTGAGTGAGTCATTGATCCTGTACTCTTTCGCATTGACGATCTCAAGTTTGATGTCCTGGATGGTCAGCAGTTTGCTGTTTTCCTTATTAAGTTCTTTAAAATCTTCCTGCCAATGGGAGATATCAACTTCCAAATCATTAATGGTCTTTTGCTGCTCTTTGATCAAAGAGGTTTGTTCCTCTTGGAGGACCCCGAACATAAACAGAAAGACCATCCAGCTGATGACACCTCCGATCAAAGCTCCGGCAAAGAACCTCTGCCATGATGGCTGCCTGTAATAAGGAGGGATTCTCATGGCGAGATATGCTCCTGCGTGAGCCAGTATATGAAGAGCGCTGCAGTCTGGGCTCCCCCCATGGCAGAAAGAATCAGAAGAAACTGTTTGAACACTTCTTTGGTCTCGCCATTCAAGAATCCTTTTTCAAAGCTATAAAGTGTATCAAACGTCCCGCCGATGGCTGCAATGATAGCCCAGATTCTTAGAATACTGGACAGGCGGGAGATTTCCGTCAACAGCGGCTGCCCTGTCATGAAAGCCGCAAGCCCGCCGAGCAGGCAGCCTCCCAGCAGAACACCCATTGCAATAAAGTAACTTTTGAAAAGCTCCGGAAAGAAAGCTTCAGCCATTCTCATCAACTCCGAATTCAATAATCTTCTTGGCAAGGCGTCACCTGATGGAAGCTTCCATATGTCCTTGAATTGTGCTTACTTATATATATGGGACTGGCTGCGGACATATGAAGGATACAAGTGGAGAAAAAAGCGAACATATTTTCCTTTTTAGTTATAGTTTCTTATAATGAAAGGAAGGAGAATGAGAAAAGGAGTGTGAGTGCTCATGTCGTTTGTCCACTTGCAGGTGTCAAGCGCTTATAGCTTATTATCGAGCACAGCTTCGATCAAAACGCTTGTACAAAAAGCTGTACAGAATAACTACCGTGCAATGGCAATCACGGATCGAAATGTGATGTATGGGGTCGTTCCGTTTTATAATGAATGCCGCAAGAATGATATTAAGCCGATTATCGGCATGACGGCAGATGTAATGAGCGAAAGTGAAGGGAAGAGCTTTCCACTTGTCCTGCTTGCCAAAAATAATGCAGGTTATCGAAATCTGTTGAAGATATCAAGTGTGATAGGGACAAAATCCCCTGAAGGAATTCCTTATAAGTGGCTGAAAGGCTATGGGGAAGGCCTTATTGGCATTACTCCGGGAACTAAAGGAGAAATCGAACAGTATTTGCTGGCAGAAGAATGGGAGAAAGCGGAAGAAGTCCTCCGCAGGCTGCAGCAGATCTTTGGTGAAGATTTTTACCTTTCGCTTCAAAATCATGGCCTTCAAGAGGAAAGAAAGATAGAAGAAGGCTTTCAAAGGTTGAACCGGAAATTTTCTGTGCGCCGGGTTGTGTCAAATGATGTCCAATTTATAGAAAAAGAGGACGCATTCGCTCACGAATGCCTCCTTGCCATCCGGGATGGAGTGAAGCTTGCAGATGATGAACGGGAAACACTGCCGAACGACCAGTATTACTTAAAGAGCAGGGATGAGATGCTCGAGTTGTTCGGCCGCCATGAGGATGCCTTGGAAAACACGATGATTGTTGCAGGCCAATGCAATGTGGAAATCGCTTTTAACCAAAACCTTCTGCCCAAATACCCGCTTCCTCCCGGTGAAAAGGCTGACGGCTTTCTTCAGCGGGTCTGTATGCAGGGGCTTAAAGAGAGAGGGCTTGAGAACAGGCAGGAATATGCAGACAGGCTGAACTATGAGCTGTCGGTGATACAAAAGATGAACTTCAGTGATTATTTCCTCATAGTCTGGGACTTTATGAAGTACGCAAGGGACCGGCATATATTGACCGGGCCAGGAAGGGGATCGGCCGCAGGTTCGCTTGTGGCCTACGTCCTCCGGATCACAGATGTGGATCCGATCCATCATGATCTTTTATTTGAAAGGTTCCTCAATCCCGAAAGGATTTCCATGCCTGATATCGATATAGACTTTCCGGATTACCGTCGTGAAGAAGTCATTGAATATGTCCATCAGAAATACGGGGAACTGCATGTCGCCCAGATCATTACGTTTGGAACCCTTGCAGCCAAAGCCGCCCTCAGGGATACGGCAAGGGCCTTTGGGTTTAACTCCAAGGAATTGGAGCAGCTTTCAAGGTTTATTTCGTCAAGGCACGGCAGGTCCTTGAAGGCGTCTTATGATGAATCGGCTGACTTTAGGAACTTCATCAATGAGTCGCAGCATAAACAAAGGCTGTTTCAGACAGCATTGAAATTGGAAGGGCTGCCGCGGCACGCGTCCACACATGCTGCGGGTGTCATCATCAGTGAAAGGCCGCTCGTCGATTTGATTCCGATCCAGGCTGGTCAGGGAGGTGTGCACCTGACTCAATACCCGATGGAAATATTAGAAGAAATCGGAATGTTGAAAATGGATTTCCTTGGCCTGAGGAACCTGACGATTCTTGACAGGCTTGTTTCATCTATAAAAAAAGGGACAGGCAGGAGGTTAACCCTGGATAATCTTCCTCAAAATGACCAAAAAACCTTTGAACTTTTGAGCCAGGGAAGGACTGACGGTGTGTTTCAGCTCGAGTCAGAAGGCATGAAAAATGTTCTTGTGAAGCTGAAGCCGGGTTCATTTGAAGATATTGTGGCTGTCAACGCGTTGTTCAGGCCGGGGCCGATGGAAAATATCCCTTTGTTTATCGCCAGGAAACATGGTGAGGAGAAAATCGATTACCCTCACCCGGACTTGAAAGAAATTCTCGGGGTTACCTACGGAGTCATTGTCTATCAGGAACAGATCATGCAGATTGCCTCCAGGATGGCAGGTTTCACTTTGGGAGAAGCGGATTTGCTCAGGAGAGCCGTCAGCAAGAAGAAACGGGATGTCCTGGACAGTGAACGGAAGCATTTTATCGAAGGTGCACTCAAGAAAGGGTATTCCCATGAAACAGCCCAGGAAATTTATGACCTGATTGTACGTTTTGCGAATTACGGTTTTAACCGTTCACATGCTGTTGCCTATAGTATGATCGCATACCAGCTTGCCTATCTGAAAGCCAACTACCCAACCTATTTCTTAGCTGCCCTGCTGACTTCGGTGATAGGAAATGATACAAAGGTTTCCCAATATATCCGGGAAGCCAAGCAGAATGATATCAATATTCTTCCGCCTTCGATCAATCTCAGCCAGTACCCTTTTAAAGTCGAGAAGGGAGGGATTCGTTATAGTCTGGGAGCGATAAGGGGTGTCGGGGCTGCGGCGCTTAAAGAAATCCATCAGGAAAGGCAGGAAAAACCATTTGCTGATTTGTTTGATTTCTGCCTAAGGGTTTCACTCAAAGCCGTAAACAGAAAGACTTTGGAGTCCCTTGTGTTCTCAGGAGCGTTTGATGACTTCGGCGAAGACCGTTCAACGCTGCTTGCCAGCCTGGATGTCGCCATTGAGCACTCTGAATTGGTCCGGCCTCAGGATCAGGACTATGATCTGTTTGAGGAGGAAGAGGCTTTCTTTTTAAAACCGAAGTATATGGAAGTTGAAGATATGCCCCTTGAGAAAAAACTCGAGTATGAGAAGCAAGTGCTGGGACTATATCTATCCGATCACCCGGTTACCCCATATGAAGGGTTGTTCAAAGGTGTTTCTGCCATCGATCTTTTTGATCTGGAGCCTGGAAACAAGCACATCAGGGCCGGCGTTTATATAACAGCCATCAAGACCATCAGGACCAAGAAAGGGGAAGTCATGGCGTTTATAACGGTAAGTGATTCCAGCGGTGAAATGGAAGGGGTCGTCTTTCCCAATGCATACCGGCAATATTCCGCTTCCCTGAAAGAAGGGAATACTGTGATGATGGAAGGGGCAGTGGAGGAACGGAATGGCAAGCTCCAGCTCCTTGTAAATAAAGTATTCACAGTAGATGAAGTAAAGAATCTTTCGGATGAGATCAACAAAAGGCTTTATTTAAAGATTGATTCTTCAGCAGGTGAGAAATTCGCCGCTTTAAAGCAGATACTCCAAAAGTTCAAGGGGACAACTCCGGTCATCATTCACTTCGAAGCTGAACACCGCACTGTCCAGCTTCCGAATAATCAATGGGTGAACCCGACGGCCGGATGCCTCCGGGAACTGAGCGGGATAGCCGGAGAAAGAAATACAGTCTTGAAATAATTGCCGGAACATCAGAAGCCGTAAATTTATAATAATTACTTTACTTACTTAACCATTTATTATATTGTTTAAAGGGAAAAGGGTGGTCTGACCACCTGGCTGTTATTTTGTTATTTAAAAATTATGAAGCGTTACTGCAGATACTTTAAGGAGTGAACCAGCTTGTCATTACGTGAAGAAGCGTTGCACATGCACAGAATAAACCAGGGGAAACTGGAATCGAAGTCAAAGGTGGAGGTCAGGAATGCCAAGGACCTCAGCCTTGCATATTCACCTGGTGTAGCTGAACCTTGTAAAGTGATCTACGACAAACCTGAAACGGTCTATGAATATACGATGAAAGGCAATATGGTTGCAGTTGTTTCAGATGGGACAGCTGTACTTGGGCTTGGCAATATCGGACCGTCCGCGGCTCTTCCAGTCATGGAAGGAAAAGCGGTTTTGTTCAAAAGCTTTGCTGGAGTTGATGCATTCCCAATCTGTCTTGATACAACCGATGTGGACAAGATCGTTGAAACGGTAAAATTGATGGAACCGACTTTCGGCGGGGTGAACCTGGAAGATATCGCTGCACCGAACTGTTTTGTCATAGAAGAACGACTAAAGAAAGAAACCAATATTCCCATTTTTCACGATGACCAGCATGGAACTGCGATTGTCACTGCAGCCGGGCTTGTGAATGCCCTTAAAATCGTCGGGAAAAAGATGTCCGAAATCAAAGTTGTGGCAAACGGGGCAGGGGCAGCTGGAATTGCCATCATCAAGCTTCTTCACAATTACGGCGTCAGGGACATCGTCATGTGTGATACAAGGGGCGCCATATACGAAGGCCGCCCGAACGGAATGAACGATATCAAGAATGAAGTAGCCAAGTTTACAAACCGCGACCGTAAAGAAGGCGGACTGGAAGATGTCATCAAGGATGCGGATGTTTTTATTGGCGTATCGGTTGCAGGTGCCCTGACGGAAGAAATGGTCAGCTCCATGAAGGAGGATCCCATCATATTCGCCATGGCCAACCCAGTCCCGGAAATAATGCCTGAAAGTGCAAAAGCCGCAGGGGCAAAGGTAGTGGGTACCGGCCGTTCTGATTTCCCTAACCAGGTTAACAATGTATTGGCGTTCCCAGGGATTTTCAGAGGTGCTCTGGATGTAAGGGCAACACATATCAACGAGAAGATGAAGCAGGCGGCAGTTGAAGCGATCGCTGCACTCGTCGATGAAAAGGATCTGGATGAGGATTATGTCATACCGGCACCCTTTGATGCCCGTGTAGCACCGGCCGTTGCAGCAGCAGTAGCCCAAGCTGCGATGGAGACTGGTGTTGCAAGGCAGAAAGTCGATCCTGAAGAAGTACGCAGGAAGACTGAACAACTGGCTGTGATCGGAAAGGGTGAATAATCCGGAAAATGGATGCAGCAAAGCCTAACTCAAAGGTATTCATAGAAATTGTAGATAGAATAAGGGATATGATCTCGAATGATGATTTGCAGCCCGGAGATAAGATCCCATCCGAAAGGGAGTTGTCTGAACGCCTGAAAGCCGGGCGTTCTTCCATTAGGGAGGCTTTACGCGCCCTCGAACTATTGGGCCTTATTGAAACAAGGCGGGGTGAAGGCACTTTCCTGAAAGATTTCAGGAATCATCATTTAGTGGAACTGCTCGGAACCTTTATCCTTAAGGATGACAAGGCAAGAGGGGATGTTTTGCTGACAAAGGAATGGATTGAAAAAGAGAGTTTAAGAACGCTCTTCCATTCCGGCACCAATCCTGATTTCCTGCAAAGCTGGATTGATTCAGAGGGTATCCATACTGTCGACGGCTTTTTGAGGAAAATCATCCATCAATCGAATAATCTTTTAGGGGAAAAGATTTGGTATATACTCTCCCAATATGGTTCCGTGGGCCAAAATGCAATACCCATGAATGAAAAATGTATAGATGCATGCAAAGGCCTGCTGAATTCTCTTAAAGAAAGAGATGAGGACAAAATGTGGGAATTTTATCATTTGCTAAAAGATTGAATGTGAACAGTGACCACAGCGAAACTTGTCGAGAAAATGCCGACATGTTCCTACATCCTTTTCGCTTTAAGTAGGATAGAGTGAATAAGAGCATGTCCTGCCATAAGTTATCAATATAATAAACCATAGTTTATCCTTTCCTAGAGGACAGGTACTGACACTAGTGTAAATAAGGAGGTTTCACTCTTGCTTAAGGATCTTTTTGTTAAATCGAAAAAGAAGAAATACGCAACCATCCCCTCCGATGCGGCTAAACAAGACGTACCGGAAGGAATCATGACAAAATGCCCAAACTGTAAAAAGATCATGTACACAAAAGAACTTCAGAAAAACCTGAAAGTCTGCCTTCATTGTGATTTTCATCATAAAATGAATGCATTCGAACGTTTGGACAGTTTCTTTGATGAAGGAACTTTTGAAGAACTGGATGCTGATTTGATATCAGAGAACCCGCTTGACTTTCCTGATTACATAGAAAAGCTGGAAAAAGACCGTGAAAAAACTAATATAAATGAAGCAGTGGTGACGGGTGCCGGAAAAGTAGATGGCTTTGAAGCTGTCACCGCCATTATGGATTCCCGTTTCCGGATGGGAAGCATGGGGTCTGTGGTGGGCGAAAAGATCACAAGGGCTATCGAAGAGGCAGACAGAAGGAATTGTCCGTTCATCATCTTTACGGCATCAGGCGGAGCGCGTATGCAGGAAGGGGTATTGTCCCTGATGCAAATGGCGAAAACGTCTGTAGCCTTAAAAAGATTCAGTGACAACGGAGGATTATTCATCTCTATCATGACTCATCCGACAACCGGTGGAGTTTCAGCGAGCTTCGCCTCACTAGGAGATTATAACTTTGCCGAGCCTGGCGCTTTAATCGGGTTTGCGGGCCGGAGGATCATTGAACAAACAATCAGGGAAGACCTCCCGGAAGACTTCCAAACTGCCGAGTTCCTGTTGAAACATGGTCAGTTGGATGATGTTATTTCACGATTGGACTTAAAAGAGAAGATCTCAAACATCCTGGAGATCCATCAGTGGGACGGTGAATTGACATGGTAAATGAAATGGAATTTGAAAAGCCGGTGATACAGCTTAGAAATAAGATTACGGAGCTGAAGGAATTCACTAAGAAATCCGATGTTGACCTTTCCTCTGAAATTGAAAAGCTGGAAGCCCGTCTGCAAAAGCTTGAAAACGACCTTTATGAGAATATGAAGCCGTGGGAAAGGGTGCAGGTAGCCAGACACCCGAGCAGGCCGACCACATTGGATTATATCAGTCTTCTTTTTACCGATTTCCATGAAATGCATGGGGACCGCCTATATGGAGAAGATGAAGCCATTGTGTCAGGGATAGCTAAATTCAAGGGGCTTCCTGTAACAGTCATCGGCCACCAGCGCGGAAAGGATACGAAAGAAAATATCCGCCGCAACTTTGGGATGCCTCATCCGGAAGGTTATCGTAAAGCCCTCAGGCTGATGAAGCAGGCAGATAAGTTTGGCAGGCCGATTATCTGCTTTATTGATACAAAAGGTGCTTATCCCGGAAAAGCCGCAGAGGAACGCGGGCAGAGTGAAGCCATCGCACGGAACTTGTTTGAAATGGCAGGATTGAGTGTCCCGGTAATCTGTATTGTGATTGGAGAAGGCGGAAGCGGCGGAGCCCTTGCATTGGGTGTCGGGAATCATATTCATATGCTGGAGAACTCCACCTACTCAGTTATATCCCCGGAAGGTGCAGCAGCACTCCTTTGGAAGGACTCTACTCAGGCTAAAAGGGCAGCTGAAACAATGAAAATCACTGCTCCTGATTTGAAGGAACTGGGAATCATTGATGAAATCATCCCTGAGGTAAAGGGCGGCGCCCATAAGGATGTCAAGGAGCAGGCCGGGAACATCGGTGAAGTCCTTAAAGCCTCTCTGGAGCAGCTTGTGCCCCAGACTTCAGAACAGTTAATTCAAGGGCGTTATGAAAAATATAAACTAATGGGTGAATATACTGTTTTAGATGAGCATACTAGGGTAAATTCTTAAGCGTGGAGCCTTTCCACGCTTTTGCTCTTTAAGGGCGGGGATTAATTTGGATGGTGCGGTCCTGAAGCTGGATTTTCAGCGGCACTGTCCGGGAGATCCGGATGTTCAGGGTGAAACTTACAGGATCCGTATGATGAATGGGAGCATGACGAAACGAGACTGTTTTCCTAGCAGGGAAAAACCAATACAGCGATGGTGAAAACGCATTATTTTACAGTTAAACGCTTTCATTAGTGTGAACATTTCGTATTTTTGGCCTGAGGCTCTATATTCGTTGTTTGCAGCCAATCTTCATGTTATTTTAGAAATAATCCCTAGGTATTTTGCCTATAATAATAAGTGTTGATTTTGTATCCCCGAAACTCTTCTTTATTGCTCTCCAAAAAGCTCAAAACAAATTTACTATACATAAAGACATATAAGAGGTGGTTACTTATGAAAAGAATAGGTGTATTGACAAGCGGCGGAGATTCTCCGGGTATGAACGCTGCGGTACGGGCAGTGGTCAGACAGGCTATTTATCAAGGCATCGAAGTATATGGAGTATATCAAGGATATAATGGCTTGATCAACGGAAACATCAAAAAGCTGGAGCTCGGTTCCGTAGGTGATATCATCCATCGCGGAGGCACCATGCTCTATACTGCACGCTGTGAGGAATTCAAGACAAAAGAAGGACAGCAAAAGGGCATAGAACAGCTTAAGAAGCACGGAATCGAAGGTTTGGTTGTAATAGGGGGAGACGGTTCTTACCGCGGAGCGAAAGCACTGACCGAACTCGGTTACCCTTGTGTGGGAGTGCCGGGCACAATTGATAATGATATTCCCGGAACGGAGTACACGATCGGGTTCGATACAGCCTTGAATACAGTCATTGATGCCATCGATAAAATCCGTGATACAGCTACTTCACATGAAAGGACGTTCATTGTAGAAGTCATGGGCCGGAATGCCGGTGATCTCGCACTTTGGGCTGGACTTGCAGGCGGAGCAGAGACGATTCTTATCCCTGAGGACAATCATGATATGGAAGATATCGCGAGCCGTTTGAAAAAAGGACAGGAACGTGGCAAGAAGCACAGTATCATCATCGTCGCTGAAGGAGTCATGAGCGGTAATGAATTTGCTGCCAAACTTAAAGAAGCAACAAATCTGGAAACCCGTGTTTCCGTACTGGGTCATATCCAGCGAGGGGGCTCGCCAACGGCATCTGACCGTGTGCTTGCCAGCCGCCTGGGTTCCCATGCAGTTGATCTGCTTGCGGAAGGCAGAGGCGGAAGAGCAGTGGGAATCGAGAAAAATCAATTGGTTGATTATGATATCATTGAAGCACTGGCTAAGGAACATGTGCTAGATTTGAATATGTACAAACTTTCTAAAGAATTGTCCATCTAATAGAGCCGGCAAGCAGCTTAAAATGACAGGAAATATCCAGGAGGCATGTAGAAATGAGAAAAACTAAAATCGTATGTACTATCGGACCCGCAAGTGAATCGGTAGAAAAATTGACAGAATTGATTGAAGCAGGAATGAATGTGGCCCGTTTGAACTTCTCACATGGTGACCATGAAGAGCATGGGGCAAGGATTAAGAACATCAGGACAGCTTCTGAAAATACAGGGAAGACTGTCGGTATCCTTTTAGATACAAAGGGTCCTGAAATCCGTACCAACAACATGGAAAATGGCGCAATCGAGCTTGAGAGAGGTACAGAAATCATTGTATCGATGAAAGAAGTTCTCGGAACGACTGAAAAGTTCTCCATTACTTATGAAAATTTGATTGATGATGTACACGTTGGTTCCAAGATCCTTTTGGATGACGGGCTGATCGGTCTTGAGGTCATCTCCCTAGATAAAGGAGCCGGAGAGATCAGGACGAAAGTACTTAACTCAGGTACACTGAAAAACAAAAAAGGTGTCAATGTTCCCGGAGTGTCAGTCAACCTGCCTGGAATCACTGACAAGGATGCCAATGACATCCTGTTTGGAATCGAACAGGGTGTTGACTTTATCGCTGCTTCCTTCGTAAGGCGTGCTTCCGATGTATTGGAAATCCGTCAGCTGCTCGAGGAAAATAATGCTGCAAACATTCAAATCGTGCCTAAAATTGAAAACCAGGAAGGTGTCGATAATATCGACGAAGTACTGGAAGTTTCCGATGGTTTGATGGTAGCCCGCGGCGACCTTGGAGTGGAAATCCCCGCTGAAGAAGTTCCGCTTGTACAAAAAGCGTTGATTAAAAAATGTAATGCTTTGGGCAAACCTGTCATCACTGCTACTCAAATGCTTGATTCCATGCAGCGCAATCCCCGTCCTACGAGAGCTGAAGCGAGTGATGTCGCAAATGCCATATTTGACGGGACGGATGCAATCATGCTTTCAGGTGAAACTGCTGCTGGCGCTTATCCGACAGAGGCCGTTCAAACGATGCATAATATTGCCTCCCGTGCAGAAACAGCACTTGATTACAAAGATATCCTGTCAACGCGAAGCAAAGACACAGGCCATAATATGACGGATGCAATCGGACAATCCGTCGCCCATACGGCTATTAACTTATCCGTCAATGCGATTGTCGCTCCGACAGAAAGCGGCCATACAGCCCGCATGATCTCTAAGTACCGTCCTAAAGCACCTATCATTGCTGTGACAGCTAATGATTCTGTATCCCGCAAGCTTGCTCTGGTATGGGGAGTGCATTCTCAAATGGGCAGGAAGGTTTCCACTACAGATGAAATGCTGGAAATGGCCGTTGAGGAAAGCGTGAATTCAGGTGTCATTACCCATGGTGACCGCATCATCATCACGGCTGGTGTTCCAATCGGAGAGTCCGGTACAACGAATCTCATGAAGATCCATGTTGTCGGCGATATCCTTGCAAAAGGCCAGGGGATCGGCCGCAAGACAGCATATGGAAAAGCAGTGATCGCGAAAAATGCTGCAGAAGCCATTGAGAAAGTACAGCCTGGTTCCGTTCTTGTAACTGTCGGAAGCGACAAGGAAATGGTTCCGGCCCTCGAGAAGTGTTCCGCATTGATTACAGAAGAAGGCGGGCTTACAAGCCACGCTGCGGTCGTTGGGATCAATATCGGCATCCCAGTCATCGTCGGAGTGGAAAATGCACTGTCCATTTTGAAGGATGGCCAGGAAATCACGGTTGATTCCTCCAGAGGCGTCATCTACGACGGACATGCAAGCGTATTGTAATGAATATATCCTGTTTGATAAAGTGATGTCTCTCCTTTGAGGCATCACTTTTTTCTTTAATTGTTGAAAAGTTGTCGCAGGCGGGCATCAGCCTGATTTGAATTCATATGATATAATGGTTATAGGTTGTCCAAGAAATGGGGGAATCGGAATATATGAGATACATGATGTTGTTTTTAATCATAGTGCCTGCACTTGAAATCGGGCTTTTAATTCTTTCGGGGCAGGCATTTGGAGTACCCGCAACAATACTATTAATCATTGCCACAGGTATTCTGGGTGCTTATCTGGCAAAGAAACAAGGCCTTCAAGCCATAAGGAATGTACAGGACCAAATCAGGACCGGCCAGCTTCCCGGAGATGTCATCGTGGATGGTCTGTCAATCCTGGTAGGGGGAGTATTGCTTCTTACACCTGGTTTCATCACAGATGCTTTAGGCTTCACGCTGTTGTTTCCGCAGACAAGGAAAATGATCAAACCATTCATCTATAGATTATTCAGGAGATGGATTAACAACGGTAATGTTATAATCTATCGATAGTATTCAGAAGCTTCGTTCTATGAACGGAGCTTTTTTGTGCGTTGAAAGGCCATAGGAGTGAAAAGAGGAAGGCCAGCAGAAGGAAAAGGTGCCTGGAGTGTGTTTAGAGTTTAAAAGAGAGGAACGTATAAGAAATAAGCTCTAGCGGAGTCCAAGTTGGAGGCAGCAGTAAAATCAAAGGTCTCCAGCCGGTTGCCGGAGACCAAGGTAATTTCAAGATAATCAAGAGTATTGACAATAATAGTTCCAAACTAATAAAAATCCACAGAATCTCAGAAAAGCAGTTAAAAGTTTAATGTAACTCACATAATAGTAAAACCTTTCTGAAAAGTCGTGAACCGTTCATTGTTTTATGTCGGGCTTTCCTTTAATGAAAATCCATAAATCATGGAACACTCCGGCATTTCGCAGTGTGGATAGAATCACGAGGGTAACAGGCCCGAGGATAAGGCCTAGAAAACCGACGAGCTTGAATCCTACAAAAAGGGCGATCAAAGTTGCTAATGGATCCAGTCCGATGCTGGAGGATAAAACTTTAGGCTCCATGATCTGCCTTTGGACCACAACGATGAGATAGAGTACTCCCAAGCCGACAGCCAGTCCGATGTTTCCCATGATCAACTCGTAGATGATCCACGGAATGAAGACGGCGCCGGTCCCCAGATAAGGTAGGATATCCACTAATCCACTGACCAGTGCGATAGTGATGGCGTAATCAACTCTTAGGATCAAAAGTCCGATCAGCACAATCACGGCTGTAATTGAAACTAATGTGAACTGTGCACGGATGAAGCCCAGGAGAGCTTTCTTCAAATCGTGAAAGACCCTCCTGCCGCTTGCGGCAGCTTTAACAGGAACATATCTGGAGAACTTCTCCGAGAGATGGTACCAATCTTTGCTGATGAAGAAAGTTGCCAGTGCAGAAAAAATCAGCACTGTGGCCGCATTTGGGATCCACGATACGAGATTGGGCAGTTTCTGAAAGAAGTTCTGCAGGAAATCTCCTGCAGAGGATGCAATCCTTTCGCCAGCTGCCTGGATGTTCTCCAGGATTGCTCCTTGCTGGCCGGCTTCCAAGTCTTTGAACAGCCCGCTGATTTGATGATAAAACGGGATGACTTGTCCTGCAACGAAGTTTTCAAAATACTCCACCAGGGTATCGACATGCCGTGGGACCACATCTGCCAGGTAGTTGGCGCCGGATACGATTTCTGTTATCAGCAATGTAATGAGGCCGATGAACACAGCTATGATCAGTATGAGTGCAATCGCCACAGCCAATCCCCTAGGCATCTTGGCTTTTCCCTCCAGAAAGTTCACGATTGGGTTAATTAGAAGGGCAATTACTAAAGCAATGATGAATGGATATGTCACTTTTGAGATATAGTAGATAGCAATCCCTGTCAATATCACTACTGCTGCAACAAACAAAAATCGCAAGCAGCGGTAAAGAAATTCTAGATTCATTCATTTCCCCCCTGCCATTATTAACGATATATCTCTATTATATTTTAGTTGGGCGCTTTCATGAAAGAAAGATTCATCAGTAAAGGCTGTTTTCGCATAAATAATTCTTTTGAAATCCCTTGGAGCATGGTTATCCTTCAGCTATTGAAGCTTTTTTCTCTCAAGCGGGCTACAGCTCTATCTTTCCCGTTTACAAAGGAATTCTGTTATATCTTATATGTACTTATATGTTTAGTACTGAATAGGAAGACCAGATTCATGAGTAATGCCTGCATATTCTTTCAATTCCTTGTTGTATACTTGGAAAAAGGTATTGAGAAACTATGGAAATTAAATAGTTTCTCTCTATACTATCATCCACAGTCAAATTGATATTTAATTGAAAGATAGTACCCTCATTCGGTTCTGTGTAAACCCTTATATCACAATAGGTTACTGGCATGAACTCGCCAAAACAGCCAGGATTCGAATTAATGGAAATATTATGTTACGATAAGGAAAGAAGAAGGGGAGTTTATTTTTCTAATAAAATAATTAATAGAGAAATTAATTCGTTTTCATTCACAAAAGTCAGATAATTGTTTATAATAGAAAATGAAAGCGCATCCCATAATTCGAATTTCAAGTTTATCCTGAAATCCCTTGGCGGGTGTGCGGTACTATGTTGAGCGAGCGCTCGATAGCGTTTGTTTAATTACATTTATAGTTATTTTTTAAACAAGCCTTTTTTCAAGAGACTTGTATCTCTTAGGAAATAGTTCATCTTTAGTGGACAACTGGCGAAATTTAGATAAAGGAGAGGTTTTTAAATGACAACAACCCGTGGATTAGAAGGTGTTGTAGCTACTACTTCATCAATCAGTTCCATCATTGATGACACCCTTACATATGTAGGCTATAACATCGATGATTTAACAAACAATGCCAGCTTTGAAGAGATCATCTATCTATTATGGAACCTTAAATTGCCTACAGCTTCAGAACTTGAAGAGCTGAAAAAGGACTTGGCAGAGAATGCAGCACTGCCTAAAGAAGTAATCGAGCACTTCAATATGTATCCAATTAAAGAAGTTCACCCAATGGCTGCCCTGAGGTCTGCAGTATCATTGCTGGGGTTATATGATGAGGAAGCGGATGTAATGGAAGAAGGAGCGAACTTCCGCAAAGCTGTTCGATTGCAAGCGAAGATCCCTACCATCGTTACATCTTTCGCGCGCATACGCAGTGGGAAAGAACCGATCGCTCCAAGAACCGACCTTGGTTTCGCTGCTAACTTCCTGTACATGCTTACAGGCAATGAACCTGCTGATATCGAAGTTGAAGCGTTCAATAAAGCTCTTGTCCTTCATGCGGACCATGAATTGAATGCATCCACTTTTACAGCGCGTGTCTGTGTGGCCACTCTATCTGATGTATATTCCGGAGTGACTGCTGCAATCGGCGCTTTGAAAGGCCCTCTTCACGGAGGTGCCAACGAACAGGTGATGAAGATGCTTACTGAGATCGGTTCAGTGGATAATGTTGATTCTGTGATCCGCCAGAAGCTTGCTGACAAAGAAAAAATCATGGGCTTCGGCCACCGTGTTTACCAGCAGGGTGACCCAAGGGCGAAACATTTGAAAGAGATGTCCAAGAAGCTGACTGAACTGAGGGGCGAAAGCAAATATTATGAAATGTCAACGAAGATTGAAGAAATCGTGACATCTGAAAAAGGCCTTCCGCCGAATGTTGACTTCTATTCTGCTTCTGTTTATCACAGCCTTGGCATCGACCATGATCTATTTACACCGATCTTTGCAGTCAGCAGGGTATCAGGATGGCTTGCCCATATCCTTGAGCAGTACTCCAACAACCGCTTGATCCGTCCTCGTGCAGATTATACAGGTCCGGGAAAACAGGAATATATCCCTGTAGAAAAACGCGGTTAATATTTTACAAATAGCTGAATATCTGGTGTAATGACAATGGAAAAGGCTTTGCTGTCAGAAAGCCCTGCCTTTTCTGTCAACTATAATAATGGGTCTGATTGCAAGGGTATTCATACCCTTTATCAGTCCCTTTAATCATGAACTTGGAGGTAATAGTATGTCTGAAGGTCAAAAAATCACTGTTGAAAACGGCAGCTTGAATGTGCCAAACAATCCAATCGTCCCTTTCATTGAAGGTGACGGAACTGGTCCTGATATCTGGGCTTCTGCTTCACGCGTATTAGATGCGGCAGTTGAAAAAGCATACAATGGTGAGCGCAAGCTTGTCTGGAAAGAAGTATTGGCTGGTGAAAAAGCTTATAATCAAACTGGCGAATGGCTGCCAAGCGAAACACTTGACGCGGTACGCGAATATTTCATCGCAATCAAAGGACCTCTTACTACACCAATCGGAGGCGGAATCCGTTCATTGAACGTTGCTCTTCGCCAGGAATTGGACTTGTTCACCTGCCTGCGTCCTGTCCGTTATTTTGAAGGTGTGCCTTCCCCTGTAAAGCGTCCTGAAGACACTGACATGGTCATCTTCCGTGAGAATACAGAGGATATCTATGCGGGCATTGAATATGCCAAAGGTTCTGATGAAGTGAAGAAGCTGATTTCCTTCCTTCAAAATGAAATGGGCGTAAACAAAATCCGTTTCCCTGAAACTTCCGGTATCGGCATCAAGCCAGTATCTGAAGAAGGAACACAGCGCCTTGTCCGTGCTGCGATCAACTATGCAATCTCAGAAGGCCGCAAATCCGTAACCCTTGTACATAAAGGAAACATCATGAAGTTTACTGAAGGTGCTTTCAAGAACTGGGGTTATGAGCTTGCTGAGAAAGAATTCGGCGAGAAAGTATTCACATGGGCTGAATATGACCGCATCAAGGATGAAAAAGGCACAGATGCAGCTAACCAGGCACAATCCGAAGCAGAAGCAGCAGGCAAAATCATCGTGAAAGATGCCATTGCTGATATTTTCCTTCAGCAGATCCTGACTCGTCCTGCAGAATTTGATGTTGTAGCTACAATGAACTTGAATGGCGACTACATCTCAGATGCACTTGCTGCACAAGTAGGTGGTATCGGAATCGCTCCTGGAGCAAATATTAACTACGATACAGGACATGCGATCTTCGAAGCAACTCATGGTACAGCACCTAAATATGCTGGACAAGATAAAGTAAACCCATCTTCAGTCATCCTTTCCGGTGTACTTATGCTTGAACACCTTGGCTGGACTGAAGCTGCAACTATGATTACAAAATCAATGGAAAAAACGATTGCTTCCAAAGTTGTGACATATGACTTTGCCCGTCTTATGGATGGTGCTACAGAAGTTAAATGTTCTGAATTCGGTACAGCATTGATCGAAAATATGTAATAACCATTCCATTCTTGGAATGATATGAATCGGCTTGCATTTATGCAAGCCGATTCTGTTCAAAACTAATAAATGGGGGCGGTTCTTTTGGCTATCAGACGTAAGAAAGTTTCAGTTATCGGCGGAGGATTCACAGGGGCTACTACAGCTTTGATGCTCGCACAGAAGGAATTGGGAGATGTCGTGCTGGTGGATATTCCACAAATGGAAGATCCTACAAAAGGCAAAGCTCTGGACATGGAAGAAGCCGGACCGGTCCAAGGATTCGATGCGAAGATTACCGGCACTTCGAACTATGAAGATACAAAGGATTCAGATATCATAGTCATTACGGCTGGTATTGCCCGCAAGCCAGGCATGAGCCGTGATGACCTGGTTCAGACGAATCAAAAAATCATGAAATCCGTAACCCAGGAAATTGTCAAGTATTCTCCTGAAAGTATCATCATTGTTCTGACTAACCCGGTTGATGCGATGACTTACACTGTATTCAAAGAATCAGGATTCCCAAAAAATCGGGTGATCGGCCAATCCGGGGTATTGGACACTGCTCGTTTCCGCACATTTGTTGCACAGGAATTGAATCTTTCAGTTAAGGACATAACAGGCTTTGTTTTGGGAGGCCATGGGGATGACATGGTTCCGCTTGTTCGATATTCCTATGCAGGCGGGATCCCGCTTGAAAAATTGATATCAAAGGACCGGCTGGATGCCATTGTGGAACGCACACGGAAAGGCGGCGGGGAAATCGTCGGCCTCTTAGGCAACGGAAGCGCCTACTATGCTCCTGCTGCCTCCCTTGTTCAAATGGTGGAAGCGATTTTGAAAGACCAGCGCCGTGTTATCCCTGCTATTGCATATCTGGAAGGAGAGTACGGTTTCGAAGGAATCTACCTTGGTGTACCGACGATTCTTGGCGGCAATGGCCTTGAGCAGATTATCGAGCTTGAATTGGAAGAAGAGGAAAAAGCAGCACTATCCAAGTCGGCAGACTCTGTCAAAAATGTAATGGACGTTTTAAAATAAGAATAATACTAGAAGAAAGAAACCGAATCCGATTGCTTGGATTCGGTTTCTTTTCTTGGGATTAGTAAAAAGGAAGGGGCCAATGTAGAGAAAATAGAATCGTTCAGATGAAAAATAGCAGTATGCTCTTTTCTTATGAAGGACTTCCACTTTCGATTCCGATGCCCGTCTCCGAAGCAGGACACGTGATTTGGAAATGAACCGGGAATCCATATAGTAACAATACATGATGATTCATCCATTATATTGAACTAATTTGAGTATCTTTGAAAATTTCTTCTTTGTAAGGTCATACTATAAATGGTATTATATAAATAGACAGACAATAAAGAGTATTTTTTCTATTCTTAATTGTAAACGGTTACAACGGAGGTGCGCCAGCATGTTATTAGGTAAAAAACGAAAGCCGGGCAGAAAGATTGAAGATATATCAGTTGGTGAAAAGCTGACATTGACAGAAAAGATCGAAGACAAAGATCTGCTGCTGTATCTTGGATTGACCAATGATGCGAATCCTTTATACATACAGCATGACTATGCATCACAGACTCCATTCAAGAAACCTTTGGTACCTGCGGTTATGCTGACCGGGATCATCAGTTCAGCAATCTCTAAATATTTGCCGGGCCCGGGTTCACATATCATGAAACAGGTACTTGAGTTTCCAAAGCCTGTTTACCATTATGATACCATCCAATTTCTCTTTGAAGTGAAGAATATAGACAGCGGAAGTCACCTGGTTACAGTTGATGTAATTGGAACGAATGAGCAGGAAGAGACAGTCATTAGTGGCTCGATTGAAGTTTGTCCGCCACATAAGCTTGAGAAAATGAACGGCAATGCACTTGAAAATTTTTAAATAGCAGAATCAGACTGACCGGATGCCGGTTGGTCTTTTTTTTGTCAATTACAAGGCTCGATCGAAGGAACTTCAGGGGAATTGAGCGATTGGTATGGGAATGTAGGGATTGTTTATATTATAATAAAATCACAATTAAATATTTTTGGATGACGGGGTTTTTAATACAGGTATACGGAGGAACACTTTTATGAGTAAAAAGATTCTTGTAGTTGATGATGAGCAGTCCATTGTCACGCTGCTTAAGTACAATCTTGAGCAGGCAGGCTATACGGTAATCACAGCCTATGACGGTGAAGAAGGCAGGGATTTGGCCTTGGAAGAGCTTCCTGATTTAATGATCCTTGATTTAATGCTTCCAAAAATTGACGGAATTGAAGTATGTAAACAAATTAGACAGCAAAAAGTGATGATACCGATCTTAATGCTTACCGCCAAAGATGATGAATTCGATAAAGTATTAGGACTTGAACTTGGCGCAGATGATTATATGACTAAACCGTTCAGCCCGCGGGAAGTAATGGCAAGGGTAAAGGCGATCCTGCGCAGAAGCCAGGCAGTCATCGATGCAGCCGAACACCTGCGGTCAGAACAAAAGGATTATCTTCAAGTAGGAGAACTGAAGGTCTATCCTGAGCAATATGAGGCTTACTTTGAAGAAGATTTGTTGGAGCTGACTCCGAAGGAATTTGAACTGCTGTTGTACCTTACTGAAAACCGCGGCAGGGTACTGACCCGTGACCAGCTGCTTAGTGCAGTTTGGAATTATGACTTTGCAGGCGATACTAGGATCGTCGATGTACATATAAGCCACTTAAGGGAGAAAATCGAAACAAATACAAAGAAGCCGGCTTATATCAAAACGATAAGGGGCCTTGGCTATAAGCTGGAAGAGCAGAAAGGTTCATGATCAGGTTCAGATCGAGGCTTTTGTTTGCCCTTATCATGTTGATTATTGTGGTGCTTGTCTGTCTTGGTGTCCTTCTGGGCCAGATGTTCAAGAGCTACTATCTTCAATCTTTCAATAACAGGATTGAGAAAGAAGCAAAGCTGGTTGTAAATGAGGTCATAACCGGCCGGCAGCCTGAAGCCGTTTCAAATGAACAGATAGAAGAGATCAGCAGGCTGCTGGATATCCGGGTCACAATTACCGGTGCAGATGGCCGAATCATTAAGGACAGCGGACCTTTTTCTGATATTGATGAGGAAAAGCAAAGCAGTGCCATTTCAGGAATCACGAAAGATTGGAGCAGCAGCCGGGAAGAAAACACCTTGATGAAAAACGGAAGTGATGTTGTCTACTACTGGCAGCCTCTCGAAGGCGATGAGGATTCTTCGTTGTTAATATTGAGTTCCCGTGTAGATATACTGATTGCGGGTTACAAGCAGATTTGGACAGTTTTATCCATATCCCTCGGCCTTGCACTGGTTGTCATCATAATGCTGGGTACCAGGATCACCTCGCGTTATACGAAACCGATTGATTCTGCAACACAGGTGGCGATGGAGCTTGCAAAAGGGAACTACCGGGCAAGAACATACGAGGACCGGATGGATGAAACCAGCATGTTGAGTACATCCATCAATATATTGGCCAGGAACTTACAGGATATGACTTCAGCACAAGAAATCCAGCAGAACCGTTTGACCACACTCATTGAAAACATGGGAAGCGGCCTGCTACTGATTGATCACCGAGGATATGCTGTGTTGACCAACAAGGCGTTCAACGAGTTCTTTGCCATAGATTCTGACCGCACTAACAATAAACGCTACTACGACCTCATCACATTTCCTGAAGTGAATAAATTAGTTGAAGAAATATTTATGACAGAGCAAAAGATCCGAAAACAGCTGCTTCTTCCTCTAAAGATTGAACGAAGGCATTTTGAGGTCTACGGTGCCCCTATAATCGGCATGAAGGAAGAGTGGAAAGGAATTGTGCTGGTCTTTCATGATATCACCGAATTGAAGAAGCTGGAGCAGATGAGGAAGGATTTCGTCGCTAATGTATCCCATGAGCTCAGAACTCCCATTACCTCCATTAAAGGGTTCAGTGAAACGCTATTGGACGGGGCGATGGAGGATAAAGAAACACTGGAGATGTTCCTGAATATAATTTTGCGTGAAAGCGACAGGCTTCAATCATTGATTACTGATTTGCTTGATCTTTCGAAAATGGAAAAGCAGGGGTTTGAACTTAATGCAGCAGAGGCCGATATAGGGGATATACTGGAAGAAGTGAAGGCGATCCTAGAGAATAAGCCGGATAAAAAGGATGTTCAGCTTACGCTTCATAGAGGTGAGGCTGCGATGGCAGAGGTGGATAGTTACCGGATCAAACAAGTCTTCATCAATTTGATTGGAAATGCCCTTACCTATACTCCAAAAGGCGGAGAAGTCTCCGTTTATATAAGCCGTACTGCTTCAAGTGTGGTCATTGAAGTCCGGGACAACGGCATCGGGATTGAAGAAAAGGAAATCCCGCGGATCTTTGAAAGGTTCTACAGGGTTGATAAGGCAAGAAGCCGCGACTCCGGCGGGACCGGACTCGGGCTGGCCATAGTTAAACATTTAATAGAGGCTCACGGAGGAACTATTGAGGTGGAAAGTAAAGTCAAAGAAGGCACTGCCTTCACTGTAACCCTGCCGAAAAAGATTCCTGTGGACAGCTGGGAGAAAGATTATTGAGAAAAAAAGCAACTTTACACAAGCTTTACATTTTTTTCAATGAAGCTTAATAAAAGGGTGTTACTATACTAAGTGAAAACCCCTTCATCCAAGGAGCCATGAAAAGGTGAGAACTGACCCCGTTCTCACCTTTTTCTATTATTGTGTTATCCTCACTTGCCTTTTTCCCTTATCTTAGCACCAGCTTTTTTTCCTGTGGTGCAGTTTTGATTAGCAATTGTTCAGTATTAGGTACTATTTGGTTTTCAATGAGGAGGCAGGAGCCAGGAAGTGCGGAATAGACGTAATTCTCCACAGGGGGGTGCTGCATCATTCTGATCAGCTGCATTCCCGCCTCACCATGCGTGCTTTCCGGCTCCTCCCTGTGATCAGTCAGCATCTTTTCAAGGGGCAGGCGGCATTTCTTTATCTCATGAGAATCGGCACACCCCAGTCCACTTCTGCTATGCATTCCTTTCAATCAGTCATTCCCTTGTCTCTATTGGTCCTAATGAGCCATTTACCTTATGGAAGAAAAACCTATCAAAACAGGCTGTTGGTTTTCATTATTGTAATATAATTGAAACCTTTTTGTTATCCAGCCCGTATAGAAGGTATCGAGATTGAAAGGGGAATGGAAATGAGCCTGAAGCAAATTTATAAGGTTACGGGACTGGTGGCAGGAGCTGTTATACTGATTTTGGTTCTGTTCACATCCTGGTTTACTGTCGATGAATCCGACCAGGCTGTCGTCCTGACATTTGGGGAGGCCGGTCAGACAATTACAGAATCCGGCTTGAAGTTCAAGATGCCTTGGCCGATTCAGACAGTAGAAAAATTATCAAAGGAAACATACAGCCTCCAATTTGGCTATGAAGAAAAAGACGGTGAAATCACTGAGTTTCCTAAAGAAACGAAGATGATCACTGGTGACGAGTATATTGTACTGGCTGACTTAGTTGTTCAGTGGAAAATTACGAATCCGGAAAAATATTTATTCAATGCAGAAGATCCTAAAGAAATTCTCTACGATGCAACTTCTTCATCATTGAGAAGCATCATAGGGAGCACTGAAATTGATGAAGCGCTGACTTCAGGGAAAGCAGAAATCGAAGCGAATGTCAGGGATCTTCTCGTAACATTGGTGGAAAAATATGATATCGGCGTTTCAGTGACCGGAGTCAAACTTCAAGACGTTGAGCTTCCTAACGAAGATGTGCGGAAAGCCTTCACTGATGTAACGGATGCTCGTGAAACCATGAATACCAAAATCAATGAAGCTGAAAAATATCAGAATCAAAGGCTGAATGAGTCACAAGGTGAAAAGGATGCAATCCTTTCCAGAGCGACAGGGGATAAAGCTGCCCGTATCGAGCAGGCTCGGGGGGATGTAGCGGTCTTTGATAAATTATATGCTGAATATAAAGGGAATCCGGAGATTACAAAGCAGCGATTGATCTTGGAAACTCTTGAACAGGTTTTACCCGATGCAGAGGTTTATATCATGAATGATGAAGGAAACACAATGAAATATTTTCCGATTCGCCCGTTAGAAAAAGAGAAGCCTGTCCAAGGTCAAGAAGGGAATGCTGAAAATGAGTGATTCCAATATTACCAATTTAAATGAGAAGAAGAAGCCGGATATCGAATGGAGGAAGTACACGAAGGTTGGCATTTTCCTCATATCCGTGATAGCTGTATTGCTGCTGGTACTGCTGAATGTTTTCATCGTTAAGGAAGGGGAATACCGGGTTGTACGCCAGTTTGGTGAAGTAGTCCGGATTGAAGAGGAACCAGGGCTTAATTATAAGATTCCTTTCATCCAGACCGTATCCACCCTCCCAAAATATCAAATGACCTACGATGTTTCCGAAGCAGAGATCAATACAAAAGACAAAAAAAGAATGCTGATCGATAATTATGCCGTCTGGAGAATAGAAGATCCAATCAAGATGATTTCCAATGCAAGGAATGTCATCAATGCAGAAACAAGAATGGAAGAGTTCATCTATTCGGTTGTACGTGCCGAGCTTGGTAAGCTTAACTATGCAGAAGTCATCAATGATGAAAAATCTGCCAGGGGAAGCCTCAATGACAGGGTGACCGAGAGAGTGAATGAACTTCTGGATAAAGGGAATTATGGTATCGCAGTAACAGATATCAGAATGAAACGGACCGACTTACCTGAAGCAAACGAGAACTCCGTCTATACCCGGATGATTTCTGAAAGGGAAAAAACCGCTCAGGAGTATCTTTCCAAAGGAGATGCCCAGAAACAGAGAATCATGGCAGATACCGACCGGGAAGTCACTGAACTGCTCGCCAAAGCAAAGGCGGATGCCAATGTCATCAGGGCAGAAGGTGAGTCAGCGGCTGCCAAGGTATATAATGAATCCTTCTCCAAGGATCCTGAGTTCTATCAGTTATTCAGGACGCTTGAATCGTATAAAAAAACCGTTGATGGGGAAACAGTCCTGGTCCTTCCATCCGACTCTCCGTACGCCAAGCTGCTGCAAGGCTATACAGAGTAGATTCAAACTAAATACGTAAGCTGGCAAGCCTGCCATGAACAGGGCCGTTATTTTTCCTTTCTATTCTGAACATGATAGAATGAAGGAAAGATAGCGGTTCTTTTGTCGTATTTTCAACGGACAAAAACCATGACCAGGGAGGTTCATTATGAAGAAAAAATTAGTTCTTATCGACGGTAACAGTATCGCGTACCGTGCCTTTTTTGCCCTGCCCTTATTGAACAATGATAAAGGGGTACATACAAATGCGGTCTATGGTTTTACCACCATGCTGCAGAAGATCATGACAGATGAAAAGCCGACGCATATACTTGTCGCGTTCGATGCAGGAAAGACAACCTTCAGGCATAAGACATACGGAGAATACAAAGGGGGAAGGCAGAAGACGCCGCCTGAACTCTCTGAGCAGTTTCCTTATATCAGAGAATTGCTTGACGCCTATCAGATCCCAAGGTACGAACTTGAGAATTATGAAGCAGATGATATTATCGGAACCCTTTCCCTGCAGGCTGAGAAGGACGGGTACGAGGTGAAGATCATTTCCGGAGATAAGGATTTGACACAGCTCAGCTCTGAAACAACGACGGTTGGGATCACACGAAAAGGAATCACGGATATTGAGATGTATACACCTGAACACATCATGGAGAAGTGGGAAATCACCCCTGACCGGATCATCGATATGAAAGGTTTGATGGGTGACAGCTCAGATAATATCCCTGGAGTGCCGGGGGTAGGAGAGAAAACGGCCATCAAGCTGCTGAAACAGTTTGGAACCATTGAAAAGCTCCTGGACTCCATTGACGAAGTAAGCGGAAAGAAACTGAAGGAAAAGCTTGAGGAAAACAAAGATCAGGCAGTCATGAGTAAAGAACTTGCCACGATTCTGCGTGAGGCTCCTGTAAAGGTGACTGTAGAAGAACTCAACTATGAAGGAAGCGACGATAAGAAGCTCAAAGAGTTTTTCAAAGAGCTTGGCTTCAACTCCCTTTTGGAGAAGATGGGAGAAACAGTGGAAGAAGAGCAGGATCTGCAGGATGTTTCTTTTGAAATATTGACTGAAATCAATGATGGGCATCTTAAAGAGGACTCCTCTCTGTATATTGAAGTGATGGAAGATAATTATTTCAACGGTGAGATTGTTGGAATCAGCATGAGAAATCAGTCCGGTAATTACTTCTTTACGCTGGAAACGGCCCTTTCTTCCAAAGCTTTCAAAGAGTGGGCGGCGGATGAATCCATCAAGAAATCCGTATACGATGCCAAAATGTCCATCGTCTCTTTGCGACGCCAGGATATTAAACTGAACGGCGTCGATTTCGACTTGCTGATTGCTTCCTACATACTCAATCCGGCTGAATCCGCTGACGACTTTGCCTCTGTTGCAAAAAGACACGGTGCTTCTGCCATTGAATCAGATGAGGCGGTATATGGAAAAGGTGCCAAACGGAAGGTGCCGGCTGAAGAGAAACTGGCAGAGCATCTCGCTAGAAAAGCGAATGTAGTTTATGAACTGAAGAGCATATGTGAAGAATCACTAAAGGAAAATGATCAGTATCAGCTGTTTACTGATCTGGAGCTGCCGCTGGCCATCATTCTCGCTGATATGGAGTATACGGGTGTCGCAGTGGACGTGGATCGTTTGAAAGAAATGAAGGAAGAGCTCGCAAACCGACTTGATGAGATGGAAAAGAAAATCCATGAACTGGCCGGTGAGGTTTTCAACATTAATTCGCCGAAACAATTGGGTGTGGTTCTTTTTGAAAAGCTGGAACTGCCAGTCATCAAAAAGACGAAAACGGGATATTCCACCTCTGCAGATGTTCTTGAAAAGCTGCAGTCCAAGCATGAAATCGTGGAGCACATCCTGAATTACAGACAGCTCGGTAAATTGCAGTCCACCTATATTGAAGGCCTGTTAAAAGTGGTCCATGATGACGGCCATAAAGTCCATACACGATTTAATCAGGCATTGACCCAAACAGGCAGGCTCAGCTCAACCGATCCGAATCTGCAGAATATTCCTATCCGTCTGGAAGAAGGCCGGAAAATCAGACAGGCCTTTGTGCCGTCTGAAAAAAATTGGCTGATGTTCGCTGCCGACTATTCGCAGATTGAACTGCGTGTCCTGGCTCACATTGCAGGTGATGAAAAGCTGATCCATGCTTTCAATGAAGGTATGGACATCCATACGAAAACAGCAATGGATGTTTTCCATGTCGATGCAGACAGTGTCACTTCCAATATGAGAAGGCATGCCAAGGCTGTCAATTTCGGTATTGTCTATGGAATCAGCGACTTTGGCCTTTCCCAAAGTTTGGGCATTACCAGGAAAGAAGCCGGGGAATTCATTCAAAGGTATCTGGACAGTTATCCAGGAGTCAAAGAATATATGGATGACATCATCAGCGAAGCGAAACAGAAAGGGTTCGTCAAAACCCTGCTGCAAAGACGCAGATATATACCGGAAATCACGAGCCGGAATTTTAATCTCCGCAGCTTTGCTGAGAGGACAGCGATGAATACCCCGATCCAGGGAAGTGCCGCTGACATCATCAAGAAAGCCATGATCGATATGGCTGAAAGGCTTGAAAAGGAAAATCTTCAATCCCGCCTGCTTCTGCAAGTGCACGATGAATTAATTTTTGAAGCGCCGGAGGAAGAAATTGAGCGATTAAAAGAAATTGTACCTGATGTAATGGAAAATGCAGTAGAACTGAATGTTCCATTGAAAGTGGATTATTCATACGGACCTACTTGGTATGATGCAAAATAATGAAACTGGGGTGATCTGAGTGCCGGAGCTGCCGGAAGTGGAAACCGTCAGAAGAACCCTGGCGGAATTGGTGACTGGAAAGAGAATTAAGAGTGTATCTGTTTTTTGGCCGAAGATGGTCAAGCTTCCCGATGAAGTGGAAGAGTTTAAAGTGTCGCTGCAAGGTGAAACCATTCAGGGGGTCGACCGCAGAGGGAAATTCCTCGTCCTGCAAACGGATCACTTCTCCCTTGTTTCGCATCTCAGGATGGAAGGCCGTTATGGGGTGTTTCCAGGTGAGGAACCTGTCGATAAACATACCCATGTCATCTTCCACTTTGAAGACGGATCGGAATTAAGGTATAAGGATGTCAGGAAATTCGGTACCATGCATTTGTTTCCCAAGGGAGAAGAAGGATTGAGCCTGCCTTTATCACAGCTGGGCCCGGAACCGTTTTCCCCGGGATTCACCGTCGGCTACCTATCAGGGAAACTTGCCAAAACCGAAAGGGCTGTCAAAGCAGTGCTGCTGGATCAGACTGTCCTGGTCGGACTTGGAAATATATACGTGGATGAGGCCCTTTTTCGAAGCGGTATTCATCCTGCCAGAAAGGCCAAGTCGATAAAAAAAGCAGAATTGATAAAGCTTCATAAGGAAATCGTGGATACTTTGAGTGAAGCGGTCGAACAAGGCGGGAGTACGATCAGGTCTTATGTGAACTCCCAGGGACAAATAGGCATGTTCCAACAGCAGCTGTTTGTCTATGGCCGAAAGGGCGAAGGATGCAGAACCTGCGGCAAACCGATTGAAAAGAACGTAACGGCCGGCCGGGGAACCCACTTTTGCCCTAATTGCCAGAAGTGATGTTTGCCCTTTTTCAGGCAGGTTCCCGGCAATCATATAGGTAAACCTTGAACGCTGCACTGACAATGTTCAAAAGCTCTTAACAATTGATAAGCTCCCCCCATATACTATCGTAGTTTTTAATGTAACGGGGATGGCCGGAGACAGAATCGGTTTCCGGTTCTCAACACTACTGTTAGATGTACGGGGGAGGAGCTTTTCAACATGAGTGGAGCATATTTGTTATTCATGCTTGCGTTCGCAGTCAGTCTCGACAGCTTCAGTACAGGGCTGACTTATGGACTGAGGAAGATGAGGATACCGATGAGGTCAATTGTGATCATTTCCTTTTGTTCTGCAGGCACGCTTTTGGCTGCTATGTCCATTGGAGGAGCAGCGGGAAATATCCTGCCGGAAGGAATTGCCGATAAAATCGGCGGACTGATTTTAATTGCACTTGGTGCTTTTGTCCTTTTGCAATTCTTTCGTTCCGGAAAAGACTATGCTATTGATGAAGAGAAAATCTTATTTAATTTTGAAATAGAATCGATCGGGCTCGTCATAAATATTTTAAAAAGGCCGACGGCGGCTGATTTTGACAGATCAGGAACCATTACCGGAGTGGAAGCTGTTATGCTGGGGCTCGCTTTGTCCCTCGATGCATTCGGTGCAGGACTCGGTGCGGCATTATTGGGGTATTCCCCCCTCTTGCTGGCCTTTACGGTCATGATCATGAGCGTGGTGTTTTTGTCGGCAGGTTTACAGATCGGCAAGAGTTTCGCTCACATGGGCTGGGTACAAAAAGTTTCCTTTCTGCCGGGGGTGCTCTTGATATTGATTGGCGTGCTTCGCTTCTGATGTGAAGAAAGGGATGACTTAAATGAAGGCAATTATCGGCCTTACTGGCGGGATTGCCAGTGGCAAGAGCACTGTATCGAAGCTCCTTGTTCAAAAGGGGTTTTCGGTAGTGGATGCGGATGCCGCCGCCCGGAAAGTCGTGGAACCTGGAGAACCTGCGCTTGGAAGGATCATCGAGGCATTTGGCAAGGGAATTCTGCTGTCCGATGGATCATTAAACCGGGCGGCTCTTGGTGATATTATCTTTAATGATGAAAAGCGGAGAAAAGAATTGAACGGTATCGTTCACCCTGCAGTTAGGGCACAGATGCTGTCCGAGAAGGATATGGCATTCAATAACGGAAAGAACACAGTCATTATGGATATTCCTTTGCTATATGAAAGTGACTTATCCTGGATGGTCGATAGAACCATTGTTGTATATGTTGACAGGGAAACCCAATTAACCAGGCTGATGGAGCGAAATTCTCTGGCTAAGGCAGAAGCATTGGCCAGGATTGAATCCCAGATGCCGCTGGAGAAGAAAAAAGAGCTTGCTGAAGCTGTACTGGATAACAGGGGGACAATTGAAAGCACACTGGCGCAGCTGGACGATTTGATTGTCCACTGGAATCTTGTGCCCTAAAAGAAGCTGAAATGGCTTCTTTTTTTATTTCAAGGACATAAGATTCTGAATAATTAATCATTTAAAATATGCGAATTTATCATTCCACTTTTTCATAAATATGTTATACTATTGCTAATTGAATCACACAAACAGTATAACGTTTATATAGAGGGGAGCCGAATTAATGAAGGCGAAAATTGCAATCAATGGGTTTGGGCGTATTGGAAGAATGGTGTTCAGAAAAGCGATTCTTGATGAGAATATTGATATTGTAGCGATAAATGCAAGTTATCCTGCGGAGACTCTTGCACACCTTATAAAGTATGACACAAATCATGGCACATTCACTGCTGATGTTTCGTCAGAAGAGAATGCCATCATTGTGAATGATAAACGTGTTAAATTGATCAGCAACCGTGATCCAAGGGAGCTCCCTTGGAAAGAACTTGAGATTGACATAGTGATCGAGGCCACGGGTAAGTTCAATTCCAAAGATAAAGCAAGCCTGCATCTTGAAGCCGGTGCAAAGAAGGTCATCCTGACCGCACCTGGTAAAAATGAAGATGTAACGATTGTTATGGGAGTAAATGAAAGCGCTCTAAATATTGATGAGCATGACATCATTTCCAATGCATCTTGTACAACAAACTGTCTTGCGCCAGTGGCAAAGGTACTCGATGAACAGTTTGGAATTGAAAATGGGCTGATGACCACGGTCCATGCGTATACGAATGACCAAAAGAACATTGATAATCCCCACAAAGATTTGAGAAGAGCAAGAGCTTGCGGCCAGTCCATCATCCCTACGACAACAGGTGCTGCTAAAGCGCTGTCGCTGGTACTTCCTCAACTGAAGGGCAAGCTTCATGGCATGGCACTGCGGGTTCCGACGCCGAATGTATCTCTTGTCGATTTGGTTGTTGATGTAAAAAGGGATGTAACAGCTGAAGAAATCAATGAAGCATTGATTACGGCTTCACAAGGGTCCCTGGATGGAATCCTGCAATTCACGACGGAACCTCTAGTATCCATTGACTTTAATACAAATCCTCATTCTGCCATCATTGACGGGCTTTCGACAATGGTCATCGGCGAACGCAAAGTCAAGGTGCTTGCTTGGTATGATAATGAGTGGGGCTATTCCTGCCGGGTTGTCGACCTTGCAAAATATGTTGCTCAGCAAATGAAAACGAGTGTAAACGTATAAAACCTTATAGAAGAACCGGGATTTCCGCCGGTTCTTTTTTTTGGCTCTTTTCGTAAACATTGTTGCTATTCAATATAATTTTCAAATAATATCCTGGTAAATCGCCGTAAAACCCCTGTGAGCAGGAAAGAAAAGAGCTGCTCGTTCTTTTTGGGAGTAAAGCTTTGAATACAGGGGAAAATCCGGTACCTGGGATATTTCCGAAAGCAACAATATATGCGAACATACCCTTCTGGGAAAGCGCATATCAAGGGTGCAGATGGGAACATGTTGAAAAAGGATGAAGCGGGTGGATAATCAGATAGTAAGTGATAAAAATCCTTTAAGAAGGCGCCTTCCAAGTTCCTTGATTTTTAAAAACCTCTTGGCGGGAAAATAATTGTTTTTTTTATTGCAAATCTGAAATAAACAAAGTATACTATTTTTCGTGAACTTCTTGAACGCAATTGTATAAATTGTTAACTACTTAAAGGGTTAGGACCTCTTCGGACTAACTTTCCCCCGTGGTAGTTATTATGTTGCCGAAGGATAGGTTCATTTTGACGAAAAAAATTATGTCAAAGGGGGAAACAACAAATGGAAACAATGGGTAGACATGTAATCTCAGAATTATGGGGTTGCGATTTTGAAAAGTTGAATAATGTTCATGAGATTGAAAAAACGTTTGTAGATGCTGCATTGAAATCAGGTGCAGAAGTTCGTGAGGTGGCTTTCCACAAATTTGCTCCACAAGGTGTGAGTGGAGTGGTGATCATTTCGGAATCTCACTTGACAATCCACAGCTTCCCGGAGCATGGTTATGCCAGCATTGATGTATATACATGCGGAGATCTTGATCCTAATATCGCTGCTGATTATATTGCAGAAGCCCTTAATGCGCAGACACGCGAAAATATCGAACTGCCGCGCGGAATGGGTCCTGTCCAAGTGAAACAATCAAAAGTGAATGCATTATAAAAATCCTGAGCCTTCTATCGAATAGAACGGCTCTTTTTCTATGCTCTTTTCGTAAACTTTGTTGCTATTCAATATGAATTTCAAATAATATCCTGGTAAATCGCCGTAAAAACCATGGTAAGCAGGAAAGAAAAGTGGTGCTCTTTCTTTATTGAGAGTAAAATCTCGGAATGCAGGGGAAAATCCGTCACTTGGGATTTTTCCAAAAGCAACAAAAATGCGAAAGCCGCCATTATATATAGGCTCTGTTAGTTAATATTGTTGTTATTCCCATTGGATGACTGGTGATTCTATTCAGGCTGAAGGTATGCCTGGCTATCAAGAAAGCAATTTGCATTCCTTCTTTAAGAAGTGAATGCTTTTTTTAACTGAAGAATTTAGGTACAATAAGTACAGGAATGTTTTTCGGAAAAATATATGAAAGTCTCTGAAAAGAATTGGCGAGACTTAATGAAGATCGCGGGGGAAAGAACTTGGGAGTATTTTCATCCATAATGACTATATTTAAATCAGACATCGAAACATCTGATTCAACTGCAGATAAGCAACTGAAAACACATTATTACAAATCTGCCCAGGATAAAGTTTTCCAGGCTGTGCTCGATTTGTTTTCATCGAGTGATTACAAGGTCATAGGCGAGTCAAGGGAACGCGGTGAAGTGACGGCGGAAAAAAGAGGATTCCCTGGATATTTTATCGTGGTAACTTCTATTAATGTGGCACCATTTGAGTCAGCCGTGGATTTTAAAATCAGTGCCGAGAAGAAGATACCGGGCTCCTATCCAAAAATGAGGCAGGAAATCATTTCTCACTATAATGTATTGGACAGCAGACTGAAAAGGGTATAAATTCCAGCTTGTGAATACAGGCTCAATTTTATATTATTTAAGTAGAGTAAGAATGAAACAGTCCGACTGTTACAATGAATACCGGAGCTGATATTATGAAATGTCCATCATGTAAATATAATGGAACCAGAGTTGTGGATTCCCGTCCGGTTGATGAAGGACGCTCGATCAGGAGAAGGCGTGAGTGTGAGGTGTGTTCTTACCGGTTTACCACATTTGAAAAGGTGGAGGAATTTCCTCTTATTGTGGTTAAGAAGGAAGGAACACGTGAAGAATTCAGCCGCGAAAAGATGCTGAGGGGGCTTATTAAAGCGTGTGAAAAACGCCCGGTATCCCTGGATACGTTGGACAGCATTACCGGCGATATTGAAAAAGAACTAAGAAATGAAGGTTCTTCAGAGGTTCAATCCGAAAAGATCGGTGAACTTGTGATGGACAGGCTGGCCAAGGTGGATGAGGTTGCGTATGTTCGTTTCGCCTCGGTTTACCGCCAGTTTAAAGACATCAATGTGTTTATAGATGAATTAAAGGATTTAATAAAAAAAGACTGACTTTGTTTGAGCTGAGGGACAACCTGGCTCTTTTTCTCTTTATTGCAAGTCATTGTTTTTGAAAGGTAAGGGAGAGCAGAATGATGAATCATTGGAATAAAATTCAGCCTGTCGACCGGTATACGGTTTGCTTAAACGGCATCATCCAGGAATATGAACGGAAAGCGGTCACCTTCTTGTACCAGCCCTTGATAGGACCGGTATGCTTCAGTTTATACATGACATTATTAAACGAAGTAGAAGAATACAGGTTGAATTCGGAACAGTCTACACATTATCATTTGATGAATTTTCTTTCTTCCAATTTACCGGATATTTACCAAGCCCGTTTGAAATTAGAAGGAATCGGGCTGTTGAAAACGTACGTAAAACAAGAAGGCGATCCCAGGGAGTTTATCTATGAGGTACAGCCGCCTCTTTCACCGCAGCAATTCTTTACTGACGGGATGCTGAATGTCTATCTTTTTCGGAAAATCGGTAAGACTCACTTTAATCGGTTAAAGAAATTTTTCTGTGATGAAGAAGCGGACTATACCGACTATCAAGAAGTCACCAGGTCCTTTCAGGACGTTTACGCTTCAAGTCAATCCATCAACTTGCTTGATGAGGATGCAGAAAAGGAAAGCTCCCTGGCTTCCAGCCAAAAGTTTACAAATCCCCAGAGTCCTGCAGGGGTTCCGGTCGATACCATCGACTTTGATTTCGACCTTCTGCTTGCCGGGCTTTCGCAGAATATGGTTCCTAGACGGGCTTTTACAGCACCTGTCAAAGAGACTGTCGCGAAGCTGAGCTGCCTGTACAGTATAAATCCGCTGCAAATGAAAAATGTGATACTCAGCGCTTTAACTGAAGATGATGATATCAATATCGAAGAACTCAGGAAAGCGGCGAGGGATTGGTATCAGCTTCAGAATGGGGGAGATCCCCTTCCTGATCTGCAGCCGAAAATCCAGAAGGTCCAAGCCTCTTCCGATAAGCAGCCTGCGTCAAAAGAAGAAGAGTTGATCCAATACTTGGAAATCACATCCCCTACAGATGTTCTCAAAGATATCTCAGGTGGAATCGAACCGGCGAAAAGTGATTTGAAGGCTATCGAGGAAGTCATGTTTTCGAAGAAACTGTCCACAGGCGTCACTAATGTCCTATTGCAGTATGTCCTGCTGAAGACAGATATGAAGCTGACAAAAGGATATATGGAGAAGATCGCTTCGCATTGGGTCCGGAAGAAGGTAACGACTGCACAGGAAGCGATGAATCTTGCAAAAAAAGAACACAGACAGTATCTGGAGTGGGCTGAAGGAAAAAAAGAGAATACTAAGAAAAGTTACAAGAAACCGGTGCGAACGGAAAAGCTTCCGGATTGGTTTGAAGAAAAACCGCCTGAGGAAGATGAAAAATCTGGTCAAAGCACCTCTGAATTTGAAGAACAAAGACGCAAGCTTGAAGAAAAGCTGAAGAAATATCGAAAGTAGGTGGCTAAGAGTGGAACCCATCAACCATACACTGAAGAAACTGGCCGGGTCACAGGCCTTTAAAGAAAGATACGAAAAGATGAGGCGGGAGATTCTGCAGGACGACTATGTTAAGCATTTCCTCGAACACAATCAAGGAAATGTCACGAGGACAATGATTGATAACAGCATGGTGAAATTATACGAATACATCTCACAAAGCAAGCAGTGTGTCGATTGTCCCAGCCTCGGTCAATGCAGGAACATGATGAAAGGCTATGATCCGCATCTTGTCATCAGAGGGAGCCTGATTGATATTGAGTATCACATCTGCCCCCGTAAAGAAATGGATGATGAGAAACGAAGATCAGAGAAGCTTATAAAGAGCCTCTACGTACCAAAAGATATACTGCTGGCCTCATTTTCAAATATAGATCTTGATTCGCCGGGGAGGCTGGAAGCGGTCGACCTTGCCAATGAATTTGTTGAGAACTATGAAGCAGGCAAGGCTCAAAAGGGCCTTTATCTGCATGGGAAATTCGGAGTCGGAAAATCGTATCTTCTGGGAGCAATCGCTAATCAGCTTGCTGAAAATAAGGTTTCCTCCCTTCTGGTGTATATGCCGGAGTTTGTCCGGGAGATGAAACAGTCCCTTAGTGATCATTCAATGGATGAAAAGCTAGATGCTGTCAAGAAGGCTCCCGTACTGATGCTGGATGATATAGGTGCCGAAACCATGTCAAGCTGGGTAAGGGACGAGATACTTGGGACGATCCTGCAATTCCGCATGCTGGAGAACCTCCCTACCTTCTTCACCTCAAACTTTGATTATGACGGCTTAAAGCATCACCTGACATACTCCCAGCGGGGAGAAGAGGAAAAGATGAAGGCAGCTCGTATTATGGAAAGAATCAAGTACCTGACAAAGCCCGTCCTGCTGGATGGAACCAATAGGAGAGAATAGAAGCAGGAGATTATTTCCTGCTTTTTTATATGGAAGCAGGGAAATCATTAGTTGATTTCCTCCTCTTCTTGCCAAGCGCCCGACACCAAGTGGCGTGCAGTGAGCCGCCTGGTGGGGCCGTTCAACTTATAACTCCAGAAGAAATACTATCTCATTTGTATACACAGCAAATCTTAAATGCTTTTTGAATGAATTTCGGACTAGCCACTTCTAATTTGTCCCAGCTCCCCATATATATAAATCAGGGATTTGGCTTTAAAGGGGGGAGCGGGTTTGTTTGAAATGATTTTCAAACAAAATGGAGACGCAAGAAATCTCCAAAAGTTCTTAGAGAAAGAATCGTGTGCCACGTTGCTCCACGAAACTCTTTTTCAAAATCAAAAGCATTATATCGTTTCAATTAAGAAGCAGCAGAATAACCAAAACATCTTAGACGGACTGTTCTGTTTCATTATGAATGTCAAACGGCTGGAATGGGCTTCCTATATTTTGGCGGAATACTACTTTTATAAAGATCCGCATGAACAGGAACAAATATTGACAATCATTGGTGAGATGCTCTCTGGTGACAGGGAGGAATTGACCAGTTTGATGAATGATTGGAATGAAACCGAATTTCTTAAAGGAAACCTGGTTAGTTTAATGGAGAATAATGAGCCGGTCCATTTCGATTCCTTTGTGAAATTTCGGCTGAAGGCCCTTCATGAACGAATGGTTTTGTATGTTGAAAAGGCTATAGATGAATATAAATTGGAGCAGGACTACCAGATGTTTGTCCAGATGCTTAGGGATTATCTGGCCAGTAAAAACGAACAGCAAACCTGCATTCATTTATACTTTTCAAACAGTGACTTATTGTTTTTTAACGCGGAATTGAAAGAGATGAAACGAAACGAATTGTTCAGTGTTGTGGATAAAAGGCTTTTGACGAACCACCCTGTCTATGTAGACTCTTATACAATTGCCCCGCTGCTCTCAATGGCACCAAAGCAGATCAATGTTTACTGCAGTGAACCCGAATTGAAATTGATTCGAACCATAGAAAATATATTCGAAGAGCGGGTCAGGATCCTGCCATTATCGGCTTTCCCGGGGAATGTCCATCCAGCCATCCCGGATGCTGCCAACGAATAGCAAATTTTGCAGCGATACGCTTGATTTTCCTCATCTAACCGACTATAATTACCTACATATTAACTTCATATACCAAGGTTTTGATGAGGACAAAAGTATTCAAAAACGGTTCACAGAGAGGGAAGCAGCGGCTGGAACTTCCCAATACGATTGAAATACTTACCGCCTCTGAACTTCAACCAGGAAAACGAACAAGGCCCGGAGCGTATCTAAATACGTGAGGAGCCGAACGAGCGAAGTCGACGCGGAAATTCGCCCGCGAACCCCCATCTCTGACGAACGAGAAGCAAGAAGTTCAAGGAGAAGAGGGAGAGAGGCCCGGAGCGTATCTAAATACGTGAGGAGCCGAACGAGTGAAGTCGACGCAGAAATTCGCCGGCGACCCCCCATCTCTGACGAACGAGAAGCAAGAAGTTCAAAGAGAAGAGGGAGAGAGGCCCGGAGCGTATCTAAATACGTGAGGAGCCGAACGAGCGAAGTCGACGCAGAAATTCGCCGGCGACCCCCCATCTCTGACGAACGAGAAGCAAGAAGTTCAAGGAGAAGAGGGAGAGAGGCCCGGAGCGTATCTAAATACGTGAGGAGCCGAACGAGTGAAGTCGACGCGGAAATTCGCCGCTTATCGTTCGTCAGTATTGGTTGACGGCAGCAGCCGTTATATGATCCGGAGTCATTTGTACTCATTAATCATCATTAATGAACAAATGAGAAGTTGGGTGGAACCACGAGAAACTAATTTAGCAAACCTCGTCCCTTCATTTATTGAAGGGGCTGGGTTTTTTTATTTTCTAAAAAAGCCGCCATCACTGGACAAAACTTACTAATTAAGGAGGAAAATCATTATGTCAGAAGCATTGAAAATCACTTTCCCTGATGGAAACGCAAAGGAATTTCCAAAGGGAACAACAACTGAAGAAATTGCTTCTTCCATCAGTTCAGGACTGAAGAAAAAAGCATTGGCCGGCAAAATCAACGGCAAACTTATAGATCTTAGAACGCCAATCAAAGAAGACGGCGCAATTGAAATTGTCACACCTGACCATGAGGATGCTTTGGAAACCCTTCGGCACAGTACTGCCCACTTGATGGCGCAGGCAGTCAAAAGATTGTATCCTGATGCGAAATTGGGAATCGGTCCTGTGATCGAAGGCGGCTTCTACTACGATATCGATACGGAGCATTCCATTACATCCGAGGACTTGCCGAAGATTGAAAAAGAAATGAAGAAAATCTCTGAATCGAATCTTGAGGTTGTGAGAAAAGATGTCAGCCGTGATGAAGCTCAGAGAATGTATGAAGAAGTTGGCGATGAATATAAGATTGAACTTCTTGAGGCCATCCCTGAAGACGAGCAAGTCTCTATTTATGAGCAGGGTGACTTCTTTGACCTTTGCCGGGGAATCCATGTCCCGTCAACAGGTAAAATCAAAGAGTTTAAACTGTTAAGTGTAGCTGGTGCATATTGGCGCGGAAACAGCGACAACAAAATGCTTCAGCGCATTTATGGAACAGCCTTCTTCAAAAAAGAAGATTTAAAAGAGCATTTGCGTCTGCTTGAGGAAGCGAAAGAGCGTGACCACCGCAAAATCGGGAAAGAATTGAACCTGTTCATGAACTCTCAGAAAGTCGGACAAGGGCTGCCGATGTGGCTGCCAAAAGGCGCGACAATCCGCCGCATCATCGAGCGTTATATTGTCGATAAGGAAGAAAAGCTCGGTTACGACCATGTTTACACTCCTGTCATGGGAAGCGTTGATTTATATAAAACAAGCGGCCACTGGGATCATTACCAGGAGAACATGTTCCCTGTCATGGATATGGATAATGAACAATTGGTTCTTCGCCCGATGAACTGCCCGCACCATATGATGATTTACAAAAACAGCATTCACAGCTATCGTGAACTGCCGATCCGGATTGCCGAACTAGGGACAATGCACCGTTATGAGATGTCAGGTGCACTTTCAGGGCTTCAGCGTGTAAGAGGCATGACTCTGAATGATGCCCACCTGTTTGTCCGCCCAGACCAAATCAAGGAAGAGTTCAAACGGGTAGTCCGCCTCGTGCTTGAAGTCTATAAGGATTTTGATCTGAATGACTATTCCTTCAGGCTTTCCTATAGAGATCCGCAGGATACTGAAAAGTATTTTGATGATGATGAAATGTGGGAAAGAGCACAGGCAATGCTGAAAGAAGCAATGGACGAAATGGAAATCGACTATTTTGAAGCAGAAGGCGAAGCAGCATTCTACGGTCCTAAATTGGATGTACAAGTGAAAACAGCGCTGGGCAAAGAAGAGACGCTTTCCACAGTGCAGCTGGACTTCCTGCTTCCTGAGCGCTTTGACTTAACATATATCGGGGAAGACGGAAAACATCACCGCCCGGTTGTCATCCATCGTGGAGTAGTATCGACAATGGAACGTTTTGTTGCATTCCTGATTGAAGAATATAAAGGGGCATTCCCGACATGGCTGGCTCCGGTTCAGGTCCAGGTGATCCCTGTTTCACCTGACGTGCATTTTGATTATGCGAAAAAAGTGCAGGAAGATCTTCAAGCGCAAGGGCTGCGTGTCGAGCTTGACAGCCGTGATGAAAAAATCGGCTACAAGATCCGTGAAGCACAGATGAGCAAAATCCCATACATGCTGGTTGTAGGGGATAATGAAATCGAAGAAGAAGCCGTCAATGTACGAAAATATGGTGAGCAAAATTCAGAGACAGTACCATTATCCGAGTTCATTCAAAAAGTGACAGAAGAAGTAAATCGCTGATAGACAAAGAAGGCCGCACCTGGATGAACAGGTGCGGCCTTCAATCTAACTAAACAATCAGGAGTTTTCGATTGTAAACTGTTTTTCCCCTCCATCAGTGAAATCAACTTCCAGTTCAATCTTTTTGTAATCTTCCCTCAGTCCAAATGCATCGACCAATTGCTGAGCAACTTCTTCATCCGGTGTATCCTCGTTAAAATCCAGTTTATCGAAAGCGGGTTTTATCTCGCCGAAAGCCAAACTGTCATCTTCGGCATCGTATTCTTTATCAGTGAGTTTATCCGTTATATCGACATCCTGGCCATCGCCTTGCTTCTCATATTCAACAGCATATGCTTCTTCAAGATCGGGATAATCCACTTCTAAATCGAAATAATCGTATGCAATCACATTGTCCGCTTCCTCCTCCGTCAGATTTCCTTCCTGGTCGGGGTTTTGCCCTTCTTCAGACGAGTCCTGGCAGGCTCCTAACATTAGCGTTAAAGAAAGCGCGGTACCGGCGGTGAAAAGTCTATTCAAAAAAAACACTCCTTTGATAATCAATAGTACTAATCTTTAGCACAAATTATTATTTTTCAAACATTTTTATAAGAAACCTGTTGCGTTATGCACCGACTTTTGATAATATAATTCTTGTTGCAAAGGAAAGCGATCATTTGACAGTGAAAACTGGTTATGATATAGTACTAAGGTAATTGAATACAGTTTGCGGTAAAGAAGAGGCTACCCGCTTCTCACCTGATTGACGCACTAGGCAGTTGGCAGGTTTTACGAAATGTACTTATGACGTTTAACGTCTTATTGATGCGGGTGTGCTATTGTGCCACCGGCGTTTTTTTATGGCTTAAATTCAATAAACCATTCTGGCCCTGCAGGTATTTGCTCTATGCGGATCTTGCCCAAACGATGTATTCTCAAAAAACCTTGGAGGTGTCTGACTATTAGCAAAGACATGTTCGTTAACGAAGGCATACGTGCTCGTGAAATCCGTCTGATTGATCAAAACGGTGAGCAGCTTGGAATCAAATCCAAAAATGAAGCGTTGGAAATCGCTGGTCGTGTGAATCTTGATCTTGTATTGGTTGCTCCGAATGCAAAACCGCCAGTGGGCCGTATCATGGACCACGGCAAGTATAAGTTCGAGCAGCAAAAGAAAGAGAAAGAAGCTCGCAAAAACCAGAAAATCATCAATTTGAAAGAGGTTCGTCTGAGCCCCGGCATCGAAGAACATGATTTCAATACAAAGCTTCGCAATGCTCGCAAGTTCCTTGAAAAAGGGGACAAAGTCAAAGCTTCCATCCGCTTTAAAGGCCGTGCCATCACTCATAAAGAGATTGGTCAACGCGTCTTGGATCGTTTCTCTGAAGCCTGCAAAGATGTAGCTACAGTAGAATCGAAGCCAAAGATGGAAGGACGCAGTATGTTCTTAGTATTAGCACCAACTAATGAAAAGTAATGGATCGAGGAGGAATTTCAAATGCCAAAAATGAAAACTCACCGCGGCTCAGCTAAGCGTTTTAAAAAGACAGGTTCTGGAAAATTAAAACGTTCTCATGCTTACACAAGCCACTTGTTCGCTAACAAATCTACAAAGCAGAAGCGTAAACTGCGCAAAGGCGCCGTTGTTTCTGCAGGTGACTTCAAACGCATTCGTCATATGCTTGACAACCTATAAAATCGAATTGGATCTACCACACTAGGAGGGAAATAATATGCCACGTGTAAAAGGCGGTACAGTAACACGCAGACGTCGCAAAAGAGTTCTTAAATTAGCAAAAGGATTTTTCGGATCAAAACATACATTATACAAAGTAGCTAACCAGCAGGTTATGAAATCTTATATGTATGCTTACCGCGATCGTCGCCAGAAAAAGCGCGACTTCCGTAAGCTTTGGATCACTCGTATCAATGCAGCTGCACGCATGAACGGTCTTTCTTACAGCCGCATGATGCATGGTCTTAAACTTGCAGGTATCGAAGTAAACCGTAAGATGCTTGCTGATCTTGCTGTAAACGACGAAAAAGCATTTGCTCAATTAGCAGAAGCTGCAAAATCCCAAAACAACAAGTAATATTGTTGGTCAAAGCCATTCTCTTTGGAGAGTGGCTTTTTTTGATTGCTTAAACTTGGTTTTTAAGAGTGATTATTTCATCCTTATATGAGGATAGTGAGTTAGTAGTCAGAGATTTTTTGGAGTAGAATTTAAGCGGTTTTCGGTTGGGGGAGTGCTGGACTTTGATTAGGTGAAATTTTTTGGAAAAAGAGTCCGAATCCCGTGCTGATTCGGACAAAAATGGAATGGTGTCCCCAAAAAGAGTCCGTATCCTGGGGTGATTTGGACAAAAATGAAGTGGCGTCCCCGAAAAGAGTCCGAATCCCGTTGTGATTCGGACAAAAACGAAGGGGCGCCCCCGAAAAGAGTCCGAATCCCGGGCTTATTCGGACAAAAATGAAGTGGTGCCCCCGAAAAGAGTCCGAATCCCTTGCTTATTCGGACAAAAATGGAGTGGTGCCCCCGAAAAGAGTCCGAATCCCGTGGTGATTCGGACAAAAACGAAGGGATGTCCCCGAAAAGAGTCCGAATCCCGTTGTGATTCGGACAAAAATGGAGTGGTGTCCCCAAAAAGAGTCCGAATCCCGTTGTGATTCGGACAAAAATGGTGTAGTGCCCCCGAAAAGAGTCCGAATCCCGTTGTGATTCGAACAAAAATGGTGTAGTGCCCCCGAAAAGAGTCCGAATCCCGTGATGATTCGGACAAAAACGAAGGGGCGCCATCGAAAAGAGTCCGAATCCCGTGCTGATTCGGACAAAAATGGAATGGTGTCCCCAAAAAGAGTCCGTATCCTGGGATGATTTGGACAAAAATGAAGTGGCGTCCCCGAAAAGAGTCCGAATCCCGTGGTGATTCGGACAAAAATGGAGTGGTGCCCCCGAAAAGAGTCCGAATCCCGTTGTGATTCGGACAAAAATGGGGTGGCGTCTCTAAAAAGAGTCCGAATCCCTTGCTTATTCGGACAAAAATGAAGGTGTGCCCCTGAAAAGAGTCCGAATCCCGATCCGGATCCCAATCCAAAATGATATCTCTTGCCATGCTAATCTTTTATACTTATAATGACACCAATAATCTGCGAAATGGGGAATGCATGCAATGACCACACCACTAACACTCCTGCTTGCCTATTTTACCATTGTGAATTTCATGGGTTATATCATCATGGCAAATGATAAAAACAGGGCAAGGCAGAATAAATACAGAATCAGGGAGAGCTCCATCTGGAGGGTTGCGTTCCTGGGAGGAGCAATAGGCTGTTATGCCGGAATGAAAAGGTACCGGCATAAAACGCAGCATTCTGCTTTTAAGTATGGCCTCCCTGCTTTATCTGCGGTTGAGCTCATCACATATACAGGACTTGCGTTCATCATTATTCAAAATAAAGCCTTGTTCTAACAGCTCGTACCATTGTATATGCTGTAGTAAACCAGGAATGAGGTGGGAGCATGGACGAAAAGTATACCTTTGTGTTTGCTGTCATTGAATCAAGCGGATGGCTGGCTCCCGTGGCATTTATTTTATTTCATATACTCAGGCAGTTTATCTTTATTCCCGTGGTGCTCGTGTGCATTGTCGGCGGAATCTTGTTTGGAAGTGTGTTTGGCACAATTTACTCGCTTGTGGGATTGACTCTCTTATCGGCTGGATCTTACTTTATATTAAAAATGTTCCCTGCCTTAAATCAAAAACTATTAAATTTAAAGCAAAAATGGTTTGGATACGGAGCGAAATTGACGGTGGGACAGATTGCTGTATTGAGGCTTGTTCCGTTTGTACACTATCAATTGTTGAATGTGTGCCTGATGGAAAGAAAACCAGCATTGGGGGAGTACGTGAAGAGCTCGTTCCTTGCCAATCTGCCGCTTGCATTCTTTTACACTGTGTTCGGGGAATTCATTTCAGAGTTTACCCCGGGAATCATCATACTGATAATGATGGGTCTGTTCATATTATTTTACACGCTGAGGGAAAAGGTCAGGGTCATCAAATGGCAGGAATTTTTCCACCAGCCATCATAAAAGCCGAAAATGGTCATTCCATTTCCGGCTTC
>NZ_QXIR01000031.1 GCF_003581585.1 Bacillus salacetis
TAATTTTTTTGAAAAACCTTTTAAAAAAGGCTTGAAAAAATTATATAACTCGATATAATAGAACTTGTCCTTAAAAAAGACATTGTCTGGTGACTAAGGCGAAGAGGTCACACCCGTTCCCATGCCGAACACGGAAGTTAAGCTCTTCAGCGCCGATGGTAGTTGGGGGATCTCCCCCTGTGAGAGTAGGACGTCGCCAGGCTTTATTATTCCGCAGTAGCTCAGTGGTAGAGCTATCGGCTGTTAACCGATCGGTCGCAGGTTCGAGTCCTGCCTGCGGAGCCAAAAAATGGAGAGCTGTCCGAGTGGCCGAAGGAGCACGATTGGAAATCGTGTAGGCGGGTAACCCTGTCTCAAGGGTTCAAATCCCTTGCTCTCCGCCATTATACATACGGCCCGTTGGTCAAGCGGTTAAGACACCGCCCTTTCACGGCGGTAACACGGGTTCGAATCCCGTACGGGTCACCAGGTTTTTTACCAAGCGTAATGAAGTGAAAAACCTCCTTTGAAAAAGCATCAGCGCAATATAGAAGCGGAAAAATTTTAAAACCATTATTATGGAGGATTAGCTCAGCTGGGAGAGCATCTGCCTTACAAGCAGAGGGTCGGCGGTTCGATCCCGTCATCCTCCACCATAAATCGTCGCGGGGTGGAGCAGTTCGGTAGCTCGTCGGGCTCATAACCCGAAGGTCGCAGGTTCAAATCCTGCCCCCGCAATACCATGGTCCGGTAGTTCAGTTGGTTAGAATGCCTGCCTGTCACGCAGGAGGTCGCGGGTTCGAGTCCCGTCCGGACCGCCATTTTTATAAAATATATAGCTCAATACTAAGAGGGTTTCGCTGATGGAACTGACGAAGAGATTCGCAGCTTAGCGATATTCAATGGATATTCATCCAAAATAAGAGGGTTTCGATAAGCAAGAAGGTCGAGGAAGCAACCGAATGAACACCGGAGCGCACTGTGGTGCGTGAGGATGTGAATGAGGGCGCTGACGAAGAGATTCGCAGCTTAGCGGAAGCCGAAACAAATATGGCTCAGTAGCTCAGTTGGTAGAGCAATGGACTGAAAATCCATGTGTCGGCGGTTCGATTCCGTCCTGAGCCACCATTTTTCAAGAAGTGCCGGTGTAGCTCAACTGGTAGAGCAACTGACTTGTAATCAGTAGGTTGGGGGTTCAAGTCCTCTTGCCGGCACCATCGGAAATATGTGGAGGGGTAGCGAAGTGGCTAAACGCGGCGGACTGTAAATCCGCTCCTTCGGGTTCGGCAGTTCGAATCTGCCCCCCTCCACCATCTTTTCAAATAGGGGTATAGTTTAAAGGTAGAACAGAGGTCTCCAAAACCTCCGGTGTGGGTTCGATTCCTACTACCCCTGCCAATTTAACTTGTGGCGATTGTGGCGAAGTGGTTAACGCATCGGATTGTGGTTCCGACATTCGTGGGTTCGATTCCCATCAGTCGCCCCATAAGTTTTCACCAATTACTTCTTAGCTGCATACAATATATCAATGGGCTATAGCCAAGCGGTAAGGCATCGCACTTTGACTGCGACATGCGTTGGTTCGAATCCAGCTAGCCCAGCCAATCTTGCGGAAGTAGTTCAGTGGTAGAACACCACCTTGCCAAGGTGGGGGTCGCGGGTTCGAATCCCGTCTTCCGCTCCATAGTTGGCGGCATAGCCAAGTGGTAAGGCAGAGGTCTGCAAAACCTCTATCACCGGTTCAAATCCGGTTGCCGCCTCCAAACAACACTTGCCGGTGTGGCGGAATTGGCAGACGCGCACGACTCAAAATCGTGTTCCTTCTGGAGTGCCGGTTCGACCCCGGCCACCGGTACCATATGTATATTGCGGGTGTAGTTTAGTGGTAAAACCTCAGCCTTCCAAGCTGATGATGAGGGTTCGATTCCCTTCACCCGCTCCATACATACAAACTCAAACCTTTCTCTTTTAGAGAGAGGTTTTTTTGTGTTCTGCTTGAAAATGTCTTTCAAGCAAGCATCCCTTAAATCCCTCAAAAGCAAATCAAGCATTAGACCTGCACCAATCTCCACGGATCTCTAATCAGCATCGACAACCTCCGACGAATATCGGGTAGTGACTGTCGCTTTGAAAAATCAAACAAATCAAAATTTTCCCCCTTCTTTGTCAATACAGTGTACCTCTTTAGGAAAGCGCTTCCATTATACTTTAATAAAGTACTATATTACAGGCGGTGATATTGGTGGAAACAAAAATCAAAACAGGGCCTGTGAGGCCGGAGATGCAGCTTAAGGCGGCAGCGAGAAAAAGAAGAAGGTATAAGAGCGTCTTTACCTACGCAGCCTTTGTAGGTCCAGCAATGTTGTTTTTCCTTGTGATTCAAATTGTTCCTTTTTTAATGGGGCTTTATTATTCGTTTACATCTTGGAATGGAGTCAGTTCTGCTGTTCAGTGGGTAGGGTTTGAAAACTATACGAAGATCTTTACGAATGACACTGCATTCTATGAATCATTCAAATTCACCACAAAGTTTATGCTGGCGGCTGTTGTGATCAGTAATCTGCTCGGCTTCTGCTTTGCTCTTCTTCTGAACGCAGCCTTGAAAACAAGAAATATATTACGGACAGTATTTTTCATACCGAATGTGATTGGTGGTCTGCTTCTGGGTTTTATCTGGCAGTTCATCTTCGTCAAAGGGTTTGCTTCGGTTGGAAATCTGACTGGAATCGAATTTTTTAAGATGCCATGGCTCGGGGATGAAACGACCGCCTTTTGGGGAATTGTCATTGTCTTTGCCTGGCAGATCAGCGGCTACATGATGGTTATATATGTAGCCGCTCTTCAAGGGGTTGATACATCGTTGCTTGAAGCAGCCAAAATCGATGGAGCTTCAGGCTGGGCTATGCTGACAAAAATCATTATACCCCTGATACTTCCTGCATTTACTATATGTTTTTTTCTGACGATATCAATGGCGTTCAAGATCTTTGATTTAAATATCTCCCTGACTGGTGGAGGGCCATTCAATTCGACTCAGTCAGTGGCCATCAATATTTATCAGGAAGCTTTTCAAAATAACCGTTACGGATTGGGAACTGCAAAGTCCATCCTGTTCTTTTTGGTAGTGGCTATCTTTACGACAGCTCAAGTGATGATTACGAAGAAGAAGGAGGTTGAGGCATAATGGGCGGCCGGTATACAAAAAAGACGTTTATTCTTGAAGTCATCGGGATTTCAGTCGGCTTGATCTTCCTTATCCCTTTCTACTTTGTATTGATCAACTCTGTTAAGCCGTTTGCTGCCATATTGATTGATGCTGCAGCCTGGCCGGAAGAGTTTCTTTTCTCCAACTACTCAAAGGTATGGGAGATCATTAATTTTCCGAGGGCTTTTTGGAATTCATTGATCATAACCGTTTTCAGCAATATCGGTTTGGTAATCATCAGCTCAATGGCGGCCTGGAAGATGGTGCGGACGCCAGGTAAGTTCAGCAAGATTTTGTTTATCCTGTTCGTATCAGCGATGGTGATTCCATTCCAGACAGTGATGATCCCGCTGATGAAGCTGGGAGGGTCATTACATCTTACAAATAGCATCCCGGGCCTGATCATCATGTATTTTGGCTTTGGTGTTCCATTGTCCTTATTCCTCTACCATGGTTTTGTAAAGACGGTGCCGGTGGAAATTGAAGAATCTGCAATGATAGATGGGTGCAGCCAGTTCGGTGTATTCTGGCGGATTGTTTTTCCTCTCCTTAAACCAATCACTGTCACTGTCATCATCCTAAACACTTTGTGGATCTGGAATGACTATCTTCTTCCTTTGCTTGTATTGCAGGATGCCGAACTGAGGACGATTCCTTTGGCAGCAAGTTCTTTCTTTGCTCAATATACCAAGCAATGGGACATGGGGCTTGCGGCATTGGTACTTGGGATTACCCCGATCATCATCTTCTTCCTGTTTTTACAGAAACATATCATTAAGGGAATTGCTGCAGGATCAATTAAGTAGATATAAAGTTCCTGGTAAACGCCGGGAATTTATATAAAATAATATTAAGTACCAGGGAGGTCTAACGATTTATGAAACGATTTCTGCTTTTATGTATGTCTCTAATTTTAGTATTCGGTATTGCGGCCGGATGCTCTTCATCTGAAAACAGTTCCGGTAATTCAGATGGCAATTCGGAGTCAGGGGATGATGTAGTTACCCTTAATTTCTTCCAATTTAAAGTGGAAATTGCCGACCAGCTTGCTGAGATGATTAAAGAATTCGAAGCTGAGCATCCGAACATCAAGGTCAAGCTTGAAACGGTGGGAGGCGGCGCGGATTACGGTGCAGCACTGAAGGCAAAGTTTGCTTCTGGGGAAGAGCCCGATATCTTCAATAATGGTGGATTTAAAGAATTGGAGCTATGGAAAGAAAAATTGGCAGATCTATCAGAGGAGCCTTGGGTTGACCATGTCCTCCCTATCGGTAAAGTTCCTATGACGGATGAAGACGGCAAACTTTACGGGATGCCTGTAAACCTGGAGGATACGGCTTTGTCTATAATAAGGATCTATTTGAAAAGGCAGGAATCACAGAGCCTCCAGCTACCATCGATGAATTAAAAGCAGCTTCTGAAAAGTTGAAAGCAGCGGATATCACTCCATTCTCTGCAGGCTATGGGGAGTGGTGGGTTATTGGACAGCACCTTCTGAACATCCCATTTGCTCAGCAAGAGGATCCAGTTGCATTCATTGAAGGCCTTTATGACGGCTCTGAAAAAATCACCGGAAATGAGAAATTCAAAGAGTTTAAAGAGGTTCTTGATACTGAACTGAAATATGCAAACGATAATCCGCTGACAACAGACTACAATACACAAGTTACGCTGTTTGCTTCAGGGGAAACTGCCATGCTTCAGCAGGGGAACTGGACGGAGAATATGATTACGGAGATTGATCCTGAAATCAATATGGGCTTTCTGCCAATTCCGCTCAGCAATGATGAAAGCAGTGCAGATCGACTGCCTGTAGGAGTGCCGAATAACTGGGTATTGAATAAAAACTCCGAACATCTTGAAGAAGCCAAAACATTCCTGGAATGGATGGTCACTTCAGAAACAGGTAAACGCTATATCACTGAAGAATTTGCCTTCATTCCGGCTTTTGATAATATTGAGCCGGCAGGACTAGGTGATCTCGGACAATCAATCCTTGAGTATTCCAAGGAAGAAAAAACGATTCCTTGGACCTGGTTCAGGTGGCCGGATGGTGCCAATAAAGAATTTGCAGCAGCCATCCAGGAATATGCTGCGGGAAAAATCGATTATGATACCCTGCTTGAGCGTTTCCAGACAACCTGGGATAATTTGAAATAAGAAATAGAGAGCATGTCTTCCATAGGCATGCTTTCTGTTTATATTTTAAAGCAGCCATCAAAAAAAACGCTTCCAATGCTGCTGTGATACATTCTATACTAGTATATATAAGGTCTTGGAGGATCACCTTTATGTTGAAGAATAGTATCCGGAACAAGCTTGTCATCCTGCTGATGGTCTCAACCATTATTCCTTTTGGCAGTTCCATCATCATTACATATCTATATACGAAGAATTCAATCGAGGAAGAGGTCGTCCAGGAAAGCAGCAACTTGCTTTACCAAGGAAAAATAAATCTGGAAAACTATATCAATGAATTAAATAGTTTAACTCTATCACTCTATAATAATCCTGATTTCATCAATTATCTTAGATTACCTGGGGATGAGAACAATTATCTTACCACCGGGATGGTCAAGAACGTTGTGCAAACGATTCTCTATACGGAAGATACCATCAACAAGGTCAGCATATCTTTCGCGGAAGATGACCGTATGATCACCGCTACGAAGCATACTACAGTTGTGTTTACTACAAGGAATAAAGAAGCAATGCACGATGTATTCATGAAGGCAAAGCGAAGTCCTTATAACATGTATATTGAGCCGTCTTATACGCAGCAGGAAGAAGGGAAGAAACAATCGAGGAATATCGTCACTATTCATCGTGCTTTTACAAATGTTCCTGATGATGAAGTTCTATCTTATATTTCCATGGAGATTCTTCCAGACAAAATTCTGGATTTAAGCAGGAACTTATACAACAGTGATACCGAAGAATTTTATCTCCTGACTTCTGAAGGGGAGATGATCTACAGTTCCAGTAAGGATATAGCCCGTAATCAAGACAGCCAGGAATGGATAACGAAAATTGCAGATGCAAAGGAAGGGTCAGGCACTCTTGATTGGAAAGAAGATTCCTTTAATGGCGTGATGATGTATGACCGCCTCTCGCCGTCTGCCGGCGGCTGGATTTTAGTGAAAAGGGTTTCTTATGCAAATCTTTATGAGAGTGCTTTCAGTGTAGCCAAAATCAATATTCTGTTTGGCATCATCGGGCTTTCACTTGTCATTCTGTCGATTCTGTTCGTATCCTTTAAGATTACATCTCCAATCCGGGTTCTGTTCCGAAATATCCAGAAGGTGGAAAAAGGGGATATGGAAATTGAAAGCCAATCATTTGGAACGGATGAAATAGGACTGCTCGGTTCCCGTTTTCAGCAGATGATCGCGAGAATCAATCACCTCATCAACAGGGAATACAAATTAGAATTGGAGAATAAGACAAATCAGTTAAAGGTCCTTCAATCGCAAATCAATCCGCATTTTTTATATAACGCGCTGCAATCGATCGGTACGGTCGCTTTGAAAAATAAAGTGCCGCAGATTTATACCTTGATTACGCACCTTTCCAAAATCATGCGATATGGGATGGATATGGAAGAAGATATCGTTCCGCTCAGTAAGGAAATCAGTTATACCACTGCTTACCTTCTTTTACAAAAAGAACGGTTTGGTGATCATCTTGAATATTCAGTGGAAGTTGAGGAAGAAATCAGGGAAACGGAAATACCCAAGATGCTCCTGCAGCCAGTCATTGAAAATTATTTCAAGCATGGGTTCGACATCCGGGAAGGGATAGGGCGGATTGCGTTAAAGTGCCATCAGAAAGGGAATGAACTTGTCATTACGATTGAAGATAATGGCGCGGGGGTGACAGAGGAAAGGCTTCGAGAGGTGCATGCCTACTTTAAAACAGATACCAAGAATAAGACTGGTGAGAATACCAGTATCGGATTGAAGAACGTATACACTAGATTGATGCTTTACTACAATCAACAGGCCAGCCTTGATTTCCAAAACATAAAAGGCGGAGGCTTCAGAGTCACCATGAGGCTGCCTGCTAGGATGGAAGGTGATGATCATGAAGGCAATCATCATTGATGATGAAAGGCATGTGAGAGAAGGACTTAAGTTACTCGGGGATTGGGAAGTGCATGGAATTGACACCATTTTGGAAGCTGAAGATGGAGAGGAAGCCATTGAACTGATCAAGGAGCACCGTCCGGAAATTATTTTCACTGATATGAGAATGCCGCGAAGAGATGGCATCAGTCTGTTAAAGTGGCTGCACTCATGTGAACTTCGCAGTAAGACCATTGTAGTGAGCGGACATGATGATTATGAATATATGAGAAACGCCCTTTACTATAAGAGTTTTGATTACATCCTTAAGCCGATTGAACCTGAAGTTCTTAATGACGTTTTGAGAAAAGCGGTAGAGGAGTGGAATGAACAGGCCTTGTCCAGAAAGAATCAAGTGAAAGAAAGCCAGGTTCTGAACGAGGTCAAGCCCCTTTATTGGGACCGGGTATTTTCCCGTCTATGCCAGTCTGGTGAACTGCCGGCGGCTGCTGAAAACCGGATCAAGAGTGAATATGGCCAATGCCTTCAGGATATCGGGAAGAAAATCGCTTTAATACCGATCAGGCCGCTGGCAATGAAGGCATTTCAATGTGAAGAAGAATTGGCCTTTTTCACACTGAGCAACATTGCTAATGAATTGTTAAGTAAGAACAATGAAGGTGTCTGCTTCCGGAACATCACTAATGAAGAGGAACTGGTGGTCTTAATATGGAATGAACAGAATGCGCCGCTGCTCCTCAGTGATATATGTATGGCTATCTATCAATATTGCAAAATCCAGCCTATTGTCGCACTCGGCTCCAGTTCAGTCAGCATGAAAGAGGCATATAGTTCTTCTCACCACATTTTAAGGAAGCATGATCTTTTATCTTCTAAAAAAGTCGTCACGTCCAAGGAAGTTACAAGCAGGTCATTGCTCCATCTCCTCGACTATTCCAATGAATTGAAATGGGGGCTTCAATCAGGAAGTGTAGAGGAAGTCCAATCCCAAGTCAGGCGGCTGCTTGAACTGCTGGAAGAAAAATATGTATTTTCCCTTGAGCAAATCGACAGCTGGGATACTCAATTTCTGTTACTGAAGAATAACTGGATAAAAGAATATGAGATAAACGAAAACACTCCAATTATTAAGAAAATGGATTATTGGAAGGAAGATGGCTCATTTTCTCTTGAGAAATTCAAGAAAGAAAAAGCGGAAGATTTCAGGGAATTGGTCATGCTCCTTTCCTGCGCAAAGTACCTGAAGGAGAAAAACAGTATACAGAAGATCGAAGAGTATCTGAGAAACCATTATCAGGAAGATATCACTCTTCAGCAGATTTCTGAGAGATTCTATCTCAGCAGGGAATATATCTCAAGAAAATTCAAGCAGGATTATGACGCAACAATAACTGATTATTTGACCGGGATCCGAATGGAGAAAGCAAAAAAACTTCTCGAGAATTCCTATTTAAAAATCTATGAAATTGCCTATGAAGTAGGATACCAAAATGAAAAGTATTTCAGTAAAGTGTTTAAAAAGCATGAAGGCATCACACCTAATGATTACAGGCAATCCATTTCGGCGAAATCCTGAACTATGGAGGTATGAAAATGTTAAACGTTACTATATGGAATGAAAACCGGCATGAACAAAAGAATGAAAAAGTCCGGGAAGTCTATCCTGAAGGGATTCATGGTGCCATCGCTTCATTTTTGGGACAGGAAGATTTCAAGGTGAAGACGGCCACGCTCGATGAAGAGCAGCATGGTCTTACAGATGAGGTGCTCAAAAAGACAGATGTCCTATTATGGTGGGGGCACATCGCACACGAGGAGGTATCTGATGAAGTCGTTGACAGAGTCAAGCAGCGTGTACTGGACGGTATGGGGCTGATTGTCCTGCATTCCGGCCACTTTTCGAAGATATTCAAAACGTTGATGGGAACCTCCTGTGACCTTAAATGGAGAGAAGCTGATGAGAAGGAGAGGATATGGATCATCAATCCTGGCCATCCGATTACTAATGGTCTGGGGGAGTACATCGAGCTTGAAAGAGAAGAAATGTATGGTGAGCATTTTGATATCCCCGCCCCTGATGAATTGGTGATGGTAAGCTGGTTTGAAGGCGGAGAGGTCTTCAGGAGCGGCTGCACTTATAAACGAGGAAATGGAAAAGTATTTTACTTCCGCCCCGGGCATGAAACGTATCCAACCTACTATAACAAGGATGTGCAAAAAGTAATCATTAACGCAATCAAGTGGGCTTCACCTGTTAATTACGAAAGGCCTGTATATGGAAATGCCAAACCGCTGGAAACAATAAAAGAAACGGAGGAAATATCATGAAAAAAATAAAAATCGGTGTAATTGGCTGCGGCAGCATCGCACGGCACCGCCATCTCCCTGAATATGAAGCTAATGAGTATGTTGAAATTGCAGCTGTCTGTGACATTGTGGAGAAACGTGCTTCAGAGCTGGCTGGCCAGTTTCAGGCCAAAGCATATACAACTTATCAAGACCTGCTGGCAGATGCCGAAATTGATGCAGTAAGTGTCTGTACGCCTAATTATCTGCACGCACCTATAACTGTGACCGCATTAAAAGCAGGAAAAAATGTTCTATGTGAAAAGCCGATGGCTACATCAGCAGAAGAAGCATTGGAAATGATACAAGCTGCAGAAACAAGTGGTAAAAAATTGATGATTGCCCATAATCAACGCTTTGTTCCATCCCATCAGAAAGCAAAAGAAATTATTGAAAGCGGCGGAATCGGAAAGATTTACAGCTTCCGTTCTGCCTTTGGGCATGGAGGACCTGAAGGGTGGAGCGCAGATGGAAAAGACAGCTGGTTCTTCAGAAAGGATGAAGCCTTCATCGGGGCTATGGGTGATCTGGGTGTCCACAAAACAGACCTTCTGCGCTATATACTCGGAGAAGAATTCATAGAGGTCGGATCCTTCATAGAAACCACTGCCAAAAAGAACGCTGATGTAGATGACACGGCTGTTTGTGTCCTGAAAACAGAAAGCGGCATTATAGGGACTCTCGCGGCAAGCTGGTCATATGTATCTAATGAAGACAACTCAACTATTATCTACGGTGAGAAGGGAATCCTTCGCTTGGAAGATGATCCGGTTCATTCCCTGATCATCCAATATGCAACAGGGGAAATAGTCAAGTATGAGCTTGGCGGGATTCAAACCAATGAAGACGGAGGCCAGTCCACATCGCATGTCATCGATCAGTTCGTCACTGCAATTGTTGAGGACACAGAACCTGCTGTTACAGGACTTGAAGGGATGAAGTCGCTTCAAGTAGTACTGGCTGCGCTTGAATCAAATGAAACCAAACGAATTGTTAGAATAGGCTGAGGTGTATACAACATGGCAAAACTACGGATGGGAATCATAGGTGCCGGCGGCATTGCTCAATCCAGGCATATCCCAGCTTATATTCACTTGAGAGATAGTGTTTCTATAGAAGCAGTCAGTGATACTAACATGGAAAAAGCAAAAGAAGCGGCTGCAGCTTTTGATATACCAAAAGTGTTTCCGGATTACCATGACATGTTCACGCATGTAGATGCAGTGACCATATGCACACCGAACAAATTTCATGCCGGGATTTCAATTGCTGCCTTGAAAGCAGGGGTGCATGTTCTTTGTGAAAAACCAATGGCCTTGACTCCTGAAGAATGCCGGAGCATGATTAATGCGGCAGAAGAGTCAGGAAAGATATTAAGCATTGCTTATCACTATCGCTTTATGAAAGAAAGTCGGGCCGCAAAAAAACTGATTGACCAGAATGAGATAGGCGAGCCGATTGTTGCAAGGGCAAGGGCGGTCCGCAGACGGAAGGTCCCGGGCTGGGGAGTTTTCACCAATAAAGAACTTCAAGGAGGGGGAAGCCTGATTGACTACGGCTGTCACTTTCTTGATTTATCCCTCTGGCTGCTGGGAAACCCGTCTCCCGTTGAAATCACTGGCACTGCCTATAATAAACTCAGCAGAATTGCAGATGAAGTTAATATGTGGGGAGATTTCGATCGTGAAGCCTTTGAAGTGGATGATCACGTAACCGCCTACATCAAGTTTGACAACGGAGCATCCCTGCTCTTTGAAACGTCCTGGAGTGCAAATGTTCAGGGTGATGAAGAAATAATGAGCATCTCCGGTCTGACAGGGGGGCTTGATTTGTTCCCTCTTCACCTTAATCAGCGGAAACACGGCATGCTGCTGAACAGTAATATCGATTGGACAGAAGGGGAAGATGATCCTGGTCTGCCGCAAGCGGAGAATTTCATCAAAAGCTGTTTAGGGGTCGAGGAGCTTGTGGTCAAAGCTGAGGAGGCCATGAAAGTTTCACAAATCATTGATGCCATTTACGAGAGCAGTGAAAAGGGTCATAGTATCCGGCTGCCTATAGGAGGAAGAGAATAAATGAAACTAGGTGTATTTACGGTTCTATTTTCCCAGAAGAACTTTGAAGAAATGCTCGATTATGTAAAAGAAGCAGGACTTAATGCTGTTGAAATCGGTACAGGGGGATATCCAGGCAGCGCACACTGTGACCTGGATTCCCTGCTTGAAAGTGAGCAATTACGTAGAGAATATCTGGAGAAAGTTACATCAAGAGGGCTTGTCATTAGTGCATTCAGCTGCCACGGAAATCCAATTTCCCCTGATAAAGCCTTTGCTGAAGAATCTCACCTTGCATTGGAACAAACAATAAAACTTGCAGGGCTCATGAATATTCCGGTCGTTAATTGTTTCTCCGGAACGGCTGGTGATCACGAAGGAGCAAAATACCCGAATTGGCCGGTGTCACCGTGGCCCAATGAATTCGGGGATATTCTGAAATGGCAATGGGAAGAGAAACTCATCCCCTATTGGAAAGTGATGGGCAAGCTTGCCCAAGAGAATAACGTGAAGATCGGGCTGGAACTGCATGGCGGTTTCCTTGTCCACACACCATACACAATGTTGAAGCTGCGGGAAGAAACCTGCGAAGCGATTGGTGCCAATCTTGATCCTAGTCATCTTTGGTGGCAGGGAATCGATCCGGTTGCCGCCATCAAGATCTTGGGTAAGGCAGGAGCGATCCATCACTTTCACGCCAAGGATACCTACATTGACCAAGACAATGTAAACATGTATGGCCTGACTGATATGCAGCCTTATGGAAACGTCCAAACGAGAGCCTGGTCTTTCCGCTCGGTCGGCTGCGGCCACAGTATGCAGGAGTGGTCCGATATGATGAGTGCGCTGCGGACCTTCGGGTATGACTATGTTGTCAGCATTGAACACGAAGATCCAATCATGTCTATAGAAGAGGGCTTTTCCAGAGCTGTGAAGAACCTGAAAGCGATTTTGATCGAAGAGCAGCCTGCGGATATGTGGTGGGTATAGAAATATGTATCCAGGGTGCCAAGTCATAAAGATTTGGCACCTGCTTGTCAAGGACAGGGGAAGGGCCAAAATGGTGATGTATAAAAAAAGGTCGATTGATTGCAATACTGAGGGGAACAATGTTATAAATTAGTAAATAAATCTAATAGCTGGATTAGAGAAAGGATTAAATGATGAAAAGTAAGTTTCTCATACTTATACTCATAGCTGCGGTAATGCTTTCAGGTTGTGGTGCCGCTAAGATGAGTGAACAGATAACTCTTTTGAACCAGGATAAGGATGAAGTATCCTTCCCTCAGGAGAAACCCGTCCTCTTCTTTTTTATTACCACATACACCTGAGGCCTTTGTCAACAGCAGCTGGTTCAGCTGCATGAAAACTTGGAAGTTCTTAAAGACTTGGATGTTAATGCGTACATAATAAGTGGTGATACCCCTGAAGAGCAGTCAGAATTGTACAAAGCACTGAAGGAAGAATACGGAAAAAGCCTCCCCTTCATATCTGACCCTGAATTGGAACTGATTGATAAGTTTGGGATGAAGAATGAAGATGTCGCGTATAGAGGTTATGGTATGCTGGATTCGGATGGCGAGGTAGTATTTACAAAGAAAAATGATCACTGGGGAGAACAGCTTGCCGAAACAATGAAAGAAATTAACGATGAATATAATAAGCTTTCAAATGAATAAATAGATATGGCTATGACCGTAGAGAGATTCTGCGGTTTTTTTATTTGGCTCTTTTCGTAAACTTTGCTGCTATTCAATAAAAAATTTAAATAATATCCTGGTATATCGTCGTAAAGACCCCGGTGAGAAGTTTTCGGGAGTATAACATAACCTTTGAATACAGGGGAAAATCCGGCACCTGGGATTTTTCCGAAAGCAACAATATATGCGAAAACAGCCTTTTATTTTTAGGTTCATTTTTTGGTCATTAATTCCAGTCCAATCTATGCGGAATTATTTGGATACGTGTAGTTTACAATGGACTCTTATTTTCTCGGTATATGTTGACTGGAGCGGAAGGTGTTTGACCTCCTGAGGATCTAGCGGGACTCGTCTAGCTGCAGCGGCCGAGGGTCCGTACCCACCGGAACGGACTTAGCGGCCAGCGGATTTCGATCCCTCTCCTTACAATAAGTCATCATCGACTCTGCTCGTCGCGGTTCATATATCTCATGCGAGAGCCCTTCAATCCGTACGGCGCTGAACGGCCGCTTCCTCTTTTTATTTCACCGTCCGCCAAGCGGAATCGCACACCTGGAGTGGAAGTCAACTTACCCTTTGAAAAAACAACAATACTATTTAACAGAGCCTATTTAAAAAGCAGAAACCCTGCGGTCTCTGCTTTACTGAGTTTATCATTCAATAACTGAAAAGCTGCCTGTCCCTCCATGTATCGAGACAAACATATCCATTAGCGATTTCGTCAACTTTTCACTTTCTTCTAGTGAAAGGGAAGGCTTCAGGAAAATGATTTGCACAGCGTTTTTCGTTCCTTCTGAGACAGGGGCTCTTGAGGAATCGACGAATGGACTGCCGAACGGGCCGGCATCATCACAAGCAATGATCAGGTTTTCAAGGGAATTTTCGCGGCCGTTCAAGCCGGTGTATGTTTCACCTTCTGTTCCGAGTCTAAGTTCAATGCTGTCTCCTTGTAACTTATCAAGATCGTAGATGCCGATAGGTACTTCAAATTGCAGGGAAAAGAAGTTGTTCAGGTCAATGGCGGAATTGATTGTCTGCAGGTAATTCTGTTTTTTGATCCTTCTGTACAAGGCTTCCGCTGAATGCCGGTATCGGTTGGGATCTTTCCCGATCGCTTTGAAGACCTTCCTCCATTGGGAGACCCCATCGATTTCCGTCACAGGCTTTTCCTGCAAATCAAAGAATATCGATTCCTGAAACAGCTGAAGTCTCCCTTTCAGCATTTGAGGGGATGCATCTACTTCGATAGTATTATATTGAATGAAGCCGGCCTTAAAGCCGTGAACTTTGGCTGCAATCGCAGGGTTAATTGTAATTTCCACTAATTTTCCCTCCACATTTATTTTAAAATAGTTTATCATAATACACGGCTATATTTCATTTAAGCGAATTTAATGTTTTTAACTATAGAATTCGGTAAGAACTATTACGAGTTGTCTTATATGCTGAAATAATATAATACTTATCTTAGCTTGTTATAAAAAAACATCAGATTCTAGATTACATTAATATTTGATTGGAGCGGAAGGTGTGAGACCTCCTGCGGGATTAGCGGGACAGGTGAGACCCCGCAGGCGAAGCTGAGGAGGCGAATCTAGTTCCAGCGGCCAGCACCTAGCAGATTTCGGTTTCTCTCCTTGCGATAAGTCAACATCAACTCACGTTGTTCGTTGTGTTTCCTTTATCTCATCCGAGAGACCTCCAATCTGTACAGTGCTGAACGGCCGCTTCCGCTTTTAAATTCACCGCCCGCCCCGCGGAGTCACGCACCTGAAACGGAAATCTAATACGGATATTTGAAAGGAGGAGAGAGCAATGGATTTTGATAAGTTGAAGCAGGATATAATTGAATACAGCAAAGAAATTGGGATAGACAAAATTGGATTCACGACTGCCGGTACTTTTTCTGAAATGAAGAACAGGCTGCTGAGGCAGGAAATGCTAGGATATCAGTCAGGCTTTGAAGAAAAAGATATTGAAAAGCGAGTCGACCCTTCACTGATTTTTGACGGCCCGAAATCAATCATAGCGATTGCTCTCGCTTATCCTTCCAGAATGAAAAATGCTCCACAGAGCAAAAGAGGCGAACGCCGCGGTATCTTCTGCAGAGCCTCATGGGGAACGGACTACCATCATGTTTTAAGAGACCGTTTATCAAAATTGGAGGACTATATCAAATCCAGGGTTCCCCAGGCTCAGTTTAAATCCATGGTGGATACCGGGGAGCTTGTGGACAGGGCGGTTGCAAAGCGGGCAGGTATTGGCTGGAGCGGCAAGAACTGTGCAGTCATTACCCCCGAATTCGGTTCCTATGTATATTTGGGCGAGATGATTACCAATTTGCCTTTCGCCCCGGATGAACCAATGGAGGACCAGTGCGGGACGTGCAACAAGTGTGTAGATGTCTGTCCGACTGGTGCACTCGTCGAAGGCGGGCAGCTCAATGCACAGCGCTGCATTGCTTTCTTGACACAGACCAAAGGGTTTCTGCCTGATGAGTTCAGGAACAAGCTGGGCAACAGGCTGTACGGCTGTGATACCTGTCAAACGGTATGTCCTGAGAACAAAGGAAAGGATTTTCATAATCATTGGGAAATGGAACCTGATCCCGAGATCGCCAAGCCGTTGTTGAAACCGCTTCTGACTATCAGTAATAAAGAGTTCAAAGAAAAGTACGGTCATGTGTCAGGATCGTGGAGAGGCAAGAAGCCGATTCAAAGGAACGCCATCATTGCATTGGCTCATTACAAAGATGAAACAGCGATCCCGGACTTGATTGCTGTGATGCAGAATGATGTCAGGCCTGTCATCAGGGGAACGGCTGCCTGGGCCCTGGGTAAAATCGGTGGTGAAGAAGCTGGGAAAGCTTTGCAAAAGATCCTGGCACAAGAAAAAGATGAAGAAGTCATTACAGAGATTCATAAAGGGCTGGAAATCTTATCTGGAGATTTAAAACAGTTATAGCTTTCATGCTTTAGCTGTTTTTTTATATGGTGCAATGCAAATTCCAAGTCGTTTCTTTTGAATCCCAAAGGGAACCTTTGCTAGAATCAATAGATTAATTGGAAAAAAACACAAAAGGCAGCAGGAAGGAAGGTAGAGCTCATGATGCAGCAACCAACAGGGAAGGAACGGATCGGGCTGGCATTTCTCCTTGGGATGCTCGGTGTGCTCGGTCCCCTGAATATAGATATGTATTTACCCAGTTTTCCAGGGATAGCTTCGGATTTAAGTGCAAGTGCATCCCAGGTCCAGCTCAGTTTGACAAGCTGCCTCATCGGACTGGCAGTCGGCCAGATTGTGGTAGGGCCGATCAGCGATGCGAAAGGGAGAAGAAGCCCTTTGCTGCTGTTCATCTTCTTGTTCGCCTTATCATCGATTCTTTGTGCAATTGCCCCGAGTATCTCGGTCCTGATAGCCGCCCGTTTCCTTCAGGGATTCACTGCCTCCGCAGGAGTGGTACTATCCAGGGCAGTGGTGAGGGATGTTTTCAGTGGTAGGGAACTGACTAAATTCTTTGCCCTGCTTATGGTCATCAATGCCACTGCCCCTATGATTGCGCCGATTACAGGAGGAGCTATTTTGCTGCTGCCCTTTGCCACATGGAATACGATTTTCTATTTCCTTGGCTTTCTCGGAATCCTTATTGTTATCGTCATCTCTTTGAAGCTTAAAGAAACACTCCCGCCTGAGAGGCGCCTTCCCAGCTCTGTGGGGAGTTCCGTACGAACGATGATCAGCCTGTTCAAAGACCGTTCATTCATCGGATATGCTTTGACTGTCGGGTTGATCCACGGCGGAAGCTTTGCTTATGTGGCGGGCACACCATTTGTTTACCAAGGAATCTATGGCGTGTCCCCGCAGGCTTTCAGTATCCTTTTTGGTATCAACGGATTGGCCATCATCAGTGGCAGCTTTATCATCGGCCGTTTGGGCGGGATCGTCCCAGAGCGCAGACTTCTTAAGACTGCTGCTGTCATCGCGGTGACAGCTACTTCATTTCTACTGTTGATGACCATCATGGAAGGCCCTCTGGCAGCAGTGGTCATTTCCATTTTTATTTATATGACCTCCATGGGGATGGTCCTGACGAGTACGTTCACCTTGGCCATGGAGCATCAAGGCCATCGTGCCGGCAGTGCAAGTGCGGTTTTGGGGATGCTTCCGCTGGTGATTGGATCAGTTGTCGCGCCGCTTGTCGGGATAAATGAAACAACAGCTGTTCCAATGGGAGCGGTGTTGTTCACCAGTGCTTCCCTTGGTGCAGCTGCGCTTTTTGGCTTGACGGGAGAAAAGAGGAAGACAGCATTAAGTTATGGGGCAAAAAGAACGTAAGCTGACACAGTCTTATTAAACTTGCTTATGCATATGAACAGGCGCCATCGCTTATACGGGAACCGGAGTTGTAAACGCTGATAAAAGTTGTGAAAACAGATGCTCATGTAGTGTCTGTTTTTTTTTATCACCAAGTAAATATTTACATTTCATAGAAGACATGGTATATTTTGATTGATTAATCAATCATTTTTTGGAAGGAGTATTTACTCAATGCCACAACAACCACTATCGATGAGTGAAAAAAAGAAGCAAAAAAGAGCGGCAATCCTAAAAGCTGCCATCAAGGTTTTCAGTGAAAAGGGCTTTGCCGAAACGACCATTGCCGTAATCGCCAAAGAGGCAAGGGTCAGTTTCGGAACGGTATTTACGTATTTTGAGACCAAAGAAATTCTATATGAAAAAGCCGTCCTGGAACCGCTCGATGAAATAAAGCCGTATTTTTTGAAAGTGGACGACTATTTCAGTGGAACCCCTTTGGAGAAAATACAGCAGATGATTGAAACTCATGTAGATTTGTTCTCTGAACGCAGTGAATTCCTCCGCCTTATCCAGCAGGTTCTTGGAAGGCCCGAACGATTTCCGAAGCTGTTTGAAGAACTTGATCTTTTTGTCGATGACTTTGTGAATATCATTTCACCCACCATTGAAGAGGGGCAGAGGCAAGGGGTATTTTATGAGGAAACCCCCGCACTGATGGCACAATCCTATTTGGCGATCTTGAATGGAATGAGGCTGACTTATATCAATGAATCGACACACTCATTGTGGAATGCTTTGACAGTCCAAGCGTTACGCTTATTCGGACCGATTATCAAAAATTGAGGAGAATGCAACTATGAAATTGAAAGATATTCATCCCAATATTAAATTAAGACTGGGGATGCAGTTCTTAGGGGGACTTATCTCCATGGCGGTGATCCCCTTTCTGGCGATATACTTTGCTCAAAAAATCGGCACTGCGGTGACGGGAATCATCCTGATTCTGATTGTCATCAGCGGAGTAGCCGGCGGATTTATTGGCGGACATATTTCTGATAAGATCGGGCGGAGGAAAATCATGATTCATTCCGAGATTGGAGTTTTCTCTTCCTATTTATTCATCGCTGTCTGTAATTCTCCTTGGTTCGATCTGCCATATGTATCGGCACTGTTATTTGTTATCAATATGTTCTGCGGCGGAATGTTCCAGCCTGCAGCCCAGGCAATGATAATAGATGTCACGGATTCGGACTCCAGAAAGCTTGTGTTCACGATCAGTTACTGGCTTGGGAATCTGGCAACCGCCATTGGCGGGATCGTGGGAGCATTTCTTTTCAAGACCTACCTGTTTGAGCTCTTTATTGGAATATCGGCCATCTCATTGTTATCTGTCCTTTTAACAATCCTCTTCATCTCAGAAACCTACACTCCAAGCCATTCACCCGAACTTCAGAAGAAACCAAATTCCAAGAATACGTTTCTGCATGACTTTGCTGCTGTGATGAAAGATAAACTTTTTATGTACTATATCGTTGGAGCCATCTTGATCTTTTCATTAGAGCAGTCATTGACAAACTATATCGCAATCAGGCTGGAGAGGGATATTCCGGCTCAGTCAGCATCAGTCCTGGGATTTGATTTCCTGATTGATGGAACAAAGCTTCTGGGGTTTCTGAGGACGGAGAATACATTGCTTGTCGTAATTCTCTCGGCCGCTGTATTGTTTCTATTTAAGAAATGGAAAGATCGGTGGACCCTTGTAACAGGAATGTTCGTTTTCACTGTTTCTTTCAGCGTTTTCGCATTCACGAATAACCTGTGGGTGCTGTTTATTGCCATGTTTATCGGAAGCATTGGAGAGCTGATGTATGTTCCCATTAAACAAGCAATGATAGGTGACCTTGCGCCTTCCAATGCAAGAAGCACGTATATGGCATTTTACAGTTTAACCTTTTATGGAGCAATGATTGTTGCCTCACTTCTCATCATTGCTGGCCAATGGGTCTCTCCTGTAATGATGGGGGCGATAATGATGATTTTGGGGCTTGCGGGCACTGCATTTTATTCGGTTATCATGAAAAACCTGGAGTCTGTTGGAAATGAGGCGGAAGCTGAAACTGCAGTTTCTTCATAATTTCAGAACCGGATAAAATAGTATCTTAATTCTGCTTATAGACATCGAGGTTTTCGTTTTCACGATGTCCATAAGTCCAGAGGGAAAAGGAAAAATGAAGCTCCGGCATGCAGGGTATGCAGGGTCTCCCAATCGGACTATGCATCTTCTTCTATCGTAATGGTATCTCTATATACCTCATTCATTGAAAAAACCTCATTAATAGGAGAAACGGGAAGGAACAACATTCTCTGCATTGACAGGCTGATTAAAGGTGCATACTAAGAAAAAAACGAGCGGGAGCGGATATATGTGAAAATTGACGATCAGGAAAGGAATCAGTTGAGCCAGGCAATCGACCAGTTATCAGAAGGGCTTGATGCTTTTATTGAGCTTTACAATGAATCTGTGGAAGATAAGCCCCTTCTGCAATTGACGGAGGAAAATGAAGGGCTTCTGGGCAAAGCAATTATTAAATTCGGCGGAAATGAAGTGAATGAAAAGGTGAATAAAGTAATAGCCGAGCTACTCGAATGGCTTCCGCTTGATGATGTTCAGTCGAACATAGGTGATGAAGGAGAAGAGGCGAAAAGTGAAAAAACAGAGAATTAAGTAAAATCTTCTCTGTTTTTTAAGATTTTGAGAGATGGAATTACTTTTTTATAAAAAGCATGGCGAGAAAGGTGATAGCGCTGACAAGGAGAGAGGTTTTTTCCAAAAAGGACACTGAAGTGTAATACTGTTCCGCGGGGTAGTTGGTAATGATGCCGTTCACATTGAGATTGCGCAAGCTTTGTGCCGTTTTCGAGTCAGAGACGGTCCAGGTTAAGACATTCAAATTTCTCTCTTTTGCCCGCTGCATGAAATCCGCGTCGACAAGGGCCGCTTTTGGATTGATGAAAGTGGCAAAACCATCAATTGCAAATAAGTCTTCTCCAGAAGAGAATTCCGAATCCCCGACAATGATTCCAGTCGGGATAACAGGCAGGAGTCGATGGAATTCCTGAATGGACTGACGGTCAAATGATTGTACAATCAGCGGGGATGGGGGGCCATCTTCGGGAAGTTTATTGCTTAATGCACTTGCCAGTTCTTCTTCGATTCCTGGATATATCGATGGATGTTTAATTTCAATCAGGATTCCGATTCTCCCGATATACCTCTCCAGAATTGTTTCAAGCGCAGGAACCCTTTCCCCTTTGAATTTAGGGCTGAACCAGCTCCCCGCATCAAGAGCTGCGAGTTCTTCATAGGTCAAGCTTTTGATTCTTCCTGATCCATTTGTCGTTCGGTTCACTGTCACATCATGCATAGCGACCAGCATGCCATCTTTTGTCATCTGGACGTCGACCTCGATATAATCCGCCCCAAGGGAGACTGCCATATCAAATGCAGAAATTGTATTCTCAGGAGCTAAAGCTGAAGCACCTCGATGAGCAACTATAAGCGTATCATCAGCCTGTTTTCCCACCAGAGATTCTGTTATTCCATTCAGTAAGCAGAAAACAGTGAAACTGAGAAACAGTGAGAGAAGTATCCTGATAGTCATTCCTCCTTCCCATTTTAAGTATTGGAACCGTTAAAAGATTACCTTCCTATTAATAAAATATGCATACATGGGACGGATGGTCAGTACAAGTGGACTTATTTCTCCGGGAATGCAGCCCATCTTATTCGCCTAAATTTTTGTTTTGCCCGGCATTCTTTCATCATAGAAATAAATGAGAAGGAGGCTGAACAGATGAGACAGCAGCTGATGGCAAGACTGGGAGAGAGAATAGAAAAGTCTTTTCATGGAGATGGGTCTGAGAAAATTCAGAGAAAGAATATGTTGCTGAGAAAAAGAAGCGGTGAGATTGTCAAAGTCGAAGGTACAGGAAGAATCGAAACGGTTGAAAAGGTTGAGAATGGGAGCAGGGTGGACTATAAGCTCCATCTGAAATATTTGATTAAACAAGAGGGTCTGATGCACATAGAGGAAGAAATCGAACGCAGAGAGGCATTTTTTTATAAAGGCGAGCTTGTCAGCGATGATGAGGTCCGAATTGTTTACAATCAGCAACCAGCGCCAAAGGTGAACTTTCAGAATCAGCCCGAAGAAAGGACTGCCTATCGTTATGACAGGTTAAAAGCAGTTCAATATGCAGAAAAGTGGTGGAACACCTATAACCCTGCCTATAAAAAATTTGAAAATGATTGCACGAATTACATTTCGCAGTGCCTTCGTGCAGGCGAGGCGCCGATGAGGGGCTATCCAAAACGGGGAACAGGCTGGTGGATGAGGGATAATAACTGGAGTTACAGTTGGACTGTAGCCCACTCACTCCGCATGTACCTGCCCGCTTCCACTGCCGGCTTAAGGGCGGAAGAGGTGGGCAGCCCTGACCAATTAAAGCTTGGGGATGTCATCTGCTATGATTTTGAAGGGGACGGGAGATATAATCATAACACGATTGTAACCTCCAAGGATGCCTTTGGTATGCCCCTGGTCAACGCCCATACCTACAACAGCCGGCTTCGCTATTGGAATTATGAAGATTCAACAGCTTACACTCCAAATATCACCTATAAATTCTTCACCATTGTTGATGATGCCTAGATATTATTCCTCGAACAAACAATGGTATAATGTCACATAGAGTTTACTAACGAGGTGACGAAAAGTGGCTATACATGTAGTACTATATCAACCAGAAATTCCGGCAAACACAGGAAATATCGCCAGAACCTGCGCGGCAACGGGTACGACACTGCATTTGATCAGGCCATTGGGGTTTTCAACGGATGACAAAATGCTGCGAAGAGCAGGATTGGACTACTGGCAGTTTGTCGAAATCATCTACTATGATTCCCTTGAGGAATTTTTCGAGAAAAATGAAGGCGGAGAGTTCTACTACCTGACAAAATACGGTCAGAAGGTACACTCAGGATATGATTACAGCACAAAGGATAAGGATCATTTCTTTATTTTCGGCAGGGAGACAACAGGCCTTCCAGATGAACTCATCGAAAACAATAAGGATCGCTGCCTTAGGATCCCGATGAATGAAAATGTCAGGTCCCTTAACCTTTCCAACACGGCGGCAATCCTTGTATATGAAGCATTGCGCCAGCAGGACTACCTTCAGTTGAACAGGAAATATTAATTATCAATTGGACCGGATGATTCCGGTTCTTTTTATTTGTGAAGTTTTATGGGCAGAGCAAGGACGGGCGATGGGAGATGGAGTGTAAAAGGGGCTTTTGGAGCTGGTCATACTGCTATAAATCCTGGTTCTGTTTATAAGCTGTTGATTTCGGTTTGATTACATTGTTATTGAATAGGGTTTCGATTAAAATGGGTTGATTTCGGTGTGAACACCAGGTTATAGGATCGGGTTTCGTGTATAATCCGGTGATTTAATGATAAACACCCTGTTGTGGAAGGGGGTTTCGTTTATAACCTTGTGATTTCGGTGTAAGCACACTGTTATAGAATCAGTCTTCTTTTATAACCGGTTGATTTCGCGATAAACTCCCTGTTATAGAACCGGCCATCTTTTATAATCAGGTGATTTGTGATAACCCCCTGTTATTTAATCGGCCTTCTTATAAAATCCAGAATTTACCTTCCTGGACAGTAACGGTCAAGATAATATCAAAACTCACATCATGTTCTTCCGATTCTTTTTATTTGTCTTGAATTAAGGGTACCCTTAACATAGAAGGTAAATGGAAAATGGAGGTCCTGCATATGAATTCAACAATCGAAACAATATTGGCACATAAATCAGTGAGAAAGTTCAAGGATGAGAAGTTGAGTGGGGAACAAATTGAAACTTTGGTCAAAAGCGCACAGGCAGCTTCCACCTCCAGTATGATACAGGCATATACAATCATTGGTGTGACTGATCCAGATAAGAAGGCTGAGCTGGCTGCAATTGCAGGAAATCAGTCTTATGTTGAAAAAAATGGCCACTTCTTTGTCTTTTGTGCGGATCTGTACCGACACGAAGTTATTGGTGAAAAGGAAGGGGCAGAAGTGACAGACTCGCTTGAAAGCACGGAAAAATTCATGGTGGCCCTCATAGATGCGGCACTTGCTGCGCAAAATGCAAGTGTTGCAGCTGAATCAATGGGACTTGGAATTTGCTACATAGGCGGAATACGGAATGATTTGAACGCTGTAAGCGAAGTCCTTCAGGTTCCTGACAGGGTGATTCCGTTATTCGGGCTTGCTGTAGGGGTTCCGGCTGAAGATAACGAGGTCAAACCAAGAAGGCCGTCTGCCCATGTGTATCATGAAAATACCTACAGATCTGATAAGGAAACAGTGCGCAGGGAGCTTGAAGAGTATGACCGAACTGTTTCGGAATATTATCAGGAGAGGACCAGCGGAAGAAGAACGGATACCTGGTCAGCACAAATGGCGAGAATGCTTGAAGGTAAAAAGCGGATGTATATGAAAGAGTTCATTGAGAAGAAGAAGTATGACTTGAAGTGAAACAGGTTGTTTAAGAAGATGCCAAAACAGAGTGCTGGGCAAAGGAATTTGTTTGTTTAATGGACCAAAGTTCCAGTGGAAGCAAGGGTAAATGATTCAATAATCCAGGGAATGAACCATGATTCCAAGGCGGGCTGAGATAATTGGTTCATTCTTCTGAAGAATTGTCCATAGTATAAGGTCTCGAAAAAAATTGGTTCATTAATCAAAGTAATCGACCGGAATACCAGTGCTGGAAATGAAAAATGAATCCAACCACCAAGGGTTTGCCCAATAAATCGAAAACGGTTCAATCACTCATTAAATACAAAAACCCCTGCCATCCGGCAGGGATTTTTAAGTCCAGTATCAGTCTTTGTTCGTTCCCGGCTTGTTATTGTAGCCTGCTGTGAAGATTGCGGAAAGGAATGTAATGATTACACCCAAAATAAGAATAGTACCCATATCTATGTAGTCCTCCTCAAATTGATGATTCGCAGATAATTCTTCTCTTAGTATAGCCTATTTCCCTGATTATGTGAACGTTAACCGCGATTTTTTTGGACAATATTTGAAAACTTTTCGAACGTCAGGACATTTTTGTTTATTTAGCATGATTGTCTAATGGAGGGCATAGAGTATAATAATCGCTCTCAACAAGTGACAGGGGAGGTCCTTTATGGATATTTTAAAAAAGGTTGAAGGCTATCGTGTTGAAGAAGAGAAGCTGAAATGGGAAGGTACATTTGCAGATTATCTGGATATTATTAAAGAGAGCCCTATTGTAGCTCAGTCAGCACATTCACGTGTGTTCAATATGATCAGGGATGCCGGGGTAGAAGAGGTTAATGGAAAAAGAAAATATAAATTTTTCAGCAACCAGCTGTTCGGTCTTGAAGAAGCGCTGGAGAGGCTGGTTGAAGAATATTTCCATCCTGCAGCAAAAAGACTTGATGTCAGAAAGAGGATCCTGCTTCTGATGGGACCGGTCAGCGGAGGGAAATCCACGTTGGTTTCGATGTTGAAGAGAGGTCTTGAAGCCTACTCGCGGACAGACCGTGGAGCAATTTATGCAATCAAAGGCTGCCCGATGCATGAAGATCCGCTTCATTTGATACCTCAGCATTTAAGAGATGATTTTTATGAGGAGTACGGTATCAGAATTGAAGGCAATCTGTCACCGTTAAATACTATGAGAGTAGAAAAAGAATACAGCGGGCGGATAGAAGATGTCCAGGTCGAAAGGGTATTTTTCTCTGAAGATAAGCGGGTCGGGGTCGGTACATTCAGTCCTTCAGATCCCAAATCACAGGATATTGCCGATTTGACGGGCAGCATAGATTTTTCGACTATAGCTGAATATGGTTCTGAATCAGATCCCCGTGCATATCGCTTTGATGGAGAGTTGAACAAAGCAAATAGAGGATTGATGGAGTTTCAGGAAATGCTCAAGTGTGATGAGAAGTTCTTATGGCATCTACTTTCACTGACACAGGAAGGGAATTTTAAAGCGGGAAGGTTCGCTCTGATTTCTGCAGATGAGCTAGTTGTGGCGCATACGAATGAAACGGAATATAGATCGTTTATTTCAAACAAAAAGAACGAGGCGCTGCATTCAAGGATCATCGTCATGCCTGTGCCATATAATCTGAAGGTGACACAGGAAGAAAAAATCTATGAAAAGATGATCAACGAAAGCGATGTTTCGGATGTCCATATCGCTCCCCATACCCTCAGGGTTGCGGCAATGTTCACGATTTTGACCAGGTTGAAGGAACCGAAGCGGGGAGACATCGACTTAATCAAAAAGATGAGGCTTTATGATGGGGAAAGTGTTGAAGGCTTCAATTCAGCGGATGTGGAAGAGATGAAGAAAGAATACCAGGATGAGGGCATGAGCGGCATCGATCCGCGTTATGTCATCAACAGGATCTCGTCTACGATCATCCGTAAAGAAATGGCGTCGATCAATGCACTGGACGTCCTGCGTTCATTGAAAGAGGGGCTCGATCAGCATCCTTCCATTACACAGGAGTTGAGAGAGAAATACCTGAATTTCATCTCTGTCGCACGGAAAGAGTATGATGATATAGCGAAGAAGGAAGTCCAAAAGGCATTTGTCTATTCGTACGAGGAATCTGCAAAGACGCTTATGGATAATTATCTGGATAATGTTGAAGCTTATTGTAATAAAGCAAAACTTCGTGATCCATTGACAGGTGAGGAAATAAATCCGGATGAAAAGTTGATGCGTTCTATAGAAGAGCAAATCGGAATCTCGGAAAATGCTAAAAAGGCATTCCGTGAAGAAATTCTCATCAGGATTTCAGCCTATGCCCGCAAAGGGAAAAGGTTCGATTACAACTCTCATGACCGCTTGAGGGAAGCCATCCAGAAGAAGTTGTTTGCCGATCTTAAAGATGTTGTCAAAATCACGACTTCATCCAAAACACCGGATGAGCAGCAGCTGAAGAAAGTCAACGAGGTCGTAGCAAGATTGATTGATGAGTATGGATATAATTCAACTTCGGCCAATGACTTGTTAAAGTATGTAGGAAGTTTATTGAATCGGTAAATATGTAGAGAAAGAGCTGGCAGCCTGCAGATGGAGACTGCCGGCTTTCTCTTTTTTTCTCTACTTCATAGTAAAATCTGGATATTTTATAGCGGAAATCATGGGATGTGCCAGCTACAGAAATACAGGATTGCCACCAGAAGGAACACTAGCTTGCAGGTTTATGTGCTAATTTCAGGGCAGCCTCGCCATACTGATGCAAAAGCCACATGAAACTTTGAAAGAAAAGCGCCCATTTTTCATTATCTTCTCTTTATTACTCATAAGAGGATAAAGGTTTTAATACTTATTTATACACATGTTCAAAGAGTTGAATGAGGGCTTGACCATTTTACGGGTGAATGTAAAATTGTCGAAATTATTTGTAAATTTATTGCCGGTTCTGCATAGTATAGAGTAATCAGCGATAGAATCTATCACTGTTGCTTTTTCTTTTTTTGGCACTCAAGACAGTATATGCAACCCTATGTATCTTTGTGAAAAATCAAATAAGGAGGGGAAAAGAATGAGTCAAATGGATAATCATCAGTTTGTGATTTCAAAGGAAGACTGGTCCCTCCACCGCAAAGGCTATGATGATCAGCAAAGACACCAGGAAAAAGTTCAAGATGCCATAAGAAATAATCTGCCCGATTTAATCTCCGAAGAAAATATCATTATGTCAAACGGCCGGGACGTTGTAAAGATACCGATTCGTTCATTGGATGAGTATAAGATCCGATATAATCATGATAAAAATAAACATGTCGGCCAAGGACAGGGAGACAGTCAGGTTGGAGATGTGGTAGCGAGGGACGGCTCACAGCAAAAAGGTCCTGGAAAAGGACAGGGCGCAGGGGATCAGGCTGGAGAAGATTACTATGAAGCGGAAGTTTCAATGATGGAGATCGAAGAGGCGCTGTTCAGCCAATTGGAACTGCCTAACCTGAAGAAAAAAGAACAAGATGTGCAGACGGTGGAGAATATAGAATTCAATGATATCCGTAAGACCGGGTTAATGGGCAATATTGATAAGAAAAAAACTATGATGTCAGCTTTTAAGCGAAATGCGATCAGCGGTAAACCAAGTTTTCATCCTATTTATCAGGAGGATTTGAAATTCAGGACCTGGAATGAAGTGTTGAAGCCTGAATCAAAGGCAGTGGTGCTGGCCATGATGGATACCAGCGGATCGATGGGGGTCTGGGAAAAGTATATGGCCAGGAGTTTCTTCTTCTGGATGACCCGCTTCCTCCGTACGAAGTATGAAACAGTAGAGATTGAATTCATCGCTCATCATACGGAAGCGAAAGTGGTATCCGAAGAGCATTTCTTTTCAAGAGGAGAAAGCGGAGGTACGATTTGTTCATCAGCTTACCGGAAAGCACTGGAACTGATCGAGACAAAGTATCAGCCATCGAGGTACAATATTTATCCATTCCATTTCTCAGATGGCGATAACCTGACTTCGGATAACGTAAGGTGTGTAAAACTGGTCGAAGAACTGATGAAGGTGTCGAATATGTTTGGTTATGGTGAGGTCAATCAGTATAACCGCCATTCCACTCTGATGAGTGCTTACAAAAATATCAATGATGAACAGTTCCGGTATTTCATCTTAAAGCAAAAAGCCGATGTGTTCCATGCCATGAAAAGCTTTTTCAAACAGGAAGAAAACAAAATGTACGCATAAAGGACAGGGAAACCTGTCTTTTCCTTTATCGCTTTAAAGCACCCGGGGACAGTCCCCGGGTGCTTTAAAGCGATAAAGTATTAGAGGGAAATGAAATCCTGCGGCGAATTTATTAAAGAAATTACTTTTGGGGGTCCGATATGGAAAAATGGGTTGAAGAACTTTTTAATGAAGAGATTTTGCAAAAGGCTGCTGATTATTTTGGCGGGGATATATCCAGTGCTAAAAAGCTGGGGGATTTTGAAAATTACGTATATGAGATACATAAAGATGGCAAACCGTATATTTTGCGTCTGACCCATAGTTCTCATAGGGACAAGGGCCAAATTGTGGCAGAGCTGGAATGGGTCAACTATCTGCACTTAAAGACAGTAAATGTATCGCCAGCGAGCCAATCGGCAGGCGGAAATCTTGTGGAGGAAATTCCCGCAGGTGAGTCCTCTTTCTTTGTCTGCCTTCTTGACAAAGCACCAGGGGTACCTGTCGGTGTTCAATCCGATCTTCTGGGGTCTGCTCTTTACCGGGAATGGGGAAGGACTGTCGGGAAGATGAATAGGGTGACCAGGGATTTCAAAAAGGGAAGTTCACACAGGGAGCAGTGGTATGATGACGATTTATTGAAGAATATCAGCAGTTATCTTCCTGAAGAAGACCAGGAAATCATTGAAGGAGCAGGTGAAATTATAAAAACCCTTCACAGTTTTACAACAAATAGGGATGAATACGGGCTGATTCACTCTGACATCCACCTCGGGAATTTCTTTTATCATGAAGGGGAAATACATGTCTTTGATTTCGATGACAGCTCCTACCATTGGTTTTCCAGCGATATTGCCATCCCTCTCTATTACTCTACCTGGGGGAAGATGGGGAAAAGCAGCCTTGAAGAGCGATCGGCATTCGGGGAAGAATTTTTGACAAACTTCCTGGTTGGCTATTTTAAAGAAAATGAACTTCATGACCAGTGGATCAAGCGCATCCCTGTTTTTTTGAAATTAAGGGATATTGTACTTTACACAGTGTTTCATAAGAAGTTTGATATTAACAATCTATCAGACAGAGAAGCAGCGGCGGTTGCAGGTATAAGGAAGAGACTCATGGAAGGTGAACTGATGGTTGAACTGGATTATGATAAAATCCTTAAATCCGTGAAGAATGCGTAAGTCCCCCATCTCCTAATCCTTGAAAACAGTCTGGCGTTATAATACTGTAGAAGAGGCAATGAATAGATACAGGATGTGAGAAAATGGACAAGAAAATAGGATTTATCGGAAGCGGCAATATGGCAAAAGCAATTTTGGGCGGGCTGCTTTCCTCTGGGGTTGCTGCCTCGGAAAACATCATGGCAAGTGCATTGACCGATGCAACCATTGAATCCATAAAAAAAGAATTCAACATCAACACAACAAGAGATAATATAAGTGTTGCAGCGGTTTCGGATTACCTCTTTTTAGCGGTAAAGCCGGATCAGTATGCAGGCGTAATCAATGAGATGAAAGATCACCTTAAAGAAAATACGATTGTCATTACGATTGCAGCCGGTGTTACTCTGGAGTCATTGGGAGAACAACTTGGCCAAGGTGTAAAGATCGTCCGTACGATGCCTAATACACCATCCCTGGTCGGGGAAGGCATGAGCGCTTTGTGTCCTAACGAAAAGGTGACCGAAGAAGAAATGGCTCAGGTAGTGGAATTGTTTTCAAGCTTTGGAGAGGCAGAGGTGCTTCCGGAAAGTTTGATGGATTCAGTCCCTGCAGTCAGCGGATCATCCCCGGCATATGTATTCATGTTCATAGAAGCTCTTGCTGACGGTGCGGTAAAGCAGGGGATATCAAGGGATAAAGCATATAAGATGGCTGCCCAGGCTGTTTTGGGTGCTGCGAAAATGGTGCTCGAAACAGGGAGCCATCCAGGAGAACTCAAAGATGCAGTCTGCTCTCCAGGCGGCGCAACGATTGAAGCCGTAAGTACCTTGGAGAAGACGGGCTTCCGGGCTTCCGTCTTATCTGCTATGGAAAGCTGTTATAAAAAATCTTCGAAAATGATCGATTGATGTAAAAAGGAGGCTGGGACATAACTATTTTGTTAGCGTCAAAAGTCGAATGCTAATTTCACTTTAGATCTAATTGAATTCAAAAAGCCGAACTATTCTAGAATGCTGAAATAGCATTTTTAAAATAGTCCGGCTTTTTTAGTTGCTGAAAAGCTTTTGTCCCAGCCTCTTATTTCATTAATTTATACTTAACCGTCACGCGTGCTGTAATACCGACTTCACCCGGCTGTACAGGAGAAGTGCTTTCAGCTGCAAGCACAAACGCCTTGGAAGGTCCGGGAACCAAAGGAATGCTGCGGTCTTCATTGATTTCAAGCGGCATGGGGTTCAATGTCATCCCCGATGACTTGGCAAGGACTTGTGCTTTCTTGAACGCATCTTCATACGCCTTTGATAAAGCCTGCATATAAAAAGTTTGCGGTTCTGCAATAGTGAACTGGACCCTTTCAATGATATTGGCTCCGCTTTGGACGGCATCATCTATAACTTCCCCGATCTTGTTGATCTCCTTGATTTTCACTGAAAAAACCTGCCTGACCTCATACCCTTTAAAAACCTGTTTGCCGTCGATAAAGTCATATTGAGGATAAATTTGATAGGTTGAGGTTTGAATATCTTTTTCTTCAATGCCGTTCCGGGCAAAGGATTTTAAAATGGAATGGCTGATTTCATTATTTTTATGCTGAGCTTCTGACAACTCTTTGTCAGTTGTAACAATTCCGATCTGTGCGACTGCCATGTCAGGCTGAACCTCTATGGTTTCATCGCCTGTAACCGTGATAGTCCTTGCGCTTTTCTTATCTGTATGAGTTCGGTAGGGCTGCTGATAATACATATTCATCACCTAAAAGCACTGGAATGAACGAACTCTACGCAAGTCTGTTCCAAAGTAGAACCAGCTGAAACCGGTCCATCTGAAGCCAGCAATCGAATTGCGGCCGACAAAGGTAGGATAGAACCAGAAGGATTGGCCGCCTCTCATCCAGATGAAGGTGTAGCGGAACAGACATCTTTGGATGGCGCCTGGGTCTACTGCGAATGTGGTGGCCCCCTGGCTGCTGGTTGTGGTCAATGTTTGTGCTTGGGCTTGTGATGGCGTGAATGAAGGAGGCGGTCCAGGCGGCTGCTGTCCCTGTCCTTGTCCCCCTGGCTGTGTTGGCGGGAATCCCGGGAATCCCTGTCCGCCGCCTGGAGGGTAAGAAGGGAATCCCTGCCCTCCGCCGCCCGGTGGAAACGAAGGGAATCCTGCTCCGCCTTGTCCGGGAGGAAACCCGGGAAATTGCATTTGTCTATAATCATAATACATAAAAAAATACCCCTCTCAAATATAGTCAGTTTCACTATATGCAGAGGGGGCTGTTTGGGTGACTGTCACAACCCGGAATTTGTCGAATGTCCCATCACTCTGCAAAAGACGTTTTGATGACATTTCTTAAAGTGTTAGCAGAGTGGGTAAATTGATCTTTCTCCATCTGGTTGAGCGGCATTTCAATAACTTTCCGTATTCCCTTGCGGTTTATGATTGCCGGGACACCGATATAAAGGTCATTCACACCGTACTCTCCATCCAGCAGAGCAGAAACGGTCAGAATACTGTTTTCATCATTGAAGATGGCTTTGGTGATCCTCACCAGCCCCATTGCTATTCCATAATAAGTGGCCCCTTTTCTTTCGATGATATGATAGGCAGCATCGCGGACATTGATAAATATTTCGTCCAGTTCTCTTTGTGTCTCAGGGGACTCTGTATCTATCATCTCCCGCAGCGGGCTTGCACCTATTGTCGCATGGCTCCATACCGGGAATTCAGTATCTCCGTGCTCGCCCATTATATAAGCATGGACATTGCGTGCATCCACATCGAAATGGTCTCCCAGCAGATAGCGGAGACGGGCAGTATCCAAAATGGTTCCCGATCCGATTACACGCTCTTTAGGCAGTCCGGAAAAGTGCCAGACAGCGTAAGTCAATATATCAACTGGATTAGTGGCAATCAGGAAAATGCCGTTAAATCCGCTTTCCATAACTTCTTTTACAATCATTTTGAAAATCTTTATATTCTTTTCAACCAGATCCAATCGGGTTTCGCCCGGTGCCTGGTTTGCACCGGCCGTTATGACAACAAGGTCGGCATCGCTGCAGTCACTATAGTCTCCTGCCCAGATCTTTAAAGGAGAAGAGAAAGGAAGTCCATGGTTCAAATCACGGGCATCTCCGTCCGCCTTATCTTTATTAAGGTCGATCAATACAAGTTCGCGTGCAATACCTTGGTTTAAAAGAGCAAACGCATAGCTGGAGCCTACGAAACCTGTTCCAATTAAAGCGACTTTACTTTTGAAATTTGTCATGGATATCACCCTTTATGAGTATTTGGTATTTTATATTGTGAAATATTTCACAATATTAATATAACATATCCTATGAAAAAATGCATGTGACAAAATAAAAATTTAACACAAAGCAAAAACAGCCTGAACACTCTGAGAGGGTTCAGGCTGTTTTGCTTGCTTATCAGTGAGGCAGGAATGCCAATTGATACATGAATAGGACCGCAAACAGGTATACAAGGGGATGGACTTGTTTCCATTGCCCTTTCACGATTTTCAGCAGTGGATAAGAGATGAACCCAAGCGCAATTCCAGTAGCGATGCTTGAAGTCAGCGGCATGCTGAGAATGATCAGGAACGCAGGGAAGGCTTCATCAAGTTCACCCCATTTGATATGAGAGATGCTTCCCATCATCAGGCTTCCGACAATGATCAGGGCAGGAGCCGTGATGGCGGAGATGCCTGAAACGGCACTTACAAGCGGGCCGAAGAAAGCGGCAGCGATGAATAAGACGGACACGGTCAGAGAAGTCAGCCCGGTCCTTCCCCCTGCAGCAACACCCGCAGATGACTCAATATAAGCGGTTGTCGGGCTTGTACCGAACATAGACCCAATCGTTGTTCCGGCAGAGTCAGCAAGAAGTGCGGCCCTTGCCCTCGGCATTGATTTTCCTTTCATCAATCCCGCCTGTTCAGCAACACCAATCATGGTACCTGTTGTATCAAAGATGGTCACAAGAAGGAAAGAGAAAACCACAGCATACAGGCTGTGCTGGAAAACATCAGCAAATGCCGTGATCGGATTTGCCACAATCACTCCATCCGGAAGTGAAGGAAGGGAGGCAATCCCTTCGAATTTCAACTCGCCTGTGAAAAAAGCAATAATTCCCGTTACAATCATTCCAAGGAACAAAGCACCGTGTACATTGCGGACCATCAGGATCAATGTGACAGCAAGACCGATCAAAGCAAGAACTACTGACGAGGAATGAAGGTCGCCGAGTGCTACAAGGTTCTCAGGGTGGGATGTGATGATCCCGGTCAGGCGCAAGCCGATAAAGGCAATGAATAAGCCGATACCAGCAGTAATTCCATGTTTTAAGTTATCAGGAATCGCTTCAATCAATTTTTTCCTGAAAGGAGTCAAAGACAAAATCACAAAGATGATCCCGGCAACAAAAACCGCAGCAAATGCTGTTTCATACGTGATATTTTCGTTTGCGCCCACCACTGAATAAGTAAAATAGGCGTTCAACCCCATACCAGGGGCAATGGCAATCGGATAGTTGGCAAACAGGGCCATCCACAAAGTACCTACCACGGCAGAAATGATCGTCGCCGTAAATACCTGCTCAAACGGTACTCCGGCATCTGCTAAAATGACCGGGTTGACAATGACGATATATACCATAGTTAAAAATGTAGTAATCCCTGCAATGATTTCAGTTCTTACATTTGTATTATGATCTTTTAATTTAAACATAGAGAAACCTCCAAAAAAGACGAACGATTTTTAAACACAAATTCTATAATATTCGTTTATTTATCATTTTTCAAGAGGGAGAGGAAAATCTCTGAAATTTTTCCCCGCATGACTTCCAAAGGAAACGGGACTTCGATAAGATGATATAAATACAAAAGTGAAAGGATGTTCTGGACGTGTATAGTGTACTCCAAGGGAAGTCAATGTATGACCAGATTGAATGGATGACCAAAAGGTTGATGGAGAATAAAAGCTTCAATAATACAGAAGGGGAAAGAAGGAAAGCACAGCAAATTAAAGATATCGTCAATACGTTTCCCTATTTCGAGAAGCATCCTGAGAACCTCTGGACGCAGGAGATACCTGATGATCCACACGGCCGATTCAACGTTTTTGCAAAAGTGAGCGGAAATTCGAAAAGGACGCTGCTGTTCCATGCCCACATTGATACTGTTGGCACTGATGACTATGGCATATTGAAAGAACACGCTCATGACCCCGATTTTTTGGAAGCGTTTTTTTCGGAATTTGAGGGTGATGACAAGGTGAAGGAAGATGCCCGGTCCGGCAAATGGCTGTTTGGCAGGGGGGCACTGGATATGCAAAGCGGAATAGCTGTCCATTTAGCCAATCTTTTATATTTTTCCGAGATGGAGGAAGAGCCCGATGGCGACCTGCTGTTTTTATTCAATCCTGACGAGGAAAGCGAGCATGCAGGGATGATTGCCGCAATTGATGAATTATACCGGCTGAAGCAGGAGGGAACTCAGTTTTTGGCTGCGATCAATGATGACTTCATCTCGCCTGTATACGACGGTGATTGTAAAAGGTACATTTACACGGGTGCTGCTGGGAAGCTTCTGCCTTGTTTTTATATAGTCGGACGGGAAGCACATGTCGGTGATATACTGACATCCATTGATCCAACAAGGATAGCCTCTGATATCAACCTGAGAATCAATCAAAACATTGAATTGCTGGAGGACATTGAAGGAGAGTTCGTTCTTCCGCCATCTTGCTTATATTTTAAAGATAAGAAAACGGTCTATAACGTGCAGACTCCTCTGGAAACAAGGATGTATTTCAATTACTTTGTTTATGAAAAAACATCCAAGGAAGTGTTGGAGGAGCTCGTGAGTATTGCAAAAGACTCCGTGGATCGATTGGAGTCTTCTTCCAGGAATAAATTTGAAAAATACCGCACACTCCATGGCTTTCCGGAAAGGGAGGTTTCCTGGAAAGTGGATGTAGTTACCTTTGAAGATTTTCTAGCGGACCTTCGGGGAAAAGGGCTGCGGCCTGAAGAGGTAATGAAAGGGGTCCTTGAGAATATGAAGGGAGAAGACAACCGAGAAATTGCCTTTTCCATTGTGGAAGCATTGCAGCAGCTGGATCCTGATAAAACTCCGAGGGTCATCATTTTCTTTGCGCCGCCGTTCCTGCCGCATAATTATTTAAATGAAGAAAACGAATATGGAAAGAAAGTCAATAAGGTATTAAGGGATTGTTTGAAAAAGACGGAGGAAGAAACCGGGGAAGAGTTTGAAATCAAGCGCTTCTTTCCCTATCTGGCGGATGGAAGTTTTTTATCTCTTCATGAAAGTGATGAGGATATCGAGGCTTTCAAGGACAATATGCCGATGATCGAGTCACTGTATCCGGTACCCATCGACCGGATTCGTGAGCTTAATATTCCATCCATTAATCTTGGGGTATATGGAAGGGACGGACATCAGTGGACAGAGAGGGTCTACAAGCCATATTCCTTCTCGACCCTCCCGGGGATAATCAGAGGGGTGGCGACAGAACTCCTTAAAGTCGAATGATGCTTTGGAGGCTGATTGATTGTGTTAAATAGGCCAGGGACAGCAGGGAATGAGCGGGAAGCTGGCCCAAAAGCGGGATAAATGGGCCAATAAGAATCTGTTACTTGAAGAATGGTGGGCCAATTAAGTTGTAAATGGGCCAATGAGAATCGGTAAAGGGAAGGATGCTGTGCCGATAAAGAGGTAAATGGGCCAATGAGAATCAGGAAAGGGAAGGATGCTGTGCCGATAAAGAGATAAATGGGCCAATGAGAATCGGGAAAGGGAAGGATGCTGGGCCGATAAAGAGGTAAATGGGCCAGTGAGAATCGGGAACCCGAAGGATACTGGACCGTACACGAGATAAACGGACCAAGTGGAATGGTTTTTTACAGCCCAGGTTCATCAGGCCCTCCGATTTGAACTCTGAATTCGATAATTCAACAACCTCAATCTCCCTGTATAGCTTGATTGGGGTCTGTAAGCCATCTTTATTATCAAATTAGCTTACCTTGATACAAATAAGGGAATGAACAAAAAAGAAGCTGAAAAGCCAGCTTCTTTTTTTGCTACCCAGATTATTTCGCCCAGGTTATGATGCTCTTGATATCAAGGCGCTCAGTCTTTCGTGCCTCTGCAGCGGGTTTCCCAATGGTAATCAGCATGATGGGGATATAACGATCGGATACATCGAATTCTTCCATCAATTTTTGAGGATTGAAGCCGCCAATCGGGCAAGTGTCCCAGCCTTTTCCCTTTGCAGCCAGCATTAGCTGCATAGCAGCCAGTGAGGCGTTGCTGAATGCTGCATCACGGGCATACGGTTCACGGGAATAGGCACCATCGATTTGTTTAACGAGTACTTCTTTTAACTCCTGGGTCATTTCCCCTTTATCAATGGAGGGATCAAAGACAGGATCGGCATTTTTGTAGGCTTCTAAGTCACCGAGAACCGCGATGACTGCTGAAGCATCCAGGATTTGCTGTTGATTATAAGCGACCGGAAGCAATTTTTGCTGAGCCTCTTTGTTATGAAAAGTGAGGAAGTGCCATTGCTGCAGGTTCCAGGCAGATGGTGCCAATCCTGCCAGTTCAAGTATTTCTACAAGTTCATTAGCAGAGATTTCTTTATTCGGATCATAGTTTTTAGTCGAACGTCTTTCCCGCATAGCGTCAAAGATGTTTTCCAAGATGATAGCCCCCTTAATTGTCTGTTTGATTATTCCTGTGATATGTTTTTAGAAAGTGAATGACTCTCAATAAGTTTCAACAGCCATCTTATAGAAGAAGGCGGTCACCGTCAAGGTCAGCATATATAATACATTTGACTGAGCATGACCGGTTTTTTTGATAGACTGTTTTCGCATTTATTGTTGCTTTCGGAAGAATCCCAAATGCCGGATTTTTCACCTGTATTCAGAGGTTTTACTCTCGAAAAAAAAATGAACAGCTCTTTTCTTCCCTCTACACCGGGGTTTTATGGTGATTAACCAGACTTTATTAGAAAGTTGTAGTGAATAGCAACAAAGTTTACGAAAAAAAGCCTTTTGATAAAAGAGGTTATCGTTCAGTATACGGCTTTGGGAGAAATCAGATAAGAAGAGCGGTTCTTTTCTTTTAGCGAAACACATCGTTATTTTTCCCTTTCTTGTTAAATGCCATTATAGAATGTTACCAAAGAAATTATCTAAGAGCCGGATCTCCCCTGCAGATACCAGATTTTATTGGATAACAGTACCACTCAGGATATAACGAATAGCAAAAGCGAAAAACAGCAGGTTGATTACTAAATCAGTAAAAGGAAGGGTGTTCATGTTGCTGGGAAACAAAGAAGAAAAAGTTCTTGTCATTGTAATGTTTGTCGTCGCGGCATTTTTGTTGATAGCCATACTAAGGAAATTTTTATTTTGAGGAAGCTGTATTGCGGCTCCCTCTTTTTTTGTGTGCTTGTTCACAAGCGGGTTTTGGTAAAATGAATGAGAGGGGGGAAGCGGGATGAAGATAAAGACTCTGTTGATCATATTTTTAGTATATGGATTGATATTCGGAAGCTTTTATACATTTTTGAAATTTTCCCGAGTGGAGGAGCCATTATTTTTGACTCATTATTATGAGAAGGAGATTTTTGACTCATCAGATGATTATGTTTCAATTTTCTACATAACCAACAAGGGAGACCAGCGGCAGCTTGTCAGTGCCAAGTCAAAAGAGCTTCCGGGAAGGCAGTTCTATGTAGACCACGATATGATTCAATATTCTGAGGGGATCTATAATCAGCATGAAGCGCTTATCAACCTGACTAACATTGAGGAAAGGGATATCATGCTTGAAAATTTTCTGTTTGAGTTTTCTGATGGGACTTCGGTTGAAACCGATATTGGTGCGATTCTGCTTCTGGAGGCAGATAGACCAGGGGCAGATGAAATGGTTGTGGACATTCCTTCAAGCGGCAGCAGCAATGCAGGCGAGTCATTTGCAGCCGTAAACATACTTAAGGACAGCCAATTAGCAGCCATTAATCTTCCATATTCCAACGAGCTTACTGGATTTCTGGATCTGAAGCTGGATAAGAGCAATTCAGCATCCATTTCAATCAACCCGGAGCCTGAAGAATTCAAGATAAGCGGGGATATGTCCGGTTTCCCTAAAGATGAATTGCCTGTCAGCCTCATAAAAGGTGAAATGATTCGTGTAAATGGATTTGTGGATAAAACAGAAATGTATGAAAATGATATCCATGCACTGCAGATTGGGATCACCGGCACCTTCCTTTTGAATGAGAAGGAAGTCAAACAACATCTGATGTATGTTACTGAACAGCCCTACCTGACTTCCACGCAGATCAAAGAGCTGAAAGAATTAAGAGAGGAGGGCCCAAGATGAAAGAGAGGGCTGTTCAATTGATTGTATGGGGACTGCTTTTCGTCCTCATAGATTTAAAGATTGTTACATTTGATATCATCCATGATTTAATCGGCTATATCTTTATATACAAAGGAATCCAAAAGCTTCCGTTGTCACGCTGGCTGGGCTATGCTAAAATTTCAGCCGTTTTCCTCGGGATTTTATCCGTTATTGAAATCTTTGGATTGGGGTATATAAATTTAAATGAATTAAATCAGGATTTTACTATCAGACTTGGCGCTGCCGGTGTATTGGCCATTCTCTCTCTTTTCTTCCATATAAACCTGTTATCCGGTCTGCTTGATTCAGTAGATGAGAATTACCTGAAAGGGCAGTATTCCTCCCTTCAAAAGTTCAAAAGGTTTTACCTTATCTTCAGCTTAATCAATATCATGAGCCTTCCTGCACTGATGATTTTTCAGGAGGATCTTGTCTTCTATCTAATCATCTTGATTGCTGCCGGCTTTATAATCGAGATTGTGTTTATTGTAAAAATCAGTTCCATTAAACGATTCATTCCATTTAAAGAACGGGCTTCTTAACCTTGGGTCAGCTGCATAAGGTATTACAAGGTGGTCAATAAGCCTTAATCCAGTAAGGGTACGGAGGATTTATGTGGAAGGAATTCAAGGAGTTCATCTCAAAAGGGAACGTCTTCGATCTGGCTGTTGCAGTCATGGTCGGGGCAGCGTTCAGTAAAATAGTCGAGTCCCTGGTCAAAGATTTGATGATGCCGGTCATAGGGATTATGTTTGGGGGCATCAACTTCGCTGGTCTCAGTTACCGGATTAAAGCAGAAGTTATTCATTATGGCGTATTTATCCAGACTCTTGTTGATTTCTTTCTGGTGGCTGCGTCCATTTTTTTTATGATCAAAGTCTTTAACAAATTAAGGGGAAAGGGAAAAACCTACGAGATCAAAGCTGCCACACAACTTGAAGTTTTGATGGAGATCAGGGAGCTCCTCCAGAAGATGCAGGATGGGAAAAAGGAAAAACTTCCTCCAATTCAAGGAAGAAGAACATCCATACGCTTTAAAAAACGTGACTGACTCGACTCATTCTGTAGTCGCAGTCTTATTTTTTTATTTAATATTGAAAAGGTCCAACTTTTCTGATAATATATTCTTCTGCTCACCAAAACGCCTACATAATTGTCAACTTTCTCCATTGCGGCTGAATACAAAGGAAGGGAGAAATAAATGACGGACGAAACGCAAAACCACCCCGATTTTTCAAAGGAAAAAGACAGGCTCGAATTTACGAAGCGCTACATCGATGTTGTAATTCAAACCGCCCGGACCAGCAAAGACAAATTCAAAGAGAATATTGAAAATGCCTTCGGCGACGCCGACTGGCTTGAATCATCTGCAGCGTATATCGATATCCTGACAAATGCGAGCTTTTTTGAAATGTCCAAAGAAGAGCTGGAGGCCCTACAGAAGGCTAAAAACAAACCATATTTCGCCAGGATAGACTTCAAGCATGATGATTCTCCACATGAAGAAAAGCACTATATCGGAAAAACCTCTCTGTATCAGCGGGAAAATCAGGAACAGATCATAGTCGATTGGCGATCCCCGGTTGCCAACCTTTATTATGAAGGAAGGATAGGGGATGTTTCCTATGAAGCTGAAGATGAAACCTATCACGGCCATCTTTCTCTAAAGAGGCAGTATATGATCGAGGACGGAGACCTGGATGAGATTCGTGATATTGACCTGACAACTACTGATGAGCTTCTTCAGGATTCACTTTCCAAAAGCTCCAGCAATCGTTTGACTGAGATCATTTCAACTATCCAGGAAGAACAGAACAGAATCATCCGGGCAGATCTAAATAAGCCGATCATCGTCCAGGGAGCGGCGGGAAGCGGGAAAACGACCATTGCCCTTCACCGGATTTCCTATTTCATCTACAACTATAAGCAGCATTTTGATCCGCGCCAGCTCATGATTCTCGCACCCAGCAAGCTGTTCATAGATTATATTTCAGAAGCACTCCCCGAGCTTGGGGTTGAAAAAGTACGCCAGACGACTTTCAGTGATTATGTAATGACCTGCCTGGAAAAACAGCTGAAACTGGCTGATGATGACAAATTGATCCGTTTGATAGAGAAGACGGACGAGGAAGCAAAACGGGCAGCCTGGGTATCGGGCTGGAAGGGGTCGCGGGATTTCCGGAAAATCCTCGATGCCTATATTGCCGACATTGAAAGCAGGTTTTACCCAAAAGAGGACTTTGTGATTGATAAGTACAGGCTGTTTTCAGCTAAAAAGTTCACTTCTCTTTTGAAAGAGGACTATACGTACATGCCTATTTATCGAAGGGTCGAAAAGCTGAAGCTCCTCTTGCAGAGTTATGTTCGTTCCAATAAAAAGATGATGATTGATAAAGTAGAGAAATTTTTCGATGAGAAGATTGAAAAAGCGCTCTATCATAAGAAATACGCGGCCAATCGGAAGGAGTATATTTCCCAGGCGCTGGACAAAAAAGCGCAGCGTATGAAGGAAGTACAGAAAGCGATCCGCTCGGGACTGACTCAATATATGAAACAATTCGAAAAGAAAACACTGGTTCAATACTATGAGGAATTGTTTTCCGATTGGGATAAACTCGTGGAGTACGGAAACGGACGTATTTCGCAGGAACAAGCTAGGGAAATCTGTGAATATACAATGAAACGGCTGAAGAAGAAGACATTCGAGATGGAGGATCTTGCCCCCATGCTGTATATGCAGACGGCTCTTTATGGAATCGATTCTTTTTACAAAGCAAAGAATGTCGTGATTGATGAAGCTCAGGATTACAGTTATCTACAGCTGTATTCTCTGAAAACCGCATTGCAGACAGACATGTTCACATTGGTCGGAGATCTTGCACAAGGCATCCATTCCTATCGCGGGCTGGAATCCTGGGAACTGGTTTACAAAGAAATCTTCCCTAGGGCCACCTATACCGAACTGCAGAAAAGTTACAGGACAACCATAGAAATCATGGAAGAAGCCAATAAGCTGCTTAAGAAGCTTCCACATGACTTCCCACAGGTTAACCCGGTAGTGCGCCATGGTGATAAGCCTGAATTTTTTTCGTATCATAAAGAGGAAGAATTGAAATACGGATTGGCCAAGCTGGTATCGGAACTGAGGGAAGAGGAGGATTTCCAGACGTTTGCGGTAATAGGGAAGACAATGAAAGACTGTGTGAAAATTGCTGAACTATTGGAATCTGAATTTCCGGGAGGAGTCAAGCTTCTCGCAGAACAGGAAAGCATTCCAAAGGACAGGATCGTTGTTGTTCCTTCTTATCTGTCAAAAGGACTTGAGTTCGATTGTGTGATCATCGCCTCCATAGAAGAGCAATATAAAGAAGAGAACGAGCTTGATATCAAGCTTCTTTATGTCGGGATGACCAGGCCGCTCCACAGGCTGTACTTCTTTGGTAAAGATAAATCGGATTTCCTTCTTGAATGAAAGGGATGGCTCTTCCTGAATTCAGGAAGGGCCATTTTTTTAGCGTTTTGATCCTAATGAAAGTAAAATAGAAGAAAAGGAGGTAATGAATTTGGCTGTAAATCTTCAAAGTACACAAAGGCTGCATAACGGAGTGGAAATACCGTCTGTCGGACTCGGGGTCTACAAGATGGATGACCATGAACAAGCGGTGGGCTCTATCAAAAAAGCGATAGAGACAGGGTATCGCTCCATAGATACAGCATCATTTTATGAAAATGAAAAGAGTGTCGGGCAGGCAGTGAAAGAATCAGGGGCCGGCAGGGAGAACCTATTCATTACATCCAAGGTCTGGAATACTGACCAGGGATACGATTCCACTCTCAAGTCATTTGAAGAGAGTTTGAGGCAACTTGATATGGATTATATGGATCTATATCTCATTCACTGGCCGGTAGCAGATAAATACAAGGACACATGGAAAGCAATGGAACGCCTTTATGGAGAGGGGCTTATTAAAGCCATAGGTGTAAGTAACTTCAAGGAGCACCATCTGGAAGATTTGATGAAGGCCAGTAATGAGAAACCGGTCATCAATCAGATTGAACTTCACCCGCGATTAAGCCAGCAGGAGCTGCGGAACTACTGCCAGGAAAACGGAATAGCAGTGGAAGCCTGGTCGCCGATTGCGCGCGGAAGGCTGCTGGAAGAACCGACATTGAACCATATCGCTGGAAAATACAACAAATCAGCCGCACAGGTCATCCTGCGCTGGCACTTGCAGAATGAGGTTATCATTATTCCGAAGTCAGTCCGTGAAAGCAGGATGAAAGAAAATATCAATCTCTTTGACTTTGAACTTAGTCTCGAAGATATGAGCCAGATCAACTCATTAAACATGGACGAGCGATACGGCGCAGATCCTGATAAATTAGACTTTTAAACATTATTGCATTAACGCACCGGGGGACAGTCCCCCGGTGCGTTAATGCGTTAAAGGGAAATTTCTTATTTGACAGACAAGTCAGATAGGATATATAATTATCTCGAATTAAAGATAAATATATTCGTAATATTGGAATATGAAAGGTTTATTCCAGACTGCGAAGGGAAAAGTATGGGATGGAGTAAAAAGCTGTGCCATATGAAATTTGGCAAGAATTTAACCTGTTACAGGTTAAAAATATATTGAAGGAAAAGGAGAGTTTTTAAAGATGGCAAATATCGCGGTGATTTATTACAGTTCTACTGGAACAAACTATCAGCTTGCACAATGGGCTGAATCGGCAGCTAAAGAAGCGGGTGCAGAGGTTAAGTTATTAAGAGTAGAAGAAATTGCGCCAAAAGCAGCAATATCTTCAAACCCTGCCTGGGAACAGCATCTTGAAAACACAAAGGACATCCCGACAGCGACTACAGATGATCTTGAGTGGGCAGACGGAATCATTTTCAGTGTACCGACTCGTTACGGCAATGTACCTGGACAAGTAAAACAATTCCTGGATTCTACAGGAGGCCTATGGGCACAAGGCAAGTTAGCCAACAAAGTTGTAAGTGCAATGTCTTCAGCTGCTAACCCTCATGGCGGACAAGAGCAGACGATCCTTGCCCTTTACACTACAATGATGCACTGGGGTGCAATCCTTGCAGCTCCTGGATACACTGACCAGGCTTTATTTGCGGCAGGTGGTAATCCTTACGGAACGAGCGTAACGGTCGATCAGGAAGGCAACATGGTCGAGGATGTTGAAGCAGCAGTCAAACATCAGGCAAAACGCACAGTAGCTGTGACGGAAGCAGTCGCAAACGGCTTGAAATAATTTCTTCGAAAAAAGCAGGTATCCATTGGGATATCTGCTTTTTTATGAGGGGATAATCCCCTATGTGAAATTATTTTGGGAACCCTGCTTTTTCAAAAAAAAGCCTGAAACAACGGCGGTTCATCCAGGAAAGGGGCTTCAAATGTCATCCTCTCCCCGGTGAGAGGATGAGGCAGGGAAATATACTTGGCATGGAGGGCCTGCCTATTGGCAATCTTAGTTCCGCCATACAGGAGGTCCCCTGCAAGAGGATGGCCGATTGAACTCATATGGACTCTGATTTGATGGGTCCTCCCCGTATCAAGAATCAACTGCACTAAACTCAGGCTCTTGGATGTATTTTGCTCCAGCGACTGAAAATGTGTCACTGCAGACTGTCCTGCCGGAGAAGTCCTTCTCCGTGAATTATGATGCCGGTCACGGCCAATCGCTTTATTGATCGTGCCTTTTTTCTGTTTCAGGAATCCATGGACAATCGCCCAATAGGTTCTCTTGATTTCTCTTTCCGCAAGGAGGCGGTCCAAAATCCCTTTCGCCAAGGGGTGCTTGGCAAATATGACGGCCCCCGTTGTATCCCGGTCAAGCCGGTGAATATGCTGCACCTGGGCGTTCTCTCCTCTATCCTGCAGATGCCAAGCAACGGCATTGGCTAATGTGTCCTTTTCGGAATGGGGATCATTTGGGTGTGTATTTATCCCGGCAGGTTTGTTGACAATCAGCAAATGGGCATCTTCATAGAGAACTATCAACGGCATTTTGGCAGGGATCACTCCGTAATCAAACCGCTGAAGGGAAAAATGAAGAACATCCCCTTGATTAAGCGGCTGGTTCCAATGGAGCGGCTTTCCATTCAACGTGATGGCCTTGTCCATCCTTAACTGATGGATTGTCTTTTTTGGTGCCCGCCAAATGTCCCTCATTAAAGCCTCCGCTGTTACTTTCTCCCATTTCGCCGGAATGGAAATATTGAATTCAGGACCTTTATCGCATGTATTCATCAAAAAACTCCTTTTTTCGTGGCTGGTAGCGCATTATATAGGTATTTAATCCTTATTTTTAATTAGTTCCGATGTCACCATGGCTATAATTACCACCCGGAAAGAACTATATTTATGGTATTCTTAGAATAACTATTACATAGAGATGACAATCGTTACAAAGGTGGGTTATATGTGAAAATATTATTGGCTTCCACAGAGGAACAGGAGGATACCATCCAAGAATTAATTTCGTACATTTATTGTACTATTTTCCCTCGTTATTTTACAGATGACGAGATCGAACAATTTGAAGAACTCGAAATTCTCCACACTAATACAGATTACGCAAAGTATAATGGTACGCTGAAAGAGGCTTTTCAATTGATCTCCAGTCTCCAAACGCTCATTTCCTTAATCGAGGCAGACTCTTCAAAAAATGATTATGAAGAAATGTATGATCACAATCTGTGCATCTTAAAAAGCTTCAATCTATTCTTCCCATTCGAGCTGTACCATTTCCGCGGATGCTGCAATTACCACGATAAAGTCAGCCTCTACGCTAAACCAGCCAATCAGCTGCTTGTCTAAAAAAATTCAAATTTCCGTATAAAACAGGTCTAGTAAGGCATACTTATAAATAATCAAGAAGAGATCCTCACCAATCTCTTCATTGATTCATCTTGTAATTCTCCTCTATTATTCTGCCTTGTGCAGGATCATCAACCACTGAGTGCTTGGAATGCGCTTGGTGGTTTTTTGTTTTTGGTGGAGGTGGGGGTGCAGGTTGCTTGTGGATGGGTGGGTAGGACAGAAATGTACCCTTTCAAGGGCAGAATCCTAAGTGAGAGGTACGATTAGAGGGATACATACCCCTACAAGGCGAGAGTCTAGGTTGAAGGGGTACGATTAGCCGAGGAACGTACCCTTTCAAGGGCAAAATCCTAAGGAAGAGGTACGATTAAACAGTAATCTTACCCCTACAAAATGAGAGTCTAGGTTGAAGGGGGACGATTAGCCGAGGAACGTACCCTTTCAAGGGCAGAATCTCAAGGAAGAGGTACGATTAAACAGTAATCTTACCCCTACAAAATGAGAGTTCCGGTTGAAGGGGTACGATTAGCCGAGGAACGTATCCTTTCAAGGGCAGAATCTCAAGGAAGAGGTACGATTAAACAGTAATCTTACCCCTACAAAATGAGAGTTCCGGTTGAAGGGGTACGATTAGCCGAGGAACGTACCCTTTCAAGGGCAGAATCCTAAGTGAGAGGTACGATTAGAGGGATACATACCCCTACAAGGCGAGAGTCTAGGTTGAAGGGGTACGATTAGCCGAGGAACGTACCCTTTCAAGGGCAGAATCCTAAGGAAGAGGTACGATTAAACAGTAATCTTACCCCTACAAGGCGAGAGTCTAGGTGGAAGGGGTACGATTAGCCGAGGAATGTACCCTTTCAAGGGCAGAATCTCAAGGAAGAGGTACGATTAAACAGTAATCTTACCCCTACAAAATGAGAGTTCCGGTGGAAGGGGTACGATTAGCCGAGGAATGTACCCTTTCAAGGGCAGAATCTCAAGGAAGAGGTACGATTAGCCGAGGAACGTACCCTTTCAAGGTCAGAATCCTAAGGAAGAGGTACGATTAAACAGTAATCTTACCCCTACAAGGCGAGAGTCTAGGTTGAAGGGGTACGATTAGCCGAGGAACGTACTCTTTCAGGGGCAGAATCCCAAGGAAGAGGTACGATTAGAAAGCAAACGTACCCCTACAAGGCGAGAGTCTAGGTTGAAGGGGTACGATTAGCCGAGGAACGTATCCTTTCAAGGGCAGAATCCTAAGGAAGAGGTACGATTAAACAGTAATCTTACCCCTACAAAATGAGAGTTCCGGTTGAAGGGGTACGATTAGCCGAGGAACGTACTCTTTCAGGGGCAGAATCTCAAGGAAGAGGTACGATTAAACAGTAATCTTACCCCTACAAAATGAGAGTTCCGGTTGAAGGGGTACGATTAGCCGAGGAACGTACCCTTTCAAGGGCAGAATCCTAAGGAAGAGGTACGATTAAACAGTAATCTTACCCCTACAAGGCGAGAGTCTAGGTTGAAGGGGTACGATTAGCCGAGGAACGTACCCTTTCAAGGGCAGAATCCTAAGGGAGAGGTACGATTAGAAAGCAAACGTACCCCTACAAGGCTCTATTCCTGGTTGGAGAGATACCATTAGTCAATAAACGTACCATTCAAAGAGTGGATTCCATTTGAAGCGGTAAGAATAAACAAGAAACCTACCTTAACAAAGGCAAAACCCCCAGTGAACGTTCATCCTTAGCAATGAAATGTCCCATCAAGGGAAGAGAACCAGCAGAAAGAGGGCAATCAGCTAAAAAATGTAACTTTGGGCTAATTATTCTATATAGATCGCGGCCGGAACTATTACGCTAAAAAATTGTTACTTTTCGATATAAAAAGAACTTCTCCCTTGGTTTTTCAACAAGTATTCTTCCTCAAGAATTTTTCTAACTGTTTTCTTCCCTTTTACTATTTTGCACCAATCATGAATTTGAGAAACAGTAATTCTGACATCAGGAAATAACAATTTAAATTCCTCAATGGTTCTTAATACTGCTGAATGAGCTGTCTCGTTACCTCCGCAAAAACTACATACTAAGACGGCCCTGGAATATCCATTGTAAAACCTCCCACACCCAGGACAAACAATCCCCTTCCTCAATTCGCTATACCGATAGTCAGGCAGCCGCACATACGGATTATCCGCCACTGTAGAAAATATCAATTTTTCGGCGAGGTCTGTATGGGTTCTTTTTAGGAAAGATGGAGTCTGGTTCAGCTTTGCAATGAATCGTTCCAACTGAGCGGGGTAAATGATGGGAAGGCCGACCGGTGCATTATAGAGGTGGAAGCGGGGATTGACGAAGACAGCGATGGGTTGGATGGGGAGGCTGCATCCCACGTTGTCCAGGATTCTTCGAAGGACGGGTTCGTTCCGTTTTAATTGAAGGAGGGGGTTTTTGGCATCTGTGCCGTCCATCCTGAGAAGGTTATCCCCTTCAATGACATGATCGCCTTCGTAGTATTTGACTTCAAATAAGTAGAGTTGCTTGGAAGTCAGCAGGAGGGTATCGATTTGCACAAAGGTGGTACTTGGCATGAACTGCATGTCAGGCAGCAGAATCCGATTCTCCAGTACCGGCTCCAGCCATTGGTCGAATAATTTTTCTCCAATAAATCCTTTTTCCAAGCCGGCAAAGTAGTATTTTTCTTTAGGGGTTAATTTTTTTCGGGGATCAAGGGATTTGTAAACCCTTAATTCTTCGGATTCCAAACGTTCTTTCACTTTCAATAAACATCACTCCTTTTGAATTCATCATACCATAAATTCCCACAAATGAAACAAAGGTTCTATTGACAACGGCAATAATAATACGGTACAAATTAGTCAAAGAACTGGACAAGGAGGCTGCCAAAAATGAACGAAAAGAAAAAAATAGAAATACCCTGGGATGTCGGAATCTGGGATGTCGTTAGAATGTTTAAAGAAGCTGGTTATACCTGGGAAGAAACGAAAGAAGAATTAGAGAAGGATTATCAAAAGTTTTTATCTATTCATGGCAAGGATATAAATGAATAATAATCTGGAAAAGCTCTCTTGAATGAAAGGGAGCTTTTTTAAAATGCTTGAGAGGGGGAAATATCTTGAGAAATACGTTGGTCATCGGAGGTACCGGTATGCTCGGGGGAGCAGTCCGTCATTTGGTGAAGAGGGGAGACGAGGTCACCGTCCTTGCCAGGTCAACAGATAAGTTCAACAGGATGCTGGTACATAACGGTCTTATGAATGGGGATGTCTCCTTCATGCCGGCAGATTATTTCAAAACCGATGAGGTAGTAGAACTTCTGAATGAGCATATTAAAACGGAAGGGGCTTTTGATGCAGCGGTGATTTGGATGAGGAGCGCGGCGGCTGAATCTTTCGATGCCATTATGGGGATTCTGGGCAGGGACGGGCGCCCTGTCGATATTTTTAAGGTGAACGGCAGCTCTGCCTCCAGGAGCCCTCTGCCATCGAGTGAATATCGGTCAATAAACATGCATCAAATCATTTTAGGGTTTAAAATAGAGAATGGTGAATCCAGATGGCTGACGGATGATGAGATATCCGAAGGGGTCATTAAAGCGTTGAATACAAGGATTCCCTTAACAGTTGCAGGGGTTACAGAACCTTGGGAGAAGAGGCCGGGGTACTAGTTTGAAGCCGGCAGCCTGCCGGGTACAACATAAAGATGAGTACAAAAGGAGTGTAACGATACATGTCAGAAAAACTGGATTTATCTCAGTTTGAAAAAAAGATGATAATAAGGCAGATGCAGCACAAAGATATTAACGATATCATTCAGATGCAGAGTTTCTGTTTCCCGGGAATGGATCCATGGAAACCGGAACATCTGGAAAGCCACCTGGAAGTATTTCCGGAGGGCCAGCTTGTAGCTGAACTGGAAGGGGAAATCATAGGATCCTGTTCAAGCTTGATCATCAACTTTGATGAGTATGATGATCGTCATTCATGGGATGATGTTACAGATAACGGTTATATTACCAACCATAACCCTGATGGATATAATCTTTATGGCATAGAAGTGATGGTGCATCCTGATTACCGCCGTATGAAGGTTGGGCACCGTCTGTATGAAGCCAGGAAGGATCTTGCCCGCCAGCTGAACTTGAAGAGCATCATTATCGGCGGCCGCATTCCGAACTACCATAAGCATGATGATGAAATGTCACCGAGGGAGTATGTGGATTCGGTTTCAAGGCATAAAATATACGATCCAGTCCTGTCCTTCCAGTTGATGAATAGTTTTACCCTGATGAGGATCAATCCGAATTACCTGCCGGATGATACAAAGTCCAAAAAGTACGCTACCTTGATGGAATGGAATAACGTCGATTACCGTCCATCAAGCAAACGCCATTTCAAGACGAGCTATCCTGTCAGGATCTGCGTCGTTCAATATATGATGAGAAAAATCAACTCATTTGAGGAATTCGCGAATCAGGTGGAATATTTTACAGATGTAGCATCAGATGCCTCGTCGGACTTCGTCGTATTCCCGGAGATTTTCACATCACAGCTCATGTCCTTCCTTGATGAAAAGTCGCCGAGCCTGGCCATCCGCAAGCTGACTGAGTATACAGAGGAATACATCGAATTATTTACAGATCTTGCCGTCCGGTACAATGTGAATATCATAGGCGGATCTCATTTTGTAAAAGAAGAAGACGAAGAAATTTACAATATTGCTTACCTGTTCCGTCGTGATGGAACGATTGAAAAGCAATACAAAATCCATATCACGCCGAATGAACGCAAATGGTGGGGAATCAGTCCTGGAGACAGTGTCAAAGTCTTCGACACGGACTGTGGAAGAATCGCCATCCAGATCTGCTATGACATTGAATTCCCTGAACTTGCCCGGATTGCAACAGACCGGGGAGCGAAAATCATCTTTACCCCATTCTGTACAGAAGACCGCCAAGGCTATCTGAGGGTCCGTTATTGTGCCCAGGCCCGTGCAGTGGAAAACCAGGTCTATACAGTTATTTCCGGAACAGTCGGAAACCTTCCGCAAACTGAAAACATGGATATCCAGTATGCGCAGTCAGGGATCTTTGCGCCTTCTGACTTTGAATTTGCCCGCGACGGCATCGTCGGAGAAACGAATCCGAATATCGAAATGGTAATGATCGGGGATGTGGACCTTGAAGTCCTTCGCCGCCAGCGCCAATCCGGTACAGTCCGACAGCTGAAGGACCGCCGTCACGATGTGTATAATGTAAATTATAAAAAATGATTGAAAATGGCCGCCGGCGAGCGGTCATTTTTTTATGGGATTCCAAGGTTTGCTCTCCATAAAAGTCCTTGCCATATGATAAAATGGAAAGGATGAAAAGGTTGTCAAAAAAAGGCGGATTCTTTTAACAGGAAAATACCAATCCACCAAGAATTACATATTGTAAGTCACCGACAGGAGGAGATTGAACTTGAATTGGAAATCAGCTTGGGAAAAATGGGATGCACATACTGATCTGGATAGTGAATTGCGCAATCTTTTGACTGATTTGAAAAAAGATGAAAAAAGTCTGGAAGATGCATTCTATAAAAATTTGGAATTCGGCACTGGCGGTATGCGCGGGGAAATCGGCGCTGGAATCAACCGCATGAATATCTATACTGTACGAAAGGCTTCAGAAGGCCTGGCTCAATACATAATCTCTCATGGAGAGGAAGCTAAAAAACGGGGAGTTGCGATCGCATACGATTCCCGCCATAAGTCTCCTGAGTTTGCCATGGAAGCTGCCAGGACTCTTGCTTCAAACGGCATTCAAACCTATGTGTTTGATGAACTGAAACCGACGCCGCAGCTGTCGTTTGCCGTAAGGTCACTTAATGCTTTTTCCGGAATAGTGGTGACTGCAAGCCATAATCCGCCTGAATACAACGGCTATAAGGTGTATGGTGAAGATGGAGCACAGCTTCCGCCAAAAGAAGCGGATGAAGTCATTGCCAAAGTGAATGAAGTTGAGAATGAGCTGAAAATCAATGTGAAATCAGAAGATGAATTAAAAGAAGCCGGACTTATTAAAATGATCGGTGAAGAAATCGACCAATCCTATCTGGAACATCTCCTGTCCATTTCCGAAAAGCCAGGGATCGCCAAAGAAGTGGATTTAAGCATTGTGTTCTCCCCTCTTCATGGGACAGCTTTGAAGATGGTGGAAAAAGGACTTGAGGCCCTTGGCTATGCCGGTGTTCATATTGTTAAAGAACAAGCTGTACCGGATCCTGAATTTTCGACAGTGAAATCTCCTAATCCAGAAGACAAAGCGGCATTTGAACTTGCGATTCGTGACGGAAAGGAGAAGGACGCCGATATCCTCATTGCTACAGATCCAGATGCGGATCGTTTGGGTGTTGCTGTTAAAGATCAGAATGGCGAGTACATTCTGTTAACGGGCAACCAAACCGGTGCTGTGTTGATTGATTATATTCTTGGACGAAAGAAAGAAAAGAATATGATTCCATCCAATGGAAGAGTGTTCAAAACGATTGTCACATCCGAATTAGGCAGAAAAGTGGCTGAATCTTATGGGGCGTCTGTAGAGGATGTTTTGACAGGTTTTAAATTCATCGGAGAAAAAATAAAGAATTACGAAGAATCCGGTGAATATCAATTCTTGTTTGGATATGAAGAAAGCTATGGCTATCTGATCGGGGATTTTGCAAGAGATAAGGATGCTGTCCAGGCTGTTCTTATGGCAGCTGAAGCAGCCGCATACTTTAAACAGCAAGGGATGACGCTGTACGATGCGTTGATCGATCTCTACAAACGCTTCGGTTACTATCAGGAAGGTCTTGAATCCCTTACGTTAAAGGGTAAAGAAGGAGCAGAACAAATTCAGTCCATCCTATCAAGCTTCCGTAAAGAGCCGCTTAAGGAAATCAGCGGACTTGCGGTAACGAAGCAGGAAGATTACAAAACAAGTCTTAGCACGACACTTGAAAGTGGAATCGAAGAAACCATTTCCCTGCCAAAGTCAAACGTTATCAAGTATTTCCTTGAAGACGGTTCATGGATTTGTCTCCGCCCATCAGGTACTGAGCCAAAGATTAAATTCTATTTTAGCGTTACCGGAGAGTCTTTAGGTGAAAGCCAGGAGAAACTTCAAGGGCTGAAACAGGCTTTGATGGAAAAGATCCATGCCATGATCAACTCTTTTGCAGATTAACAGCGATCAGCTGACAAATAGCAGGCAGACATTGGTTTGCCTGTTTTTTATTGGGGTTGAATAAGGGATGGAGCCCTGCTTGATTCTCCTTCTACAACTAAAGTCGTAGAAATTTTCATACAAAATGCCAACGAAACATACGTGAAAGTATATATACTATTCATGAAGGAGGCAGAACCTTTTGGATATAGAAAACAGAAGCAACTCCAATATACATTTACTAAAGAAAATTGCGGAACTGTTGAATGAAGAGACTGAATTGCAGCAGATGCTCTCTTGTGCTCTCCAGGTCTTGATAAATGGTACAGATTTTTCAACCGGCTGGATATTCTTTATAGATAAATCAGGCGGCCATTCGCTTGAGGCTTATCATAATATCCCCTCTTCTCTTTCTGAAGAAGGATGCTGCCTGCTCAGAAATGGAGGCTGCTGGTGTGTAAACCGCTTTAGGGCAGGTAAGTTGACGAAAGCGTCCAACATTATTGAGTGCCAGAGAATCGAGAAGTCAATCACTGAAGAACGGGGCGATACAGGAGGAATTGTATACCATGCAACGGTTCCGCTCCAATCCGGGAATGAATCGTTCGGTTTATTGAACGTAGCCGCTCCCGAGAAGACTCATTTCCATGACCATGAACTCGCCTTGTTGGAATCGGTTGCATTTCAAATAGGTTCAGCCATAAAGCGGGTCATGCTCACGAAAAAGGAACAGGAAGTGGCACTGATGCAGGAGCGGAACAGGCTGGCAAGGGATTTGCACGATTCAGTCAATCAGCTGCTTTTTTCCCTTACATTGACAGCCAGAGGGGGAACGATGCTGAGTGAAGACCAAAACGTGAAGGAGACATTCTCCACTATCCAAAGCCTTGCCCAGGAAGCGTTGACGGAAATGCGCGCCTTGATTTGGCAGCTCAAACCTCAAGGGCTGGAAAATGGTTTTGGTGAAGCTGTAAAAGGCTATGCTGGTATGCTTGGAATGGAAACCATTGTAAAAGTCGAGGGTGTCGTTGCACTGCCATCCAAAATCGAGGAAGCCCTTTGGAGAATCGGGCAGGAAGCGGTCAATAATGCCAAAAAACATTCCGGTCAAGATTGCATCTATTTCTTCTTGAAAACCTCTCCAAAGTTGGTCGTTCTGCAAATAGAAGATAAAGGCTGCGGTTTTCAATATAGTCCTTCCCGGTCAATCCCTTCAATGGGCATTCAAGGTATGAAGGAACGGGCGGCAAACCTGGGAGGGGAATTTCATATTGACAGCAGGCCGGGCTCTGGAACGAAAATAACTGTGGAAATTCCATATTGAAGAGGGGAACCTAAATGACGATTCGAGTACTGATTGCAGATGACCATCATGTGGTAAGGAGGGGACTGGCCTTCTTCTTGAAAACCCAACAAGATATAGAAATAGTCGGGGAAGCGGCGAACGGGCGTGAAGCTGTGGAATTGGCGGGAAAATACAAACCTGATGTGATTTTGATGGACCTGGTCATGCCGGAAATGGATGGAATTCAAGCGACAAAGCATATCAAGCAATCCCATCCTTCCATTGAGATCATGATGCTGACAAGCTTTTCAGATCAAGATCATGTAATTCCTGCCATTGAAGCCGGTGCAGCGGGGTATCAGCTGAAAGACATAGAACCTGATGAATTGGTGTATTCCATCCGAAAGCTCGTGAGCGGCGAAAACTCTCTTCACCCCAAGGCTACCAATCATTTGCTGAAGAGGGTTTCACGGAATAATCGGCCCCCGCATCTTATTCACCAGCTTACTAAACGCGAAAAGGATGTGCTGGTGGAACTGGCCAAGGGCAAAAGCAACAAGGAAATTGCTTCCAGTTTGTTCATTACTGAAAAAACGGTCAAAACCCACATCTCCAATATTTTCACAAAGCTTGAAGTTTCCGATAGGACGCAGGCAGCCTTGTATGCAGTTAAGCATGGACTGTCTGAAAAGAATTAGTGGCCGTCTGTGCCCCCAAACGCAATCTGATAACCATCGGGATCTTTAATCACAAATTCTTTCCAGGGACCGTTGGCTTCATCTATCCATGGCTGGACGGCGATTGGCACGTCTTTTGAAGTGAAATCCCGGTGTAGTTCGTCCAGCCCTTTCCAGTTTTCTGTGTAACAATATAGATCGCAGGCGGTTTGTGATCCTTTGCCTGCTTTATTCGGCCTGACATCCTCAGGGGATTCTGCCTGCAGGAGCTTGAGTGCGAGCCCGCTGAATCCGTCCCTGATGACCCACCAATCCGTTACTTCACACCCCAGCTTTTCCCCGTAAAATTCCTTTGATCTTCTTAAGTCAGATACCAAACTTTCAGTGAACTATGTATTTGCTTCAAATTGATTACCTCTTCCTATAGTTTTATTTGACAAAGTTTTGTTTATCCCTTTAAGTTGTACCAGCTTTTTTAGGTGATAAACTTTATTGGAGGCTGCTTTCGCATATGCTGCTGTTTTCGAAAAAAATTTCAAGTGCCGGATTCTTCACCTGTATTCCAGGTTTTACTTTCGAAGAGAAGAAGCAACTTTTTTCTGTCCTGCTTACCGGGTTTTTGCTGCGGACTCCAAGGAGATTATTTGCAATTTATATTGAATAGCCACAAAGTTTACGAAAAGGGACAAAAATAAAAGCGGGCTGATGACTCAGCCCGCAGGATTGGTGGAATCCTATATTTTCATGACGTGTTCCTCGATTGGCTCAATTTGACTTGCAGTCAGATTGGCATGTTCGATATATCTGAGAAGGGTATACATATTCTGTTCAATTATTGTGTAGTCATGGGAAAAATGATAAGCGTGCAGGAAATGCTCGATCCTTTTAGCTAAAAGGTCGTCTTTGGTCCGTACCATGAGTATGAGAAGGTTATCCCATTCACTCCGATGTGTATAGTACAAAGCTCTATCGTAATCGACTTTGTTCATTTGTCTCCCTCCTTCTGAAGGGTTACTACTAGTATGTTCACTGCACTGCTCAATCTTCACTGAAAAAGTTGGCTGTCCCTTTGTTCAGGGCTTTCCTTCTATTGGATGAATAGTAAGCGGAATATAACTGCATATTATATATGAAATTATATGCAGAGGTGAGATAAAGATGAAAAAATGGACCGTGATTTTTTCACTTGTATTCTTTCTATTGGGAAGCCAGCAGACATTCGCTCAACAGGATTACGAAAAATATGGACGAATTGCAACAGCTGTGGTGAAGGAAGATTACACAGGAGAAAAGCTTGCTGATTATAAGTACAATGGAAGGAAGTCCTTGGCTGAAGGACAGGTACAGGATACTTTCACTTTCGATGTAGTGAAGGATGGAAAAGATGTAACCGTAAAGGTGAATATTATCCATAATCCTAAAAAGCCTGCAGATTTAACTATTTCAGTCAATGAATTATAGTCAAGGCGAAATGAGCTTGCCCTTAAAGGGACAAGCTTTTTGTTTTTGATTGCCAATAAAGGGAAAATGATAATACACTAATAGAAAGAAAAGATTGAAAAAGGCAAATTGAACTTTCTATTTAATCCAGATACAGTGCCCCGGCGGCTGGAGATTTCGGTCTCTTTCCTTGCGGATAAAGATTTAAGGACAAACCTGCCAGCGTACTTTCCGGCTCCTCCTTACCAAAAAGGAACATCGGCCACTGCACTGGCGGTATTTCCTTTATCCGATGCGGGAGTGCTTCAATCTGTACGCTGCTTGATCGGGTCACTTTCGTGTTATATGAATGGAGACTTTTCATTATTACGTTCATTCTTTTTCCGGACGATTTCATACTTTTTAAGGAGGGAGAATGATGAAGACAAGGGCTTTTCGTTACTTGTGGGTTGGACAGGCTTTGGCGAATGGGGGAGATGTGTTTTTCATTGCAGCCGTAATTGCAGCCACCTATGAATGGACTCATTCCCCTTTCATGATGAGCATCATTCCGGTCGTGATGACCTTTTCCCGGTTTGTCAGCAGTGTCCTGGCACCCTTGATTTTGGACCGGTTTCATTTAAAGAATCTTTTGTTTCATTCACAAATGCTGAAAACTGTCTTAATGGGCGTGACTGCAGTGATCCTGTTTAACGGATTGGGGAATATTCCATTCCTGTTTCTCCTTGTGGGCAGTGTCGCTTTTTTGGATGGGTGGGCATTGCCTGCCCGGAACTCATTTGTTCCATCAATTGTTAGAAGAGAAGATTTGATGGGGGCGAATGGATTCTTGTCCACGATTGATCAAGCTGTTCAATTTTCTGCATGGGCTGTTGGCGGGATTCTTGTGTCGTTTGCAGGAGAAGGATGGACAATTGTCTTGTCAGGAGCCATATTCCTAGCAAGCAGCTTTATGATGTATAGTCTGCCTATGTATGGCGCTGGAATTCCTTTGAAGAAAAGCAGGGAGTTAAACCCTGCAGGGGAAATGGCAGAAGGGTGGGCAGAAATCTGGAAAAGTTCAAAATTAAGGAATATCTTCATTATATATGCAACAGAATCGGCCGCAACAGCTGTTTGGGCTGCAGCGATATTATATGTGTATACAGACCAGCAGCTTGGAAAGGGTGTAGAATGGTGGGGCTTTATCAATTCAGCCTTTTTCATCGGCCTAATAGGAGCAGGGGTCATGCTGTTGAAAACCCATAGATTGTTCTCGGCCAATATATACAAGTGGCTGCCTTCAGCCCTGATCTGTACTTCAGTGGCAACGTTGTTGTTTGGGTTCACAGGAATTGCTGCCCTGTCGTTGGTATTTTCCATCATCTTCGGTTTTTTTGATGGACTGAAGGTGATTCTCCTGCAGACGGCGGTCCAGCACATTGTCAGTCCGGAGAAGCTTCGAAAGGTGTTTGCTGTACAAGGGGCTGTGACCACGCTCTTGTTTGGAATTTTTACTCTCGCAGCAGGTTTTTTTTCGGGGAAATTCGGGGTTGTGCCTGTATTTGCAGTGTCGGCGGTTCTTCTTATGATTGCAGTTATCCCGGCCAATAAGCTGAAAACTGAAATAATGGATAATTGAGCTTTGAAGGGTCTCTTTAGGGAGGCTCTTTTTTTAAGGCTGTTTTTGCATATATTGTTGCGTTCGGAAAAATCCCAGGTGCCGGATTTTTCCCCTGTATACAAAGATTTTACTCTCGAAAAAGAACGAGCAGCTCTTTTCTTTCCTGCTCACAGGGGTTTTACGACGATTTACCAGGATATTAGTTAAAATTT
>NZ_QXIR01000032.1 GCF_003581585.1 Bacillus salacetis
GGATGGGAATTATATCCCATCCTTTTTTTTTTAACTTTTACCTTTTAAAAGAAACTGGCTGGCTTATTTAATTCCTGTCTATTTCAATCAGGAGGTCACCTGGTGCAATGGCATCCCCGCTTTTCACAAAAATATCCTTGATTGTTCCGCTGAAGGGTGCCTGTACGGTTGTTTCCATTTTCATGGCTTCATTGATCAGCAGGTGATCACCCTGGTTAACTTTTTCACCTTTTTCCACAATCACTTTTAAAACTGTCCCGGGCATGGTTGCCCCTATATGGGTCTCATTCTTAGGATTCGCTTTCTGCTTTACTGCAACTGCAGCCTTGATGCTCTCATCTTTGACCACGACTTCACGGGCCTGCCCATTCAGTTCAAAGTAAACGATTCTTGTACCATCCGCCTGCGGCTGGCCAAGTGAGATCAATTTCACAATCAATGTCTTGCCTGTCTCGATTTCCACCTCAACTTCTTCGCCGAGCCTCATTCCATATAAGAAGGTCGGTGTATCAAGCACTGAGATATCCCCAAAGGTATCTACCATCTGATTGTATTCCATGAAGACTTTCGGATACAGTGCATATGCTATGGCATCAAAGCTTGTCACCTGCCGGTCAAGATCGTTAAACAGTTTCTCTTTCAGCTTGCCAAAGTCCACATCATCCAGGAGCTCACCGGGCCTCACTGTAATAGGTTCCCTTCCTTTTAAGATGACTTTCTGCAGATTCCCGGGGAAACCGCCATAAGGCTGTCCCAAGTATCCCTCAAATAATTCTATGACTGAATCCGGGAAGTCGATCTTATCCCCTCGCTCCAGCACATCTGTCTCCGTTAAATCGTTTTGAACCATGAATAACGCCATATCACCAACCACTTTTGAAGAAGGGGTGACCTTTACGATATCACCAAACAGGTGGTTGACCCTGGAATACATTTCCTTAACTTCGTCCCAGCGGTCACCAAGTCCCACTGCTTTCGCCTGCTGCTGCAGATTACTGTATTGCCCGCCAGGCATTTCATGCTGGTAAACTTCAGTATGGGAAGACATCATACCGCTTTCGAAGTCTTGATAATATTTCCTGACATCCTCCCAGTAATGTGAAAGTTTTTCTAATGAATTCACTTCCACTTTCGGCTCCTTTTCCATCCCTTTCACTGCATAATAGAGTGAATTGGCACTTGGCTGAGAGGTCAGTCCTGACATGGATCCCAGGGCAGTATCGACGATATCCACTCCAGCTTCGATCGCTTTTGCATACATGAAAATCCCATTTCCGCTTGTATCATGGCTGTGCAGGTGAATAGGCAGGGCAACTGTATCTTTCAGTTCAGAAATCAGGCGGTAGGCTGCCTCGGGTTTCAACAATCCGGCCATATCTTTTATGGCAAGAATATGCGCACCTTGGGCTTCAAGTTCTTTTGCAAGGTCTTTATAGTATTGGACATTATACTTCTGTCTGGAATGATCAAGTATATCGCCAGTGTAGCAAATGGCCGCTTCAGCAATCTTTCCATTCTGCCTTACTGCGTCAATCGCCGTCTCCATCCCCTGAACCCAGTTCAGACTGTCGAATATACGGAATACATCAATCCCGGAAAAGGAAGATTTCTCCACAAACTCACGGATGACGTTATCAGGATAATTTTTATAACCAACAGCATTCGAAGCACGCAAGAGCATTTGGAACAGGACATTCGGAACCTTTTCGCGCAGGGAAATCAACCTGTCCCATGGGTCTTCTTTTAAGAAGCGGTAAGCGACATCAAATGTTGCACCGCCCCACATTTCCAAAGAGAAGAGATCCGGGAGCAAGCGTGCCGTAGGTTCCGCAATCGCTTTTAAATCATTTGTCCTGACTCTTGTGGCAAGCAAGGATTGATGGGCATCCCGGAATGTTGTATCCGTCAGAAGCACGTTATCCTGGTTCTTGACCCAGTTCACCAAACCCTCGGGACCATGCTCATCAAGAATCTGCTTTGTTCCATTTTTCATCACAGGAAGATCATTCAACCTTGGGATTCTTGGTTTTTCAAACACCGGTTTCTTTTTCTTTTCAATCCCCGGAAAGCCATTGACCGTCACATTGCCTATATAAGAGAGCATCTTGGTCCCCCGGTCCTTCCGTTTAGGGAAGATGAATAACTGCGGGGTCGTATCGATGAAAGAGGTGTCATACTGGCCGGTCAAAAATTGCTCATGTTTGATGACATTTTCCAAGAAAGGAATATTCGTCTTGATGCCCCTGATGCGGAATTCCTGGAGGTTCCTGACCATTTTGGATGCAGCCTGGTCGAAGGACAGCGCCCACGTGGACACTTTTACCAGTAAAGAATCGTAAAATGGCGTAATAACTGCACCTTGATAGCCGTTTCCTGCATCCAGCCTTACACCAAAGCCTCCCCCGGAACGATAGGCCATGATCTTGCCTGTATCAGGCATAAAGTTATTAAGCGGATCCTCTGTGGTCACCCTGGATTGGATGGCAAAACCATGAGTCCAGATTTCTTCCTGAGCAGGAATGCCGATTTTGGTACTGTGTAAATCATGTCCTTCGGCAATCATGATCTGTGACTGAACAATGTCTATACCCGTAATCATTTCGGTAATGGTATGTTCAACCTGAACCCGTGGATTGACTTCTATAAAATAAAAACGATTATCTGCTACAAGGAACTCGACAGTCCCTGCATTTACATAATCCACGTTTTTCATCAGCTTAACTGCAGCCTGGCAAATCTCATCCCTCAGCTGTTCATCAAGTGATACGCATGGCGCCACTTCCACAACCTTCTGATGCCTTCTTTGGACAGAGCAGTCCCTTTCATAAAGGTGTACGATATTGCCGTTCTCGTCTCCCAGGATCTGCACTTCGATGTGCTTGGGATTTTGAACGAATTTTTCCACATATACTTCATCGTTCCCAAATGCGGCTTTCGCCTCTGACTTTGCCCTCTCATATGACTCCTTTACCTGGTCGGGGCCGTGGACGATCCTCATCCCCCTTCCGCCGCCTCCAAGCGATGCCTTGATGATAATCGGGTAGCCGTGTGCCTTTCCGAACTGCACCACTTCTTCCAAGCCGGAAACAGGGCCATCGCTTCCAGGAATGACAGGGATATCTGCCAGCTGGGCCTGGTGCCTTGCTTTCACTTTATCCCCGAACATATCCAAATGCCCGGAATGTGGACCAATGAAAGTGATTCCTTCTTCTTCACACCTTCTTGCAAAGTTAATATTTTCAGACAGGAAGCCGTATCCTGGATGGATCGCATCGACATCGGCTCTCTTCGCTATTTCTATGATCCCCTCGATGTCAAGATATGCATCGATCGGTTTCTTTCCTTCCCCCACGAGGTAGGCTTCATCGGCTTTATAACGGTGATAGGAACCCGAATCTTCCTTTGAGTACACCGCTACCGTCCTCAAGTTAAGTTCTGTACAGGCACGGAAAACCCGAATGGCAATCTCTCCGCGGTTAGCTACTAACACTTTATTGAATTTTTTCAATGTCTCTCTCTCCTTTAAGCTGTTATCATGTCTGTTATGTATAGAATTTAAGCAGCGGATAAAAAATCAAATCTTTTAATTTTTCAAACAAATCCACTTAAATAGAAGGGCTGATTTCTAAGAATCGCTCCTAAAGACCAGCCCGTATTCGTTTTACTGATTAATGCTGTATACATTTTTCACTTCGCTGCTGTTCACAGCATTCTTTTCTTTTTGCGTCTTATACTTTTCGTCATACTTCACAAACATCGATACATTGACGAGCACACCCATGGACAGGGACAGCACCAGTAAGGACGAGCCCCCATAACTGACAAAAGGCAGCGGTACTCCTGTGATCGGAATCACCCCGGATACCCCGCCGAGGTTAATGAAGGCCTGAAGTCCAATCATGCTGGATATGCCGACTGCCAGCATGGTGCCGAATGGGTCGCGGCTCTTGACTCCGGTATAGATACCCCTCAGCACGATATAAGCAAGGCCGATAATGACAAAAGCCACTCCCAGAAGGCCAAGTTCTTCAACGATAATCGCCATGATAAAGTCTGTATGTGATTCAGGAAGATACCCGAGCTTCTGTATGCCTTGTCCAAGGCCAAGCCCTTTAATGCCCCCCGCACCTATTGCTAAATAAGAATTGACCAGCTGATACCCCTCACCCTGGGCATACTGAAAGGGATCAAGATATGCATGGATCCGCCCGACTCTTTCCTCTGTAAAGATAAACCTTCGGCCGAGATAGATGAATGGGGAAAGTACTGCCAGTAATGCTGCCCCCACTGCTCCCAGCTTGAAGAACATCTTAAAGCTTATACCCGAGCAGAGGATGACAAAACAGCCGATCACAAAAATGATTCCGGCAGTTCCGTAATCCGGTTCCAGGAAAACCAGGAAACAGATAAAACCAAAAAGCAATAACGGCGGCATGACGCCAACATTCAATTGATCTATGTAATTCTGCTTTTTGGCATAAACGGCAGCAAGATAAATGATCACCGATAACTTGGCAAATTCAGATGGCTGTATCTGCATGAAACCGACGTTCAGCCAGCTCTGTGCCCCGTTAACTTCCACCCCGATGAAGTGCACAGCCAGCAAGAGCCCGATCGTACCGAACAGCAGTATCTTCAACGGAAGCTTAAATTTAGTAAAAGCTTTATACGGGAAGGCAGCTGCAAATAAAAAAGCCCCGAAACCGATCAATATATTAAATAGCTGTTTTTTGTAAAAATGATCGCTGCTGGTTTCGTAGAATTCCACTGCCGTTACCATACTCGCGCTATAAATCATAATCAACCCGAAGAAAACCAGGAACAAATAAACAGCTACCAATGAGTAATCGTACGATTTTAATATTTTTTTTATTAGCATAATCTCTTCCTATCCCTTTTTTATAAATATTCTATTTTAAAGTTGAAATCCCTTCTATCAGTCTATAAATAGAATCCCGTTTCACGGGTGCGTAGTAAAAAACCCAAACAATCATAGGCTTTTGTTTGAGTTTTCATGAATATTTATTTTTTAGTGGAAGCTTCATGCAAAGCAGAAAGCTCTCTCTCTAAAGAATCCATCAGGGTCTTTCCATCTGTTTCATCCACAAGGCCAAGGCGCACTGCGAACTCTATTTCACGGGATAATCCGAACATTTGAGTATCCAACACTTCCTCATATAAAGGACATTGGGGCATCGTTAAATTATCCATCTGTACTTTGATAAGCTTTAAAATTTTCTCTGCGTCAGCCTTCAGCAGCTGATAGGCTTTTTCACGATGGTCGATTTTCATCTCAGACGCCATAATGATCCCCCCATTCCGTACAAATAGCGACTCTCTTATCTTAAAATTTTATCGCTAAACCGAAGAAAATGCAAGGGGAAAACAATAGCAGAATCGGCTATTCAGCGACTTGCGGATCGGGGGACTCACGGAATGAGGGAAAGGAACCACAACGAACGGAGTGAGTTGATGAAGACTTATCCCTATAAGGCGGCGCAATGGGATGATCAGCGGCACAATGACTGGATTAGCTCCGCATGCGAGATAAACGAGTCACAGCCAGCGCATTCCGGCAGATGTTGGCTTACCTCAGGAGGGACCTTGAAGTTCGCTTGCAGCCGGGCGATGGAGCTGGATTGGCCGGGCGAAAGGACAGCGGGTACTGAACAGTACTACACCGGGTCGTTCAGCCGCTAACGACTAGTCGGACTTATTTCTCCCTGACAACTATTACCGTTTATTACACTCATTCTTCATTTTAACCTTATATTTTCTGTCTGCCTTTAAAAGATACTCCATTTATACTCATTCCCCATCAGCTCCAAAAGCCTCAGGCCGGCAATGCTGTTTCCTGTTTCATCCAAAGAGGGACCAAAAATACCTATGCCGCATTTACGGGGCACCGAGCCCATGATGCCGCCTGAAACTCCGCTTTTTGCAGGTATCCCGACTTTTATCGCGAATTCACCGGAGGAGTTATACATCCCGCATGTTACCATGAACGTTTTACAGATCCGTGCCACATCCCTGGTTATCAGCTGCCTGCCTGTCACCGGGTCCATACCGTCATTGGCAAAAACAGCGCCGATCTTTGCAAGGTCCTGACAATTCATCTCTAACGCGCATTGCTTTGTATAGAGGTAAATTAAGTGCTCCACATCACCTTTTATGATTCCATGCTGCTTCATAAAATAGCCAAGTGAGCGGTTCAGAAAGGCTGTATTGAATTCTGAATCTGCTACTTCTTTGTTATAAGTAACTTCCTCTTCCCCGGTCAGTACATTTACAAATGCCAATAATCGCTCCCACTTCTCTTCATTGGTTGCACCTTTGATCATATCTGTTACAGCAAGCGCCCCGGCATTGATCATCGGGTTTAACGGCTTGGAAACCCTGTTGGTTTCAAGCTTGACGATGGAATTGAAAGGATCTCCCGTTGGTTCCATTCCCACCTTCGAAAAGACCTCTTCTTCCCCATTATCCATTAATACCAGAGCCAGTGTTATGACTTTCGAGATACTTTGCAGTGTGAATTTCTCCAGATAGTCACCTGCATAGAAAAATTCCCCATTCAAAAAGCAAACAGATACAGCGAGGTTATCTTTGTTCTCCTTTTTCAGGGCAGGGATATAGTCAACCAGCCTTCCTTCCGAGGAAATGGGACGGGCTTCATCCACCATGTTTGCAAGCAATTGATTATCTATATACATTCCACACCTCCTTACAGGACCATATTCCCTATATCTTTTCCCTACTTTTCAACCCATTACTCCTTTAAGGAATCCCGAAAGATGTGAAAGCGGTATAAAGTTTGATATACTTAGGGTATTACATAAATGGAGGGAATCAAGATGGATGCAACAATTGTACCTTTGACTGGAAAGGTTAAATATAAAATCACCCTGGATCCCGGCGTCTGGATTTTTGATGACCGTAAAGTCGATTTGGATACATATTTCCAGGATGAAGTGAAAGCAGTCAATGAACTTGATGAATATACAAAGAACATGTCCAAAAACTGGACGAGGGAAATTCAGGAAGGAGCAACTTCCCCGCCTACCTTGAAGACCGAAAAAAAATACCAGAAGGAAAAGATCCTCAATGGCACGTTCGGTATCCCGCTCGCGCCTTTCCTGAAAAACGCCGAGCCTCATGCCGATGCCGATACACTTGTCATTACCACCGGCGATCAGAGCGGGGAGATCTCACTTCCGTTATCAAAAGGCGATGATATCCTAATGGGTTTTTCAAAAGCCGGAAAACCCCTTAAGGAAGATGGACCTGTACATATTTACTTCAAAGACGGCTCAAATGCAGATGAACCGATTAAAAACGTCAGGGGGCTCATCATAAAATAAGACTTTCTACTCTAAGGATATTATTTTGGACTCCCTTATAAAGCCGGTTCTTCATAAATAAGGAACGGGGAAAGCACCTGTTTTTTCTTTCTGCTAGGAATCCTTCAACATTGCAAACAAAAAAAACGATTCAGGAGGCAGCTGCTGAATCGTTTTTTTTATTATAAAATATCGGCTGCAAGCTGCGCCAATCCCGACCGTTCCCCTTTCATCAGCTTGATATGGCCAGCCACAGGATGGTCCTTGAACTTCTCCACAACATAAGTTAAACCGTTATTATATTCATCCAGATAAGGATGATCGATTTGTCCCGGGTCTCCCATGAGGACAATTTTACTCTTTTCTCCCACCCTTGTAAGAATTGTTTTGACTTCATGCTTTGTAAGGTTCTGCGCTTCATCGATAATGATGAATTGTTCGGGTATGCTCCTTCCCCTTATATAGGTCAAAGCTTCCACTTCAATAGAGCCCATCCCGGCAAGAATATCATCCAGTTCTCCGGGTTTCTTCGTATTAAACAGATATTCTAGATTATCGAATATCGGCTGCATCCATGGCCTTAGCTTTTCCTGTTTTTCCCCAGGAAGAAATCCAATATCCTTTCCGACGGGAACTATCGGCCTTGCCACCAGGAGTTTCTTAAAAGCCTGAAGATCTTCTGTTTGCAGGAGCCCCGCTGCAAGAGTCAGCAGTGTCTTTCCTGTCCCTGCTTTTCCAATCATCGTAACCAGTGGGATATCATCCCTTAGCAGCAGTTCCATTGCCATGGTCTGCTGGACATTTCTTGGCTTGATTCCCCAAATATGATCTTGGTCATAGATGAATTTCCTTACAAACTTTCCTGTTATATCAACGATTCCCAATGCAGAAGCAGAGCTGCCCATTGAATCTTTCATCAGCAGGAACTGATGTGAGTAGAATGGATGCTGAGTAATATCGGCAAGTGGTATTTCACCTTTTTCGTAAAATTTGTCCAGCAGCTCTTTCTGTATATATATTTCAATGAAGCCGCTGTAAATGTCGCTGACATCGACTACTCTGTCACTAAGGAAATCTTCTGCCTGCAGTCCAAGTGCGTCCGCTTTAACCCGTACAAGTGTATCCTTGCTGACGAGTATGACTTGATGTCCTTCTTCTTTAGTCTCCTCTTCAAGTGACAGGTTCTTGGCAACAGCAAGGATACGATTATCATTAGTCTTCTCTACAAATATTTCCTGAAGTTCATGGAAAGATCGATGATTCAATTCAATGCGGAGCGACCCGCCGTTGTACAGTGGAATACCTTCATGCAGCTTTCCTTGCTGTCTTAAGCTGTCAATCAATTTTGATACATGCCTTGCATTTCTCCCAATTTCGTCCATGTACCGTTTCTTGCCATCAACTTCCTCCAAAACCACTGCCGGGATGACAACTTCATTATCTTGAAAGGAAAAAATCGCTTGCGGATCCTGCAATAAGACGTTGGTATCCAGTACGTAAATTTTTTTCAAATCGATGCCTCCTGCTCCTCTATTCTTATACTATTGTATGTAGACCCTCTTCATCCGGTTATTACATAAGAGTCCACAAAATAGGACGGCCCGTTGCTAAAATATATGAACCAAGGAATAAATATAGAAGAAGATTACACAATAAGAACTACACATTTAAAAATCCGGAGGTTTCATAATGAAAAAAATGATTTTTTTGCTCGTGTTCGCCGCCCTGATATCGGGTTGTAATCAGCAAAATAACCAAACCGCTTTCGATAATGAAAGGAATGGAGACAGCGCCAGGCCCATTAACGTGGAAAACAGCAGTATTCAGCATAAGCAGAATGAATCAAGCCAGGAAGTATCAAGGAATCTGGTAAGGATTGCCGGCTCGGTTCCCAACGTGAAGGATGCAACGGCTGTCGTCTTAGGAAGATACGCTTTTGTCGGTATTGATATTGACGCAGAAGTGGAAAGGTCAGAAGTCGGCACAATCAAGTATTCCGTTGCAGAAGCCCTTAAAGATGATCCCCATGGCGCAAAGGCAATGATCATAGCAGACCCAGATCTATATGCCCGCCTGAAAGAAGTCGGCCATGATATCGAAAATGGAAGGCCTGTCCAGGGAATCCTGAACGAGCTGTCAGATATAGCAGGACGCCTCATGCCTGAAGTCCCTAAGGACACACAGCAGATGAATCCGGATCAAGCACCGGATAAATCCAACAATAGTGCCGGGAATTCAGAGGAAAATGAGCTGGAAAAAGAACAGCAGGATCAATCGAATAATTATAAGAACCGGAACACGACAAACCAGCAAAACCAGGACAAGAATCAATAATATCACTAAGAAAGAAGCCGTGACAAAGCTGGTCAAACAGCGTTTTTCATGGCTTCTTTCACTTGCCGGTCAAGACGATCGGCGGCTTCTTTATCATATGTTTTTTCGTATTGAGGTTCGGCAGAGATTTTTGCGCCATAAAACATGACATCCCTCACTTCATTAACCTTACATGATAATAAGGATAGCTGAAGAGGGACACCTTTCAGTTTTTCAGCTTTTAATTCTGCGCTGGCGCAGATCGAATAGGAGGATTCATTCGCAATGATATTCAATACAACTAGGGGATTTGCCAGGATATTCTTAACGATTTTGGAACGGCTGTCCACTGCAATGAGAATCTTTCCTTCACTTTCTGCAAAGACCCAGGAAATGGCACTAACATTTGGGCCACCTGTTTCATAGTCAACGGTAGAAACAGTTATGAACCTTTCCTTTTGAAGTTCTTCAAATAAGACAGGAACCAATTCGTGCTCAATTCGATTCGCCAATGAAACCCCTCCTTTATTATTCCTATTATATATCAGCCGGCTTCAGAATAGAAAATAATTCATTAAAGAATGACACAGGAAAAAGACTGCATCAAACTCCCCATTTAATGGAGCATATTAAGGAAGTGTTCAAAAACAACTCAAAAAGAAGAAATCCATATTGCTGCATGGTATACTAAAAACAAAATACATACGCATCAAGGACATGGAGGTGTCTAATATGAGAGTCAAATGCACTCTGTGTGATGTGATTGAGTCCATCGATGATGAATCATTAACAGCAAAACGCTTAAGGAACAGGCCTATCCATACATATATGTGTGAAAAATGCCAGGACAGGATCACCAAGCGAACAAAAGAGCGGGCAGACACTGGAAACTTCAGGCTCTACCGTTCAGTGAAATCCAAAAATGACTTCTGAGACGTTTCCTAAAGGAAGCGTATTGGGTACCGTTTCCGGAATCTTTCTCGGTATTCTTCTTAAGGCAGTTGAAAATTTTACGAATCAAAAAGTCTATACACTCCTGCTTAATGTTGATTTCATCCCCTTTATGGGAAATGTTCACTGGCCGGAATTGATTGAGTTCTGCTTTCACTTGATAGTATCAATGATTTTAGGGCTGATTTTTTATCACCTCTCTGAAAAATGGAGTGCCGGGTATAAGCTGCGATGGCTGCTGGCTGCCTCCTTGACACTCCCTGCCCTGTTACTTTATTTCCCGTTATCACTTCTGGCGGTTAAAGAGGTGCCTTCCATAACCAACTGGGAAGCTGTAGCATATTGGGGCGGGGGACATCTTCTCTTTGCGCTGTCGCTTGTTCAGTTGTATCCCATTATCAAATACTGGAAATAAGAAACACAAAAAAGCAGGGGATCCTCCCCCTGCTTTTTTTTCACGAGCTGACTTCTTCTTTTTTATGATTCCGCAGCCTGACTTTATAGATGATTAGAATCAAGGCAGCGACGACAAGGCCTTCTGCTACAGGCAGGAAGATCCCCAAAAAAGTTAATACCGTCGAACCAGCCGCAAGGAAAAAGTAAATCACAGCTGATTTCAATGGCGGCAATTTTTTTGCAAATCCCAATTTATACACCAAGATTGACAACGCAATAATGGTAAAGTATAAAAGCCACATGCCAAGCGTTGGGTTTTCATCCACTCGGTAGAGGGATGCAAAGAAGGATAAACGTTCAGTTACATCCATTCCTGATCACTCCCAATGTTTATTAGTTCGTTTCAGCTACTTTTTTCTTTTTTGTAACTCTTTCACGCTCATTTTTATCAAGAATCTTTTTACGAAGGCGGATGGATTCAGGAGTTACTTCACAGTACTCATCGTCGTTCAAGTATTCTAATGATTCTTCAAGAGTCATGATACGTGCTTTCTTGATTGTTACTGTTTGATCTTTATTTGCAGAGCGGACATTTGTCGCTTGCTTTGTTTTTGTGATATTCACCGTAATATCGTTCTCGCGGGTATGTTCCCCAACAATCATGCCGGCATAGATTTCTGTGCCCGGCTCGACAAAGATCGTTCCTCGATCTTCCACACCCATGATACCATATTGAGAAGATTTCCCTGTTTCCATAGAAACGATTACACCTTGTCTACGGCCGCCGACTTGGCCTTTTTGCATAGGCTGGTAGCTGTCGAACGTATGGTTGATGATTCCGTATCCACGAGTCAATGTCATGAATTCAGTTGAATAGCCGATCAATCCGCGGGCAGGCACCATGAAAATCAACCTTACTTGTCCGCTTCCATTGTTGATCATGTCTAGCATCTCGCCTTTACGGGTTCCCATCGATTCAATGATGCTTCCCGTGTATTCTTCAGGAACATCAATTTGAACACGTTCTACCGGCTCACATTTGACTCCGTCAATTTCACGCACGATTACTTCAGGTTTGGATACTTGAAGTTCAAATCCTTCACGGCGCATATTTTCTATCAGGATAGAAAGGTGCAGCTCCCCACGGCCGGATACTGTCCATGCGTCAGGAGAGTCAGTGTTCTCAACACGCAGACTCACATCTGTTTGCAGCTGTGCAAGCAGCCTTTCTTCAATCTTCCTGGACGTAACATATTTACCTTCGCGGCCTGCAAATGGACTGTTATTTACAAGGAAAGTCATTTGAAGAGTAGGCTCGTCGATCCGCAAAATAGGAAGCTGGTCCTGGTGGTCGATCGGGCATACTGTTTCACCAACGTTGATATCTTCCATACCTGATACCGCGATTAAATCCCCTGCGTTAGCTTCTTGGATTTCAACGCGTTTCAAGCCCATGAAACCGAAGATCTTTGTTACACGGAAGTTTTTGACACTTCCATCTATTTTCATCAGTGCGACTTGCTGGCCGACTTTCATAGTCCCCCTGAAGACACGGCCGATCCCGATACGTCCGACATAGTCATTGTAATCCAGAAGTGCTACCTGGAATTGAAGCGGTTCTTCACGATTGTCGATTGGGGCAGGGATGTGCTCGATAATGGACTCATATAGACACTGCATGTTTTCATCCTGGTTTGCCGGATCCGGGTCTACGCTGGCAGTACCGTTGATCGCTGAAGCATATACAACAGGAAACTCAAGTTGATCTTCATTAGCATCGAGTTCGATGAAAAGTTCAAGGACTTCATCAATTACTTCCTCAGGACGCGCTGAATCCTTGTCGATTTTATTCACAACAACGATCGGTGTTAAGTTTTGCTCAAGAGCTTTCTTCAACACGAAGCGTGTCTGGGGCATACAGCCTTCATAAGCGTCAACAACAAGCAAAACACCGTCAACCATTTTCATGATACGCTCAACTTCACCACCGAAGTCTGCGTGTCCTGGTGTATCCAGAATGTTGATTCTTGTTTCTTTATATTGGATGGCAGTATTTTTGGCGAGGATCGTAATTCCTCTTTCTCTTTCAAGATCGTTGGAATCCATCGCACGTTCTTCTACATGTTCATTCGTACGGAAAATTCCGGATTGTTTTAACAACTCATCGACCAGGGTTGTTTTACCATGGTCAACGTGGGCAATAATAGCTATATTTCTTAAATCATTTCTTTTATTCAATGTACTCACTCCTGATTGTAGTCATCTTTATTTATGATAACAGACATTATGAACTGTCTTCATGCACACCTTCAGAAAACCAAGCCATAAGAGGCCTTTTTCTTGCAACTAAGACATTATATCACAGCATTCGTGAAAGCAGAAACTTATTCTGATAATTATTGCTTCTGGAAACCATATAAAGAAAGTTTTTCTGCCCCAATGCGCATGATTACTGTATTACGTAAAAGCCCAATGATATTTATTACAATAAATTACCATCCGCTGCCCCTATAGGAATAAAGCTTGTTATCCAGTCCTTTCATTGTTAGAATTTTAGATGAAGTTTCTTTAAACCTTCATTAAAGGAGAAATGAATCGTGAAGAATATAAAGTGGATTTTTGTAATGTACGCCGTTCTGGCTGCTGTTTGTATAATGGGAATCGGGATCGCGATCAGTGAGAAAAGTGTTTTGCTCGCGGTGCTGGCAGTCTGTGCCTGGGTGTTTGTTATGGGGTATGGATTCAAGACTAAGAAGAAGTATAGAGAAGAGGGCAAATTGTAAAGCCTGCCATTATGAGTATTTGCAGAAGGCTGTTTTCGAACTAGCGGTGCATTAGGAAACCTCCCCAGATCCGGACATTTCAATGTATTCCAAGGTTTCTGCTTAACGGATTTTTGCCGAGCAATAACAGAAAACCATTGAGAAATTTTATTAAGTGTCAACACAGGTTACGAAAAGAGCCTAACAGAAAGGGCCGGCCGTTTATATGGCCGGCCCTTTCTGTTTTTTCAGGAGTTTAACGAAATACCTTTTAAATAGGAAGCTTGAATATTTTCATGAAGTCCGGGTTTGCAGGAAAAGACCGAGCTCTTTTGAAGGATGTTCAATTCCTTGCCGTCAAGGCTGGTCACCACACCGCCTACTTCTTCGATAAGTATCTTCCCGGCTGCAAAGTCCCAAGGGGCGAGCCTCATCGTCATATAGCCATCAATTCTGCCAGACGCTACATATGCCATTTCCAACGCTGCAGAACCGTAAGATCTTGTTCCCCTTACATCCCTTACCAATGGACCAAGAACTTCTCTGTCAATACGGTTATTTTCTGTTACCCAAAGGGCATTCACTCCTATTATTGAGTCCCTTATATCCACTTCTTCAAGAGGTTTCAGCTGCATATCATCCATAAATGCCCCATGTCCTTTCCGGGCATGATACAGTTCATCATGGACCACATCATAAATGTATCCCAACATCCCCTCACCATCATGGTAAATACCGATGGAGATGGCAAAGTTTCTTTGTTGATGTACAAAATTCATGGTGCCGTCAATGGGATCAATGATCCAGATGGTTCCCTCAGTATCTTTCAGGTCATCTCCGAATCCTTCTTCCCCAAGAATGTAATGATCAGGAAAAGTATTCCTGATTCTTTCAATGAAATATTGTTCCGTTTCCTGATCAACATTGGTAACGAGATCATTACGGTTTGATTTTGTTTGTATATTCAGCTGCGATTTAAATGACTTCCTGATTCTGTCACCGGCTTCTTTTATCCAGTGCTTAACATATGTATCGACTTCCTGCCAGTTCGACATTAAAATCCTCCATTCCTGATTTATATATATATTTATCCATCAAACACAATCCAGCCCGCTTCCGCGAACCCTGAACGTCTAAAGAACACCCTATGTAGTATCTGCAATTAACGTGTATAGATGTACTAACTTTTATATAGCTTAAATTAGATGGACTGTCCATTCAAGTAACAAGCATCGTCACACAAAAATACGAACTCTTCTAAATTTATATCAGAGTCCGCATAAAGCCTATTCTTTTTTATGAAGCTACAATGCTTTCAATTTGATTAATTCTTCCCTGATTTTCATCAGCTTTTCTTTTGATTTTACCTGGATTGCAGTGTTTTTATCTTCCATGGCTTCAAACAGTACGGCTAGTTCATAATCCATTTCCAGTTTCAGCACCGCAGTACGCTGCTGCTGGACGTTTTTCTTTCGTGTTGAGCTCATTACTTGTTTCATGGACAATACACCCCTTCCGGATAATATTATTCTTAATATTCTGATTTTATCTAGTACATTCTATGTGGAGAAGAAGAAACAGGTAACTAAAATGTGCGGAAACCTATTTCCGGGTTTAACATTTTTTTCTTCCCTTATTGCTTATGGTAAAATAATGTCCACAAGCCTAAGGAGGAACAAAATGAAATTTAATGGTTTTACAGAAAAAGATTTTGATGTTTTCACAATCGACGGCCTGGACGACCGCATGGAAGCTTTGATCAAGACTGTCAGGCCAAAGCTGGAAGCGCTGGGCGAACATTTCGCTCCAAGCCTGAGTTCCATGACCGGCGATGAAATGTTTCCCCATGTAGCAAAACATGCAAGGCGGTCTGTCAATCCCCCGGACGATACCTGGGTTGCATATGCCAATAACAAGCGCGGCTATAAGAAACATCCGCATTTTCAGATAGGCCTGTGGGAAACTCATGTTTTTGTGTGGTTTGCCATGATCTATGAGGCTCCAAATAAAGAAGAGTATGGCTGTAAATTAGAGAAGAACATAGATCGTATCCTTGAAATCATTCCGAAAAACTTTGTCTGGTCCGGCGATCATACAAAACCCGGTGTCCACATTTTCTCTGAGATGAAAAAAGAGGATCTGCTGTCATTGTTCGAACGATTGCAAACCGTCAAGAAAGCTGAAATCCTTTGTGGAATCCAAATTCCCAGAGACCAGGCAGTCAAGCTTTCAGGGGATGAAACATTTGAAATAATCAGTGATGCGTTTGTAAAATTAATACCCCTTTACAAACTTCAATAAACATACTAAAGAAGAGGAGGGACCCCACCAGACCTGGTCCCTCCTCTTCTTTATCTGCTTTGCATTTTAACGATTTTGCTGTCCGATTCCTTTAATCGCTTGACAGCCCTGTAAGACGAATACCCGCTTGATTCTTCAAATTCATTGCATATTCGTTTCTCATCAGCCTTGCCGGGAACAATTTCCTTAAAGCGCCTGTACGCAGACATCAGCTTTTCCCGTTCAATTCCTTTTTCATAAGCAGCTTCTATACTTTGAAAAAACGCCACTACATCGATGACTTCATCAGTGGACCAGTCCAAAGAAAAGGAATACTGATATTCCATATGATTCACCCAGCTTTCTATACAGCTCTTTTGTTACAAAATGCTGCCATTGATCCCTAAAAATACCCAGTATAATTCCTGGTTATAAGAAGAAAAAGAACTGCTCTGCCATTACAGTGGAAGAAACTCCAGTTCCACAGTAGGAAAAACGCTTATGGGATTTCTCCAAACAACAAACTGAACAGTTTCAATACTTCAGTAAAAGAGAATGAGTGATTAATTATACCACCTATTACCCGATTCTTCAGCTTGTTTAACGATCCTGTCAATCAGGACCTTCACTGAAGGGATATCATTTATCATTCCCATTACCTGTCCTGCCCATCCGAAACCTGCTTCTCCTTCATAGATGAACTTCTTATTCGCTTCACCGCTTATGAAATCTTTTAAACCCTCATATCCGGCACTTTCTTTCTCCAGTCGGAGTATTTGTTCGGTCCAGCTGTTCGAGATGGCACGTGCAGGGGCTCCGATTGATCTTTTAATGACCACTGTATCACTTTCTGTCCCCGTGATCAATGCTCGTTTGTACTCTTCAGAAGCATGGACACATTCTTCAGTAGCTATGAACCTTGTCCCCATTTCTATACCCTCCGCTCCAAGACATAAGGCTGCCGAGAGTCCTCTCCCATCTCCTATGCCGCCTGATGCAATGACGGGGATGGATACTGCATCAACCACCTGAGGAATCAACACGAATGTCCCTACGTCTGCTTTTCCCAGATGCCCCCCTCCTTCTGCACCTACTACCATCACCGCATCAGCACCGAGCTCCTCAGCCTTTACTGCCTGCCTTTTGGCTGCCACCAGCACAAGTTTCTTAATATCAGTCCCTTCAAGCATTTCAAACATAGGTGAAGGATTTCCACCAGTCATGGATACTACAGGCACTTCCTCTTCAATCGCTGTTTGCAAAAACTCTTTATAGGGACGGCCATGCTGCCCTATGGCAAAATTCACACCGAATGGACGGCTGGTATATTCACGCACTTTATGTATTTCCTCTCTTAACTTTTCCGGGGAATCCAGGGACATTGCAGTAATCTGTCCCAGCCCGCCTGCATTGCTTACTGCTGCTGCCAGTTCTGCATATGCCAGATAGGCAAGCCCTCCTTGTATGATTGGATATTGAATCCCCAACAATTCTGTAACCCTGGTTTTCCAATTCATGAACATCACCCTTTCACACAAGTTATTCGTGATTACTTCAAAAAATCCTGTTTAATTCGACAAAATGTGGTGAGAACGGGCGAATAACACTATGCAAAGAAATATGGAAATGCTATAATTTTTTATCGATATGAACGAGCATGTTTCATAACCATACTCTTCAAAAAATCGTAATGACTAATTCCTTTCATTTAAGGGAAAGGCTTAGATATAACAGACTTTAAAGAGGTGTCGAATGAATTGTCACAATACAAAACTCCATTATTTACAGGCCTAGTAGAACACAGCAAAAAAAATCCCGTACAATTTCATATCCCGGGGCATAAAAAGGGGACAGGGATGGATCCTGAATTCCGAAGTTTCATAGGGGATAACGCCTTTTCGATTGATTTAATCAATATCGGTCCGCTGGATGATCTGCACCAGCCTAAAGGAATGATTAAAGAAGCCCAGGATCTGGCTGCAGAAGCATTTGGTGCAGATTATACCTTCTTCTCTGTCCAGGGAACGAGCGGCGCCATCATGACCATGGTTATGTCTGTGTGCGGACCTGGTGAAAAAATCATTGTCCCGCGGAACGTTCATAAATCTGTTATGAGTGCAATCGTCTTTTCTGGGGCGACTCCTATTTTCATTCACCCTGAAGTTGACGAAGACTTGGGTATCTCACACGGCATCACAAACGATTCGGTTGCAAAGGCACTTGAACAGCATCCCGACGCAAAGGGCGTCCTGGTGATTAATCCCACTTATTTCGGAATATCGGCTGACTTAAAAAAAATTGTTGAAATTGCCCACTCTTATAATGTTCCCGTACTTGTCGATGAAGCTCACGGAGTCCATATCCATTTCCATGAAGGCCTTCCGATATCAGCCATGCAGGCAGGAGCAGACATGGCGGCGACAAGTGTGCACAAACTCGGCGGGTCGATGACCCAAAGCTCAGTGTTGAATATGAAAACCGGCCTAGTCTCCCCTAAGCGGGTTCAAACAATCCTTAGCATGCTTACTACAACATCGACCTCTTATCTGCTGCTTGCATCACTGGATGTTGCCAGGAAAAGGCTGGCGACAGAAGGAAGAGAGCTGATTGATAAAACCATACAGCTGTCAGAAACGATAAGGGAACAAGTCAACCGCATTGAAGGTCTATATTGCGTCGGCAGAGAGATACTCGGTACGAAAGCTACATTCGACTTTGATCCTACCAAGCTGATTATCTCAGTGAAAAAACTCGGAATAAGCGGTTTTGATGCAGAGAAATGGTTAAGGGAAGTTTATAATATCGAGGTTGAAATGTCAGACATGTATAACATCCTATGCATAATCACTCCTGGAGATACGATGGCTGAAGGGGAAAAGCTGATAGAGGCTTTAACAGAGATGTCTTATCAATTCTCACATAAAGAAGGATTGACTGAAACAGTGGAAGTGCTTCTTCCTGATATACCGGTATTGTCCATGACTCCTCGAGATGCCTTTTATGCCGATACGGAAGTGATACCGATCGAGCAATCTGCGGGACGTATTATCGCTGAGTTCATTATGGTATATCCTCCGGGAATTCCAATTTTCATTCCTGGTGAAATCATTACAGACGAAAACATCACTTATATACAGAAAAACATGGAAGCCGGCTTGCCTGTTCAGGGACCTGAAGATTTTGATCTGACCCATCTTCGCGTTATTAAAGAGCATAAAGCAATCAGGTGAATCGAAATGCCAAGAGCGCTCCTCTCTGATACAAGAGGGGCGTTTTCTTATACCCTGGAACTCCGGCAAATAAAAAAAGCCCCAATAACAACAAGGGCTTTCATTCTATACATACGTTTTAGTCATCCAAATCCGTTTCTTTTTCACAGTTACAGCTGCTGGAGAATAAAACCGATACCTTTTCATCTTCAAAGTGTTCAATAGTATTCAGGCATGACTGACAAACAATTGTACCCATCTTAAAACTCCTTTCGAATTTTCATTATTTGTTTTGAAAGCGCTTTAAACTTCTATAAACCTATAATAATATAACATAATTAAAATATCAAGCCTAAATTGTATGACATAATTATTTTTATTGTGTCATTGTGTTATCAAAACCTTATTAATTAAATTTATATAATTAATATGAATGCAGACTGCTATATATCCCTTCTGCATTCCTTTTTGTAGTTTTTGGCATACTAAAAGTCCAGGGAAATAAAAAGCTGCCAACAGTCTTCTGTTGACAGCTCTTGATACCTTTATGGTGTTTTGATTAAACCGGGATCAAGGATTTCATATCCTTTTTCCCTTAAGCCTTTTACAATGTCCCCAAGCGCTTCGTTGGTCCATTCCCTGTCATGCATTAAGAGGTTGGCTCCTGATTTCAATAAGGAATATGGTACATCCACTTCAGGGCCTTCACCAGTAATCATAGCTGTTTTCAGCTTCTCAGCATCCATGTAAGGCTTGAAATAGTCATAACCATAGGTCCAGTTCATTAATGTCATGCCTTCTTCCTTAACCAGGTTCTTAACAAAATCTGTATTGGCTCCATGTGGTGCCCGGAAGAATTTAGGCTTTTCACCTATAATATCTGTAATGAGATCGTTAAGCTTGAGGATTTCTTCCCTTTGCTTTTCCTCGCTCACATCATCAAGCTTCTGATGGTTGTAGGTGTGGTTGCCAATCGCAAAGCCCATATCATGAATTTCCTTCAATTTTTGCCGCTCTTCCTCTGTGTCGAGGAAATGTCCATTCACAAAGAATATCGCATCGGCATCATGGCTCTTCAATGTTTTAGCCATATCAACTGCATGTTTATCAGGTGCATCATCAATCGTCAGCAGTACCACTTTTTCATTGGCATCGGAAATAGGCTGAACAGACCAGTTTTCTTCATTTATAGTATAAAGAGGCTCTTTGATTTCCTCTTCCTGAATGGCTTCCTCATCTTCTTTTTCATTATCGTCAGTAGCTTCTTCATCACTGACGGATTCCTTTTCCTTATTTTCCTTTTCTGCTGCAGAAACTTCATTCACGGCTTCCTCTTCCTGGTCTGCAGTATTTCCAACTGGTTCAGATGACTGGTTATCGGAACATCCAGCCGCCAGAAGGAACAAACAACTGCAGAAAATTAGCTTTTTCATGTTTTTCCCCTTCCTCTATTAAATCTCTTTTCCAATTATAACACTAATTTTTGAATTAAATGGATATAATCACTTGTTCAAAGAAAACTTTTAGCGAAAAAAATGTACTAAGGCTGATAAGCGTAATAACAAAGGTGCGTTTGGGAGATTGCAGAATTTTTTTGGCGATGATAAATCCAAAATAGAAAAAAATAATGAACATGATCCACTTGTACTCTATATGATCTTTATTGGATAACCATTGAGCGATTGAAAAAGCACTCCAGACGATAAGCTGGACTAAGAAAGCAATATAATTTTTCATCATCTCACCCTTAATTAAGGATTTTATATCATTATATTCTCTCTAATATAAGATTTAAAACTACATTTTCTAAGGGATTTTTCATTTATGTAACAATTTGATGAAATTAAACATTATTAACATACCGTATGGTAGAATGATTTCAACTAAGGAATTAGTAATATTTTTACATTTAAATTGATGAATCAGCCATAGAAGCCAGAAGATTTTTTATTACAATATTGAAAAGAGGCCATTAGATGAAATATTCTTTTCTGATTATTCTTTTGCTGGGAAACATCATCTTTCTTTCATCCTGCAGCCTGCAAAGTGATCGGACTGCAGCCGGACTCAATATTGAAAAAGGCATACTATTTTATTCTGACGAAAGCAACTTTCAGGAAGAAGATGCTTATTATGAAGCATTGGTAGAGTTAAAGCACCTTTACCCCGGACAATTCGAAAATTATCAAATCATACCCAAAAACAAGGAGTACGATTCTACTTTTTCCTCTTTGAACAGTACTTATCCTGCTTTATTGGTAATAGAAAACAACAAGATTGTGTGTAAGGTCATTGGTACATCAGGAAAGGAAGAGATAATGAAACCGGTAAGCAATGCACTGGATAAATGGAAATGAGTAAATACAAAGAAAACCTCCCGGGAATCCAGGAGGTTTTCTATTTTTGGCTTATTTAATGATATGAATCGGGCTGCCCATAGCAACTTCAGCTGCTTCCATGGAGATTTCTCCAAGTGTTGGATGCGCGTGAATTGTCATCGCTACATCTTCTGCAGTCATTCCTGATTCGATGGCCAAACCAAGTTCAGCAATCATGTCAGATGCCCCGGCGCCTACGATTTGCGCACCGATGATAAGACCATCCTCTTTGCGAGTGATAAGCTTCAGGAATCCATCAGTCGCATTCAATGCAAGTGCGCGTCCGTTAGCTGCAAACGGGAATTTAGCTGCAGTGATTGCAAGACCCTCTTCTTTTGCTTGTGCTTCAGTATAACCGACAGTAGCCAGCTCAGGATCAGTGAAACATACAGCAGGAATACCCATATAATCTATCTCAGCCGGCTCACCGGAAATAGCTTCTGCTGCAATCTTTCCTTCATAAGAAGCTTTATGAGCAAGGGGCGGTCCGTCAACGATGTCACCAATTGCATAGATATTAGAAATGTTTGTACGGCACTGCTTGTCAATCTTCACAAGTCCACGGTCAGTCATTTCAATGCCCGCTTCTTCAAGACCGATTTCATCAGTGTTAGGACGGCGTCCTACAGTAACAAGTACATATTCTGCATCTACAGTTTTTTCTTCACCGCTTGCTTCATACTTAACTGTTACTCCGCTGTCAGTTTCATCAACGCCTTTTGCCATTGCTTTGGTTACGATGTCTACACCCTTGCTCTTTAGGCCTTTTTTGACGATTTGTGTCATTTGCTTTTCAAAGCCGCTGAGGATGTCATCCGCACCTTCAAGAATCGTTACTTTAGTACCGAGGTTCGCATATGCGGAACCAAGCTCTGTTCCAATGTATCCTCCACCGATTACAACCATGCTCTCGGGGATATCAGAAAGATTTAAAGCTCCAGTGGAATCAAGTACCCGCTTGGAGAACTTGAAGCTTGGGATTTCAATCGGACGGGAACCAGTTGCAAGGATCAGGTTGTTGAACTTGTAAGTTTGTGCTGAATTTTCATCCATTACACGTAGAGTGTTGTTATCTACAAGGTAAGCTTCACCACGAACGATTTCAGCCTTATTGCCTTTTAGAAGACCTTCAACACCGCCAGTAAGCTTCTTGACTACTCCGGACTTCCACTCCTGGACTTTATCAAAGTTCACTTTAACGTTCTCGGCAACAATACCCATATCATCAGAATGCTGCGCATTATGAAAGCGGTGTCCAGCAGTGATCAATGCTTTAGAAGGAATACATCCAACATTCAAGCAAACACCGCCAAGATTTTCTTTTTCAATGATTGTAACTTTTTGACCCAGTTGGGCTGCACGGATTGCTGCAACATATCCTCCTGGACCTGAACCGACTACTATAGTATCTGTTTCAATTGGGAAATCTCCTACTACCATCGCATTACGCCTCCATTAATAAAAGTTCTGGATCGTTCAACAAACGCTTAATATGGTTAAGTGCGTGTTGAGCAGTAGCTCCGTCGATCATACGGTGATCGAAGCTCAATGATAATGCTAACACAGGTGCCGCTACAATTTCACCATTTTTAACCACAGGTTTTTCAGCAATGCGTCCAACACCAAGAATCGCTACCTCTGGATGGTTAATGACAGGTGTGAACCATTGGCCGCCTGCTGAGCCGATATTGGTGATTGTGCATGAAGCACCTTTCATTTCATCGCCGGAAAGTTTGCCGTCACGGGCTTTTCCTGCAAGTTCATTGATCTCATCAGAAATTGAGAACATTGATTTGCGATCAGCATTTTTAACAACAGGAACAAGAAGTCCTTTGTCAGTGTCAGCTGCAATACCGATATTGTAGTAATGTTTGTGAACGATCTCGCTCGTGCTGTCATCAAGAGAAGTGTTAAGTGCCGGGTATTCTCTAAGTGCACTTGTTAATGCCTTTACCACATAAGGAAGGAATGTAAGCTTGATTCCTTTTTCCGCAGCCACTTCCTTGAACTTTTTGCGGTGTGCCCAAAGCTTTGTAACATCCACTTCGTCCATAAGCGTAACGTGCGGTGCAGTGTGCTTGGAATTGACCATCGCTTTTGCAATTGCTTTACGGATTCCGCTCATTGGTTCACGAGTCTCAGGTAATTCACCCTCTGGAATCTTTTGAGCAGCTGCTGCTTTAGGTGCTGCCTCTTCTTTTGCAGCCGGTGCTGTTTCCTGCTGGTCTGCAGCAGAAGTCTTGGCTCCGCCGGAAAGGAATGATTCCACATCTTCTTTGGTTATGCGGCCATTTTTACCTGAACCGGAAACCTTGCGGATGTCGACATTTTTTTCCCTGGCAAATTTACGAACTGAAGGCATTGCAATGATGCGGCGGTCAGGATCAACTTCTTCGCCTTGCTCGCCGGCACTTGTTGTTTGATCATCTGTATTTTCCTGTGAAGGATCTTTGGCAACTGCCTGCCCTTGTTCTGCCACACCCTGGACTTGTCCTTCAGTTACTTCATTGGCTTTAGGCTCTTCCTTCTTCCCGTCGCCATGTTCACCTTTGAATTGCAGATCTTCATAACCTGGTGCGTCGAATTTGATAAGAACATCTCCAACTACCGCAACAGTTCCCTCTTCAACCAGAAGCTCTTCAACTGTTCCTGCAACAGGCGATGGGATTTCCACTACCGCTTTATCATTTTGGACTTCACATAGCACATCGTCTTCTTCAACTTTATCTCCGGGTTTGATGAACCACTTTACAATTTCACCTTCATGAATACCTTCACCGATATCCGGTAACCTGAATTCGAATGACATAGGTTCTACCTCCTGTTATTGTTTTGCTTATTGGTTTATACAGGATTGGAAAAGAGAAGGGAGAATCCCCCTTCTTCTTTTGTTCAGCCTGTTATTCTTAGAAGTTAAGTACTTTCTTCGCTGTTTCAATAACATCCTTGAAATTTGGAAGCCATACCGGTTCTGCTTGAGAGAAAGGATATACAGTATCCGGTGCTGTTACACGCAATACTGGTGCTTCAAGGCTCAGGATGGCACGGTCATTGATTTCAGCTACAACATTTGCAGCGATACCCGCTTGCTTTTGAGCTTCCTGAACAACAATTACGCGGTTCGTTTTTTCAACGGAAGCAATAATTGTTTCTACATCCAGAGGGCTTACAGTTCTTAGGTCGACAACCTCAACAGAGTGTCCTTCTTTTTCAAGCTCCTCGGCAGCCTTCAGTGATTCATGCACCATCGCACCGTAAGTGATGATGGAAAGGTCTGTACCTTCACGCTTCACATCCGCTTTACCGATTTCAATCGTATATTCCTCTTCAGGAACTTCTTCACGGAACGAACGGTACAGCTTCATGTGCTCAAGGAAGATGACCGGGTCGTTGTCCCTGATGGCAGAAATCAGAAGGCCTTTAGCGTCATAAGGAGTTGAAGGAATCACAACTTTAAGACCAGGCTGCTGCGCGACAAGACCTTCCAGACTGTCTGCATGAAGTTCAGGTGTATGTACCCCGCCCCCGAATGGTGAACGAATCGTTACAGGAGCATTGTAAGTACCGCCTGAACGATAACGCATGCGAGCCAGCTGACCGCTGACAGAATCCATTACTTCATAGACGAAACCAAAAAATTGGATTTCAGGTACAGGACGGAAGCCTTCCAAAGCGAGACCAACCGTCAAACCGCCGATACCGGATTCCGCAAGCGGCGTATCAAATACACGGTCTTCTCCAAATTCTTTTTGAAGGCCTTCCGTTGCACGGAATACACCGCCATTCAATCCTACGTCTTCACCGAAAACAAGCACATTTTCATCATTACGCAGTTCAGTGCGCATAGCATCAGTGATAGCTTGAATCATTGTCATTTGCGCCATGGCTTATTTCGACTCCTTCTCTTTGTAAATTTCTAATTGCTCTTCCAGGTTTTGAGGAAGGTTCTCATACATGATGTTGATGAAATCCGTCACCTTCTGTTTAGGTGTTCCATCTGCTTTCTTGATTGCTGCTTTAATATCTTCTTTCGCTTGTTCGATCACTTCATTTTCTTTGTCCTCGCTCCACAGTCCTTTACCTTCAAGGAACTTACGGAAACGCACCAACGGATCTTTTCTTTCCCACTCTGTGTCCATTTCAGATGAACGGTAACGAGTAGGATCATCCCCGGCCATTGTATGAGGACCGTAACGGTAGCAATGAGTCTCGATCAATGTCGGCCCCTCGCCATTTACAGCACGTTCACGAGCTTCACGTGTCACTGCATAAACAGCTAATGCATCCATTCCGTCCACAAGAACCCCTGGGATACCTGCAGCAACAGCTTTTTGAGCAATTGTTTGTCCAGCTGTCTGCTTATCACGAGGAGTTGAAATAGCAAATTGGTTATTCTGCACTACGAAGATCGCAGGTGCACTGAATGCGCCGGCAAAGTTGATTCCTTCATAGAAGTCCCCCTGGGAGGAACCGCCATCACCAGTATAAGTGATTGCAACCGACTGCTTGCCGCGCTTTTTAAGGCCAAGTGCAACTCCTGCAGTCTGAATGTATTGAGCACCGATGATGATTTGCGGCGATAATACATTAACTCCTTCAGGAGGCTGATTTCCTTTGAAATGTCCGCGGGAGAACAGGAATGCCTGATACAACGGAAGACCATGCCACACGATTTGAGGTACATCACGGTAACCCGGAAGAATCCAGTCATTCTTTTCCAATGCATAATGTGAAGCAATTTGAGATGCTTCCTGCCCGGCAGTGGGAGCGTAGAAGCCAAGTCTTCCCTGACGGTTAAGAGAAATTGATCTTTGATCAAGAATACGAGTGTACACCATGCGGCGCATAAGCTCCTGCATCTGCTCATCGCTTAAATCAGGCATTGCGTCCTGATTCACCACTTCGCCTTCTTCATTTAAAATTTGAACCATTTCGAATTGCGCTTCAATACTTTCGAGCGCTTTTTTCGCATCAAATTGTGCCTTCTTAGATTTAGAAGCCATCGAAGTCACCTCTTCCTTTCTTTTTCCACTTATTTTTAGAGTCTTTTACACAGTGATTATGGTGTCCAGAAACACTTCTGAAAACCGCAATTTTGGCAAATACACGTCTTTAAACATATGTTTCCACAAATCAGGTAAAAGAAAACTCTTTAAACAGCACTTTTTAAAATTAAACTGTATCAGTCATTTTCTGCAAAATACTAATACAATATGTAATTCACGATTTCTAGTTTACACCCGGTTTTTATAGAAGTCAACGAGAAAAACTTATGACTTCAACACTTGTCATGACTTCGTTTTTTGAAAACAATTCACTGATACTGAAAACTGTATTAATCATATTTTGATAACTGTATTATAAAACAGATATACTTTTCAATAACTGTTATACATTAAAATTCACATGTATCCTGCCTCATTCTTTTTTCACCATCAATGACCTTATGGAGTCCAATAAAAAAATGCCTGGTCCGCTGAACCAGGCATTGATTTTAAGCTTCTGTATTCACTTCAATTTCTGCATTTTCATAAAACGAAAGCTTGGATGAGTTAACTTCTTCCGTCAATTGATTGTAAGTCTTATTGAAATCCATTGTGGACTTATAATTTTCATTGATTTTTCCAATTTGAGCTTGAAGATCTTCCATTGTTAGATCTTCCTTTTTCAACATTTCATAAAGCTCCTTGTCGCTGGAAAGTGATTTCAGATACGAATCGGCCATGGAAGCATGGGCTTCGAACCTTTTATTCATCAGGGCAGAAAGTTCTTCCGCTTCTTTTCTAAGCTTTTCATCCTCGATTTCTTCAATAGAGGCTTCAGCTTCTTTAAATGCCTCTTTCGCTTCCTCCATTGCATCTGTTTCTGCCTTAATAAGGGCTTCCCTTTCACTTACATTTTCCAGGGCCTTGTCTGCAAGTTTCCTCACTTCATCGATTTCCTTCATACTTAGACCGATTGCCTGGTCAAACAACTTCTGCTCTTCCTGCTCGAGCTTTGTCAAAGGTTCCTGTGTTTCCTTTAGTTTTTCTTCTTTTTTGACTGTATCTTCCAAAGTGTCGTATACCATCTCTTGAGGTGTGCTTCCTCCCATACATCCCGTCAACAGAAATGTGACACCTGCAGCAGCCAATACTCCGCGAAGTTTATACACTTTTAAATCCCCCTTATAATAATGACATTTACTACTATATCGGCACTTTCAAATTTTGACAATGAAAAAACACTTTAAAATGAAAGGTTTATTTTTTCAAGGGCCTTTACCTAAATTTTGCTGCTATTCAATATAGATTTCAAATAATAATTGCCGTACAACCCCTGTGAACAGTAAAGAATAGAGCTGCCCGTTCTTTTCCGAGAATAAAACCTTTTAATACAGGGAAATGGCACCTGGGATTTATCCGAAAACAACTATATATATGAAAACAGCCTATTTCAATGAGCGCATTCCGCATAACACCTTGTCCTAGTTTATTACTATGAGTAAACCCCAAAAGTATGTCAAGGGATTTCCCTTTTAAAAACAGTTAACTTTTCACAAGGGGTCTGTTAGACTAAAATCATAAAAATGACGGATTTACCAGGAGGAATATGCAATGATTACTACGAATGATATTATACGCGAAGGACACCCCTCTTTAAGAAAAGCTGCTGAAGAAGTCGCAATGCCGCCTTCTATAGAAGATAAAGAGACGCTGAACAGCCTGCTTGAATATGTAAAGAACAGCCAGGACCCTGAAACAGCAGCCGAATACGGCTTAAGATCCGGAATCGGTTTGGCTGCACCTCAAATCAATGTTTTGAAAAGGATGATTGCTGTCCATGTTACAGATACTAAAGGTGAACTCTACAGCTATGCATTATTCAATCCTAAAATCATCAGCCATTCTGTTGAAAAAGCATACCTAACAAGCGGTGAAGGCTGTTTGTCAGTAGACCGTCCTGTTCCGGGATATGTACCCCGGTATGCAAGAGTGACCATCAAGGGTATGGATATTGACGGAAATCCTGTCAAAATACGGTTGAAAGACTTGCCGGCAATTGTATTTCAACATGAAATCGATCACTTGAACGGCATCATGTTTTATGACCATATCGATCAGGATAAACCGCTTCAGCCGATTGCCGAGGCGAAACCGATTGAAAGATAACATAAAAAAAGGAAGCCCCTTTGGGAGTTTCCTTTTTTTATCCTTTTTCAAACCTCATATTAATGATAATTCCTTAAGGCCCAGATAGATTCCGTCTTCATCCACAGGCTTGGTAATAAAGTCTGCATGCTCCTTTACTTCCTTGACGGCATTGCCCATCGCAATGCCGGTACCAACAGCATCTATCATCTCAATATCGTTCAATCCATCTCCGAAGGCGTATACCTCACTGATATCAAAATCAAGTTTCTCGATCATTTTTTTGATTCCTTCTGCTTTTGAACCTCCGCTTGGAAGAATATCCATGGAGTATTGATGCCACCTGATAAAATTGAACTTCGCAAATTTCTCCCTGTATACGGCTTCATCGCCCTCACGGCAGAACAGCAAGGACTGATAGATTTCCTTGTCGCTGTAGAAATCAGGCTGAAAGTCGGGATGAGGGAACTTCAGGCTTGCCATACTTTCTTCTATAAATGGGTGGTGATGGATGTTTGCTTTCATTGTTTTTTCATTTAAATGGACGACTGGATGGCTGTTCTCATTTGCCGTCCCCAACAAATCGACCAGTTCTTTCCGGTCGAGTGGATTCTTATAAATCACTTCATTTTCAAATACGACATACTGTCCGTTAAATGAAACAAAAGATTCAACTCCAAGTTCCTTCCTCAAACTTTCATACATGAACGGGGCACGCCCTGTCGCAATCGCTACATATGTTCCATTTTCCTGAAGCATCCTTATCCCCTTTTTCGTAGCATCAGGCAATTTCTTTTCATGGTCAAGCAACGTTCCATCTATATCAAAAAAAACGATCTTGGACATTTTCACTGACTCCTTTCTTTATGTCTATTCGAAATGTTCAGTATGTATTTCCCCATAAACTTACCCCTCTGCATTTTAAAAGTCAATCCTTCCTATCCAGGTTATCACCAGATCGATAGGGAAATCCCGCTTTACCGCTTTAAAGCATCGGGGGACAGTCCCTCACTGCTTTAAAGCATTAAAATATTGGTCCGTAAATCAGTTTCCAGACATAACCAAGTGAAAACTGACAATAATTCCATATACTAAAATTAGAAAAAAGAGAAACGGGATTTCGGGTAAACTTTACTTTATGGCCAAATCTAGGTAAACTACTAATAAGGAGTGATCCAAATGTTTAAGAAGCTCAGAAAGAAGCTTTTGAAACAATGGAAGGATGTACTCAGAAAAAAAACAATCGCTTAAATGTGTCAGGCCCTCACGTTTAGGAGGGCTGTTCTTTGTTTATTATCTGCATTGAAACCGGTAATTTGAAATAACCGGATTTCCCTTAAGATATTAATAAGCATTTCTCCATACATAAACTTTGCTATGTTGAATGCATGAAAACTTTTAAAACTTTTTATATAATAGAAAAAGTTACATTTTGAAAACGGATAAGGAGAGAGAAAAAATGATTTACAAAGTTTACTATCAGGAAAGCAAACAGGAAGTCCCTGTGCGTGAATGCACAATGACCCTGTATGTGGAAGCTGATTCAGAACGTGATGTCCGCCTGAAGTTGAAAGATAAACCGTACAATATTGAATTCGTCCAATTACTTGATGACTCCCATCTTGATTACGAGAAACAGTCCGAAAATTTCCAGGTGGAGAGTTGATCGGCATATGAAATTTGTAAAGAATGATCAGACAGCTGTTTTCGCACTTGGCGGTTTGGGCGAAATCGGCAAAAATACTTACGGTGTACAATTTCAGGACGAAATTATTTTGATTGATGCTGGAATCAAGTTTCCAGAAGATGAACTCTTAGGGATTGATTATGTCATTCCTGACTACACGTATTTAGTGAAAAATGCTGATAAAATCAAAGGCCTGTTCATCACACACGGGCATGAAGATCATATCGGCGGAATCCCATACCTTTTAAGGCAGATCAATATCCCGATATACGGGGGAAAACTTGCAATAGGTTTGTTGAAAAACAAACTTGAAGAGCATGGATTGCTGAGATCGGCGAAATTGAACATCATCCAGGAGGACGATGTAATAAAGTTCAGGAAAACGGCTGTAAGCTTCTTCCGGACAACCCACAGTATCCCTGACTCTTACGGGATCGTCGTCAAGACGCCTCCAGGCAATGTTGTTCATACCGGTGACTTCAAATTTGATTTCACTCCTGTAGGGGAACCAGCCAACTTAACCAAAATGGCTGAAATCGGTAAAGAAGGCGTGCTTTGCCTCCTATCTGACAGCACCAACAGTGAGATACCTAATTTCACGATGTCGGAAAGAAAAGTAGGAGAAAGCATAGATGACATCTTCCGAAAAGTTGAAGGAAGAGTAATATTCGCTACTTTCGCCTCCAACATTTATCGATTACAGCAAGTGATTGATGCTGCAGTTGCCCACGGAAGAAAAGTAGCTGTTTTCGGGCGGAGCATGGAAAACAATATCGGAATCGGCCAGGACCTGGGTTATATCCAGGCCCCTAAAGATACCTTCATCGAGGCCAGCCAGATAAATAGACTGCCTGCCAATGAAGTGACCATTCTTTGTACAGGGAGCCAAGGTGAACCTATGGCTGCTCTGTCCAGGATTGCCAATGGAACTCACAGGCAAATCCAGATCCACCCAGGAGATACGGTCATCTTCTCTTCTTCCCCGATTCCAGGGAATACGATCAGTGTGAACCGTACCATTAACATGCTTTTCCGTGCAGGTGCCGATGTCATCCACGGCTCATTGAGCGATATCCATACTTCCGGCCACGGTAGCCAGGAAGAACAGAAGCTTATGCTAAGGCTCATTAAACCAAAGTACTTCATGCCAATCCATGGAGAGTACCGCATGCAGAAAATGCATAACCAGCTGGCTGTGGACTGTGGAGTAGAACCGGATAATTGCTTCATCATGGATAATGGTGAAGTCCTAGCCCTCGGCAATGATACTGCACAGGTCGCCGGCAAGATACCTTCCGGATCTGTTTATATTGACGGAAGCGGAATTGGTGATATTGGAAATATTGTACTTCGTGATAGAAGGATCCTTTCGGAAGAAGGACTCGTTGTGGTGGTAGTCAGCATAAATATGAGTGACTTCAAGATTGCATCCGGCCCTGACATCATCTCCAGAGGTTTTGTCTACATGAGAGAATCAGGCGACCTGATTAACGAAGCACAGAATATTATAAGCAAACACTTAGATAAACTACTTGAGCGCCGGACAAGCCAATGGTCTGAGATCAAAAATGAGATCACCGATACATTAGCTCCGTTCCTGTATGAAAAAACAAAGCGCCGTCCTATGATCTTACCGATTATCATGGAAGTTTGATATTAAGCATAAAAAAGCAGGCTGAACTCAATCAGCCTGCTTTTTTTGTGCTGGTTAAATAGCGCTGGTGGGCGCAATTATAGCTTCTTATTTATTTCTTGATGCCTGAGTACTATTGGATTGGATACCAAGAGGACCCTACAGCTGTTCTACATGTCTTTTCCCTTTGGAATTTCAGGCAGACTGGACTCTAGGATGCCTTCTAAGCGCCTTCCCTTCGAGTTTTCATCTAAAATGGACTCTGCAGCATTCAGAACCTTTTTCTCATTGAGTTTCCAGCCAAACTGGACCCTAAAGAACTATACCGGCCGCTTCCACATTCATTCAGTACAATAATTTCTTTTCGAATCGGGTTATATCTGTATCTGCCCCTATTACTATAAGGACATCTCCTGTTGCGATTTTCTCGTCGGCTTGCGGTGAGACGAGGATGTCTTTTCCGCGTTTGATGGCAACGATGTTGATACCATACTTAGCCCGGATATCCAGGTCTATCAATGAGTTGCCATCCAGCCTATCGTTGGCTGCAATCTCAACGATTGAATGCTCCTCGGATAGTTCCAGATAATCCAGAACATTATTGGAGACGATATTGTGGGCTATCCTCCTGCCCATGTCCCTTTCAGGATGGACCACATGATTGGCCCCTATTTTCCGCAGTACTTTTTCATGATAGTCATTCTGTGCTTTGACGGTGATTTTGTTTACTCCAATTTCTTTAAGCATCAGTGTGGTCAGGATACTTGATTGAATATCATCGCCGATCGCCACTATAACATGGTCAAAATTCCGGATGCCCAGACTTTTCAGCACTGATTCATCAGTGGTATCCGCTACTACTGCATGTGAGGCAATCGAGGCAAACTCATTGACCCTGTCTTCCTCTTTATCAATGGCCATGACCTCTAAATCCTGATCCGCCAGGGAACGGACAATGCTTCCCCCGAAACGCCCTAAGCCTATAACGACAAACTCTTTATTCACTCTAACTCCCCCAACACAAGAGAATATTTATGCTTCAATTTTAACACAAATTTGAGAATATCAGGTTATTTCTTTCCTTTGACATAATCCGCGTCAAATAGAAACAGCCTCATGAGAAGGATCAGAGATGGTATCAGAAGGAGCAGGCCGGCAATAAAGACCACAACCAGCGCAGTTCCCATTACCGGGCTTGTCACACTGCTCTCTATCGTAATGAAGGGCTTTAAGATATATGGCAGATGGGAGGCCCCATATCCAAAGAAAGCGAAAAAGAATTGAAGCATGACCATAATGAATGCTGTTCCGAATTTTTTTCGGCTGTATATCAGCCAGCTGGCTATCAGGAAGAATAAAAGGGATAAACCGAACATCCACCAAATACCCAGTGCATTCTGAAAGTGTTCAGGATTGTGGCTTCTTAAGCCTATAAAAACCAGGAGACTTGCCAAGATTGTCGGCGGGCTCCAGAACAAAGCAAATTTCCGTACGATTTCCCTTGCTCCTGTATCATTTGCCCTATCGGCATAATAAGTCAAAAATGATGCGGAAATGAACAGGACTGAAACGATTGCCAGGATTACAACACTCCACGAATAAAGACTTGTAAAGAGCTCCTCTGCTAAAAAGACTACCCTGTCTTCGGTTTCCTCCAAGAAGCCCCCTTCAGAAATCGTCAGAGCCGTAGATAATGAAGCAGGGATCAGTAATCCTGTAGCTCCGTAAAGAAACAGGAAAAACACATTATCTTTCGAACCATAATTCCCAAAAGCATAAAAAGCTCCCCTGACCGCTAAAAGGATCAGGGCAACACTCCCGGGCAAAAGCAGAGCTGTTCCATAGTAGTAAGCAGTATCTGGAAAAAATCCGACAAGCCCTACAAAGAAAAATACAAAGAATACATTCGTGACCTCCCAAACTGGAGATAAATATCTGCTGATCAAGTCATTTACTGTATGCTTTTTGTTTGTGATCTTGGCATAGAATGCAAAGAAGCCAGCCCCAAAATCGATTGATGCGACAATCAGGTATCCATAAAGAAATACCCACAGTACCGTAATCCCCAATACCTCTAAACTCACTTGTCTCCCCTCCTATTCATACAAAATCCCATACTCGGTTTAATTCTGATTTTCAATTCTATTGCAATTTTCCGCTTTTGAATCTTTGTTCGTATTCAAGCTCCGGCGGCTTGTTTTTGAACATTTTAATTAAGACTGTCACACAGAATACAGCCAGTATGATGTAAAGGACAACGAATAGAACAAAGGTCAGCCCTACTCCGTCTGCTTTAGTGGCAGCATCTGCGACCTTCATATATCCCCTTAGAATCCAAGGCTGCCTGCCTATCTCGGCATAGATCCAGCCAAACTCAATAGCCAGCATGGCCAGCGGGCCGCTTGCAACAACCCCCCATAATAGGGGTCTGTTCCACTCATTCCTCTTCTTCCATTTCCAGAAAAGAACGAAAAGCGAGGTAATGAACAAAGTGAACATCCCGATTGAGACCATGGAATCAAATAGGTAGTGAACAAATAATGGAGGCAGTTCATCTTCAGGGAACTCTTCAAGCCCAATGACTTCTGTATCAAATGAATTTCCGGCTAGGAAACTCAAAAAGCCTGGAAGCCGAATCTCATTGTGTATTTCATTATTTTCATCCAGCGTTCCAAAGACAACCAAATCCGCATTGCTTTCTGTTTCAAAGTGCCACTCTGCCGCCGCCAGTTTTTCCGGCTGATACTCTGCTAGGAATTTTGCTGAAACATCTCCAGCCACCGCGGTCCCTACAGCAAAAATCAATCCACAGACCATAGTCATCCGAAGTGCCTTTCGGTGGTATGCACTTCCTTTGTTTTTTAAAATAGCAAACGCCGTAATGGCCGCCAATATCAAAGCTGATGTCAAATAAGCTGATGTCAGTACATGGAATACCTTTGGAGGGGTGGCGGGATTGAACATGGCAGCGATCGGATCGATATTCACTGCTTTCCCCCCCTCCAAATCAAACCCTTGAGGAGTGTTCATGAAAGCATTGACCATCGTGATGAATAATGCGGATGCCGAAGATCCAATCATGATTGGGATCGTCAATAACCAGTGAACCATCCTGTTCTTGAACCGATCCCAAGTATACAGGTAGATTCCCAGGAAGATCGCTTCAAAGAAGAAAGCGAATGTTTCCATGAACAACGGGAGTGCAATGACCTGTCCTGCCACCTGCATAAAGGACGGCCACAATAAGGACAATTGCAGCCCTATGGCGGTACCTGTCACCACTCCGACAGCCACCGTTATGGTAAACCCCCTCGCCCATCTTCTTGCCAACAATATGTAATGCCCGTCGTTCCTTTTTATCCCAATAAATTCTGCGATTGAAATCATTACTGGTATTCCTACACCTATGGTCGCGAAAATAATATGAAATGCCAGCGTTACCGATGTGAGCATCCTGCTCAACATGACACTATCCAGCTCCATATGGTTCCCCCCTATCAATCTACTATACTTATAAGTATCACTATTCCATCATTATAAAACCTATGTTTGAGTTTGTGAAGTAATGAGCATTCATTTCTCTAATACAATTCTCCTTTAATAATAAAAAAATATAAAAAACCGCCTCTTCATTAAAAAGGCGGTTCTTGACTTTATATAACTTCGAGCATTTTAAATTGAGCTTTTACCAGGTGATAATATTCTCCCTGCTGATCCATCAGTTCATCATGGTTCCCGTGTTCAATGATGCGTCCATGGTCGAGCACGAATATATTATCGGCTTCCCTGATTGTAGACAGCCTGTGGGCAATCATAATGGCTGTACGGCCCTTCAGGAGGGTCCTCAGTGCCTCCTGGATTTGCACTTCCGTTTCTGTGTCTATTGAAGCGGTGGCCTCATCCAGGATTATGATTCTTGGATCCGCAAGCAGTGCCCTTGTAAAGGAGATCAGCTGGCGTTCACCAACAGACAAAATATTCCCTCTCTCTTCGACTTCCGTTTCATAGACTTTAGGAAGCTTTTCAATGAATTTATGGGCACCGACTGCTTTGGCAGCTTCCAGCACATCTTCATCAGAGGCATCCGGCCTTCCAAAAAGTATGTTCTCCTTTATTGTCCCGGAGAATATGAATGTGTCCTGCAAAACGATACTGATCTGACTTCTTAGGCTGGCCAGGGAGACGTCCCTTAAATCGTGTCCGTCAATTTTGACCTTTCCTCCTGTAGGATCATAAAAACGGCTGACAAGGTTGGCTATGGTTGTTTTACCTGATCCTGTATGACCGACCAGGGCAACCGTTTCCCCTGCTTTCATTTCTAGGGAAATATTATCAAGGGCCTTGCGTTTGCTATCATAAGCGAAATCCACATTTTCGAATTCAATACGCCCATTGATGTCCTTTAAATCAGTGGCATTTGGTCTTTCGCCAACATTCGGCCTTTCATCAAGGAATTCAAAAATTCGTTCAGATGAGGCCATTCCAACCAGCAGTTGATTGTATACCATCCCTAAACGTGAAATCGGCTCCCAGAACATTCCTAAATAAAATGCAAAGGTAACGAATTCACCAAGCGTAAGGGAATCGCTTTGTATAAGGCTGGCACCAAACCATATAAGGACAGCGGTTCCCACTGCATTAGTCAACTCGACAAGCGGCCTGAACATAGCACTCTTTCTAGTCGCATTCCTCCAGCTGTCAAAGCTCTCCGTATTAACGCCGTCGAAGTATGCCATGTTTTCTTTTTCTTGAGTGAACGACTGCGTTACCCTGATGCCCTGAATGCTTTCATTCAGGTGGGAATTGAGTTTGGATTGCTTCAATCGGACCATTTGCCACGATCTTCTGATTTTCTTTCGCAAACTGGTTGAAATGAAGAACATCAGAGGCAGTATAACCAATACCGCCAGTGTCAATGGAGGACTCAAGGTGAACAGGAACACGATGATCCCGATTAGAAGGAGCATATCCATGAGCAGGTTGATGACTCCGTTAGTGAACAGCTCCTGCAGTGAATTAATGTCATTCATGATCCGGACTAGTATTGATCCGGCTGAGCGCTGGTCGAAGAATCGATGGGAAAGCCGCTGTACATGCGAGAAAAGGTGCTTTCTAAGATCATATATGACCCCTTGGCCAAGCATGTTCATCCATCGGATCCGGAGCACATTAGCTATATAACTAAGTATATAGAGTCCGGATATTGTAATGATCAGTGTCGTCAGCATTGTACTGTCACGTTCAATGATCGCTTTATCGAGAGTGTATACACCGATCAATGTAGGAATGACAAGCCTTACCCCGGTTGTTATCAATACCATTATTACGGAAAGCGGCAGCAGTTTCTTTGAATAGGGCTTTAAATAGGTCAGAAGCCTCCAAAGCTGCTTCCAGTTAAAGGGTTTATCAATCACTTGGTCTGTTGAATAATAGAACCTCTCTAATATATTCTTTTGTGCCTTTTGCTTGTTTTTCATCATCTCACCTACCCTTGCTGTGATTGAAGGATTTTCTTCTGGTCTTTATATTGAATGTCATAAATGCGTTGATAAGGTCCGTTATTTTTGAGCAGGAAGTCATGAACCCCGCGCTCTACAATCTTTCCATTTTCGAGTACAAGTATTTCATCTGCATGTTTCAAAGAAGATATACGATGGGCAATGATAAAGGTTGTTCGATCTGCCATGACTTCTTTGAAGCCTTTTTGGATTTTGAACTCTGTTTCCATATCCACAGCACTTGTTGCATCATCAAGAATGAGGATGCTCGGATCCGTGCAGATTGCACGGGCGATGGCAATACGCTGTTTCTGTCCACCGGAAAGGCCGAGACCCCTTTCCCCCAGTTTGGTATCGTACCCGTCTTCAAGCTCTTCAATGAAGTCATGAGCCTGTGCTCTTTTTGCAGCATCAATGATTTCTTCCATTGTGGCATCAGGCCTGCCATAAGAAATATTCGTTTTGATTGTTGAAGAAAACAAGAAGGATTCCTGCAGAACAAATCCGATATTTTTTCTCAATGATTTAATGGCATAATCCTGAACTGGTTTTCCATCAATCAGCACTTCTCCGCTGCTTGGTTCATAGAATCGCGTAATGAGGTTCGTTATGCTCGTTTTCCCTGAACCCGTCCCGCCTATCAGGCCGATGACTTTTCCAGGTTCCGCCTTGAACGTAATACCTTCAAGTGCCGCTTCATCGTCCTCTGTATACTTTAAAGTGACATTCTTGAATTCGACATCGCCTTTCATCCTGTCAACTTTGACAGCGTCCTCTTTCTCTGTGATATCTTCCTCCGCTTCGAGAATTTCAAGCAGCCGTTCACCGGATGCCTTTGATTGTGAAAATTGGTTGATGGTGAATCCGAGGTTCATGATCGGCCAGATGATGTACCAAAGCAAGCTGTAGAATGCCACAAGCTCTCCAGGCGATAAGCTGTTGTCCATGACAAGGTAGCCTCCATATGACAGAAGCAGGACTACGCTGACATTCCCAAGGAACTCCATCAGCGGGAAGTACTTCGCCCACACATCGGACGTCAATAGATACTTATCTTTATAATCGGCATTCGATGTATTGAATTTATTGATTTGAAAGTCTTCCCTTGATAATGATTTCACTGTGTTGATTCCGCTGATATTTTCCTGGACATTTGTGTTCAGCTTCCCGAAAGACTTTCTGATTCCCCTGAAAGCCGGATGTACAGCTTTATCAAATTTATAAACAGATACAGCCAGGAACGGCAAAGTCGAAAGAGTAACAAATGTCAGGGAAGGAGAATAGTAGAACATGACCCCGAAGCTGATTGTCACCAGCAGGAAAAAACGGATCAATTCAGAAATCCCGAAAGACAGGAAAAATCTGAATGCTTCCACATCCGCTGTCAGCCTCGACATTAAATCTCCTGTTTTCGCGTTATCATAATAACGGAAAGGAAGGTATTGAAGTTTCTCGTACAGTTCATTGCGCAGTCTGTACACACTCGTGATCCCAAACATATCTCCATTATATTGATGAATGAAAGTGGCTACACCCTTTACAGCCATGATTAAAATGAAGCCGAACGCCAGATACGGCACCCAGCCGAACTCTCTCTGCAAGATGACATCATCAATGGTTTTCTGCAAAATGACCGGATAGACCACTGTAATTCCTGTTACTGCAATAAGGAAAATAATTGAAGTAATAAAGAATTTTTTGTAAGGCCAGTAAAATTGTTTCAGTTTTTTAAATGTCTCCATTTATATCCCCCTCTCTTTGGTGCGAAAAATTCACGTACTATTAAATATATCGGGTTTCGAAATATATTTCCACCTTTTTATTTGAATTTTTTACTTTTTTGAGAATCCTTTTGCAATTCGGATAACACGTTATATATTTTATATATTAATAAATAAAAACAATCAGTCTTTTGACGGACCCTTCATCAATAATAAGTCTAGGCCAATCAACAGACCATGCCTGAATAAAGCATCGTCCTTTTTGACAATACTTATGAAGTTATGTTTATACTTATAAGGTCTTTTTTGCTGATACATAGAAAAAATAGAAAGGATGACAATAAGTGAAGTTTATATTAGGGATGAATGGCTTTACAGAAAGAATCACTGACTTCGACTGGACCGGCCTGCTGATTACGATAGGAATTTCCGTGCTGCAGATTATTGCTATTTACATTGCTTTCTTAATAGTGAGAGGGTTTGGAAACAAAATACTTGAAAGGGCGTTCAGCCGCTATGGCGAAAAAAACAGCATTTCTGCCGGAAGAGCCCAGACATTGGAAAGCCTTGCAAAAAACATATTCTCATATGTTTTGATCTTCATTTTCTTTGTGACCATTCTGCAAATATTCGGTATAGAGGTTACAGCCATCCTAGCAGGAGCCGGTATCATCGGACTTGCTGTCGGTTTCGGAGCCCAAGGTTTGGTGAGTGACGTAGTGACAGGGTTTTTCATTCTTTTGGAAAAACAAGTCGATGTAGGTGATTTTGTAACAACCGGAAGTTTCTCTGGAATTGTCGAAGCTGTAGGATTAAGGACTACTCAGATCAGAAGCTTTGATGGTACATTGAACTTTGTTCCCAACAGGGAAATCACCAGCTTGAGCAACCACTCCAGAGGAAATATGAGAGCATTGGTCGATATCGGCATCTCCTATGATGATGATATTGATAAGGCAATCGCTGTACTCCAGCAGGTGTGTGACAAAGCGGCTGCAGAGAATGAAAACATCGTAGATGGCCCGAATGTGATCGGGGTACAATCCCTTGGTGCTTCGGATGTAGTCATCCGCATCATCGGCAAGACCAGGAATATGGAACAGTGGGGAGTTGAACGCAAACTGCGTAAAGCCATTAAGGAAGCATTGGACCAAAATGGCATTGAAATCCCTTATCCGCATCAAGTCTTTATAGAAAAGAAAGATCAATAGAATAAGCTGTTGTTCCCATACAAATAGCTGCAACAAAAAGAGAGCCTAAAAAACACCGCTTGGAATTCCCAGCGGTGTTTTTTCTTTTCAGAGGGTTTTAATATAGTCCGTTACAGTTGAAATAGCAAAATCGATTGCCTTTTCGTCAGGGTTCAGCTTGGCATGGTGAAGGCCGTGATCGGAATCAACCCCAAGCCAGAACATAAAGCCCGGGATTTCTTCAAGCATATAACCAAAATCTTCCCCTGTCATTGCTTCATCACAAATCACAAGGTTTACATCTTGCTTATCCTTAAGGTATCTGATGAACCTCCTGGTTGCTTCTTCATCGTTGTAGACCTGATGGTACATACTTCCGTAATCGACCACCGCTTCACAGCCATACCCTATTTCTATACCTTTAACGAGCGATTCGATTCTTTCCTTCACTCTTACCATTGATTCTTGGGACAGTGTTCTGATCGTCCCTTCCAGCCTTGCCGTTTCGGCAATAATATTCTGGACGGTCCCTCCGGAAATTTTACCGACTGTCACCACTGCACTATCCAATGGGTCAACATTCCTTGCCACTACTGTTTGCAGCTGTGTAACCAGCATAGCTGACGCCACCACCATATCCCTGGTGTTGTGAGGATATGCGGCGTGTCCTCCCTTTCCTATCAGATCTATGAAAAGCTCGGAAGTATTGGCAAACAGCAAACCTTCTTTAATCGCAATCGTACCCGCTTCATATTCAGGAGCGACATGGAGACCTATGATGAAGTCAGGCTTCCATTGTTTCATGATTGCACTTTCAAGCATAGGCTTTGCGCCGCCCGGGCCCTCTTCCGCCGGTTGAAAAATAATGAGAAGATCATCCTCAATTGGATTCTCAACGAAGTGTGTAAGAATTCCCAAAGCTATGCTCATATGGAGATCGTGGCCACAGGCATGCATTCTGCCTTCATGCTCAGACCTGAATGGCAGTCCCGTATTCTCCTCGATCGGCAGTCCATCGATATCTGTCCGGTAGCCGATTACCTTTCCGGGATTGGTCCCTTTCACCTTTACAAATATACCCGTTTTCCATTTTTTAACTTCCAGCCTCTCCTGTGGAAGTTTCATTATATAAGTAAGAAGATAGTTTTGTGTCTTATACTCCTGGAAGCCCAGCTCAGGAATTCTATGAAGGTCTCTCCTGATCTCTATATACTTACTCGTTGACTGCATTCCTTATTGCTCCTTTCTGCAAGGTAACACCCTATATTGAAAAAGGACTGAGACCTGCCTGGCCATCAATCCTTTTTCCACTGGTGCTATTACAGTTGTCTAAGTTCTTGTTTGATTTCTGTCTTGGACTTTGTTTTTTCATCAATCTCTTTGATGACTTTTGCAGGTGTTCCTGCGACTACAGTATAAGGAGGTACATCTTCGACTACAATCGCGCCTGCAGCAACAACTGCTCCTTTTCCGACTGTCACTCCCTCAAGTACCACAGCGTTGGCACCAACCACCACTTCGTCTTCAACCACAACGGGTTTAGCGGATGGAGGCTCGATAACTCCTGCAAGAACAGCCCCCGCTCCGATATGGCAGTTCTTTCCTACAGTGGCACGCCCGCCAAGTACGACATTCATATCAATCATCGTCCCTTCACCGATGACAGATCCGATGTTGATTGATGCACCCATCATGATGACGGCATTATCACCGATTTCCACTTGATCGCGGATTATCGCACCAGGTTCAATACGTGCTTTTATGCCTTTCGTATCAAGCAATGGAATTGCCGAATTACGCCTGTCATTTTCCACTACGAAATCTTCTATATTATCTTTGTTGACCTCAAGTGCCTGGGAAATTTCAGCCCATTCACCGAATACGACTCCGGATTCGCCATTTATGAAGCTTTTTGCATTTCCGCCAAAATCGATACCGGAGAGGTTTCCTTTTACATAAACCTTTACCGGAGTAGATTTCGTACTATTTTGAATAAAAGAGATAATCTCATTTGCATCCATTTGTTTCATTTGTTTAACCCCCTGAAAAATATGTATATATTCAGAAATCTAGTTAATACTTTAACAAATTAAAGGACAAAAGACAAGAATCCGCTACAAAATTGAAGTGCTGTTTTCTTCAAGGAATTCCTCTACAATCTCTACAAAGGCTTTTACCTGTTTCAATTGAAATGCAGAATCATATCCCAGCAGCCAGGTATCACGATGAATCGATCCTTTCTTTTCATCCATCAACGGAATTTTATAAAGGTTTTCCTCTACACTATTCAGTGTAATCGCAGGAAGGATTGCATAGCCAATACCATTGAATGTCATTTGTTTGCAAGTCTCGATTTGATCCACGACAATTGTCCTTTTGGGAACCGATTGAAACTGCCGGTGCCACCAGTCCTGAATTTCCTGATAATAGTTTGAATCACTCTTGAATTGAATGAATGGGCGGTCTGTCTTGAGGACTTCTTCGACATTCTGTATTTCTCTGTCCACTAAGTACAGGCGGTCCGTGAACAAATGGTATTTAGGGCCCTTCCAGTCAGCTGTTCCCCTGATGATCCCGATATGCACTTCATCTTCATATAGCGCCTCAAGAATTTCGCTGCTCCAGCCGGTAATCAATGATATCTTTGCGTGTGGATAAGTGTCCACGAACTTTTTCAACACCTGAGGAAGCCAATTCTGCCCTACTATTGAAGCACAGGCAATCTTAAGTGTCCCATGGACTTTAGACTGCATTGCTTGGATTTCTTCCTTCACTTTTTCTTCTTTCTGCAGCATTTCCTGAGAAAGCTTCACAACAAGCTCCCCCGCTGGAGTAAGAGATAACCCTTTCTGTGATCGAATGAACAGTTTGGTCCCCCATTCCTTTTCAATATTCTGAAGCCGCTGCGATAATGCGGGCTGGGACACAAACAGTCTTTCTGCGGCCTTTCGCATATTCATTTCCTGAGCAAGGACAGACATTAATTGATACTCTGAAAAAGCCATGACTTCTTACACATCCTTTCAATAAGTTTTTCTTATGGTATATATTCATTTTAATCTAATTTCATTATGACTTCAATTGCCATAAACTCTTGATGAGAGGCATTATGCAAGCTAAAAATAGGCATCGGGGTGATAGACGTGTTTTTTATACTTTTGATAACCGGTTTCTTTACATCAATGATTGGTACCATTGCCGGAAGCGGAGGACTCATCGGGATGCCAGTCATGCTGCTGGCAGGCCTTCCAGTACACTCAGCTATTGCTACAAGTAAATTCTCAAACACTTTGAGTTCCTTTTCCAGTTTTTTTTATCTATTAAGGAAAAGAAAGGTACATTGGCAGGAAGCATTGTCGATTCTGCCCTTCGCCTTTGGAGGAGGATTAGCAGGAGGACTTACAGCAGGTCTTCTTACCAAGACTGCAATGGAGATTATCGCAGTGTGTTTATTGATTGCAGCATTTTTTATTGGTTTCCTAAAAAAACCTGAAAGCACTAATGAACATCAATCTGCAAGCATGAAAAGAACTGGCCCTTTCTTGGCTGCCATCGGATTTTATGACGGGATGTTCGGTCCCGGTCAGGCAACGCTGTTGATGCATACGTTCATTAATAAAGGGGTTTCCTATATCAGGGCAATTGCTTTCACGAGGTTTCAAACGTTTGTTTCTTGTTCGGCTGCTTTTCTGGCATACCTTTTCAATGGCCATTTCATTTGGCAGGCAGGCATTGCGTTTTGTCTTGGGAGCATTGCAGGGGCACAAACAGCAGTAAGATTTGCTGACAAGGTTCCATTAAGGACGGCAAGGGCCATTTTGAATACAATGACCCTTATCCTCATCATTCAGATACTGCATACATTGATCATGTAAAGAATCCGCCTTTGATGGAGGATTCTTTACGTTTTTCTTGGAAGGAACAAGATTAATGCAAGGCTGAGAACAGCGAAAAAGAGGACTCCTGAATATACCCAATGAAGGGAAAATGTCAGGCCGGATTGAAGGGTTTCCCTTAATGGTGCACTCAGTGCCGACCTCTTCTCTTCATTGAGCAGCATATTGACAACATCAATTTCCGCTTTGGCATTATCTTTATTCTCCAAATACTGTTTTATTGAACTATTGAGGATGCCCCCAAGCAGCGCAGCCCCCAAAGTGCTGCCAAGGTTTCTCATGAACATATTTGCCGCGGTGGCAATCCCTCTCTGCTTCCACTCAACAGTACTCTGAATGGAAACGATGAACGATGTCGATGTCAGTCCCATCCCGGCACCAACGAAGAATGAACCTGCAGCAGCCCAAACAGGACCTGAATCAGCTCCCATGGTAACAAAAAAGACGCTTCCGATGATCAAAGATATCCCACCGATAAGAGATGTTTTATAATAACCTATCTTTAATAGCAATCTTCCAGCAATCGTTGCTGCAATAGGCCAGCCTATTGACATGGTAGTCAGTGTGAACCCTGCAACTGTTGGACTTCTCTCCATTACACCCTGAACAAACGCAGGAAGAAAACTCGAGATGCCAATCAGCATCACACCAGTGGTCAACGAAACGATATTCGCTATGAATATTGACCGTTCCTTCCAGATACCAAAAGGCATCATAGGTTCGGGAGCTTTTCTTTCCTGAAAAACAAACAGGGCAAAGAAAACGACAGCCGCTGCCATTAAACCAAGTGCCAAAGGAGAATTCCAAGGGATATGGACCCCTCCCTCCACTAAGATGAACATTAGGGTTGAAATGGAGATGGTAAGCAAAACAGCCCCGGGAAAATCAATCTTATGCTTCTCCTTCTTTACGTCTTCATGAAGGAATATCCAAAGGCCTGCGATGGATAATACACCGAGTGGGATATTGATCCAAAAAACATAGTGCCAGCTTACATATTCAACAAGAATACCTCCGATAGCCGGGCCGCTGATTGCCGATATCCCCCAGACTGATGACAGATATCCCTGTATTTTGGCCCTCTCTTCTTTGGTATAGATATCCCCAACAATCGTAGTTGCAATTGGCAGGACTGCGCCTGCACCAAATCCCTGGATCAGCCTGAATATTATCAATTGCTCCATAGAATCCGAAAACCCGCAAAGAATGGAACCGGCCATGAATACAATTATTCCAAATATAATGATCGGTTTTCTCCCAAAAAGATCTGAAAGTTTTCCATATATCAAGACCGTTACAGCATTCATTAGTAAATAAGCAGAAAACACCCAGCTGTATAATGAGAACCCTCCAAGATCCCCAACGATGGCGGGCATGGCTGTCGATACAATGGTCGCCTCGATAGCACCCATGAACATGGCCAGCATCACTGAAGCCAGCACGTACGCCCGCTTTGTCCTTTTCGGAGCTTGTCCAATCTGGCCGGCATCTGAATTTTTCATTTCGATTCTCCTCTTCAGATTATTTTACGCATTAAGAAACAAAAGCTCCCTTCAAGGGAGCCATTAAATCATTCAGCACTATGTAAATTTTGATTAAGTTGTTTAAGTATGACTCTTCTGGTCATGATCCCTTCGAAAAGTCCTTCATCGTCCACTACACATAAAAATGGATGATCGATCAAAAGCTTCAGGGCTTTCTTGAATTGGGTCTGAAGGGAAATTGTCGGGAATCCGGTATCCATGACTTCCTCGACCTTCTTTTTATCCAATTGATCAAATTCAATCTGCTCAAGCCCCAGGATTGAATCAGTAATCATGCTGGAACTGATCAATCCCTGCAGGCGAAACTGTGGATCCAGCACAGGGATGGATGAATATCCGCTTTTCGTTAAGACAAGGAGCGCATGCTCCAAAGTATTGGCTCTTTGCACATGTGCTACCTTTTCTGACGGGATGATAAAGTCTGCAATATTTGCTTCTAAAAAAGCCTTGCTATGTAAAGAAAACATTTTAAAACCCCTCACTCTAGAAAATAAAAGCCGTCCAGGACAGCTTAAATAATAATTGAGACCGACTATATTGTAACACACTTTCATCTAAGTAGTGGGAATATAGAAACCGCTTACCTTTTTTGTCCTATCAAAGATTGTAAGCAGGATCTGGTTTACAGGAGGCTGATTTTTCTAATAAGGTATGCCGATGATACCCCTTCATTTCCAAGTGAATCCTGTAACAGGGATAGAGAAATTATTGCTGAAGCATATTCAAGAGAGTAAATAAAAGGTTGTTTTCGCATATATTGTTGCTTTCGGAAAAATCCCAGGTGCCGAATTTTTCCCCTGTATATAAAGGGTTAACTCCCGAAAAAGAACGAGCAGCTCTTTTCTTTCCTTCTCACCGGGGGATTTTACGACGATATACCAGGATATTAGTTGAAATCTATATTGAATAGCAACAAAGTTTACAAAAAGAGCCAAATAAAAAGAGAAAGCAATTACATTGAAGTAATCACTTTCTCTTTTGCCTTTATATGGCTTGTCCTCCAATAGGCGGACAGACCTGGTTACTGTGAATTTTCTTTTTCTTCCTGAAGGAGTTCAAAGATTTCAATTGCCGTAATATCAATATCGTCAAACGGATATTTGTTGGCTTTCTTATCATCAGTGTATACTTCTAATTCAAATGTATCTGTATTAGAAAAATACTTAACCTGACATAATTTCTTTCCATTCACTTCAAAAAATCGCTGTTGAGTTTCACCTGTATCTGTACCATCCTGCAATGATTTTAAACGCTGAATGATCCCCAGAAGCTGAGACATTGACCGTCTCTCCTTTCATCACTTCATTCTTTCTTATCTTTCGCATTATGCTGTTTTTCTATCCTTTCAGATGAGACGAATACCTGTATTCATCTAAAGGAATTTAGCTGAAAACACATTCAACTCTATCACACCTTTAACCATAACACCACCACTTTCCCTTCTCAAGCAAAAAACAGAATTTTTTGGTTTTTATTTCATGTGGTATATAATGAATATTATTAATTACAGTGGAAGGCATCAGGAAAGCCAGGATGTATCCTGCCTTTCAGATAAAGGAGGCTAGCGGATGATTTTCAATCGTGCTGACAGAATATCCATAATTGATTTATTCGATATGAACGTCCCCTGCAGAACTGGGGCATATGTCATAAAAGAAGACGATCTCACCATTGTTGACACTTCGGCCAGCCCGTCCGTCCCTCATCTTTTAAAAGGACTGGAAGACCTGGACATTTCTTTGGAGCAGATAAAGAATATTGTCGTTACACATATTCACCTTGACCATGCAGGAGGAGCAGGCCTGCTTTTGGAAAAGTGCCCGAATGCTGCAATAATAGTACACGAGAAAGGGGCAGGGCACCTGGTCAATCCGGAGCGGCTTGAAGCAGGCGCCAGACAGGTGTATGGCAAGGATTTCGACAGGCTGTTCCACCCCATCGTCCCCGTCCCTCAAAACAGGATCATCATTAAGAAACATAATGCAAAGTTACAAATTGGAGCTGATTCCACTTTAACCTTTTACGATACACCAGGACATTCCCGGCACCACTTCAGTATCTATGACGAGAGGTCCAAAGGTGTCTTCTCAGGTGACACGGCAGGGGTCAATTACGGTTACACACTGGGTGGCCAATCGTTATATCTGCCTTCCACTTCACCAAATCAGTTCGACCCGGAAGCAATGATTCAGTCCCTTGACTTATTAGGCAGTTTATCCTTGGAAAGAATTTATTTTGGTCATTTCGGCATCTCCGAAGAGCCTGCAAAAGTTTTGACAGATGTAAGCAAATGGATCAAAATATTCATGGATACTGCTCTCGAGGTATCAAGGCAATGTGAACCCGAAAGCCAGCTCCCCGCACTGACCAGCTCATTAAAAAAAGCAGTGCTGCAATCAAATACACTGTTGAATGAAAATGAAGAATTTCTCCAGCTGCTGGATTTGGATATGAGAGTTTCGGCAATGGGATTGATCGATTATATGACGAGGAACAGAGCAAAAAAGGAAGTGTAAAAATGAAGGAACAAAGCATCATCGTATATTCTCAGCCTGGCTGCCCCCCATGTTCGTTTGTGAAGGAACTGCTGAGCAGCCAATCTTTATCTTTTATTGAGAAAGATATAAAGAAGGACCCTGCTGCCAGAAAAGAACTAATTGAGAAATATAAAGCCATGTCAACGCCTGTGGTACTTATCGGAGACCAGGTTTTATACAGCAGTGATATTGGAAAATTACTGGAAGTTATAGAATCAAGCAAAAAAAAAGACACCTATTAGTGTCAAAAATTTATATCAGATTTAAATCCACTTGTTCATTATCAAGAAAGTATCCGCTGAATATATGATACTGTTTATTCATATATTGAGCTGAAAGCGGAGCTGTCTTTTTCTCATCCGTCTCGGATTTCATATCCGAGACAGATGACGTATCCTCCACATTCAATTCATTCTTGAGCTCTTCAGGCATAGTATATAAAATATCCTCAATCTTCAAAACACCATCTACATTTGTTAATTTTACACCTTGATAGCCATCCTCAAAATATACTGGCCCTTCCTCGTACCTGAAGTATTCAATAAGAAATACTGAATCTCCCTTTTTGACTGCCTTGGTTTCGTCACTGTAAGAAAAGTTTGGAATGTAGAATGGCGCAAAATCAGATCCAAATGTTTGAAACCCTTCTTCCGTTTCGATGACATTTTCAAGAACAAATTTTTCTTTAAACTGGTCAGTAAAATGAGAATCTAAAATAGCATTAATCTCTTCCATTGTCCTGGGCTTTTCGCTCAAAGAAACCTGTTTATCAAATGCTGTCTGTACTCTGTCGAGCAATGACCCCTTGTCCAAGGCGCCAGCCGGTTGCATGTTTAGTACAAAAAAGACAGCTGCAATCATTAATACGGTTACCTTCTTCATCTTAGTCTTCATTCGAGTCTTCTCCCCTTTTTGGATTTCTTTTCCATTGTAGCAATCCTTGCTTGTCGATAGTATGTAAACCGTTCGTATTTAACCAACAAAAGCAGACATAATCATTTATTATTTTCATTAAATCTGTTCCCTTATATGGTTATTTGTAAAACATAAAATGATCAAAAGAATAAATTACCATTTTAAAAAGTCAAGCATTAACCCAATGTCATATTTTGACCTCCTGCAATACCGTGTTTCTGCTCTGCTGTTGGCAGCAAGAGATAATAGGGAAATACTTTTATACTATTTGCTGCATCATTCTGCCATAGACGGAATTCCTGAGGAACAACATAAAAAGGACGGAACCATTTTGATTCCGTCCTCGATCCAGATCATACTATTTTGAATTTCTTATCCAATACTATTGGACCTTCTTTATGACGCATATAAATCAATTGCTTTATAAATGATGAATAATATAACAAGGACGGCCGCGATTAAGTAGGTAAGGAAAATCGGATTCCTGGAATATGGGTGATCCTGCACCTTTTCTGGTATTTCAGTGTCCAACTCATTCTTCAAAGCTTTTTGCTGCCGTGCCACTTTGAAGGTATAAAGCAATGACGCTGCCAATACACCAGCGGCAATCAATAAAAGGATTAAAACAAAGCTGCTCATTACAACACCCCTTAAAGCTTTTAAGGTTAAGTTGCCCGATACAGATATTCCTATTCCTTCCTTAGTACAGAATCCCGTCCTGTTCGTACAGGAATTCATAGGATAAATCCATGAATAAATATTGATTTCCCCCCATTGGGTAGGAAAATGTCCTGATGGTCTCTCCTGTTTCGATATCACTGTATGAATCGGATAAAAGCCCTGAATTCTTATTCTGCATCCTTATGATATTCTCCAGGAAGTAGGGACGCCAGCTCCAGTTCTTCCCTTTAAAATCCGGAAATACTTCCCATTGATACTTTTTCCTGACAAGGTTATCCGTCAACTGGAACCCATTTTCGTCACAGATATACAGCCGGAAAAATTTTTCTTCTACATTCTTTGCAAGGCTGATAAGCAGGCTGTCTAAACTATCTGAGTGCTTCCTTAAATCATTTATCTGCTCATTGATTTCCCTTTGAAGCTGTTGTGTAAGAGTATACACCGCTTTTAAATGTCTTTTTTCATGTTCTATATAATTCCGGCATTTGGTCTTTAATTTTTCCTTGAGAATGTCTCTCCCCAAAAAATCACGTGAAGGCTTATGAAGATAGAATCCTTGATAATATCTTCCGCCATTTTTCCATGCAAAGTGAAGCTGGTAATCCACTTCAATATTTTCGAATAGGAGGGTGGAGCCAATTTTCCTCGCCAGCATTGAAAGGCTGTATAAAATGTTGTGGAAGGTTGTATTTCCTGCTTCTATACGCAGATGCTGCAGATCCACCTTTAAAATGTCAGGACTGACCTTAGCCAGCCTTTCCCATTGATCACTGTCACCGCCTATGTTATCGATGGCAATCTTGATGCCATAGGTCTTATAGTATTGGATAAGATGAAATAATTGTTCAAAGTCACCTTTAAAGTGCTTTTCAGAAATTTCGAGGACGACCTGATTCATCTTTAATCCTTTTTCACAGAAACGCAATAATAATTCAAGCAATGACTCTCCTTCGTCCATCATCAGAAGGTTTGCATCCCTATTGATAAAAAACCATGCAGTAATATTATGGTCCAGGGACATTTCTAGTGCTTTTGACAATATGTAATTGTCTACTTCAAGACGGAATTCATCTGGTATTTCCTCGTCCAGAAAGAATGGCCCCAAACTGATAACCCCGTTTTCACCCTCGTACCTTCCCAGTATTTCATAACCCATGATTGTATGTTCATCGGCGCTGAACACAGGTTGAAAATAAGGAAAAGCCCGTTCTACATTCGACATGATTTCCAATGGATCCATAATAACCACTTCCCAATGATTAAATATTACCTGAGTATATCATATCCCTGCGTAAATTAGAGGTGAATTTTCTGTAAAAGAAACAAAAAAAATCAGCCTGAGATTCCAGGCCGGAAAGGAGAATCCTTTTATTAAAAGGCTGTTTTCGCATATATAAGTGCTTTCGGGGTTTTACTTTCTAAAAAGAAATAGCAGCTCTTTTCTTTCCTGCTTAACGGGGTTTTAACGGCTATTAACCAGGATGTTAATTGAAATTTATATTAAATAGCAACAATGTCTACGAAAAGATTCTATTAAAACGGAAAACGATTCAGCCATTGGCCGCCGTCCATCGTTATGCACTCACCGTTGATATAGGCAGCTTGTTCTGATGCCAGGAAGCCGGCAAGGCCTGCAATTTCTTCAGGTGTACCCAGCCGTTTCAAGGGCACACTGTCGATTGTTCTTGTGGCAGCCTCTTCCGATTCCCACAGTTTCTCCGCTCCTCCTGTCCTTTCTATCGGTCCTGGAGCGATTGCATTTGTCCTGATGCCATATTTATGGCCCCATTCAACAGCTAATGTTCTTGTGAGTGACAGGACCCCAGCTTTCGCTGCTGCTGAATGGGCAACACCTGCACCGGCGTTCCACGCATATGTAGCCACCATGTTAATGATATTCCCTTTGGTTCCTGTCTTTATCCAGTGATTCACAGCTGCATGGGAACAAAAAAAAGTGCCATTCAATACAATATCTATAACCGACTTCCAGCCATTTGGAGAAAGTTTTTCGGCTGGGACAATGAAATTTCCTGCCGCATTATTGATTAAAGTGTCCACGCCTCCGAATTTCTCTGCTGTGAATGCAATCATTCTTTCTGCATGTTCCGGTTCACGCACATCCATTTGAAATATGTCCAGGTTCCCAGGAAGTGATGAAAACTCATCTTTCACCCCCTTCAGCCGTTCAAGATCTCGTCCAGTTACAACCACATTCCATTCTTTTCCTAAAAAATATTCAGCCATGTACTTTCCCATACCATTTGATCCACCAGTTACAATCACAGTTTTCAACTATTTCGCCTCCATTAAATGAATGAATAATCACTCATTATCTTTATGTCAGAATTATATAACAATTAACCAATAAAGAAAACACTTCTCTCAAAAAAAAGCCGATCGTGAACTGAATCACGGCCGGCTAGTTTATCTATATTCAACTTGAACTTTTCACGAACTAACTATGCTTCAATGCCATTTAAAGATGAGATATTCCCTCCTTGTTCAGGAAGAGAATCAACCGGCAGGGGCAAAAAGTAAACACTCTGCAATCAGGATTGATCTTGATTATTAACAAGCATCTGATGCAGCTGGGCCAATGTCCGGATGATGGTCTTTTTGCGATTATATCCTTTTGAATTGACTGTCAGGTCATTTAATTGTACAACTACTTGTCCCCAAGATCCCAATGGCTTAAAACCGTAAACGAAAACCTTGACTTCTCCTTGATCCGTTGGCAGGATGATCATTTCCATATGTCCATGTTTCGTCATAAAACATACTCCTTTGCTGTTAAACTCTGGGCAAGCAATGCTATGTACCATTACAATAAAAGTAAATTATTCCACTGCACTTTGTCAACCTATAGATTTCCAGACTGACAGTTAAGCATAGTACATGTTTAGAGTATGGAATTCTAATTTTCAAGTATCAAATGTTCATTGGCTTCTTTCTTGAGTTCCATCTGGCTGTTAATCGGCGGTTCTCCTTCCTGCCTTTTCACATAATGGTAGTTACCTTTGGAATCCTGCTTTCTTGCTTTCATATTGTCCTTCAATGTAAGATCAAGAATATCCAAAAGTCGTTTTTTGATGCTTCCTTTGTATATAGGAAACAGGATTTCAACCCGCTTCACCATATTTCTTGTCATCATATCAGCAGAAGACAGATACAGCTTCCCTTCTCCGTTATGATGAAAATAATAAATACGGCTGTTCTCCAAAAACCTTCCTACAATGCTGATCACCCGGATATTTTCACTGACACCCTTGATGCCTGGTCTGAGACAGCAAATCCCCCGGATGATAAGGTCGATTTTCACCCCTGCCGAGGATGCTTCATACATCTTCTTGATCAACTCCTTATCTGTCAAGGAGTTCATTTTAGCAATGATCCTTCCATTCCCGTAAACCTCATGTGATACAATTTCCTGATCAATCAACTTAATGAACTCATCCCTTATATCAAAAGGTGCAACGACCAAATGATGGAACTCCGGCTTTTCTGTATATCCGCTAAGGTAATTAAAGAAATTGGTTGCATCAATGCCAAACTTCCTCTTAGATGTTATGATTCCCATATCAGTATACAGCTTGGCAGTCTGGTCATTATAGTTTCCGGTTCCCAAATGTACGAAACGATCAATCCTGCCGTGTGTTTTTCTTACGACAAGAGTGATTTTGCTATGCGTTTTCAAGTTATTCATTCCATAAATGACATGGCAGCCTGCCTTTTCCAGTTCCTTTGCCCACTGGACGTTATTTTCTTCATCAAATCGTGCCTTCAGCTCAACAAGGACAGTTACCTGCTTACCATTTTCAGCTGCCCTCTTCAACGCTTCAATGACAGGGGAATCACCACTAACCCTGTATAATGTCTGTTTGATGGCCAGAACTTGCGGATCGTCCGCAGCAACGGAAACAAAGTCGACAATCGGCTCGAAGGATTCATAAGGATGATGAAAAAACAGATCCTCATGAAAAGCTTTTTCAAAAAGATCTTCATCCGATTGGAGATCCCGTGGAGGCTGAGGTATGAATACTTCAAACGCTAAGTTTTCCCGCTTCTTTTTTATATGGCTGATAAAACCAAATAAAAAGGTAAGGTCAAGCGGACCTTCTACTTTATAAACATCTTTGGCATGGATTTCAAGCTCTCTGAGGAGGTAATCAAGAACCTTTTCATTCATTCTCCCCTCTTGGACCTCCAAGCGGACAGCCGCTCCCCATTTTCTCTTCTTCAATTCCTTTTCAATCTCCAGGAGCAGATCCCTTGCACCTTCCTCATGTATGGTCATATCAGCATTCCTTGTAATTCGAAAAGCGCTGGCTGAACTGACATTATATCCTTTAAAGACTTTATCGATAAAATGGATGATGACATTTTCAAGGAGTATGAACATCTCTTTCCCTTCCCTGCAAGGCACGGGAATCACTCTGTCCAATACAGAAGGGACTTGAACAAGTGCTACTTTCTCTTTATCTTCATCTTCAACAGGATCTGGATTATCCATGATCACAACCAAATTCAGGCTTTTATTCAAGAGCATGGGGAATGGACGATACGCATCGACAGCCATTGGTGTCAACACTGGGAAAATCTGCTCCTCAAAAAAGATTTCCAGAAAGGTGTGCTGCTCCTCATTCAAATCTTTTACATCCAGCAGATGAATATTCTCTTTATTCAATTGAGGAATAATCATCTTATTGAACGTGTCATCCTGAAGTGCGACAAGTTCATGATTTTTGATGGAAATTTCCTCTAATTGCTGTATTGGCGTCAACCCTGCTTTGTTTTCGGGTTTGTTATAGTTTGCTTTCACCTGATCCTTCAGCCCCGCTACTCTGACCATGAAAAATTCATCAAGATTGGAACTGAAAATAGCCAGGAACTTCATCCGTTCAAGAAGAGGGTTTTGATAATCAAATGCTTCTTCCAATACTCTTTCATTGAAAGCAAGCCAGCTCAGCTCCCTGTTATTGTAATATTCATGGAAATCAAATTTCTCGGTTCTCATGTTACTCCTCCCTCCCTCTTTTGTGGACTCCTATATCTTCTCAATCCTATCAAAACCAAACCCATTCACTGTTTAGCCAAAGTAATTTTTTTGTAAATCAATCTATTCTAGAAAAATTAATATCCAGGTCTGTTTTGATTGCTTTTTCCAAATGACGTTTTTGTTTTTCTGTCTGGTACTGTTCGGCAAGGAAATCCCCTTTGCAATACACAGAAATATCAAGACGGTCTGCATTCCTCTCAATATCGATGCTTTGGACAATATTTCTTTTTGTTGCATTCAAACTATACGCCAATTTCAGTAAAGCACCCATTTCCCTCGCCTTTTGCATTTCCTCTTTTGTAAACCAGCCCAGAAAAGGCAGCATATACTGCTTCAAAGCCGTTTTGTTCTTGAATGATGAAATGCAGGCCAGCATTACTCTTTCTTTATGGAAGAAGCCATTGACCGGCCGGTTCGCCAAAATATAAAATGTATGCTGGCTGCTTGAATCGGAATCAATGTACTCACCAAGATAGTATAAGGCTGCACTGTATTGGAGCATTTTGAAATCTTCATGTGTAAGATCCAAATATCCTAAGTCGGAAAGACTGCCTGTCAATGTTGAAGCCAGGAATTTCATTTGTTTTGAGTGAAGGTCATTAATATCGAATTCATGGCATAGCTCTTCCAGACTCCTCCTAATAACAGAATCCCTGGACATTTCCACCCCGCTTTCTTCATTTGCCATTTCGATGACCAGCCCATCCCTTAAACCTTTTCGGCTGATCATGAAATAGCAAGCGTCTGTATAGCTGAACAACTGATTAAATACCTCTGCCGCAGGGAGGATGATATCCGCCCTGTCCTTTGACAGACCTTCAACCTTTTCAATCTCTTTATAGCTAAGTGGAAATAACTGCTCCAGTATTGATGATATGGCTGTTCCTGAAAGAACATACTGGTGGACGCCTGAGAGTTCATAATCTTTTTGCTGCTGGTCTATCTGGGCAATGTTCCTTGCACTCCCCCCGACACCAATTATTGGTACCCTCCTGTTCTTCAGCCAAGGCAGCCTGGAGAATTCACTCAAGAGGAAGTCTGTCAGGGTGCTCCTTTCTTCTTCTGTAATTGAATCACCCTGAATGAATCTTTGTTTCAGGGAAACCACCCCAAATGGATAACTGTGGGAATGTATCAGTTTTCTATTTTCAAAATAAGTTATTTCCGTACTTCCCCCTCCGATATCTATTGTCAAAGCTGTATCTGCAGGAGTGGTTGATATAACTGCCAGGAAACCATAATATGCCTCCTGTTCTTCAGATAATATTTCGATGTCCATACCGGTTTCCTTCTTGATTATAGTCAGCACTTCCTCCTTGTTTTCTGCCTGCCTTATAGTTGCCGTCGCAACACATCTGACATTTGGAATTTCATGAAAATCGAGGACTTCCATAAAGCCTTTCAAGATATTCATTAGTTTATCAATACCTTCTGCAGCCAGTTTCATGTCCCCGTCAAGGAATGTCCTCAGCCGGGCCACAGCCTTGACGTTTTCAATCTCTTTATAACGTCCTTTTTTGTAATGCTCATAAATGACAAGCCTTATAGTATTAGATCCTATATCGATTATTGCACTCTTATTAGACATTATTATCATCCTAATCAAAGTAATGGGTTAATCATCTTCCTTGGGTAGAGCTATTGTAAGCCAAGACCTTCCTTTATTATATTTACCTGCTTTATGGAGAATTTAATCTTAAAGTTTTTGTGGAATCGTGATAAGGTTAAATTAATGGTTACGCGGGAATAGCAATGTAATTTAGGAACTTTCCAAACCTAGAAAAAAAAGGTATAATAGAATCAAAGATATTCCGATAATAAGGAAGGAGTTAAAAATTTGAGAAATTCTCAAGATTCAGCCCCTCAAACTGCTACAATTAAAAACCTCTCTCAAGCTGTTTTCACGGTGAACCGCCACGCCAAAACGGCTACCAATCCAAAATATTTATATTCGTTGAAAAAACAAGCACTTCAAAAGATGATAAAAGAAGGAAAAGCTACAAAAGTCGGCTTGCATTTTTCCAACAATCCGCGCTTCAGCCAACAGCAGTCTGATGTCTTGGTTGATTGCGGAATGTATACTTTTCATATTCCTCCCGGCAGGGACGACTTTGAAAAGCTCCCGCATCTCGGCTCGCTCGATCAATCCGTAAGAAACCCGAAATGCAGAATGGGCCTTAATGAAGCCAAATTGATACTTGAGAAATATACGGGAATGAAAGAAAAGAAGGAACCTTCCCATCGGTCATATGGACGTAATTACCAAAAGCCTGTATTTAAAAAACTGGGGGACAGTTTTTAGACCTCGTTATTTTCGATTCGAAAGCTTTACTGTAATTTTCCAGTGTTCAGGAAAATTACAGTCTTTATGAAAGTCTCTTGACGTAAACATTGTTGCTATTCAATATTAAGCTGCTCCTTCTTTTTCGAGAGTAAGACCTTTGAATACAGCGGAAAAATCCAGCACCTGGGATTTTTCCGAAAGCAACAATATATGCAAAGACAGCCTTATGAAAACATCCTTAAAATA
>NZ_QXIR01000033.1 GCF_003581585.1 Bacillus salacetis
GTGTCAACTTCTGCGAAAAAGTATTTTTCGTTACTCGTTCGGAGCAACTTTTAAATCATATCATCCCAAGCATTCTCTGTCAACAAGTTTTAATAACTTTTTTCAGATCAGCTTGTCCGTCTAAATGATTTGTTATTGCGACGGTCTGTAAAGTATAACAAGATAGCCATATTGAGTCAACACACTTTTTCAAATTTTATTCCTTCCTGTTTTATCCAAAGAAAAGACCGGATCAAGTTGCCCGTGATCCGGTCTTTTTAATCATCAATCTATAGTGATGATGTTTTCATCTTTGGCGTTTACGCTGCCTTCTTTTTCTACCGTAACCGCCTGACCCTCTTTAAGGTTGGTAAAGATGATTGGCGTAATTGTCGAAGGAGCATTGTCTTTGATGTAGTCGAGGTCCACTTTCAACAGCGGCTGCCCCGCCTCCACTTGATCTCCTTCTTTAATCAACGACTCAAACCCTTTACCTTCAAGTTTGACCGTATCGATACCGACATGGATCAGTATTTCCTTTCCGCCTTTGGACTCAATGCCGATCGCATGTTTTGTCGGGAAGACATTGACGATCTTTCCATCTACCGGAGAAACGATTAGTCCGTCTGTTGGAAGGATGGCAAATCCATCACCCATCATCTTTTGAGAAAATACCTGATCAGGAACTTCTGATAGATCTTTTATTTCCCCTTTAATAGGAGAAACAAATTTTTCATTGGCAAATTCCTCTTCATTCTGTAAAGCATCGGGGTTCACTTCTTCGATCTGCTGTTCAACTTCTTCATCAGTATTTGTTTCAGCTTTTCGAGGAGTTTTGCCCATCATGATATCTTTCATTTGCGATTTCAATGTATCCGATTTTGGTCCGAAGATTGCCTGGATGCTGTTTCCTACTTCAAGCACGCCGGAAGCCCCCAGTTTCTTCAGTCTGTTTTTATCAACTTGCTTTTCATCATTTACCGATACACGCAGACGAGTGATACATGCATCAAGGTGCGCGATGTTTTCTTTTCCTCCCATTGCCTCAAGTACATCATGGGCAAGGTCTGATCCTTTGGAAGGTGCTCCTTCTTCTTCATCTTCATCCACCTCTTCACGGCCCGGTGTCGCAAGGTTGAATTTGCGGATGGCAAAACGGAAACCAAAGTAATAGATGACCGCAAAGACCAAACCTACCGGAATGACGAGCCACCAGTTCGTCTGCGGGTTGATGACACCGAACAGGATATAGTCGATCAATCCGCCGGAGAATGTCATACCGATCTTAACGTTAAGCAAGTGCATGGTCATGAACGACAAACCGGCAAAGATCGCGTGAATTCCGAACAGGACCGGTGCCACGAACAGGAACGAGAACTCAAGCGGCTCTGTGATCCCTGTCAAGAATGAAGTCAATGCAGCGGACCCCATGATACCTGCCACGATTTTCTTTCTTTCAGGACGTGCTTCGTGATAGATTGCCAACGCTGCTGCAGGCAGTCCGAACATCATGAACGGATATTTACCTGTCATGAATGTTCCAGCAGTTAAATCCTGTACATTATCCTGGATCTGTTTCATGAAGATTGCCTGGTCACCGCGGACCACTTCTCCTGCTTGAGTAGTATAAGAACCAAATTCAAACCAGAATGGTGAATAGAAAATATGGTGAAGCCCGAATGGAATCAACGAACGCTCAACCACACCGAAGATGAAAGCAGCAATCGTTCTGTTTTCTCCAAGCATGAAGTTAGAGAATGTATTAAGCCCATGTTGGACGGGCGGCCAGATGACCAGCATCAATAATCCGACAATCACTGCAGAGGCAGCAGTTGCTATCGGAACAAAACGCTTTCCGGCAAAGAAACCCAAGTATGGCGCCAGTTCAATATTAAAGAAGCGATTGTACATATAAGCAGCGAGGATACCCATGATGATACCCCCGAATACCCCAGTTTGGAGCGTCGGAATCCCCAATACATTGGCGAACGCCATATCAGCTTCAACATCTGCTGCTGTAATGCCAAGGGCAGCTCCCATGGTTGCATTCATAATCAAGTAACCAACAATCGCAGCAAGACCGGCAACGCCTTCTCCTCCGGCGAGACCTATGGCTACCCCGACAGCGAACAACAACGCAAGGTTACTGAAAATGATACCGCCGGCTTCTTTCATTACATTTGCTACCGTCGACACCCAGCCTGTCCCTAGGAATGGGGCGATTTCCAACAGGGTTGGATTGACGAGCGCAGACCCCAGTGCAAGCAGGATCCCTGCCGCAGGCAGAATGGCAACCGGCAGCATCAACGCTTTACCTACTTTTTGCAAAACACCGAATGCTTTTTTAAACAAATTGATGACCTCCCTAGTACTTTGTATGGACAAGATAATAGCAGCAAACACAAAAAAGGCATGAGCAAAAGGAGACTCTGATTGTGTATAAGGATAGACTTCCCCCAAAGTACACGAATCAATCATCTTCTTTAACTCATGCCTGATCGTATCAGTAACACGTTAAAAGATTAGTTCATTATTTAACTTTATTCTGTATGCGCTGCAGATGCATGGTCAGGTAGACCGCCTCTGCGTCATCCACTGGTTTCTTCAGTGTTTGCTGCATCATCTTGATTAGTTTCCACGAGAGATTATAGCACAGTGGGTATTCTTCTTTCAACAGCAAAGCGATTTTTTCCGGTTCCTGGACCCTTTCCTGCCTCAGCACCCTCTCTATCGTATAACGAAGATGGCGCACCAATCTCATATAATGGACACTTTCCTTATCGATATCCACCTTTAATACATCTTCAATTGTGGAGGTTAAGGTTCCGATCAATTGAGAATGCTGGTTGACCTGTGATAAGTCTTTGTTCATCATGGCACTATGGATATGCAGCGCAATGAATCCGATTTCCCCTTCAGGCAGTTCGACATTCGTCTCCTTATTCAATAGGGCGACTACTTCTCTTGCCACTTCATATTCAAATGGATAAAGCGCCTTTGTTTCCATCAAAAAAGGATTCCGTATCGCCATGCCCTTCATCAGCCGGTTTATCGCAAACAAAATATGGTCGGTAAGGGCAACGTGGATGTGTTCATTCAAAAAAGAGTTTGTTCTGTTCCGGATCAGCTCGATGGCTGAAATGATGGTATCCAGCATATCTTCCTCAAGATAAGGGAGAAGCATTTTGTATTGCTCCTGTTCCTTTTCCCCTTTCAGCACAAACATCTTCTCTGCTAAATCGTTTTCCAGAAAGTCTCCTTTTTTTGCATTGAAGCCGATTCCCTTACCTATCAGCACAACTTCTCCATAGCCCTCATGCTTGGCAATCAGGACATTATTATTCAGGACTTTCTTTACTTCTATATGAACCATGAGTGATTTCCCTCTTTTTTCAGTTGAGACTTAACATATTGTATGATTCTAACGAAAGCGCATACTTTTTTCAACGAAAGAATACCTGACCCGGCCGGCTTTCGGCAATCTTCCTTTCAGCTTATTTGGTAAGTTAGCCTTTATTAAGGCCGCTATGGAACAACCTCTATTTCCGATACATATAAATATTGAGGAAAACATGGATGAATTCTCAAATAATGAAAAGCAAGGAGAATATCATGGCCTCAAAGACTAAGCCTTTATTATCTGTATATCTATTTCCTGACAAGAACATACACAGCGAAGAATTAATCTCACTGATTGAGAGGCTGGAAAAGGATCATATTTCTATTGAAATCCTGGATCAAAACAGCTCCGTGCCTGAACTGTTCACCAAGAATCCGAGGGTATATGTCTCCATCGGCAGCAACTGGAGGGAATTCCCCTCATTGGTTTCAATGCCGCTGCACGAGAAAAAACGCTGGCTTCATTTTTCCGGCCCGGACAAAGTCCAGTCCCGCCAACTCTTTTATTGCTGGCTGTCATGCACAGAACAATTGATTGAAAACAAGAAGCTTTCTCCTTCCCGGTTTTCTTCCGATACTCCCTTAATCTCAATATTTACAGCTGCCTACCGTTCAAAGGATAAAATTCAACGGCCTTTTCAATCCCTATTGAAGCAAACCTACCAAAACTGGGAGTGGGTCATTGTAGATGATTCAGATGACGGAGGAGAAACCTATAAAGAATATCTCATCAAGCTTGATGATCCACGAGTGAGAAGATACCGGCAAGATGAATATAACGGTTATATCGGTGCCGTTAAAAGGTATGCTGCAAGCCTCTGCACGGGCGAGATCCTTGTGGAAGTGGATCACGATGATGAACTCACCGCAGATTGTCTGCAAAAGATTGCCGATGCCTTCAAGAACAATCCGGACTGCGGGTTTGTTTTCGGGGATTGTTCAGAGGTTTATGAAGAGAACCAGCAGGGCCATTGGTACGGGTGGGACTGTGGATTTGGTTATTCTGTATACTACCGGGTCTGGCTGCATGAAATGGGCCGCTGGCAGAATGTTTATAGAAACACAGCCATCAACGGCAATACACTGCGGCACCTGGTTGGACTGCCGAATCATCCGAGGGCATGGACGAGAGAATGCTATCACCTTGCCGGCGGGCATCGGGAAGAACTTCTTGTCGCTGATGATTACGATCTATTGATACGCACCTTCCTGATTACCAAATATGCCGCAATCCCCGATTTGCTGTATATCCAATATCGTAATTCAAACGGAAACAACTCTACTTTCATAAGAAATAAACAGATCCAAATTCTTGTAAAGGAACTAAAGGATTACTACTCACAAAGAGTCAGCAGCAGGTTGAGTGAGCTTGATATGACGGGCGCGCTTCCTTACCAGAGAGTGTGGGAAGCCTCTCGGGATGACCCTTTCCGAAAAACAACCCACATAACGGCCAGGAATCCAGGCAGGAAATCATTGATTTTTGCCATCCCCTATGAAGAAGCCAAAACAGATGCTTTATATAAAGCACTGGAAGATTCACTGGAAAATAACTTCAAAGATTGTGAAATCATCGTTGTAGGAGATGTGCCGAAAGACATTGAACACTTTGCTGCAAAAGCTCCTGCCGGTGCGGTCAGATGGTGGCAGATGGAGGAAGGCCGTCCCTTGGACTATTTCATCCGGTATGGAGAATACTGCACTTCCGGTATCAGGCAGGAAGTTATCATATGCCAGTAGCAAGTTTTTTCAAAATACGTTCCCGTATCGCATTAAGGAGGTGGAAATCAAATGAAGGGAATCATTCTAGCGGGCGGCAGCGGCACCAGACTGTATCCGCTGACCAATGCAGTGTCCAAGCAGCTTCTCCCTGTATTCGACAAACCACTGATCTACTATCCGCTTTCCATTCTCATGCTCGCGGGGATCAAGGAAATATTGATCATCTCCACAAGAGCCGATATTCCCCGGTTCGAGAAGTTGCTCGGTGACGGGTCTCAGCTGGGGCTCCACCTTCATTACCTTATCCAGGAAAAGCCAGAGGGAATCGCTCAAGCTTTTGTCATTGGAGAGGAATTCATAGGAGAAGATCCGGTATGCCTGATACTTGGAGACAATATATTTTATGGACATAATTTTACGAAAACACTCGAAACCGCTGCGCAAACCAATATCGGTGCCACCGTTTTCGGCTATCAAGTAAAAGATCCCGGCCGTTTCGGGGTCGTGGAATTCGACCAGCACCAGAAGGTCATCTCTCTTGAAGAGAAACCCTCCCATCCCAAATCAAATTATGCAGTGACCGGTCTATATTTCTACGATAATAGAGTTGTGGACTTTGCTAAAAAACTCTCTAAGTCAGCAAGAGGCGAATACGAAATCACCTCTATCAACCAATTCTATTTACAAGAAAACGCGCTTCAGGTCAAACTTCTCGGCAGGGGATTCAGCTGGTTTGATACCGGCACCCACAAATCATTGCTTGATGCCGCCCTTTTCATTCAGACCATCCAGGAAAGACAGAACCTCCGAATTGCCTGCATTGAAGAAATCGCTTTTCGAAAAGGGTATATTGACGAATATCAGCTGGCAGAATTGGCCAAACCGCTTAAAAGCAACGACTACGGATTGTATCTGATGAAGCTGGCTTCTCAACACAAAAACAGGAAAGGAGGGCTTTAAATGAACTTGCTCATCACTGGCGGAGCAGGATTCATCGGAATGAATTTTGTCAGGATGGTACTTGCCTGCTCCCATCATCAAGTAACGGTGGCAGATTCGCTCACATATGCCAGCCATCCACAAGAGATAAAGACCCTGTCAACCAACCCCCGTTTCCGCTTTTTAAAAAGGGATATTTCCAATGAAATGGACATAGCACACATATTTGACAGAGAATATGACGCTGTCATAAATTTCGCAGCAGAATCTCATGTAGATAACAGCATACACAATGCCGATCTCTTCCTTCAGACCAATATCACCGGTACACATAATCTATTAAAATACGCAAAAAAAGGATTCGCCAACAAAATGATACAGATTTCCACCGATGAAGTGTACGGGACCCTGGCTCCTGACGACCAGCCGTTTACTGAGAATTCCCCTCTCCAACCAAACAACCCGTATTCGGCAACAAAAGCGAGTGCAGACTTACTGGTCCGGTCTTTTTTCGAAACCTATGGTCTTCCTTTGATCATCACCCGGTGCAGCAATAATTTCGGCCCATTCCAGCATGCTGAAAAATTCATCCCGACGGTCATCCGCAATGCTCTGCAAGACAAGGAAATACCTGTCTATGGAGACGGCAGGCAAATACGCGATTGGCTTTATGTAGAAGACCATTGCATGGCAATCCTGCAAATCCTCGAAAAAGGCAGGCCTGGGGAAGTCTATAATATCGGCGGAGAAAATGAACACCAAAACATTGAAATCGCCAGAACCATCCTGCAGCTCCTCAAGAAACCTGACAGCTTGATAACATATGTAAAAGACCGCCCGGGACATGACAGAAGATACGCCATTGATTCCTCCAAACTCCAACGTGAAACAGGATGGAAGCCATCAGGGAGATTCATTGACAGGCTTGAATATACAGTGAACTGGTTTGGCAAGCATCACAAAGGTGACCGGCCATGAAAATAGCCATCACCGGCGCCGGCGGACAATTAGGAACAGACCTTGCAGAGTTCCTGACAAAAAAAGGGCATACAGTGATCCCTTACCTTAAAAGCGAGTGCGATGTCACCCAGCTTCAGGCAATCCGGAAAGCATTGGACAGAGACCGGCCGGACACTGTGCTGAATGCTGCTGCTTTTGCAAAGGTGGATGTTTGTGAGAGCGAACAGGAAAAAGCATATTCCATCAACACTGCCGCACCCTGTTATCTCGCTTTGGAAACAAAGAGGCTTAATATGAAATTCATCCATTTCAGTACAGATTATGTATTTTCAGGGAAACGTTCAACCCCATATGAGGAAAATGATGAAGCCCGGCCTGGAACCGTCTACGGAAAAAGCAAGCTGCTGGGAGAATACTTCGTCTCGTCCATCAATCCGGATGCGACCATCATCAGGACTTCCTGGTTGTTCGGACATACCGGAAGGAATTTCGTCAAGACTATCCGTGATCTGGCCCGCGGCAGGGAGTCGATCCAAGTTGTGAGCGATCAATTCGGATCGCCTGCCTATACCTGTGACCTGGCCGCTTGCACCGAAAAACTGCTGTACTGCCCGCCCGGGATTTATCATGTCTCGAATTCAGGCAGCTGCAGCTGGCATGATTTTGCCAGTGAAGTCGTCAGGCTGCTGAATGAAGAGTGCACCGTTATACCGGTAACTTCACAGGAGTACGGAAGCACTGTTCCAAGGCCGGCATATTCTGTACTAAGCCATAAAAAAATAAATGAAAAAGGAATCTTCATGCGGAATTGGAAAGAAGCATTACATGAATATCTGACGAAGGAGGGTGATAGGAATGAAGATTAACGGCGTGGCAACAAAAAAACTGGTCAAACATACGGATGACCGGGGTTTTTTCGCTGAAGTGCTCAGGGATGATGAAAACCTCCTGTCCCGATTCGGACAGCTTTCCTGGTCCACTTCCTATCCGGGGGTCATCAAGGCGTTTCACTACCATGAAAATCAGGATGACCTATGGTTCTTCCCCTCAGGAAATGTGCAGGCAGTCCTCTATGACCTCAGGGAGCACTCCTCTACCAAAGGTCAAACAAACGTTTTTTATATGGGAGAACACAATCCGATCTTATTGTTGATTCCTAAAGGAGTCGCCCATGGATACCGGGTCCTCGGACAAGAGCCGGCCACCATTGTGTACTGCACAACCCAGTCCTATAATCCCCGCAATCCTGATGAGAAACGAATCCCCTGGGATGATGAAACAATAGGCTTTGACTGGTCTACTGAAAACAGATAGAGGGCTTCCAATGCGGAAGCCCTCTTAATTATTAAATCAAGAAGATAAAGTACAGTACAAAGATAATGAACAGAAGATACATGATTGGATGAATTTCTTTTGTGCGTCCCTTCATGATCATCGTGATCGGGTAAAAAATGAAGCCGACTGCAATACCCGTTGCGATGCTGTACGTTAACGGCATAGCGATGATAGTCAGGAATGCTGGCACAGCAATCTCGAATCGGTTCCAGTCGATTTTACCGATGGCAGAAACCATCAGGACACCGACGATGATTAATGCTGGTGCCGTTACCGGTGCCGTGATTACTTCAAGCAGCGGGAAGAAGAACAGTGACAGCAGGAATAGTACTGCCGTTATGACAGAAGCGAAGCCTGATCTCGCGCCGGCTGCAACCCCTGCAGAAGATTCAATGTATGAAGTCGTTGTCGAAGTACCAAGCACCGCTCCAACTACTGTTGCGCAGGAATCCGCGAAAAGCGCCTTGCCTGCTCTTGGAAGTTTGTTATCCTTCATCAGATTTGCCTGATTGGCAACCGCTACAAGCGTACCTGCAGTATCAAAGAAGTCAACGAACAAGAAAGTCAGTACGACTACAAGCATCTGGATCGTGAAAACACTTGAAACATCATTGAAAAGCGGTTCCACTGCAGCTCCGAATGTCGGTTCAAGACTCGGCACTGCACCGACAATCTGGTTTGGTAGATCGATCAAGCCGAAAATCATACCAGCAATGGCTGTGATCACCATTCCGAAGAAAATGCCGCCCTTTACTCCCCTCGTCATCAGGATGACTGTAACGAAGATCCCGAATACCGCAAGAAGTGTGTTGCCGTCACCAAGGTTCCCAAGGCCGACAAGTGTCGCATCATTATTCGTGATGATACCTGCATTCTGAAAACCTACAAAAGTAATAAAAAGGCCGATCCCCGCTCCTACCGCGAATTTCAATTCAGCAGGAATGGAGTTGATGATTTTTTCACGAAGCCCTGTCAGGGTCATAAGGATAAAAATCAAACCGGAAATCAATACGCCCGTCAAGGCAGCCTGCCATGAAATCCCCATCGTCAAAACGACTGTGTAAGCAAAGAATGCGTTAAGTCCCATACCCGGGGCAAGTGCGATCGGATACTTGGCTATGAGCCCCATTATGAGTGATCCGATTGCGGCAGCCAGTGCCGTTGCGACAAATACTGCTCCATAATCCATCCTCATGCTGTCCGGAAGATCCGGCACCGACTCCAGCGAAAGTGTAATCGGGTTGACGACCAGAATATAAGCCATGGATAAAAACGTTGTCAGTCCGCCGATGATTTCGCGGCTGTAATTCGTTCCAAGTTCATTAAACTGGAAAAACTTTTTCATTTCCTTACCTCCTCTAAAATATCCGCCGTCTATCTTCGAGATGCCCCGTTTGAACGTAAAAACGCCCTGAACAACCGTCGTTCAGGGCGTGACATACTGGTAAGGGAAAGAAAAGAACTAGTTTAATAGAAAAATAATAGCATGAATCTGTATCGACTAGTCTTCATCAGACCATCACCTCGTAGTCAAGCCATTTACGGTAGCTCGGTAGAAACTGCTGGGCCTTATCCCCAAAATTATACGACGTAATGTTTCAGTTCTTATTAAGTTCACTGTCATTGTATCAACAGGAACTCTATTAGTCAATACAAAATCCGAACATTTCCGACAATTATTTTTATAACGTTCGTGAAATTATTTTACTCCCACTCGATCGTTGCTGGCGGCTTGCTCGTGATATCATACACAACGCGGTTGATATGGTCGACTTCATTGACGATCCTGGTGGAAATCAGTTCCAATACATCCCACGGAATCCTCGCCCAGTCGGATGTCATTCCGTCGATGGATGTCACCGCTCTGATGCCGATTGTGTAATCATACGTACGGGCATCCCCCATCACGCCGACACTGCGGATATCAGGAAGAACCGTGAAGTACTGCCAGATATCGCGGTCAAGTCCTGCCTTCTTGATTTCCTCGCGAAGGATGTGATCGGATTCCCTGACAATCTCAAGCTTCTCATCAGAAATCTCGCCAAGGACACGGATTCCTAGACCAGGACCAGGGAAAGGCTGGCGCCAAACGATTTCATCCGGAATTCCGAGCTCGCTTCCAAGCGCGCGAACTTCATCTTTGAAAAGAGTATTCAAAGGTTCAATCAACTGAAACTGCATATCTTCAGGAAGCCCGCCCACATTGTGGTGGGACTTGATTGTCTGCGCAGTCGCAGTGCCGCTCTCAATGATATCTGTATAAAGCGTACCCTGTGCCAGGTATTCAATTCCTTCCAGCTTGGTTGCTTCATCATCAAACACATAGATGAACTCGTTTCCGATGATTTTGCGTTTTTCTTCCGGATCGGAAACACCTTTCAGTTTGTTTAAGAAGCGGTCTTTCGCGTCCACTTTGATGACATTCATGTTGAAGCCTTCCGAGAATGTCTTCATCACGCCTTCTGCCTCATCTTTTCGCAGCAAACCGTGGTCGACGAATATACAAGTGAGCTGGTCGCCGATCGCCTTGTGGATCAGGACCGCAACAACGGAAGAATCAACTCCGCCGCTCAGCGCACAAAGAACTTTTTTATCCCCGACAGTCTTGCGGATCTTTTCCATTTCAATTTCAATGAAGTTTTCCATGGACCATTCGTCATTGCATCCGCACACATCGAACACAAAGTTCTTCAGCATGTCGTTTCCATATTGAGAGTGGCGCACCTCAGGATGGAATTGCACTGCATACAATCCTCTTTCCTCATCACTCATTGAAGCAATCGGGCAGGATGGATTGATGGCATCCACTGTAAAACCTTCCGGAGCTTCCATTACCAAGTCGCCGTGGCTCATCCAGACAACCTGTTCTTCAGGCAGGTTCCCGAACAGCTTTGAAGAATGCTGAACATTGATCTTGGCTTTACCATATTCACGGTGCTTCGCTCTTTCCACCTTACCGCCAAAGTGCATGGTCATAAGCTGCATTCCGTAACAGATGCCCAAAACCGGAATATCCAAATCAAAGATTCTCTCGTCACAACGGAAGGCATTCTCTCCATACACACTGTTCGGCCCTCCGGAAAAAATGATGCCGCTTGGATTCATATCCTTGATTTCCTCTAAAGTAATCGTGTGGGGATGAAGCTCACTGTAGACCCCGAATTCACGAATCCTTCTCGTGATCAACTGATTATACTGACTGCCGAAATCCAATACAACAATCATTTCCTGATTATGCAATTCCGTTTTTCCCGTCATCCTGCTCACCTCATCAATTTATTTCGTTTTAATCTATGACTCTATACAGTTTGCCCCAAAAGTAAAAAAAACCAGAATCCAGCCTTATATAAAGGCAGAATTCTGGTTTTGATATACCTCACGCGCATCTCACATCAAAATGAATACTGCCTTCATAGTCAGATCATTTACGGTGATCCGGTAGAGACTTTCGAACCCTATTATCGAGGATATATGAAGGTATGCAAACCGTATTTATCTACATTTCGACCTCATTTTATAATGAGTTGGAGCATTGGTCAACCTGTTGTCCTTTTAATTAAATTTTCCCACAATTTGCGGGTCTGCTTCCAGTCATGACCTGTAAGCTTTTGTCCATACAGCGCACGTTCATATTTATCTGTCAGGGATGTCATCTCCCTCGTGCCGAAGAATGAATCCACATATCGGGAATATGAACGCAGGGTCTGCCCATCATCCATCTTCAGGCCATAGCGCTTCAGCTGGTTCAGCAATGAGACATATGCTTTCGGGAAGGCATCCTCATCCTTCTTGAACTTATAATACGGAATCAGCATGAACGGAAGCCAGCGCCTTCTGACCAGGAATACCCCAACCGCTATGATCGCCAATGCCAGGATGGCCAGCAGGATCTTGCCCCAATTCTCTTCCACAAACGTCACCGTATCGTCCCATAGCCTCTTAAGGGAAAAGCTTGAAGAACTGCTTCCTGCAGATGCTTCATCTTCCGGAGCCAAATCCTTTTCCGGCTTTTCCTGATCAACCGGAGGAACAGCTGTCTCCTCGGATTCCGGCAGTTCATAATCATAATTCACGATGGAACTGCCCGTAAAACCGACTGTCGGCTCAAACGGAACCCAGCCTTCACCCGGAAAATAGACTTCCGGCCATGAATGGGCATTATTGTTGGTGACCTTGTAGGTCTTGTACTGGGTATCAATGCTTCTTTGATATTCACCTTCCGTGTAGCCCTTGACCCATCTTGCCGGGATCCCAAGGGAACGGACCATGACAACCATCGCTGTTGAGTAGTTATCGCAATAGCCCATTTGAGTGTCAAACAGGAACTGGTCTACATAGTCCTGGCCCTCTTCCGGCACCGGGACTTCGAACTGTTCATAGACAAAGTTTTCTGCTTCAAAATATTCCTCGATCGCTGTCACTTTGCGGTACCAGTTCTCCTCATCAGCCGTAATCGTCTCCGCCAGTTCTTTTACGCGTTCAGGCAGAGTATCCGGGAGCTGCGTGTATCTTTCCAGGAATGCTTCGGATCCCCCCGGAAGCGTTTCGGCTGAAGCGGATTCCAATCCTTTTAAAGAGTATACAGGATTAGTATAATCTATCGCGTACTCCTCCAATTTCACTTCTTCTTCCCCTTCGAGAGTGGTGATTTTTGATGTATCTTCACTCAGGGAGAAGTAGCCCTCTTCATTCCCTTGGAAAGTATTGATCCCGTAAGGATAGACCACATGGGAGTACTGTTCTTTCACGTCAATGAACTCTGTTTCAGGTTCCTTTTCCGGATCCGGCGGCGTCAAGTCGAGCGGCACCTCTTCCCCGGCATTAAAAGGAACAGCCTGCTCAGTTTCTTCAGAACCGGTTCTTTCCCAGCCTTTTCCGGTATAGATATCTTTGCTTTCGATTCTCCAGTAGTGCTCACGTATTACATCTGCCGTGAAAACGGTTTTCGGATCCCCAAGGAACGGACCGCCAAGCTTGCTGTCATCCTCTCCATACCCAAGCCTCGAAACGCCGCTTCCACCCCCGTTGTCATCCGCAAATGCCTTAAGGTACGGAACGGGATCAGGCCATACAGGATCGATTTTCGGCGCCGCAAAAGCGAGGACCGAGCTGAAACCGATCATAATCACAAGCGGAATCATCCATCTGCCGGTAGCCCTTGTCGTCCCCCGCAGGCTCTCCTGATCCTTCAGCCGCAGCAAGGCCAGCATCCCCAGCAGCAGGAACCCGAGTATGATGACCCGGATGATGGCTCCCTTGGCATCAAATGAAGTAAATGTATCGAGAAGCGAGACATAAATGACCGTCATGATATAAAACAAAAGCATCGTTTTCCGGACAGATAACCAGTAATGGATAAGATAGGTCATCAACCATAGAAGAACGAAGAATAACAGGCTGCGGTACATATCGGAAAGCATGGACCACTCGCGCCCGATGGTCAAACCGATATTCTCCCAAAGGTCTGCCATCATGGCAGCCAATGGGTTCATGAACGTATCGTCTGCATATAAGTGATACAGAGAATAACCGATAAAGACCAGCTTAATTGAAAATGATAAAAATTTGTTTATGTTCAAATAATAAAGGGTGATCGACAAAAGGATAAAAACAACAAAATATCCCAGGTTCCCTGTGTCGGTGACATCATTCAGTGGCCTCAGCCATTCCCACAATAAAATGAATGCAAGCCCATAAAGAACGCCACGCTGAAGATCCCTTTTTTGCACTCCTCCACTCATGCGTTCTTCACCTCCGAAAACGCAGAACCAAATTCGCCCTCATAGCTCACTTTCAGCCAGATGCCCCTGCCGGCTGCCATGGCCTTCAGCGCTTTTTCTTCAGCCGTAAGCTGTGCGCCCTTTTCTTTTATCAGGAAAATGACAACCGAAGAGTTTCGTTTCGCATAAGATCTGACAGTCGAAATAAGCTTCTTGGAGATCGAACTAGTGACCAGCATCACAGTAGCCGACTGCTGATAGTTGACCCCTTCCCCATGAAGGACCTTTGAAAGGTCAAATTTACTGTCCGCTTTTACTTTTGCCAGGTGATGATACAGCTGGCGCTGGTGTTCTTCTCCCCCTCTGAGCGGGAAGGAGACATGGTCTTCACCAATCGAAAGCAGACCAGCCTGTGCCCCTCTTTTCAACACTGCTTTGAGAACAGATGCCGTAAAAGTCACCATAGGCTCAAATGCCTGCGAAGGTTCGCGGTCCAGGACGACAAGTACATCATGCGACTGCCTTTCTTCAAATTCTTTCGTCATCAGTTGATTGGTACGCGCAAATGACTTCCAATGAATCCACGAAAAACGGTCGCCCGGCTGATACTCCTTGACGCCGGTCGCCATGGTAGTATCCTTCTGGATCTTCACATTGGAAGAAGCCATCCCCTGGTCATACCTGCTTTCAAGCGGCCTGTAGATGACATCCACAAACGCTGGATACACCAGGAGCGTATTGAGGCACGGGACCGTGACCTCTTTTTCAAATATCCCGAAAAAATCTCCCGTCTTTAAGCGGACCGCACTGAAATGATGTTCCCCGCGCGGCAGCTCATCGATTGTATACTTCAAATGGATCTCCCTCCTGAAGCCAGGATAGATCATCGACTTAGCCTTTTGGAAAGAGGATCTGTAAAATATCGATGGAGACACGATATCATCCGCAACCACATAAAACAGCGGGAAAGGAAGCCTCCTTTTTATGATAAGCGACACTTCCATAGAGTCCCCGGCCTTAAAATCGGTTGATTTAAAAGAGCGTTCCACTTCAAAATCGGAAAGCGGATAAATGGAGATCAACAAAGAAAACAAGGCGAAGGGAACAAAGCTGTAAAACAGGAACCAGCTGACGAACCCTCCCTGGAATAATGCATAGACAAGCGTTACCGCCCAAAGGACGATGAGCAGCAGCAGCTTGGCTATCACTTTTACAATCTGCAGCTTCTTTTTCATTTATCTCACAAGCCTTTGGACTGGCACCGGAATCCTGGTGATCACTCTTTCCACCACTTCTTCCGCGGTGATGCCCTCGTATTTCGCCTCTGATTTCAAGATGATCCGGTGAGAGAATACAAATGGAGCAAGGTACTGCACATCATCAGGAATCACATAATCCCTGCTGTTCAGGTAAGCATAAGCCTGGCAAGCCCTCATCAGCGCAATGGATCCACGGGGGCTCGCCCCAAGGTAAACCTGGGAATGCTGCCTCGTCCTGTGTGCAATATCCACGATATATTTCTTCAAGGTGTCATCCATAATGACTTCCTTTACTTCTTCCTGGATCATCCGCAGCTCTTCGAGTGTGATGACCGCCTCAAGCTCTTCGATTGGCGCCCTTTTCTGTGCACGCGTAAGGATCTCCATCTCTTCTTCCATTTCCGGATACCCCATTTTCATTTTGAGGAGGAAACGATCCAGCTGCGCTTCCGGAAGCGGATAGGTCCCTTCATACTCGATAGGATTCTGTGTCGCCATAACAAAAAACGGCTTATCCAGCTTGCGTGTCACCCCGTCAATCGTGACACTGTGCTCTTCCATCCCCTCAAGCAGCGCGGATTGTGTCTTCGGTGATGTACGGTTGATTTCGTCAGCCAGGATGATGTTCCCCATGATCGGCCCCGGCCGGAAATGAAACTCGCTGTCTTTTGGATTATATATAGAAACCCCGATGACATCTGAAGGAAGCAGGTCCGGTGTGAACTGGATCCGTTTAAAAGAAGCGCCGACTGACTTAGCAAGCGCCCGGACCATCATCGTCTTCCCGACACCCGGCACATCCTCAAGAAGCACATGGCCGTTTGCCAGCAGCGCCACCAAGCTTAGTTCCGCAACCGACCTCTTCCCGATCATCACTTTTTCAATATTTTCAATTACATGCTGTAACTTTGGATTCATTACATTAGTCGTCATTCTATTCCCTCCTGAGACTCTGACTGACATTACCTGCCTAATTACTTATTACATTCTGTAGAAATAGGAAAAACCCTTTTCGAATATAGGGAATTATTAGGTAATTTGTCTAATTTTCTTTGGCTGGCTGTTTCTTGCTGCTTTGTGCTTTTGGGTAGTTCTGGTGCTTTAATTCTGTCGTGCAGGCGGCTGAATAATAGAATATGAGTTTTGCATTCTTTTCACGTTCACGACAAATCAGAATTTTCTGTTACAATTATATAACAAAATTTAGGATTTGGGAATTTGGGGAGGATTGGTGGCGGGGTGTAGGCTTTTTGCGTGAATTCTTTTTGGTGTTTTTTGCCGGATTAGTTTCTGCTGGTCTGCTTTTTGATGCCGCAATCCCACCTCTTTTACGGCATCATTTTCTGCTGGTCCGCTTTTTGATGCTAGAATCCAACCCCTTTTACGGCATCATTTTCTGCTGATCTGCTTTTTGATGCTGGAATCCAACCGCTTTTACAGCATCATTTTCTGCTACTCCGCCTTTTGATGCCGGAATGCAACCCCTTTTACGGCATCATTTCTGCTGATCTGCTTTTTGATGCTGGAATCCGACCCCTTTTACGGCATCATTTCTGCTGATCTGCTTTTTGATGCTGGAATCCAACCGCTTTTACAGCATCATTTTCTGCTACTCCGCCTTTTGATGCCGGAATGCAACCCCTTTTACGGCATCATTTTCTGCTGATCTGCTTTTTGATGCTGCAATCCAACCCCTTTTACGGCATCATTTTCTGCTGATCTGCTTTTTGATGCTGCAATCCAACCCCTTTTACAGCATCATTTTCTGCTACCCCGCCTTTTGATGTTGCAATCCAACCCCTTTTACAGCATCATTTTCCGACACTCCGCTTTTTGATGCTGCAATCCGCCCCCTTTTACAGCATCATTTTCCGCCACTCTGCTTTTTGATGCTGCAATCCGACCCCTTTTACGGCATCATTTTCTGCTACCCCGCTTTTTGATGCCGGAATCCCACCGCTTTTTCAGCATCACTTTCTGCTGCTCTGCTTTTTGATGCCGGAATCGTCCATCTATTCGTAGTACATCCTTGGACGCGCTCACTCCTTTACAGTCTAAACAGTCAAAAAAGCCGCCTTTAGCAGGCAGCTTTTCAGTAACACCCGTTTTATAAATAAAACGCAGACTTGGTATGGCCAGTCAACTCAAAGTTTCCTTTAAGAATCCTCCGTATAGTTCTATCATCCTTAATCACCTTACACCATTCAAGAATCCCTCCTGTTGTCATTTTCGATTCAGGAAATAGAATCTTAAATTCCTCAATGCTTCGCAATACTGCATCAGAACAATTTTCCCTGTTTCCACAGTATCCACAGTTAAACACCTTATGAAAAGCACCATAGAACCCCCCGCACCCAGGACAAACAATCCCCTTCCTCAGCCCCTCATAGGTAAAGGCGGGCACACTGGAATACGGCAGTTCGTCCATCAGAAGGGAACACAGTTTCTCTGCTATCTGGATTTCGGTGCGGGTGGGTTTTGCGCTTTGCTGCTGGAGTTTTTCCCTGAAGCGCCCCAGCTGGCCGGGATGAATGATCGGTAAATTAGCGGGGACGTTGTATAGGTGGAATTCCGGGTGGACAAATACAAGATGGGGTTTTACATGGATGCGCCAGCCCATGCTTTTGACGAGCTGGGTGATGAGGGTTTCGGCTTTTTCGAGCTGGAGGAGAGGGTTTTTGACGGCATTTCCTTTTGGGGAGTGCCATTTGTCGTTTTTGATAGTGTAGTCGCCTTCAAGATTTTTGACTTCGAAGATATGGAGAATTCCGGAGGTGATTCCGAGGGAGTCGTTCTGGAAGTGGCTGTTGTTCACATTGAGGTTCACGTCGTTCAGGAAGATCAAGCTTTCGAGCGGTTCTGCCCATTTATCGAAGGCCACTTCCCCTTGGTATCCTTTTTCTTTGTACTGGTAATAGCTTTCTTCCTCTTCGGTAAAATTCATCCTCGGCCGCAGCGCTCTCAATATTTGCAGTTCCTTTGGCACGTTTCGCTTTTTAAAAATCAATCAGTTTCACTCCTTTCGCTTTATATGTAAATTTTATACAATAACCGCATCGAAATCCAGATAAAAAACCGGCAAGGGACTTAGCCCCCCGCCGGTCCATATAAAATTAATTTTTCCACCAGTCATCGAAAACGTTGATTGGCAGCTCCCGTTTGTGTCTGGACTTCAGGTAGTGGCCTTCGATGACCTTGGCGGCTTCCGGAGATACTTCTTTTCCTTCCAGGAAGTCGTCGATTTGTTCGTAAGTAACACCCAGTGCTTCTTCGTCCGGGATCATTGGTCTGTTGTCTTCAAGGTCGGCAGTCGGAATCTTTGTGTAAAGATGTTCCGGTGCGCCAAGCTCTTTCAGCAGCGCTCTTCCTTGGCGCTTATTCAAACGGAAGATCGGCACAAGGTCGGCTGCTCCGTCACCGTGCTTCGTATAGAAACCAGTTACCGCTTCTGCGGAGTGGTCCGTGCCAAGCACAACACCTTTGTTCATGGCTGCCATGCTGTATTGAACCTTCATGCGTTCACGGGCTTTTTCGTTTCCTTTAGTGAAATCTGACAGGGCAACTCCCGCTTCCTTCATGGCTGCCGCGCTCGCATCCACCGCACCCTTGATGTTGACGGTGTAGGATTTGCTTGGCTGGATGAACTCGACTGCGTCAAGGGCATCCTTTTCATCATTCTGTTTGCCGTACGGAAGGCGGACCGCGATGAACTGATATTCATCCGTCCCGTTTTCCTCATTCAGTTCATCCACCGCTTTTTGGGCAAGCTTCCCGACCAAGGTGGAGTCCTGTCCGCCGGAGATTCCCAGTACCAGGCTTTTCAAAAATGAATTTTTCTTCAGGTAATCCTTCATGAGGTCGACGCTTCGTCTTATTTCTTCCTTTGGATCAATTTCGGGTTTCACTTTCATCTCTTCAACGATTTGTTTCTGCAAAGAATCCATCTTGTCTTTTCACTCTCCTACCGGGATTTTTAGACTGTTTTCGAACGTATTCTGGTTACATGCGGACGCCTGTGCGAAGACATTCGCTTTCCCTCCAGAAACGCCGGCTCTGCCCCCGCCCTTCCTGATTGCGCAGGACCAGGCGGTATTAGTAAAAAATATTCTATTATTATAATACCATTGCTTCCGAAGCCACAAACATTCGTTACCGGGCTTGATCCTGGTATGCCTGCACCTTCTGTTTGACTTCCTCGATATTCCGCATCTTGTTATTCCAGCATTTTTCACTGAGATCGACAGGGTAATCTTCCGGGTTCATGAGGCGTTTGTACTCGTCCCACAGCACATCCACACTTTCCTTGAAATAGTTTCTGATTTCCTGCAGTGACGGTGTCTCGTAAACCAGTCTGCCATCCTCAAATATATCGGTGTGCAGATCTTTCGCCTCAAAGTTAGTGACAAACTTGCTTATAAAGGTGTGGACGGGATGGAACATCTTGATCCGATCCTGTTCCTGCGGCTTTTCTCCTTCGAGGGTGATATAATCCCCTTCTGATTTACCGCTGGTTTTATTGATGATCCTGTACACATTTTTCAAGCCAGGGGTCGAGACTTTCTCAGCGTTACTTGAAATCTTGATGGTATCCGTCATTTCCCCGTCTTTGTTTTCGATGGACACCAGCTTGTAAACGGCTCCGAGCGCAGGCTGGTCAAAACCGGTGATCAATTTCGTCCCGATTCCCCATGTGTCGATCTTCGCTCCCTGGGCCTTCAAGTTCAAGATCGTGTACTCATCCAAATCATTGGAAGCAACTATCCTGGCTTCCGGGAATCCTGCTTCATCCAGCATCTCTCTTGCTTTTTTAGAAAGGTAGGCCATATCACCGCTGTCAAGCCGGATCCCCTTGAAATTGATTTTGTCTCCCATTTCCTTTGCGACCTGGATGGCAGCAGGCACTCCGGAGCGCAGGGTATCATAGGTATCAACCAGGAAAACACAATCCTTATGGGATTCGGCATACTTTTTAAAAGAAATGTAATCGTCACGGTATGCCTGCACCATCGAATGGGCATGTGTTCCAGCTGCCGGAATGCCGAACAGCTTGCCTGCACGGACGTTGCTCGTTGCATCAAAACCGCCGATGAATGCGGCCCTGGTTCCCCAGATTGCTGCATCCATTTCCTGGGCGCGGCGTGTTCCGAACTCCATCACGACTTCATCCTCAACGACTTCCTTGATGCGGGCTGCTTTGGTGGCAATCAATGTTTGGAAATTCACAATGTTCAGCAGGGCTGTTTCGAGAAGCTGGGCCTGGCCAAGGGGAGCTTCCACTCTGATCATCGGTTCATTCCCGAAAGCCAGCTCGCCTTCTTTCATTGAACGGACACTGCCTGTGAATCTCATTTCCTTCAAGTATTGCAAAAATTCTTCTTCATAACCGACTTCTTCACGGAGATACTCAATGTCGGTCTCACTGAATTGAAAGTTTTCAATAAATCGGATCACTCTCTCAAGGCCGGCAAAAACCGCATATCCGTTACCGAAAGGAAGCTTCCGGAAAAACAATTCGAACACTGCATTCTTTTCATGGATCCCATCTTCCCAATACGTCTTGGCCATATTGATTTGATAAAGGTCTGTATGTAAAGCAAGGCTGTCATCAGGGTAGTTATACATCCTATTCACTCCTTCGGGTTGCGGTGATCTAATCACTCTTCACTCTATATAAATAGACTATTTTCTATATTTTAACCATAATTTGAGATTTTCACCGGATTGGGGATTTTCAGTTAGCATTAAAATGAAAACCTGGACTGAACTAGTCAGGCCGGACACCAGGATTCCTTTCCTTAATGATATCCTTAGGATGTTTCAGAAGAGCAGGAAGCATTATTAATAAAAAGAGCGAAATAACATAAAGCAGCATTCCTAAAAGAAAGAATTGGGTATTCTGATTGAATATACTCTCAAGATTTGTCAGGAAAATCACGATAGGAGCAGTAAATAGTACTCCAAATAAAACGATATGAAAGCTGATGCTGAAACGACTTTCAAATGTCTTAGAGAAGGCCTGAAAAATTCCTTCCTTGAGAATATGCGTAACCATAAATGTAACAATCCATAGAAATCCAAGGTACATCCATAATGAGTTCCCTTCTGCCCAAGATACCCTGAGGACGGGCTGGACACTGGTGAAAGATATTGTAAATAACAGACAATAACTGGCTACAGAGAAGTATCTCCTCTTGTATTCAGCAACTTTCCAATAAATCACTGTTATCAAGAGTGCTGTACCAGCTACAATCGAATTCATGATAAAAATCGTTTTTGACCATTCCGGCACAGCACTAAACAAGAAAGCAAGAATAACATAAGTTGCTGCTGAAGGTATAAGCTTACTTTCTTTAAAAGGTGTATTATTTTTCTCTCCCATATAATCATCCATCGTATCACCCTCCTGCCTTTTAATACGGAAAGTTTCATCCGCCGGTATCACCACTGGAAAAAACAGGGCTTTGGTCCTGATATAAAAAACACCAGCTGAAACTCTCAGCCGGTGTTTCTTATATCAAATCAAAAGCCCAAACAATGCCCCGATCATCCCCAGTACCAATGCAAGGATGAACCACAGAATAGAAAGGACGACGATGATCCAGCCTAAGGTTCTTCTGCCCGTCTGGATAAAATAGATGCCCAGGACGATCGCACCGAAAATGAGTCCGAGAATCCCCCATAGCCATGGATTCTTTCCGCGCTTTCTGGCATCAACAAACAGATAAATCGCAATGATGATATTAACGAAAAAACTTAAAGAAAATTCCAAGATACCACTCCCATGATCTTTTTTATTTGGCTCTTTTCGTAATCTGTATTGCTGTTTGAACCTTTGTAAACAAGAAATGAAGAACTGACTTCCCTGGTAAGGGGGAATTCCCAGTCTCAAGGGTCTTAAGGATCTTTCCGAAAGGCTCTTTTCGTAAACTTTGTTGCTATTCACTATAAATTTCAACTAATATCCTGGTAAATCTCCGAAATCCCCTGGTAAGCAGGAAAGAAAAGAGTTGCTCTTTCTTTTCAGAGGGAAATCTCAGAGTACAGGCGGAAAAATCCGGCACTCAGGATTTTCACAAAAGCAGCAATATATGCGAAAACAGCCATTTATTTAGATTTCCCGAGGAACGGCATCTTAAACCAAAGACCCACATCCTGCATCCATTCACAGGTCTTTTTTATCATTCAATCTGAATTCTTTGGCCAGGAGCCCGATCACCTTTTTCCGATTTTCAATTCCTGAAACATTGGGGATGATCAAGATTTCATCTGTTTGAAACGTTTCTGCAATGCGTTCAATCTCTGCTTTTACTTTCCCGGGGGTCCCGATGAGCATTCTCCTGCGGTTCTGCCTCACTTTCCGATCCTCGGTGGCAGTAAAGCCCCGTTTTTTCGCTGTTTCAATGGATGGATAATAGGGCGGCTGATTGTCCGACTCTACAAAATACAGCCAGAGGTCGAAAGCTTTTGCCAGGTCCTCTGCCTCCTCTTCTGTTTCGCCTGCCACCGCAAAAACCGAAACCATTGTTTTCGGGCGGCCGAGAAGACTGGACGGCTGGAATTGCTTCCGGTACTCTTCAACGATGCTAACCCCTTTACTCCCTGGTTTGGCAAAAAGAGCGAAGACATATCCTGTCCCCTGGGCTGCCGCGGTGCGGGCGCCTCTTTCACCCGTCCCCAGCATCCACATTTGTGGTGCTGTCGGGATTTTCGGTGCTGCGAGAAGTGATTGAAAGCGATGCTCTTCCACTGTGTTGTTAGTGAAATATTTCATCAGATCCGCCACCTGCTGTTCATAGGAAGTCTTCTTGGTCTTTCCTTCATTCAGCGCAGTATTGACGATCCTGTAGCTTGGTGACCTGCCGATTCCAAGGTCGATTCTGTTTGGATGCAGTGCTTCCAGCATGCGGAAATTCTCCGCGACCTTGTAGCTGCTGTAATGCGGAAGCATGACACCGCCGGATCCTATCCGTATGGTGGAAGTCAGGGCCGCCAAGTGCATCATCAGCATTTCAGGGCTGCTGTTGGCAACAGAGTCCACCATGTGATGTTCTGATACCCAAAATCGTTTATAGCCAAGTGCATCTGCATGCTTCGCAAGTTCTGTCGTCTCCCAAAGTGCCTGGTGGGCATCTGCTCCTTCATCTATTGGAGAATAATCCAGGATGCTTAATGAAATCATTTTAGATCTCCTTTACCCGTCGTTGCCTGATATTATAAAGAAAATGAAGATGAGGGTCACTCATGAAGGCTTAATCCCTTCACACTTTAGCGCTTTAAAGCAGCCGGGGACTGTCCCCGGCTGCTTTAAAGCGCTAAAGCGATGCCGCCGACCCCAGCTTCCTTTCTCCTGTCTTCTTATTCGTCTTTTTCATCATACGCGATCCATACAATATTCTCGTTAAGTTCCTTCCTTAATTCGTTTTCCAGCCTCGTTACCTTTGTCAGCTGGCTTTCATTCAGATCCGCTACCGGGAACTTTTCTCTCATACTCATTTCCATTCCGCCTTTTAGAGTTTATTTTATTTCTATTTTCCCCGTGCAGCAGACTGACTATACTGGTTGATTTGCACCTTTGACTCATATATAAAGCGGTATAGGAAACACTACTACCTATCCTAATAAGGTCTGGTGGTCACCACATGAAAAGCTTAATCAAAATCCTGATTCCACGGCAATTATTGCTTTTGCTCATACTTGCGACCGGCTTGCTCAATCACGTCATCCTTATACCCAGTCTCCTGCGGGCGGCCGGGAGGGACAGCTGGATCGGGGTCATTGCAGCCTTCCCCATTTCGGTCCTCTTTCTCTATCTGATCTACTATATTGTCAAAAACAGTCCTCCTGAAGGTTTTTATAGCTTAATCAAGCACCGCTTCGGTAAAGTCGTTTACAGCCTTTTAACGGTCCCTGTCCTATTGTTTTTATTTCTGAGCTCTTATGTAACATTAAAGGATTTGATCATCTGGTTGAACGCCTACTTCCTGGCCGATTTTTCGCTTTTCATGATTACCTTCGTCCTCGTTACTGCCTGTTTCTTCGCTACCCTTGCAGGCATCAAATCCATGGCGAGTGCCAGCGGGCTGCTGCTGCCGCTGGTCATCCTTTTCGGCATCATGATTGCCGCCATCAATTCCAGCGTCAAGGATCCCAGCTTGCTGCTGCCGATTTTCAGCCAGGGATGGAACCCTGTCCTGAAAGGCATGATTTACACACTTTCGGGGCTCCTTGAAATTTATATCATCACCCTGCTTCAGCCGTTTTCCCAGGAAGCCATCAAGTTCCGGCACCTGCTTGTTTTACTTGTTATCCTGACAGGGTTGATCCTGGGGCCGCTGTCAGCCTCAATCATGGAATTCGGCCCTGTCGAATCAACCAACTTCCGCTACCCTGCCTATGAACAATGGCGGATTTTGAGCATCGGGGAATATATCAACCACCTGGATTTTTTCGCTCTATACCAGTGGCTGAGCGGTGCGCTGATCCGAATTGGATTATTCATGTACCTGCTTGGTGTGTTTTTGACAAGAGGGCTAAAGCATTATCGCTTGAAGCCTTTAATAGTTCTCTTTATGTACCTTCTGCTGTTCGGGGCCGTCCATTTCATTCCATTGGAGCCGTATGACTTCAATAATTATATTTATCATTACTTTCTGCCTGGCAGCTTGATATTTTTCATGACCTATACCCTGTTATCCGCCTTGATTTTATTCGTACTAAAGAAAAGGGGTGAACAGTATGGCAAAAGCATCGGCTTCTGATCTAAAAAAAATGTCAATGATTTGAAGACCAAATTACAAAGAAGCCAGGATCTCCAATCCAAGATACACAGAACGGAGAATGAAAGCTTTGAACTCATCTACTTTGACAGCCTGATCAACCTTCAGTACTTGGATCAATTCATTCTTCCAAAGCTGGAGGCACATCAGGGAGAGTCGATACAGGAGAGTTTAGTGACCTTGTTCCAAGCAGTCGATGCCACAGAAAAGCCGGTTGATGACATGAGCGATTTCCTTTTCGAAGGCAACGTCCTCTTTGTTTTTGAAAAAAGCCTGTTATGTATCCGGGCAGCAGAGTTCCCAAAGAGACTGCCTGAAGAATCTTCCCTTGAAACGTCGATCAGAGGGCCGAAGGATGGCTTTGTTGAAGATTTAAAAACAAATATCTCCCTGATCAGGCGCAGGCTCAATACCTCTTCCTTATGCCTGGAAAAATACACAATAGGGAAGCGGACCAAGACAAAGGTTGCCTTAATGTATTTGGAGGATATCATCGACCCGGAGGTCCTCAAGGAAATACGCAACAGACTGGAAAAGATAGACCTTGATATCTTAACGAATATCTATGACCTTGAATTGTATGTCCACGACCGCCCATTTTCGCTTTTTCCTTTGATGGATTACACGGGCAGGCCGGACTTTATTGTCCAAGCCTTGAATCAAGGCCGGTTTGCTCTATTGGTAGACGGCAACCCCACTGTTTCGTTCGCTCCAGTCAATTTGCTGCTCCAGACCAAATCTCCAGAGGACACCTATAATAATTTTGCTTATGTTTCCTTAGAGAGAGTGATCCGGTTTCTGGGCCTGACGGTGGCAGGATTTCTGCCGGGCATCTGGATTTCTTTTTCCGCCTATAATATTGAGCAGATTCCATACTTGCTGGTCGCAACCATCTCGATGTCCAGATTCGGGCTGCCGTTATCGGCACCGATTGAAATATTTGTGATTCTGTTCCTATTCGAACTATTCAATGAAGCCGGGGTCCGCCTGCCGAGGGCCATTGGACAAACCGTTGCTGTATTGGGCGGATTGATCGTCGGTGATGCCGCAATCCGTGCGGGGCTGACATCGCCTACCATGCTGGTCGTGGCAGCCATAACCTATATATCTTCCTTCACCCTGGTGAACCAGTCACTAAGCGCCACGTTCACCATCATCCGGTTCACCGTGCTGCTGCTGAGTACTTTTTTCGGATTATTCGGGGTCATCATCGCCTTCATTCTTACAGTTATCTACCTTGGCACCCTGTCTTCTTTCGGCAGTCCTTATCTTGGATCATTGGCACCGATAAGCCTTGGAGAAGCTCTCAGATCCATCTTGAGAGTGCCCCGGCAGTTTTTCAAAACCAGATCACCCCTGACAAGTCCGGAAGACCCGACACGGGGTGGTGATCAATCATGAAAACACTCTGCAACCTGTCGTGGATATTTCTATGCATGCTATGTCTCAGCGGATGTACAGGCTCCAGGAACATCCAGGATTTAACCTATATCGTTTCGATCGGTTTGGATTATGATGAAGAAAAAAATGAATATGAGGTTTTTATCCAAGGTCTTAATTTTGCCAATGTCGCGAAGCAGGAAGGCGGAAGGCCCACTGAACCTGTTCCGATTTTTGTCGCCTTGGCCACCGGGGAAACCTTGAACCTGGCTGTCAGCAAGCTCTATAAGAAATCGGAGCCGGCTCTATTCTTCGGGCATACCGTCACGCTTGTCCTAAGCGAAAAGGTTGCTCAGGAAAAATTCAATGAAGTGATCAGGGAAGTCGGGCGCAATCGGTCGCTCAGGCCGACTCTCAGGATCGTCATATCCAAAGAAAACATGGAAGAGACCTTGAATACAAAAGCCCTGTTTGACTATCCTGCGATTTACACTGTCCTTTTTAAGGGCAAGAAGAATGAGCTTGTGCAGGATGAGCTTAAACCCATGATACTAATGAATTTCCTGCGGGATTTTTACGAGCCGATGGGAACCGCGCGCATCCCCACCGTCAAGATTGACCCTGATGCATGGCAGGCCGATAAGGAATTCCCTGTTCTATATTTCGATGGTTATGCTGTTTTTCAGCAGCAGGAGTTGAAGACGCAGCTGTCATTTGAAGATGCTTTACTGACGAATTGGCTGCTGGAAGACAATGTCACCATTGATCATAGGGCAGAAAAGGATGGAAAACTGGCTGCTGCCATCAGATTCAGTTCTCCGAAAATGAAGATTGAATATGAAGATAGCAATAATGCGCCCAAATTCTCAATCAGCCTGTCCTTACAAGGCGACCTCCTTGAAAAAAACCGGGACATTCCACTGCAGGAGCTGGAGAACATTATCAAAAAAGACTTCCAAAAGCAGCTGACGTCTTTATTTAAAACAGGAGTAGAGAACAAAATCGATGTCCTGAATGCAGGTGAAACGTGGTATAGGGAACACCCAAAGAAGTACCAGGAGCTACAGAGATCTAAAGGATTCTACTTAACAAAAGAGTCCTTAACGGATGTCAAAGTGGATGTGACAATGGTCCATTTCAATACCTACAAATATCACACAGAAAGTGATGGCTGACAGATCTGGGCACCTACTAAAAAAGTGAGGATTCCCGGTCATTCTGGAAGCCTCACTTTCTTTCTCTCATTATTCCACTGTCATTATTTTTTCTGTATGAGTGTGCACTTCGCCTTTCTCCACATGAAGCTTCACTTTATAAGAACCCGGTTCAGCGAAGGTGTGGGTTGCCTGGTATTTGCCGGCATCGGTCTCCTCAGTATCGATGAACTCATGCTTTTCTTCTCCATCCTTCCAGATTTCGAATCGGACATCCGCTTCTGTCAGCGGCTCCTCACCGTTCATCGCATGGGCGGTCAACTCAACCTCTTTCCCCGCTTCCACTGTATCGTCCGCCATGATATGGGCGGATGCTTCTCCATGTCCATGATCATGGGAACCTTCTTCTCCATGCTCCCCGCCTTCTTCGTGGGCATGTTCTTCAACATCGCCTATGGCCAGCTCCAGTTTTGGCATTGTATGCATGTCCCTTGCCGTCACATGGGAAATGACATAGTAGACTCCCGGCTCGTCCACCTTCTTGGAGATGGTATATACTCCGTCTCCTTGGGAATCCCCTTCAATCATCTCATGTTCTTCTGACTCTTCGCCTTTTTTCCAGAATTCAAATTCGACTTCTTTGGCGTCATCTACATTTTCATCACCCTGCGTGACTTTTGCCTGTATCGTAAACTCTTTTCCGTCTTCAAGTTCATCCACTCCAGGCTTAGTTGAAAGATCGACCTCCAAAGCCTTTGGAGTTTCACTGCTTTCCTGGGATTCTGAAGTGTTTTGTTCATCCTGCGCCCCGCATGCAGCAAGAAATAAGGCGCTGCTTAGTGTAAGTGTCATCCATAGGGAATTGCGTTTCATTGATTTTATCCTCCTGATTCTCTTTATTCTTCATCAAATGCCATAGACTGAAATGTCAGGGATATTGCAGTCCCTTCATCCGGTTTGGAGCTGATATCGATTTCACCGCCGTGCTTCAGCACGATCTGCTTGACGATCGCAAGCCCCAGTCCAAACCCTCCTTCATTTCTTGTCCGTGATTTATGGACCCTGTAAAAACGGTCCATGATATTTTCCAGGTCCTGCTCAGGTATTCCACGGCCTGTATCCTGGATTTCCAGGACCGCCTTCTCCTTGTTTTGTTCCACCTTCATCAAAATCCCGCCTTGACTTGGTGTATAGCGGACCGCGTTGTCCAGAAGGTTGCTGATGACCTGCTCAAGCCGGTCCGCATCCCCTTCAATAATGGCTTCTTCGTCCAATTCAAGACGAAGGCGGATCTGCTTTTGCCCGATCGGCAGCTTAAACCGCTCCGCAACATCCATCACCAGCTGGGCGAAAGGGATCGGCTCCCGTTTCATCGGGTACGAATCCCCTTCAAGCTGGGCCAGGTCCAGTAAGTCATTCACAAGACGGGTAAGCCGGGCTGTTTCGTTATGGATGATCTGCAAATATTCCTGCCGTTCCTCCCCGCTTACGGTGACATCCTCCAGGAGGACTTCCGTATACCCTCTCATATAACTGAGGGGAGTCCGCAGTTCATGGGAGACATTCTGCAGAAATTCTCTTCTGCTGCGTTCCACTTCCTCCAATGATTTTGCCAGCCGGTTAAATGAACCAGCCAGGGATCCAACCTCGTCTGAAGAGGAAACATCAATTCTTTTGGAAAAATCTCCGGCAGCCATTCTCCCAGACACCATTTCCATCTTCTTTAGCGGCTGAATCAGCTGAGAAGCGATCTTTCTTCCAGACCAGATGACCAACAGCAGGACCAAAATGAATAATCCTGCAAGGATATACCGGATCGAATCGAACGGAGCATATACATCCTCCAATGGCATATAAAGAAAGATGGTCCCGCTGAGAACATCTTCTTCCAGTAAAGGAATGGCAACAGCGAGTATGTCTTGATCGAATACCGGATGCTGCCTGACCATCGTCACGGTCTCTCCGTTCAACAGCTGCTGCCTTTCTTCATAGGTGATCAGCGTATCATTCACTGCCTCCCCATAAAGGGACCCGCTCAGCTTCATCGGATCTTCCGTATAGATGATTTCCGCCTCCGAATTTTCCTCGGTCCACTCCAGGCGTTCCCGGAACCCATCACCATCTTGTTCCATATAAGCGGATTTCAAACTGTTCCCTTGAAGCAGCAGGAGGTCTTTCTGTTTATCAACATAAAAATTTTCATATAAGTAAAATGTAAGTCCGATTGTGAGTGAGACGGTAATTAACGTGAGAACCGCAATCGTCAGCCAGATTTTCTGCCTCAGGCCAATGCCTGTCAGCCTGTTTCTAAGTGAATTTATAGCCAACACCCCACACTGTCTGCACATGAACACCAGCTGACTTCAGCTTCAATCTTAACGTCTTGATGTGAGTGTCCACCGTACGGGCAGTCCCTTCACTCTCAAATCCCCATACCCTGTCCAGCAATTGTTCCCTGGTAAAAACCTGTCCTTTATTCTGGATGAGGAGTGATAGCAAAAGGAATTCTTTCCTGGTTAAATTCACCGGGTCATCATTCACCTTCACAACATAGCCTTTCAAATCGATGGAAAGTTCCTCATGGCGGATGATGTCATCACCCTGACGCTGACGCCCTATAGGATATCCCTTCGACCTCCGCAATGCCGCCTCGATCCTTGCCACAAGTTCCTTTGGAGAAAAAGGCTTGACTACATAGTCGTCTGCCCCGATTTTCAAGCCTGTGACACGATCGTCTTCATTTCCTTTCGCTGTCAGGATGATGATCGGTACATCCGAAAAAGTACGGATTTCCCTGGCAGCTTCCAGGCCGTCCATAACAGGCATCATAATATCAAGCAGCACCAGATCGATTTTCTCTTTTTTCAGGGTATTGATGGCTTCCAGGCCGTTGCCGGCAGAGAAGACCGTGTAATCATGCGCCTTCAGGTAAGAGGTCAGAAGCCCGATCATATCTTTTTCATCATCCACTGCAAGTATGTTCATTCTGATCCTCCTCCCTCTATTATAGCTACAGGGGCCCCGCTGATATCGATTTCAGATATAATCTTGAAGCTCTCAACGTCCAGGATGGAAAGCGACTGGCTGTCCATACTCGAAACGTACATCTCCTTTTCATTGCCGGCAATGTCATAAGGATTCGCCCCGACTTTGATCTTGTCCGTGTTTTCATCACCTGAAATTTTGTAAAGCTCATGTGACCCATGGCAAACGACATACAAATCACTGCTTGAACGGGGACTGAAGAATTTAACAGGCATCAGTCCGACTTCTATCCGGCCAAGCTGCCGGCCGCTCTCCGGATCGATGACATGAACAAAGCGGTTCAAGTCTCCATGGACCGGCCCGTGGCCGCCGATATACAGCTTCGAATCCTTATACAGGATCCCTTCCGGAAGATACGGAACCAACAGCTCCCTCACTACCTTGAGCTTCTTCATGTCGATGGCTGATACCGAAGAATCCTTCTGGTTCACGACAAACAAAAGATTCTCATCCGGATTTACAGTCATCGAGAGAGGAAATGTCCCCACAGGGATCTCGGCTTTGACTTTTTCCTTTTCTATATCAAAAACCTTAAGCTGATTATTTCCGCTGTCAGCCAGGAATAAAAGGTTCGTTTCATGGCTGAAGAGCAGTTCGCTGACACCTCTTCCGACGCCTTCCCACTGTTTTACCTGTCCATTTTCAGTATTTAACACAGATAATAAGCCGCTTTCTTTACTCGTATAAGCTATGCGGCTGTCATCAATGCGCACCATATCGGTAATGGCAGCATCCAGCTTCACAGAATCCACCACCTGCCGGGACTCTTCATCAATAAACGTCAATTCTGCATCTTTCAGATGTGATACCATGATGGCATTTTTCGCATTTTCAGGGATATCCAGAGTTTCCTCCCGGCATCCCGAAACAATGAATAACAAACTTATGAAAACAAAAAGCAAGATTCTATTCATGAATACCCTCTGACCCTTTCTTTTAGTTCAAGTTTGCCCAACAACTACCAGTATAAATGATAAATTTGAAATCTTTGCGAAGTATTGGGGGCTGATTTGTGAAAACCAAGAACCTTTTAGCGCCAAAAGTCCCTGATACTAGTCTAGCAAAACCCCCAATATAGTAAATCTTTTAAAAAAGGTCAATAAAATGTAAGTGTATTTCCTATTTTGCAAAAATAATTCCATTAATAGTTAACTTGTCCAAACAACTCAAACCCTTTTTCATAGAATATAGTAAGTTCCATATAATGGAACTTTTTAAAAAGTAAGGAGAAGATATTATGTCAAATTGCTTGCCAAACTGTCCATGCGGCAGTACTATTCTGCCTTCATTTGAAGAAACGTTTGAAGTATCACCTTGTGTAGCTGACATTGGTGATCCTACTGAATTTCATGGATGTCCACAGTTAGATAGAGAAGTAGGAAGATGCCAAGTCGATGTGTTGGTACCAGTCTGCGAGGACGGTACTTCGCTTGAATGTGCAGTTGATGTTTATACTGCAGCCTATTCAGGTACTATCCATTTTATCATCAGTGTACCGGTTTTTGACGGTGAAACATGCCCGCTTCCTGAAGCACTAACTTTTGATATTCCTGTGGACATCGGCACACAATACTGCTATTACTGCGAAATGCCATGTCTGCCAGACAGTGAATGTCCATTGGTTGGTATCGAAAACTTGTCAGCTGTATTGAATGACGATAACACTATCACTATTTCCGGTCAGCCTGTATTCAACTGTCCTGGAGCATAATCAAAAAAATAGAGAAACGGCTGATGCCAATTCTCCAAACTTGATTTGCCGCTGACAGAACCAGTTCTGCCCCGGTGCTCATTCAGGCACCTCCCTCCTGGCAGGAATGGAACCAAGCAGTGTTGATTGAAGAGAAACGGTGCAGCCGTTTCTCTTTTTTCATGTAAAAAAATAAGATAGGGATGATCATTTCTATTGATCATCCCTATTTTCTGCATCTTACCTATCCTATTTAAATAAAAAACGAAACCATCTTTTATACCATGGTTTTGCTTTAAGAGGAACTCCATTATAGCGTATGACCGTTGCCTTTCGGGCTGTTCCGCTGCCGCAGCCGCAGGACGATTTCTTTTTCGTGCCTGTTGTATTATTGTCCATTTCTTCACACCCTTTCTAGTAACCCGTTCATATTATTCTATGCAGAAATGAAAGAGACGCTTGGGACAAACGTTCCTTTTTCCACATTTTTTACAATTATGAAATTGCGGAAAAAGAAGAAATAGAACTTCATATTCATGAATATGCTTGTAGAAATCCTACAGTCAGGAGGTTGAATATGAACACTGCCTCTACTTATGTTGAAGTCGAGCCGGGGATCGAATTGTATGTCCAGGAGACCGGGAGCGGCGACCCGGTTGTATTCATTCCTGGTTTCACTTTCACTTCTGAAGTCTTTACAGCGCAAGTCGAGCACTTCTCCAAAACTCACCGCACCATTGTCATTGACCCCCGAAGCCACGGCCGCTCCACCATTACGGTTCATGGAAATGATTATGTTACACATGGAACAGACCTGCAAAAGGTGCTTAAGGAGTTACGTGTTGAAAAACCGGTCCTTGTTGGATGGTCATTCGGCTGCTTGACTGTCTGGGAATTCATCCGCCAATCCGGGATTGATTCCATCCAATCCCTGGTGCTGATCGATATGCCTCCTAAGTCCTTGTCCCTTCAGCAAGACCGGGACTGGGTGGAAGGTCCACTCGATGATATGGCTGCAGCTTATACGAATTACCTTCGTGATTCCAAGGGACAACGGGATTTCATTTCCGCTTATGCCGCAGGGGTGATGGTTCAACGGGACCTATCCCAAAAGGAACTGACATGGATTGTCGAACAGTCACTGCGGACACCGTACTATATAGCAGCCAATCTTTTTTCGTCAGGGCTTTTCTCTGATTACCGTGAAGAAGCAGCAGCAAGCAGTAAGTCCGTGCCTACCCTGTACATTATTGCAGAACACTGGTCAGCAGCTGCCATACCTTACCTGAACGAGCTTGCGCCAAATGCTTCCATTGAAGTTCTTGGCGGTCATTTCATGTTCTGGGAGCACAGCGAAAAATTCAATGAGATCTTAGGGGGATTCTTAGAAACAAAGAGGGGCGGATAATGATATCTCAATACTGATTACCAGCATACATTATTGGTTTCTAAAAAATTCCTATAGGCGGATGCCGGGGATTTCTCTAGAACTGGACGGCCGCTCGGCTGGAGCTGTAAACCAATAATGATATACCGACCCAATTCTTGCGTAGAACATAAAAAGCTGCTTCCAAAATTCATGAAAGCAGCCTTCTTTTACTCAAAAATAAATCAGCCATATGACGATTACTAAGGCAAACCGGTACAGAGCAAACGGGATAAGCTTTATTCTACTGATCAACTTAAGAAAATACTTTATGGAAAGTAACGCAAAGATAAACGCACTGATGAAACCTGCGATGAAAAATGGCAGGGCTTCAATTGTGAAGTACTCCCAGTTCTTCAGCAGTGACAAGCCGCTGGCCCCCGCCATGGTGGGGACGGCCATGATGAACGTAAAATCGGCCGCAGCCCGGTGGCTCATGCCGGCAAAGACACCTCCCGAAATGGTGGAACCGGACCGGGAGAACCCCGGCCACAAAGAGAAACATTGAAACAGCCCCACCAACAATGCCTGTTTATAGGAAATCTGATCCACTGTTTCTGCCCTGGCTGTTTTCGGCCCAAGTAGGTCGGCCGCTATCATTAAGACAGCACCACTCCCAAGTCCTATCAATACGGATTGAATGGAAAACAGGTATTCATCAATATAGTCTTCAAACAAAACACCCAGGATTCCGGCTGGTATCAACCCGGCTATCACTTGTGAAATCTTCAGGTTCTTTTCATCTCTTGCATGATTTTTCCTGCTCTTAATGCCCAGTAAATCTGCGAACCGATTCCTGAAAACGACTATGACAGCCAGAATCGAGCCGAGTTGTATGACTATCTTAAACGTGTTCGCTACATATTTAGTCAGAAAAACCTCCGACTTCAGCCACATATCATCAACAATGATCATATGTCCCGTCGAAGAAACAGGCGCAAATTCAGTCAGGCCTTCCACAAGCCCCAAAAGGATTGCTTTTACTATCATAATAAAATTCATTATCATCCCTCTAACTAGTTAAATATCTCTTTCCAGGTATTGATATCCCAAGAGAAATCCGGCAGCATAGCCCACCATTCATTTCCTGTCAGGAACCCTGAAAGAATGATGCTTCCATAGAAACTAGCAATGCCCACTGTTATCACAACGAAACAATAAAGGGTTTCCTTTGAATGATTCTCACTATTCATTTTTTAAAACTCCTCCTGGAGAAGCTTTATTTCTACTCTAAATAAGAGAAATAAAGCTTCTCTTATTCTACTATTCTCTTTTGGAAAAATTATTTGATGGATAACGAAATAAGCCTTTCTCAGGCTTTTGTCAGAGGTATAGGGAGAGGTAATTCGATTGGTGGTGTACAGCGGACATGAATCCAGAAGTATCTGCGCTTATTTTCACATGAGAAACAGACTTTACCGGCATGAGAATACCCTTAGGTTTCAGCGGAAATCCATCCAAAGGAAAAAGATATTTCACAGGCACTTTTTCTATTATGGTGATAGCTGAAACAGTCACAGCCTCGATATCAGAAATCGTATCTACTGCGGTAAGGCTATGCCCGTCCATTGAGTCAGCAGCGAACTGTCCTGATTGCTGCGAAGAAATCATTAAAGATGATGAACCAGCCATGATGACCAGCAGCCAAGTCAACAAATACTTCCTCACGCGCGCACCTCCTTTCTGAATAGATGTATTATATAGTTTTTCCTGTATTTTGAAAACAAAAATTTAGAACCAAAAAAGAAGCCCCGCAGGTGACGGAGCTTCACACCTTCTAGTGGATATTATGCTTTTTGAAATTGCCTCCTTTGACTTCCGCTACATCATAAACGGTCACAAAGGCACCTTCATCGATTTCATTGATAATTTCCTTAAGCTTGGTTTCTTCCAGGCGGTTGATGACACAGGTAATCTCCTTGAACCTCTCATGGGAAAATCCGCCGTACGCTTCTTTATAAGTGGCGCTGCGCCCTAAACGGTCACGTATCGTCTCGACCATGATCTCAGGCTCCGTAGTGATGATCTGGAAGGATTTCGAACCGCTTAACCCTATCTCCACAATATGAATCACTTTGGATGCTATGAAGTAGGCAATGGCAGAAAGAAATGCCCCCTGCAAACCAAACACAGTTGAAACGAAAATAAAGACGAAAGCATTCAGAAACAGAATGAGGTCACTGGTACCGAATGGCAGCTTCCTTGATAACAGGACAGCGAGCATATCGATGCCATCCAGGGCACCGCCATTACGCAAAGCCACTCCCATCCCGAAGCCGAGTATGATTCCTCCAACCACAGTTACAAGCAGGGTATCCCCTTCAATGATGGCCGGTGTATGATGCATAAGGCTTGTTCCGACAGCAAGCGAGACAATGCCGATGACCGAACGGATGGCAAAGCTTTTCCCGATTTGCTTATATCCCAGCCAGATAAACGGGATGTTAAGGACAGCAATCAGGATTCCAAGGGGCATGCCTGAAAGCTGCGAACCGACGATGCTCACACCGGTCACACCTCCGTCGGATACACTGTTGGGAATCAATACCGTTTCCAGCCCATAAGCAGCAATGAAACCGCCAATGATGACCATGATGACTTGCAGGATTCTTCTAAATCTAATTCTTTTATGATTTTTGTTTTTACTCATATGTATCTTCACTCCATGGAAATTGTCTTTCTTCTGACTATTGCAACAGTGTTCACTTCTAAAATTATACATCAAAAAAAGCCTGCTCCATAATATAAAGCAGGCTTCAAGAGTCCTCTACGGTCACTTTCGGTTTACACCCTTCCGTACTAAGGTATTAAGTCTTTGTAAGACTGGATATAAATGCTTAGTTTTCAATACAAACCAGGGATCTAATAGTCCCGTGCAGGAAAGGAAGAATGACATGGGAATCATCGCTATCATCACTCTGATCTTTATGATCCCATTCTTATGGGTAATATGGTCTGCATCCGATGTAAAAAGCGGGAAACGGGAAAAAATCGAGTGGAAGAAACCTGCTGGTCTTCTTATCATCATGCTCCTGATCAGTGGAATCGTTAATTGGTATTTCTACAGCTCCTATCAGCTCGCATTCTTTTCCAATCTTTTCGAAAACATGATCGGCCTTATGATTACAGGGGCGTTCCTGATCATCTTGTCCATCATCAATATCGTTGTAAGCATCCTCTATAGAGGAGCCCCAAAATCGATTCATAATCCAAAAGCCATTTGGATCTTTACGGGTGTGTTCTGCCTGACATTTCTGCTGTTATTCACATGGGTTTTTCCTTTTGCCCAAAAGGCCTCCTACGTTAACAAAATTGAGACCGCAATGGACGCACTGGCAGAAACCGAAGCCGATAAAGAATTCACCGTGCTCTTCATGAACTCTGAAAAAGACTGCATCCGCCGCAGGACAAACAGCTGTGCCGGCGAGGAGTACAACAACTTTTTCTTCGTCAAAAACAATTTGGACGAACAAAAAGAAGTCCAGGTGCGCATAAGGGCATTGGACTACGATAAAAAAGAATTGAAAATAGTTGAATCCGTCATCATGACCCTTGATGCAGGAGAGCTGAGGTTAGTCGAGACAGAGGAAACATTAGAGAATTCAAGCGTTTGGAGTAAATACTCTTTTCAAACAGAGCATCAAACCCATTTCTATGAATCCATGTTCAGGTTTCGGGATGTGGAATGAAGTTCCTCCTTTATAAACATATTTGGCCGTCCATCATAAAGGGCGGCCTTTAGCAATTACTGATAGTAAACTTTGCTGCTGGTGCATGATGAAATTCCATGGATATCCCTAATTCACCTAGAAAATTTTTGTGAAAAAGAATACGCAAGCACAAACTGATGAGAAAACAAACTTTCTACAAGTTCACCCCTGTGCCTGCCTGCGAAACAGCAAATACAACAGCGGACCAAAAACACCGATTCCTAATGTGAGGAATGCCCAAGGCCAGAAAAATCGATTCGATTTCCTGGCATCGTACCACATCCAAACCAACACTAGAATTAATGAGATGAATAAATCGGCGAAGACCTGTAAAGAAGCTGAATTACTGAATGCCTGAGCAAAGATTCCCAAAAGCCCGTGTTGATAAACAGCCAAACCCGTTAAGATACCAAACAACCCAATCACGAATACAAGTAATACCTGGGGGGATTTCAAAGGATTCCACTTGCCATCCTTCTCAAGAACATTTTCTCCCGCCACCATCATCACCTCTTCCTAAGAATGTAGCAACTGCTACATAAATGGTGTAGCACTCACTACATTTTTAATCAATGAAGAAAATAACTTCCTGCCACACTAGCTTTTTCAGGTGGTGTGTTATACTACTCAAAAAGGATGTAAGGAGCTCTTCATGAAAAAAGGAGAACTAAAGAAGCAGGATATCATTGAGAAAACGGCCGACTATATTCTCTCAAATGGCTTGCAGGCTGCCAGCTTGAGAAACTTAGCCAAAGCAGCGGAAACAAGTGACCGGATGCTTCTCCACTACTTTAATGACAAAGAAGAATTACTGACCACCATCCTGTCTGCCATTTCCGACAGGCTTATTCATATGCTGAAAAATACAAAAACAGAAAAACTTTCATTTCAAGACCTTGTTCCATTCTTATATGACACGATGCAAAACCCCCAGGTTCGCCCCTATATGAAGTTATGGATTGAACTGATAGGGACAGGTTCAGAGAATGACCCCTTTTACAGCACTGCAAAAAAAATCATGGATAGTTTTCATCAGTTCTATATCAACGTGCTGCAAGTGGAAGATCACGAAAATAAAGAACAAATGGCTTCGCTTGCCCTTGTCACCATTGAAGGCATAGCCCTACTGGATGCAATAGGCGATCAAGAACGAATACACCAGGCAATTGAGGCTATCCACAGCGGCCGGCATTCTAAATAAAACAATCGATAGAAAACTTCTATACATAAAGAAAAATCCTCACTAGTACTTCTGTGAGGATTTTTCTAATGCATAATTTCCTTGAACTTGATTGATTGAGGTTCGTATTAAAAAAGTAATCTGGGAGTTTTTCTGAAGTCCATAATCCAGTGATTTCACTCATCTTACTAAATTGGAATTCATTCTCCGTCACGTAAATTGCGAGCCCCAATTACATTCGCCTTTGTTGCTCCAGATTTACTGAGTGTAATAGAGAGTTCCTGGCAAGGTTCGAAATACGCTAGTCGACTTCTTCATCTGTAAAGACCCACTTTACATCCTCAAGTAATTTATGGTTTTCAGTAGCATGATTATATAATAAGCTGTACTCCGTCGCTCTTTGTGTATCATAGAACAGCTTCCGGGTATCAGATTCACCTTTCTCCAGTTCTTTATCCCACACTTCCATATCACCCAAAAGAATGTTCAATGTGCCTGATGAATCCACGTCACTGGTCAACCGTAAATAGGCAGCATCATCAGCAACTAACGGTTCCTCCGCTAAGTTTTCTACTGTAACTTCAACTGCCAGGAATATTTCCCGCTGCGGAGTCTCCCCCTGATACTCTTCCATAGATTCTACTGAATTTATCGTTAATTTATAATTTCCTATATTCGATTGAAACTCTATGGTGTCACCTAAACCCAGTACTTCCCCGCCTTCAGCAACTCCCTCACCTTTATTGCCTTTGTTGCTCTCGGTTTTTTCTGCTTCCTGTTCACCGCTGGCTTCTGTACTATTTCCCTCATTATCACCACATGCTGTTAATAAAACTGCCAAGACCAAACTAATTACCCACCATTTTCTCAAAAATCACATCTCCTCTGCTGAATTCATAAGTATTCTGTACCAACACTTCCCCATACCCTATCCTTAGACTCAATAAAACTATTTGCTATGTAATGACCGCCTAGTTCCAACTCAAAAAGGCAGTCCCTCTTTAATGAAGGAACAGCCTTTCTTTAATCAATATCGGCTCATGCCGGCACTCATTTCCACAAAGGTTGTCCCTTTGGTGGTCTGCTTATAATCTACGAAAATAGGGGTAGTCTGAACCTGATCTTTCGTCTTGATATAATTTAGTATCTCCCAGAACTTTTCCTGTGAACTCATCTCGAATTCTTCAAGAGCCCTTGTCATGACCATTTCCTTAACGAAGAAATAACTCCGGAAGTTCACATTTTCATCTTTCCGCAGCTCCATCCGGTCTTCTTCCATGACAAAGAAAATTTCTGCCACCATCAACTCATCGAAGGGATTGCTCATGATTGCGAAAAACATTTCACCAGTGGTGTGGTATCCATGCTTTGTCAACAGCTCTTCAAAGTCCTCAAAAGCCAGGTTAATTTCTTCTGGAAGGAACCGGTACAGTTTGGAAGCTACGTTTTTATATGTAATGGCATGCTGATCATGCACCATAGGAATCACCTGTACCCGCCACAGGGACATAGAGATCAAGCATGATGTCATCATAGACTTCCAGCAAAACACAATAAAATGAATCTTCTACATCCACTCCGTTTTCGGATGCATAGGTCTTGATGCTATCATACGCTTGGTTGAAATCCTGATATTGATCAGCCTGCCTTAGAAGAAGGGCATCCCGCACATCCACCTTTTCCTGGTATTGAATATCCGAGTCTCCTGCCATCTCGACCTCTTCATTGATTGGCAGATAGTATGTAAACTCCCCTTCGCCGCCAGCTTCATTGGATTTAAAAGTAAAAAAGACAGGTCCATTTTTATAGACTCTCTGCTCCAATTCCAGCTCTTCAAGAACAGCAAAGCCTTCCTGCCAATCCTCTTTTTTCCCTATCATGGAATACGTCATCAAGTGGTCAAAATAGAGAGAACCTCTTCTGATATCCATTCTTATCCCTTCCTTTCCAATACAACTTTTTTAGAAGGTTTTACACTTCTCTGATAAACATTGAAACTATCAAACCTGAATTTGCAGTAAAGAATCACCAGCTGCTCGGGCAGGACGAAAATCATGGCGTAAAAAATCAGGAGGGGGAGGATGATCAATGTTATGGATTCTATTGAATTCATTTGGAAGTTCCTGATGAAATACTGAGTAATGAATACAACTATGAGACCACCTACAACGGCAATAGGAAAGTAGGATTTAGCCTCAAACCGCTCCCTGATTTCCCCTCGTGCTGATCCTTCCTGATACTCTCCTTTTTTTAACAGCCTTAAAAAACGAAAGATTGTAACTCCCAGTAAAATTGCTGCAGTGGTAAAAATAATTACAGTAAAAGTTACTAAAGACTCTGCAGTAGCTATTTCTCCTTGTCCAATGGTAAACAGGGGCCATAATAGACCCGGAACAGTAAAAAGCATGTGAGAAACCAGAATTGACACAAGATATTGCAGTTTCTCAAACCTTTTATAAATTGCAGGGATTCCGAACAACAAGCTTAATATACTGATACAGATGGTTGCTGTAAAATGTATCTCCTTTATCGTTTCTGTACCAGGATACTTTGTGTATGAAGAGGCCGTAGAATGAGTTATATAATAAAGCAGCCAGTGAAGAGGGATAGCCATAATCATATTTCCCCCAAAAGAATTAGGACTTTGCCTCCCTGTAATAATGGGTGCTTTTAAAACTTCAAAATAGTGCTCAGGTAATTTATTTAGCAAGGATATTCACCCTCTTTATTAAAAAGTCATCTGTTATATCTTATCTAGTTTAGTCTCAATCTGCCTGAGCAATAGTGCATATTGTTATAGATCGGTAATTTAAAAGTAATTTCACCCTTAACATCCACCTTCAGATACTTCCTAAAAATCACCTGGTCTTTTTTAAAGCATTAGGTTTTGGATCCTCCATAGGGTACAAATGACCGCTCCAGTTAAAATTAAAGCTTTTAAAACGGAATTTGCAATAAAGAATCACCAGTTGCTCGGGCAAGACGAAAATCATTGTATAGAATATGAGCAGTGGAAGAACTGTAAATATATTCGATTCAAGAGACCCTCCCATTACTCCATTTCTCAACAAAGAATTGACAATAAGGACAACTCCTGTGCCGCCTATAATGGCAATCGGAATATACGAGGTAGCTTCAAACTTCTCTCTTAGTTCCCCTTTTGCTGAGCCCTCACGGTATTGTCCCTTTTGAAGAAGAACGTAAAAACGGACAAATACAGCCAGAAACAGGGCTGCAGCGACCGATAACGTGATAAATGTAAAAGAGATTAGAAATTCTGCTGTTGCACCATCCTTTTCACCGATTAAAAACAGAGCACCAATGTAAAGATATACTCCGAAAAGGTTTTGAGAAACGATAATTGACGTTAGGTACTGAGTTTTTTCAAACTTCTTATACACGGCTGAAATTGCAAAAATAGCCGAAAAAACAGTTAATAGAATGGTAATCCAAAAATGAATTATTTTAATCTTTTCCACATTGGGATAAACTGTACTTTCAGCAGCGATATAATAAATTAAATAGTAAAGCAGGAATTGCAGAAAGCAGCCAAGGAAAAGGATACCACCGAGGGAACCAGGGCTTTGTCTGCCAGATCTCAGTGGCTCTCTTAATACGGCAAAATCTTCTTCTGTCAATCTTTTAAACATCTTACATCCTCCAATTTAGCGAAACCAGCCTTTGATGTTGTCTAAAACGGATTTGCCCGATTTCTCGCTTTTCTTGTTTAACAGGTAGTTTGCAAACATACCGGCTCCAATCCCTATGGCAGTTCCTACTCCCGGAATTGGAATAAACGCTGTACCAGCAGCAGTAAATGCAGCTTGTACCGCACCCGAAACAGCGAGGTCAATTGTAGTATCTACAGTTGCTCTCCCCACCGCTGCACTTCCAGTAAGACCATCTTCTACTGCTTTATGATGGTTACTATAGTAGGTGAGTCCTGCACCTAGTGGTCCTAGAGCTTTTATGGAGCTTTTTCCCGGACCGCTAGTAGCAATCCCTTTAAAGTCTACTGCATCTTTAAAAGATTTACCCGCTCCTGAAATAGCAGCTTTACCAACAGTTTTCAATTTTTCAGTATTGGTAGCCTGGTTATTCCAATAAGCAAGCGGTGCATGTTCTTTGAGTATATCATCTCCGACCTTTGACCATCCCGACTGACCTGGCTTTTTAGAAGCATATTTTAAGGTAACTACTTTATTTTCCGCAATAATTTTATGCTTTTCTGTATATTTTCTCATGTTTTTAGGGAGACTTTTCATCAGCTCCCCCTTAGCTTTTCTATCAGGCAGCACACCAAAAGACTCTAGAGCTCGCTCTGTTGCATACATTCTATAAGAATGTTTTCCTGTCTGCGGATTGTACACTTTTTCTATTCTTAACCCGTCTTTTCGCCCTGCTCTAAACATTCTAAAGCTTGTAATAGCACCAGATACAATAGCATTATACCTTTTTTGGGAAGAAACATCTTCCTTTTGCTTAAGCCGAAGGTCCTCCTTAACTTCCTCCCCATTTCGCTTTGCCAGTTCAGTTGTTAAGGGCGAAACAGATATATACTCTTTCCACTGTTTAGTAGGAAAGTTGTTATTCACCAGTCCATCCTTAATCATACCCTCAAGATCGGACAGCCATTGCTCCATAGTTTCAATGTCATCTGCAATCATGTCCATTGCAGTAGTTTGAGACCGGTCAAATTGGTGAAGGTCAGTAATTGTATCATCTTTTTTCTTTACAGCTCTCCAGACGCTATCTTGAAAATTTTCATCATTCAGCTTAGGAATCATAACAATATCCGAAACAGAGCGTATAATAGCATTTCCTTCATCAGTGAGACTGGCAGTCAGCTGTCTTACTTCATTTAATTTTGACTGGATCTCACCTTCTAGGAAATCCTCCCGTATGACACCAGAAGAATGAGGTTCAAGAGAATTTAATGCAGACAGCATTTGATCTAGCATAATGTTGAATTTGTCCCTAAAGGTTAAGAAAAATTCTAAAAAAGGAACATGACAATCTCTATAAAATGCCCTTATCGCACTTCCTCCCTTTCCTTTAAGAGATTCTTCCATTCTGGAAAAGCTTTCGATTGCTTCTAGAATAGCTTCAATTTCTCCCTGCAAGCGTTTCAAGTTCTCCTGCTGACTTTTAATGCCTTCGTGAAAAGGCAGTGCTTTTAGTACTTTCACTCTCTCACCTCATTTACCTATGTTCCTGGATTTGCACATGATCTTTAATGTTCCCTGAAACTTGTCTATCTGTTTCCCTCATGAAATCCACTGATTTGTAAGTCGATGATATATTTTGATTTAAAATTTTTTGGTATCTAAATAACAAGTTTTGAAGGCTCTTTGTAGTCTCTTCCAGTCTTCTTGTGCATTCAAGCATGTTTCCCTCTATAGGTTGTGTTCCTTGGGGTTGAAGTGATCCGCAAGCATTCCGAATTTCATTCAGATTTACTTCAATCTCTCCGTATTCCATTTTGATTTCCGTCATTTTCTCATCCTCCTGGTTTTATTGGTTATGCAAGATAACAAATGATTTAATCATCAGTATGAATTACACGAAAAAGAGAAGAATTATGCAAACTACAGTGCTGGGGTGATATTGAAAATATTAAGCTCTCTGTTATCTTATTGCGAATCATCACGATCATGTGGTAATAAATACTAGAAGGCAAAACTGTTCCACTTTATTTTTCCAGAATATTACTTAAAATTAAATAGATCCTTTGTATGGTTTTTTATTCCAATAAATTAGGTGGTAGTACAATGGTCATGACTTCTTTGTAGATAAATCAGTATTTTTTACCACTTCTTTTTGTAAAATAAACCTGTTTTTTCCAGTAAAGTGTTAAAATTTTTAAAAATGGGTTAGTAATCTTTTTGAATCTTGGGAAATAAAAAAAGCTTCTCATAAGTTAATTTAACTAATGAGAAGCTTCTATTTAATATCATGTTAGCATTATGTTAGCAAATACTCATAAACCCTTATATTACAAGGGATTGAGGGAGCAGATTACATCATGCCGCCCATTCCACCCATTCCGCCCATGTCTGGCATGCCGCCGGCTGGGTTTTCTTCAGGGATGTCTGCAACTACTGCTTCAGTTGTTAGGAACATTGCTGCAACAGATGCTGCGTTTTGTAGTGCTGAACGCGTAACTTTTGTTGGGTCAACGATACCAGAGTCGATCATGTTTACCCACTCGCCAGTTGCTGCGTTGTAGCCAGTTCCGATTTCTTCCTTCTTAAGGCGCTCAACGATGATGGATCCTTCAAGGCCAGCGTTGTGTGCGATTTGACGGATTGGCTCTTCAAGTGCGCGAAGAACGATGTTGATACCAGTTTTCACATCGGCATCAGCTTCAAGGGAAGCTACTTTGTTGTATACGTTCACAAGGGCAGTACCACCACCGGAAACGATACCTTCTTCAACAGCCGCACGAGTTGAGTTCAAGGCGTCTTCGATGCGCAGTTTGCGCTCTTTCAATTCTGTTTCAGTAGCCGCACCAACTTTGACTACCGCTACACCGCCTGCAAGCTTAGCAAGGCGCTCTTGTAATTTTTCACGGTCGAACTCAGAAGTTGTTTCTTCCATTTGAGAACGGATTTGATTCACGCGGGCAGAAATTTGATCCGGCTCGCCTGCACCTTCAACAACTGTAGTGTTTTCTTTTGTAACAACGATTTTCGCTGCGCGTCCAAGCTGGCTGATGTTCGCAGATTTAAGATCAAGTCCAAGATCTTCTGTGATCACTTCACCGCCTGTAAGGATGGCAAGGTCTTCAAGCATAGCTTTACGGCGGTCACCGAATCCAGGAGCTTTAACAGCCACTGCATTGAATGTTCCGCGAAGTTTGTTCACTACCAATGTTGCAAGGGCTTCGCCTTCAACATCTTCAGCAACAATCAATAATGGCTTGCCTTGTTGAACAACTTGCTCAAGTACCGGAAGGATTTCCTGGATGTTTCCGATTTTCTTGTCAGTGATCAAGACATACGGGTTATCTAGGACTGCTTCCATTTTGTCAGAATCAGTCACCATGTAAGGAGATGCATATCCGCGGTCGAACTGCATACCTTCCACAACGTCAAGCTCTGTAGAGAATCCTTTAGATTCTTCGATTGTGATGACGCCGTCGTTACCAACGCGCTCCATTGCTTCAGCGATCAATTGGCCGACTTCTTCGTCAGCAGCAGAGATTGCCGCAACCTGTGCGATGGACTCTTTGCTTTCGATTGGCTTGGAGATGTTTTTAAGTTCTTCAACTGCTGATTGAACCGCTTTTTCGATACCTTTGCGGATACCTACAGGGTTCGCGCCAGCTGTAACGTTTTTAAGACCTTCACGGATCATCGCTTGTGCAAGAACCGTTGCAGTTGTTGTACCGTCACCAGCGATTTCGTTTGTTTTGCTCGCTACTTCGGCAACAAGCTTTGCACCCATGTTTTCGAATGCATCTTCAAGTTCGATTTCTTTCGCGATTGTCACACCATCATTTGTGATTAGCGGCGAACCGTATTTTTTCTCAAGTACCACGTTGCGTCCTTTTGGTCCAAGAGTTACTTTTACCGCATTTGCTAATTGGTCCACACCGCGAAGCATGGAACGACGTGCTTCTTCGCTGAATTTAATATCTTTAGCCATTATAAAAGACCTCCTTGTAAGTGGTTAGGTTTATTTTTTCAGTTAAAGATCGATTATTCGCCGATTACAGCCAGAATGTCGCTGTCACGAAGGATCAGGTATTCTGTGCCTTGGTATTTCACTTCTGTACCAGCATATTTAGAGAAGATGATTTTATCGCCGGCAGCTACATCAAGAGCTGCACGTTCACCATTATCAAGAACACGGCCTGCACCTACAGCAACAACTTTGCCTTCTTGAGGCTTCTCCTTAGCTGAATCCGGCAGAACAATACCGCTTGCTGTTTTCTCTTCTGACTCTACTAGCTCAATAACGACGCGATCACCTAGTGGTTTTAACAAGTGAAACAACCTCCTCATATATTATGTAAGTATTCTTTATTATTAGCACTCATTAACAGTGAGTGCTAACACATTTATTATAATAAATAATTCGTTTTCATTTTGCAAGAGTCCTGCTTAAATTTTTTTTCGTCAAATTCCATCAAAAAACACACCCTCTTATTTTATGCGGGACTGGCTATCATTATGCAATTGTGATTCCTGCTCAAATTTGTTAACTTCGGGTTCTTTTAAGACAGGCGCTATCGTATACAAGTATAAGACCTCTTTCTTTGCGAAAAAGCCGCTTTATTAGTAAAATTGTAAAGAAAAGCAGAAGCTAATAAGGATCACCTTAACTGATTCTATATAAGGAGATATCATCTTGAAAAAACAGTACGGCTACGTTCTTATCGCCTATATCATCATGCAGCTATCGAGCATTATCGGAATTCCGGTTTTTTATAATATCGCTGTGAATTGGTTCAACCAGACGAGCGAACAGGCGAAAGCGATTGTTCCGGGATACTGGCTGATTTTTTCATTCTCGATTGCGCTCATCGTCGTTTGGGTCCTGTTAAGGAAAACCGAGACAAGCACGAAGCTTGAAAGAGAAGCACCCATGTCAGCCCTATTTTCAGCTCTCTGGGCAATTGCGGGTATCTTCATGGCATTCTTTGCCCAAGGCCTGGCAATCAATATCGAGCGGTTGATTGGAATTGAAATGGGCTCCGAGAATACACAGAATATCGTCCGCATCATTGACTATGTGCCCCTGGCCATGATCGTTGCTGCCGTAATCGGCCCTATCCTTGAAGAGATTGTGTTCAGGAAAATCATTTTCGGTTTTCTATATGAGCGGTTTTCCTTCATCATCTCTGCACTGATCAGTTCGGTCATTTTTGCCTTTGCCCACTTCGAGCCGGAGCATGTTCTGTTGTACTCGGCCATGGGCTTCACCTTTGCTTTCCTTTATGTAAGAACGAAAAGAATCATCGTACCGATCATTGCCCACGTCTCGATGAACTCCCTGGTGGTTTTGATGCAGTCCATCTTCAGGGAAGATATTGAAAGAATGATGCAGGAAGCAGAAAAAATACAAGGATTTATAGGAGGATTCTTTTAATGAGGAGATCACCTTTGTTCAGCGGCATACTTTATATCCTCCTCGGGGTTCTATTTACGTACTTTGCCATTCGAAATGTAAATGACCATGGATGGGGATTTTTCTCATACCTGATGGTGCTGCTGGCCACACTTGATTTCGGATCAGGGATCAGGATGGTCGCCATGCACTTCAAGATCAAGAAACATTTGAATAACAAGAAATAGAAGAAGTCCTTTTGGGGCTTCTTTTTTTGGGCGGTGATTCGGAGAAAAAAAGTCTGCATCCGGGCTGCTTGGTCTATGGCTGTTTGTTTTAAAAATACCCCCTTCTGCTTCTTCTTTCGTTTACTATGACAGCATCGATTTTTCCAAAGCTGAATTCCACACCCTCATACACCCTCTATGACCTCATCGATTTCACCAAAACTGAATTCCACACCTCCATACACCCTCTATGACCTCCTCTTTTTCACCAAAACTAAATTCCACGCATTCATTCACCCTCTATGACCTATCGATTTTTCCAAAACTGAATTCCACGCATTCATTCACCCTCTATGACCTATCGATTTTTCCAAAACTGAATTCCATAACCCCTTACACGCTCTATCCTATGTCTATGACACATCAAACATCTTAAAAAAAACCTCGACCACCTCAAAGGCCGCTTTTTCCTGATCGGCAATCAAACCAAAAAACCCTCCCGCGTCAACAGGAGAGCTTTTCTACTCAATAATAGTAAGGATACGGGGCATACGGATAGTAAGGATACGGGTAGTAGTACGGCCGTGGTGCCAGCAAAGCTCCTGCTGCCAACCCCGTTAAGAATGGAAACCCAAACCCGAACCCGAAAGGTCTGCCGAAGCCAAACCCAAAGCCTGGACGCCCAAATCCGCCAAATCCGAACCCCGGCCGGCCAAAAACCCTTTGATCTTGAAGATTAAATCCATTGTGATTCATACACATATTCCTCCTCATTCTTTTTTTTATCAGAGACAATATAGACTATGAACCAGCGGAGGAATATTCTTGGGTTTTCATCCTTGTTTTCCATTTTTTGTGCAACGTCTGCCATTAGACAAGTCAGGACAGCCGCTGGTTTTACAATATATGAAAGTCACTTAAGCCCCATGGGATGGTAACACCCTGAACAACACAAAAAGGAACAACCCGTCAGGTCATTCCTCTCTCTTTCTTTCTTCTTCATATAGTTCCCTTTGCAGTTCCTGTTCCGCCTGGAGCACTTTTTTATAACCGATCTTTGAAATCCAGATACTGACTTCATATAAAAGCAGCAGTGGTACGGTTACCATCATATGTGAGACGATGTCCGGCGGCGTGATGAAGGCTGCAATGACAAGCAAAATGAAGTACGCATAGCGTCTCATTTGGCCCATGAACATCGGGGTGATGATCCCCAGCCTTGTCAAAAACAGCATCACGACCGGCAGCTGAAACAGCAAGCCGAAAGGAAGTGTCAGCTGGAATAGGAAGTTAAAGTATTCATTGATGCCGATTACCTGCTGGATGTTCAATTCATTCGACAAGTTCATCATGAATTTGACTACGTATGGGAAGAGAATGAAATAAGAAAACGATAATCCTCCCAGAAATAACAACAGCGAAATCGGGATGTAGCTTAATGTTACCTTTCTCTCTCTATCAAGCAAGCCGGGGCTGATGAATGCCCACAATTGATAAAGGATGAGCGGAGAGGTGATGATCAGAGCGATGAACACCATCATCTCCAAATAGATCTTCAGCGGATCTGTCAGCCTGAATGCATTCATTGTCAGTTCTTTTGCTTCATCCGCATGCTGTAAGTACCTGATCAGCGGTTCGGCGAGGAAGAAGCTGCCAAGAAACGCCAACATGAAGAAAACGACTACAAACATGAGCCGTTTCCTGAGTTCTCCTATATGTTCATAAAGTGTCATTTCATTATGACTCATAGCGTTCAATCCTTACATTTACTTAGCATCTTTATTCTTTGTATCGTCGTCGTCATCTGCTAAGCCTTTTGTTGCGTTTTTGAATTCACGCAAAGTGTTTCCTGCTGCTTTCCCCAATTCCGGCAATTTCTTCGGTCCGAAAATCAATAGAGCAACAATTGCGATCAATATGAGGCTACCTGGTCCTAGTGGCATAACGCTCACCTCCTTGTTCTATCATAACTTATCCGGTTTATTATTGCTATCATGTTCTATTTTCTTCTTGTGACATTTCGGTGTCATCTTCAGAATAATTCTTCAGGAAGTAGACCAGCGATTGCAGCTCTACTGCCAGGTCGATGTGGTGGATCCTGATATGGTCCGGTGCAGTCAGCCTTGCAGGGGTGAAGTTCAAGATTCCCTTGATGTTTGCCTGCACGAGCCTGTCGGTGATATTTTGGGCGGCACCTGCCGGGACGGTCATGATGGCCACTTCAATTCCATTATCCTCTAGATGCTTTTCCATATCATCCAGACTGTATACCGGGACATCGCCAATGATAGAACCTACCTTGCCCGGATCGACATCGAATGCCATTTCAATTTTTGTGTTATTATTTTTTATAAAGTTATAGTGTAAAAAAGCTGTGCCCAGATTCCCGACACCGATCAGCACGACCTTTGTCAGTGCATCCTGATCAAGCGTTTTACTGAAGAAAGATAACAGGTAGTTAACATTGTACCCATACCCCTTCTTTCCTAACGCACCAAAATACGAAAAATCACGCCTGATCGTTGCGGAATCTACCTTTACCGCTTCACTCAACTCTTTAGAAGACACCCTCTGCTTTCCCGAGGAGTGTAAGTTTTTGATGAATCTATAGTATAACGGCAGCCGTTTAGCTGTCGCTTGTGGAATCTTTGTACTTTCCTGATTCATTGCCATTCCCCCACATTGTATTCGCTTGAGCTTTTTTTACCTGCCTCTCACTTCATACCATCTGATAACGCTTCCATCAGAGCGTACGAAGTCACCCTTTTCATTCTGTGCTTGTTACAGCAATATGTCAATTCCTTTTCATGGTAAACCCTATATTCCCGCCGTTTCCGTTTCTATTATCATACACTATTTTGCCTATGCTGTCTGTTGTGCCAGGAGGCTTCCGCTTCCGTCCCCATTGATTTTGAGATACACTATACTAATAGAACCATGACTGGTTTTACTTACTCTTATACCAGGGCCTTTTCTGCTATAAAAGTATGTGACGCCAGCCTTTAAAAAAATGAGAGCCTACTATATAGAGGTGAATGAAATGATATTATTACAAGTCAATCAAATCGTAAAGTCCTTCGGGGCTGATGTGATCTTATCCAATATTAAACTCGAAATCCAGAACCGGGACCGCGTTGCTCTTGTTGGAAGGAACGGCGCCGGAAAATCTACCTTATTAAAGATTATTTCCGGACAGCTCTCCTATGATTCAGGAGAAATCATTAAACCCAAGGAGGTCTCCATCGGTTATCTTGCCCAGCATACCGGCCTGGAATCCGGATTATCCATTTGGGAAGAAATGCTTTCGGTCTTTGACGATCTTCTCAAAATGGAAACAGACCTTCGCAAGCTCGAACAGGAAATGGCTGATCCGGATATCTACGAGAATGCGGATAGGTATAATAGAATCCTGAAAGATTATGATAACATCCAAGTGAAATTCAAAGAATCCGGAGGCTATCAGTTTGAAGCGGATATACGCTCCGTCCTTCACGGTTTGAATTTTGCCGGGTTCGACTACAGCACGCCGATTTCAACCTTGAGCGGCGGGCAGAAGACACGCCTTGCCCTGGGAAAACTGTTATTGACCAAACCGGATATCCTGATTCTGGACGAGCCTACCAACCACCTTGATATCGATACATTGTCATGGCTCGAGCAGTATCTTCAAGGATATGAAGGTGCGATCCTCATCGTTTCCCATGACCGCTACTTTTTAGACAAGGTCGTAAACCAGGTATATGAGGTTTCCCGATCCAATTCAAAGAAATACCACGGAAACTACAGCCAGTTCCTTGAGATGAAAGCGGAAATGTTTGAAAGGGAAATGAAGCAGTACGAGCGACAGCAGGAAGAGGTCGCCAAACTGCAGGACTTCATCCAGAAAAATATTGCGCGTGCGTCCACCACCAAGCTTGCCCAGAGCAGGCGAAAGAAACTTGAAAGAATGGACTTGCTGGACCGTCCTCAAGGGGATGAAAAGTCGGCAACATTTTCTTTTACCATCGATCGGCCAAGCGGAAATGATGTCCTTAAAGTCAATGATCTTTCAATCGGATATGAAAATGATGCAATTTCCTCCTCGATAGATATGACGTTGTCCAAAGGGGATAGTGCTGCCCTTGTGGGGCCAAATGGAGTCGGAAAATCCACGCTGTTAAAAACACTCATCAAGAGGCTGCAGCCAGTCAGCGGAAGTTTTTCCTTTGGGTCAAATGTATCCATCGGCTATTACGATCAGGAACAGGCCGAGCTTTCTTCCAACAAAACCGTTTTGAATGAGCTCTGGGATGAATACCCGATGAAGGATGAGAAGGAAATCCGGACAGTATTGGGCAACTTCCTCTTCTCCGGTGAAGATGTGCTAAAGCCTGTCACCACTCTCAGCGGCGGGGAAAAAGCCAGGCTTGCTCTTTCAAAACTGATGCTCCAGAAGGCAAATCTGTTGATTCTGGATGAGCCGACGAACCATCTGGATCTCGACAGCAAGGAAGTATTGGAATCCGCACTGATTGATTATCCGGGAACCATCCTGTTTGTGTCCCATGACCGCTATTTCATCAACCGGATTGCCACCAAGGTAGTCGAGTTATCTCCCGACGAGGCAGTCGAATTTCTCGGTGACTACGATTACTATGTTCAAAAGAAAAATGAAATCCTCGAACTGGCTCAACTCGAAGAAAGCAAGCAGGTTCAAAGCCATGCTCCTGTAAAAGTGGAAAAGCAAAATTATCAACAGGATAAAGAAGCGAAAAAGCTTGATAGGCAGCGGAGAAGGCGTGTAGAAGAACTCGAGGCACTGATGGAAGAGCTGGAAGAAAGCATTGGCACCTTGGAGACAGAGCTATGTGATCCGGATGTCTTCCAAGATCATGAAAAAGTGTCGGATCTGAATGAAAAGCTGGAATCCTCCAAGAAGTCACTGGAGGAATACATGGATGAATGGGCTGAAATCGAAGAACTTCTCCAACCTTAATAAAAACGGCTTCAGGGACAGACAGACCCTGAGCCGTTTTTCATTTTCATTGAGATGCTCTTTATTCCACAAAGTTATTAACAGAAGAGTTGCTTATATCTCTTTATTCACTAGACTTTTCCACATTATCCACAATTTAATCCACAATTATCCCCATTACTCACAAAAAAATAGGAAATTTTTCCTCGTGTTTTTACACAACTGCAGCTTGACTTACTAACAACTTATCCACAACCTGTGTACAAAACACATGTTCTTATTTAGGCAAAATTATATATTTTCTTATTCCCTGTTTTTAATAACCTTAAACTTTTTAGCGGTTTTTAGGGGCATTGTGGATGACCTGAGGGTAACTTTTAGTGTGGAGGTGGTTTTCCTGGGGATGAACCCAGGATTGGCAGGTGATTTTACGTTCTTTTCTGTCTCTAATAAAAATATGGATGTTTTTTTGTAGGTTTCTTCCCGTTCTGCTTGTCACTCTCCTACAAATACCTCGGGATTTGTAGGCTTTTCCACATTTTTATCCCCACTCTAGTACTAATCTGAACCCTTTTTGTATGTATCATCCCGCTCAGTCCGTCACTCTCCTACAAATACACGCAGAAATTGTAGCCATTTCCACACTTTTACCCCCACTCTAATACAAATCAGCTCCTGTATCCCTCCATGGTGTCAGCCATCCTTCAAAGATCCAATTCATATCCACAACTTGTCCCCAAAGCTGCTGCAGACAAGCCCGGAAAATAAAAAAGACTTGAAAGATTTCTCTTTCAAGCCTAAAAATTCTCGATATCCAGACCAGGGTTGGCATTCATCGCCATCGACCCCCGTTTTCCCTTTTCAAATTCAATCGTCCCGGCAGCAGCTATCATCGCTGCATTATCTGTACAGAGTGATAATGGGGGTATTACGAGTTCTATACCCTCCAGGGACCCGAATTCCGTTTCGAGCCTGCTTCTTAATCCTCTATTCGCTGCAACTCCACCTGCAAGCAGGACCTGCTCTACTTCATATTGTTTTGCAGCTTTAAGTGTCTTGGTGACCAATACATCAATGACGCTTTCCTGGAAGCTGGCAGCAAGGGTTTCCGGTGCAATCTTTTCCCCACGTTGTTCCGCATTATGGACAGTATTGATGACCGCTGACTTCAAGCCGCTGAAACTGAAGTCAAAAGAATCAGCTTCCAGCCATGCCCTAGGCAAATTAATTTCCGGGTTACCTTCAGCAGCAAGCCGGTCGATATGCGGGCCGCCTGGATAAGGAAGGCTGAGGGTCCTGGCTACTTTATCATAGGCCTCACCAGCTGCATCATCCCGCGTCTCCCCAATGACTTCATAGGAACCATGCTCTTTCATGTAAACCAGCTCGGTGTGCCCGCCAGAGACGACCAATGAAAGAAGAGGAAACTTCATTTCTGTCACTAAACGGTTGGCGTAAATGTGCCCGGCAATATGGTGAACCCCGATAAGAGGCAGTCCATGGGCAAAAGCCAAAGCCTTAGCCGCGTTGACTCCAATTAAAAGCGCACCTACCAATCCCGGCCCTTCAGTTACCGCAACTGCATCCATTTCTTTCATTGTCATTCCAGCCCGGCTCAATGCTTCTTCGATCACAATCGTAATTTGTTCAACATGATGCCTGGAAGCAATCTCAGGTACAACCCCGCCAAAGCGTTTGTGGCTTTCTATCTGAGACGCTACCACATTAGAAAGAATCTCTTTTCCATTTTTGACAATAGCAACAGCTGTCTCATCACAGCTTGTTTCCATTCCTAAGATAAACGTGTCTTTACTCATATAATTTCACCCACATAACTAATGCATCCTCTTGGTTGTCAGAATAATAATTTTTGCGGATCCCGCCATCATGGAAGCCGAACTTCCTATATAAAGACTGGGCAGGATCATTGCTGACCCTTACTTCAAGCGTCATGGTCCTGGCACCCATTTCCTTTGCAATCTCAATCATACTCCCCATCAGCTTCCCGCCTAGGCCTCTGCCCCTGTATGAGGGAAGAACTGCGATATTGGTAATATGGGCCTCGTCGACGATAATCCAGACCCCGCAGTACCCGATGACCTGATCATTGTCCTCAATGACAATATATGTAGCAAAATGGTTTGTTTCCAATTCATTAAAAAATGCATCCCGGCTCCAGGGTATGGAAAATGAATGGCTTTCCACTTCCATGACCTGGTCCAAATCCTCTGTATTCATCAACCTTACTGTATACTCACTCATAACCATTCCCCAGTTTACTTGCTATTTTTGCGCTTCTCTCCACTTTGCTTCTGCTTCAGCCAGTCTGATATAGTTCGGTACAAGCCCATGGACGTTTTCCACGGGCATCCCCATCCCAATCCTGATAAGTTCGGATGGCCGGGGATTGCTGCTTGTCATATCAGCGAGCACTGCCTGTTCTCCAAGTTTATCTTTTAAGACATCCTGGTGAATCTTCACATCATGCCCGACGAACAGAATCTTCTCCCCATACCTCGCTAAGCTGTCAGCCCATTCTTCTGCTGGCAGATTAGCATCATCGATCATACACTGCAGCTTGCCTTCACTGTATTTATATAGCCCAGCATAAAGCTGCCCTCTCCTCGCATCAAATAATGGAGAGATCAGCCCATCAAAATATCTTCCTGATGATGCCAAAACGGCAAGGCTTGAAACCCCGATAACAGGAATATTAAGAGTCCATGCAAGGGTCTTCGCAATCGTCACGCCGATTCTTACCCCTGTATAGGAACCAGGGCCGCCTGCAACCACAATCTTGTTCAATTCAGCCGGAGAAACACCGCACTCCTTCATAAGCATCTCCACAGCCGGCATGGCTCTAAGAGAGTGATTCTTCTTTATATTTGTGATATATTCGCCAATGATTTCCTCATCACTGGCAAGAGCAATTCCCAATTGGTAATTGGAAGTATCAATCCCAAGGATCTTCATTCAAAAATCTCCTTACATAACATTTCATATCTCTGACCTGACGGGTTAAGTGTAATGACCCTCTCATCGTCGGACTTTCTCATAATCGATATCGCAAGCTTCTCATCCGGAAGCTGCTCTTTTATTAAATGCGCCCATTCAACAACCGTTACCCCTCCGCCATTGAAATATTCATCAAATCCCAGATCCTCAAAGGAATCATCCAACCGATAAACATCCATATGATACAGCGGCAGCCGTCCCTGATACTCCTTGATGATGGTAAAAGTGGGACTGTTCACATTGCGCCTGACTCCCAGACCCCTGGCAAGCCCCTTTGTAAAAGTGGTCTTACCCGCTCCCAGATCACCTTCCAGTGTCAGGAGATCATTTTCCTGAAGCAGTTCAGCAAGCCGCATGGCAAATTCAGTTGTTTGTTCAGGGCTGCTTGTCTCTAATTCATATACAGACATACAATTCTCCTTTAATAGTATAAAAAAACCTTAGGAGCATGATCAATTCCTAAGGATGAAGTATATATGTAGTTTACCCGATTTCCACGGGTTGAGCAAAAAATCTTTCATGAAGACAAAAAAAATAACGAAACATCGTTTCGCTAATCTCACAATTTAATAGATGGCGGTCCGGACGGGACTCGAACCCGCGACCTCCTGCGTGACAGGCAGGCATTCTAACCAACTGAACTACCGGACCAGGGATTTTTGCTGACAAGCAAAATATCCTTCCTTAATTTAAGGGGCGAATACTACTTGTCAAAATATCTCTCCTTAATGTAAGGAGCAGATACTACTTATCAAATTATCTATCCTTAATATAAGGAGCAGATACTAAGTGATAATATCCTTCCTTAAAGTAACGAGAGATATAAGAGTCAAAACATCCTGCCTCAAGGCAGGATATTTTGACAAAAATGGTATTGCGGGGGCAGGATTTGAACCTGCGACCTTCGGGTTATGAGCCCGACGAGCTACCGAACTGCTCCACCCCGCGACGATATAAAATTCATAACAGCCTGGCGACGTCCTACTCTCACAGGGGGAGATCCCCCAACTAC
>NZ_QXIR01000034.1 GCF_003581585.1 Bacillus salacetis
TCAATATATGCGAAAACCGCCTTAATATCCCATAAACACAGCTGTTATTACAAAAATGGATGACAACAAGAAAAGGATCAGCATAAATTTGAGAATAAATTTAGCCCAGACACCCCAATCAATGCGGGCTGCACCCAAAGTTCCCATCAGTGCAGCAGATGTCGGCACAAATATATTTGTCAACCCATCCCCAAGTTGGAAGGCAAGGACCGCTACCTGACGTGTTACACCTGCGATATCAGCAAGCGGAGCCATCAATGGCATTGTCAATGCAGCCTGTCCGGAGCCGGAAACAACGAAAAAGTTGAAAATCGACTGGAAGAGATACATGCTCCATGCGGAAACCGCTTCTGGAAAGTCTCCCACAACCTTTCCCGCTCCATACAGAACAGTGTTAAGCACTGAAGGCGCATCAGGGCTGTCACCGCCAAGAATGATGACTATTCCCTTCGCCATCCCTACAACAAGTGCTGCAGGCAGCAAATCTTTAGCTCCTTCAATAAACCCTTCCGCTAAATCGTTCCATGTCATTCCATTCAGCTTGAACAATACTCCTATAATTCCGGCAGTCAATCCAATGGTAAAGAACTGACTTGCGATTTCCGGAATATAGTATGCATGTTCAATGACTCCCCAAATAATCCAGCCTATCCCGACAGCCACTGCGGCAACAACAAGCATATGGCCTATTGTAAAAGAAGAATTCAGGTCTTGCACCTTGCCTTCTTTTCTGAAATAACTGTCGGTTTCATAAGAAGCGCTTCTCTTCGGGTCTTTCTTGATACTCTGGGCATATCTCCACGTATAGAATATTCCAAATGCTGTAAATACAACCCACATCACAATCCTGAATGTTGCACCTGAAAGCACCGGGACTCCGGAAACCCCTTGTGCAATCGCCACTCCGAAGGGATTCATCCAGGAAGTGGCAAATCCTATCTGAGTCGCTACATAAGTAATCATGATGCCAGTAATCGCATCATAGCCTATCGCTATCATAATCGGAACCAGGATCATCGCAAAGGCAATGGCTTCTTCGCCCATCCCAAAAACAGCCCCTCCAAGTGAGAACAGGAAAAACATGATTGGTATTATTAAAACTTCCTTCCCTTTGGTCCGGTCAATCACCTTTAAGATCCCTTCTTCAATAGCCCTGGTTTTCATGATGATTCCGAATGCTCCCCCAATGATCAAAATGAAGGCAATCACCCCTACTGCAGAGCCCCATTTATCTCCGGATACAAGTCCTTCAAAGACATAGTTAAGAAAACCTGCACCGCCGCCCGGCTCGAATAACCCAGTCCCCTCCCTGACGAGATTTCCTTCTTCGTCTGTTAAGTAGCTGAAAGAATCGGAATCAAGGACCGTTTTTGTTTGTTCCTCGCCGCCTTCCATATAAGTTACTTCCTGGGTTTCAAATTGCCCTTTCGGCACTACATAGGTCAGCAATGCAGCCAATATGACCACAAAGAAGACAATGATGAAAGTATGCGGCACCTTCCAGGCTTTTTGTTCTTTGTTCACGCTTATCTCCCCCTCAATTTATTTTCATTAATAAATATGCAAGAATCATGCCAACTTAAAAAATCAGAAAATACTAATAAAAATGTGGTATGCTAGATAAAATGGTTAACCAATTACAACCAATAACCACTTATAAAAACCATTAAAGAGGTGTAAAGAGATGCGAAAATTGATAGTCGTTGCCGGCACAAAAGAAACAGAAATTGCACTTACAAATCAATTGATCTCCATTTTCGGAAAGCTCATTAAGTTTGAAGGATATGCCATTGACGAGGGACTCCCTGACCTGTTTGAAAATGAACTCATTCTGTATTCTTCTTCCTTAATAGAAGATGAGGTTGAAAAGCATATAGATTTCTCCACCTGTAAAATCATTGTCGCCACAAGAACTGTCAATTACGAATTCATAGACCGCATTTTCGCGCTTGCTCCCGGACAAAAGGTTTTGTATGTAAATGACTTTATGAGAACCGCCGAAGAGGCCATTGCCACGTTAAAAGGACTGGGAATTACCCATATTGATTATGTCCCATTTTCAAGTGAAAGCAGAGAAATCCCACAGGGCATAGATATCGCCATCTCCCCTGGTGAAGGGCACTTGATACCGTCCAGCATCAATACCAGGATCGATATAGGGGTGCGGCTGATCGACCTGAACACCATAATGAAAATCATAAGCCACTTCCAACTATCAGATAATCTCAGTATAGATATCACCAACCGATACACTAAGAAAATTATAGATTTAAGCCAGAAGCTTTCACAGGTTCACATGAAAGCCAAGACCCTTAATCGATTCCTGAATAGAGTAGTAGACGGAGTGAATGATGGGATATTGGCTTTTCAGGAGGATGGGGAGATTACCGTTTTCAATGAAGTGCTTGAAAAAATGCTGGGGATTTCACCTTCCTTTGCTATCGGGAAGAAGCTTTCACAGGTTTTCAGGAATCACGAGCTGACGAATTTCCTTTACTCCAAAGAAACAGAAGCCCAAGTCTTCCTTACTCTAAGACAAAGGGATGTAATGATCTTTCGTTTCAGGATGAATGATGAAGCAGTTACAGTTGCGACCTTTAAAGATATGGATGAAACAATTGAAATGGAAAAGCTCCGTAAGCAGGAGCTGCAAAAAAGAGGCTACATTGCCAAATATACCTTTTCCAATATCCTGGGGTCATCTCCTGCAATCTATGAAACAAAAACCATCGCTGCAAAACTTGCTAAAAGCGGCCTTCCCGTCTTGATCCACGGAGAAACCGGGACAGGTAAAGAATTGTTTTCTTCTGCGATACACAATGAATCAAACAGGAAAGACGAACCCTTTCTAGCCATCAATTGCGGTGCACTTCCGGAAGACTTGCTTGAAAGTGAATTATTCGGCTATGAGGAAGGCGCCTTTACTGGAGCAGTGAAAGGAGGAAAAAAAGGGGTTTTTGAGCAGGCAGATGGAGGCACTTTGTTTCTGGATGAAATCGGGGACATCAGCCTGAAATTACAAGCAAGACTTCTAAGGGTTTTGGAAGAGATGGAGATAAGGAGAATTGGAGGAACCAAAAATATATCAGTTGACGTAAGGATTATCTCAGCTACCAACAAACCTCTATCCGATCTGGTTGCGGCCGGGACTTTCCGGGAAGATCTTTATCATAGATTAAAGGTCCTGACTATAAATCTGCCAAGCCTTCAGGAGCGCAAAGAGGACATTCCACTGTTGGCGGAGTCGTTTATCCTACAAGAGACAGGTGCCGGTAAAGCCCTTGACAGTGAACTGATACATACCTTAAATAATGCCGATTGGAAAGGAAATATCCGTGAATTGAAGAATACCATCCTTTACATGATCGCCGTATCTGAATCCGGCATCTTGACGGTACACGACCTTCCCAGGTCCTCATCTTTCAATCAGCAGGAACGTTCTCTTAAGGTGCCGGCAGGGATCTCCCCGATCAGAAAAAAAGAATATATAGCACTGCTGCTGGAAATGAGGAAGCTATTATCCAGTAATCAAAATGCGAGCAGGGAAAAGCTTAGGGAACAATTGGCAGACACCCCTACTCCTCTTTCCCTTCAGCAAATCCGAACGAGGATGAAAGAGCTCGAAGATCTAGAATGGATAAAAATTCACAAAGGCAGGAAAGGCACAGAATTGACGGAAAAGGGCATGAACATGATAAATACTTTAAAAGCAACATAGTTGTCCTTATTCCTGCAATCCCTGAAATACCACAATGAGGAAGAGAGGGGACTCAGGCAATAAAACGGTCTTCCTAGTGCGGGATATATTGATTGGATCAAAGTCCCGCATTGCGATGTGTATATTAGAAAATCCTGAAGCTCTCCACAAAAATAGTTCACAGCTTTTTTGGCATGCACAGGTTACGAGGAAATTGAGATTCCATCTTATAAGTGTACCAACCAACTTCAGCCAGCAGAGACTTACTGACCCTCTGGCTGGCTGAATGAGTGCTAATCTTCAGTTGATGGAAATAATAAATCATTGCTCCGGATTGTCACCAATTCATGCCGGTCATATGAATTCTGCATAAGCAGACGCATCGCATGTAATCGAATTGATTTTTCGATGACATTCCTGACATACCTTCCATTGGAGAAGGCAGCCGGTCCGATTGCTGTTTTGGCATGCAGAAGGTGATCCCTCATTTTCCTTTCAGCATCAGTACTTAACTGATATTCTTTATCGGCCACCATTCTTCGGCCAATTTCCATGAGCTGTTCCACCGAATAATCCTGAAACTGAAATACAAGCGGAAAACGCGAATGAAGTCCGGGGTTAAGCGTCAGGAATTGGTCCATCTCCCGGGAATATCCGGCAAGGATAAGTATGAACTCATGCTGTTTGTCTTCCATATGTTTTACAAGGGTATCGATCGCCTCTTTCCCGAAATCCTTCTCCCCACCCCGTCCAAGTGAGTAGGCTTCATCGACGAACAGAATCCCTCCCATCGCTTTCTTGATGAGATCCCTTGTTTTCTGGGCGGTGTGTCCGATGTACTCCCCAACTAAATCTGCCCTTTCCGCTTCTATAAGATGGCCCTTGGAAAGAACATTCATTTTATGAAACAACTTGCCTATAAGCCTCGCTACAGTCGTTTTCCCTGTGCCCGGGTTGCCTTTGAACATCATATGAAGAGCCTGCTTCCCTGCTTTAAGGCCGGCTTCTTCACGTTTTTTATTGACATATATCCATGCATATATTTCTTTCACCATTTTTTTCATATCTTCCATGCCGACCAAAGTGGCGAGTTCAGCTTCAATTTCTTTCAGCGCTGCATGTTCCTGCGGGAGGACTTTGACAGGTTCCTCCGCTTTTCTGATCTCCCGTACCGGGTTTCGTTTATGTGAATTCAGAACAATACTAATTTGTCCATTATTCTTCATTCTCATCGGCTGATCCATATTTTCACCTCACCATTTCTATACAGTATACGTCTGGAGGTTTTTAACGGTGACAAAAGCCCATCTATATCTCTAAAAACTCTCTTATCATCCTATTCCAAGAATCAGGAAATCATTATTTTTTTTTGTCCGGAGAGCTTGTTCTTAGTTTGACAATAACTATGTTATGTAAAGTTAGATAAATAAAAAAACACACCAGAAAATTATCCGGTGTGTTTTATCACTTAAATGGAATTATTGGGATTCATCGAAATTAATTTGGACGTTGCGCTGAGGCGAAAAGGTTGAAATTGCATGCTTGTATACCATCTGCTGCTTTCCTTCCGACTCAAACAGAACTGTAAAGTTATCAAACCCTTTTACAAGACCGCGGATTTGAAACCCGTTCAATAGAAATACAGTTACTTGCGTGCTGTCTTTTCGCAATTGGTTAAGGAATTGATCTTGAATATTAATCGCTTGTTTCATGTTAAGTCCTCCTCTTCTATCTCTATCTTAACTATTCGACTACAAGCCCAGCTTTCCTGCAACAAAATCGGATATCTGTTCAATTTTTTTGTTCTTTTCCCTTGAGTTTGTCATATCAAACCACTCTACATCCATTTTATTGCGGAACCATGTCAGCTGGCGTTTTGCATACCTCCGGGAGTTCTGTTTCAGGTTTTCAACAGCTTCATCCAGGGTCACTCTTCCATCCAGATATTCATAAATTTCCTTATACCCGATCGCTTGTATGGATTGAACCCCTCTGATCCCCTTAGCATATAAGGATTTCACCTCTTCCAAAAGGCCCTCTTTCATCATAATATCCACTCGGAAATCGATTCTGCTGTACAATAACTCCCTGTCCATCGTCAAGCCGACCAGTGCAACATCGTATATTAGTTCATTATTTTGATCTTCCTGAAGCCCGCTCATCGTTTTGCCGGTGCAGTGATATATTTCTAACGCCCTGATGACTCTTCTTATGTTGTTTGGGTGTATATGGGACGCAGCTTTGGGATCGATTTGTTCAAGCATCCGATGGATTTTCTCATTTCCAATTTCTTCAGCTTCCTTTTCCAATTTCATTCGGTACTCCTCATCCCCGGGAGCATCTGTAAAGTGATAATCATATATGACCGATTGAATATACAGCCCGGTTCCTCCGACTATCATCGGCAGCTTGCCCCGGCGGTGAATTTCCGATATCTTCTCCCTGACCAGCTCTTGAAATTCCGCTGCCGAAAAACCTTCTTCCGGTTCCCGTATATCTATGAGATGGTGGGGTATCCCATCCATTTCTTCTTTATGGATCTTGGCTGTCCCGATATCCATTGTTCTATAAATCTGCATGGAATCACCGCTGATGATTTCACCATTGAACTTTTTCGCCAATTGTATGCTTGCCGCTGTCTTTCCAACTGCAGTCGGGCCTATCAGTACGATAAGTTTTTCTTTCTGTGTCAACTAATTCACTGCTTTCTATGTAAAAGGATAAGTTTACATATTATCGTACCATAAGAATTCCATTGTTACATATCAGATTATTGTAACCAGCTTCATCTTTTTTATACATTGTTTGTAATCATAAATTCTCCAATGCATCCCGGTGATGAGTTTCCATAATATCCTCTGACTGCTCCGCCCCCTCCCTGATGCTTGTGTGACGTGCAGCCGCTTAGAACCGGCTGGGGCTGGGATGCTTCACATTAGGTAACCAGATGCAGCCAGACACCTCCTGGTACCGGTTTTTTAGCCGTCCAGCTCAGTATTTTCCTATTCACAAATCCCTTTTCCAGGCTTATATTCGCTTTCCCCCCGCTTCCTTCAACTATCAACCATTCTCAGCAGCCAGATCCTTTGCGGAATGCCCCTTTCGTCCCCTTGGTTTGTAGAACAGCAGGGTGATACCGCTTCCGGCAAATAAGAACGATCCAATGTAAAAAATGAATGAAATGGTAAAGAAGTCAATGAGCACTCCTGTGGCGAATACGGCAAAAGAGGCAAAAAGGGACGTCCAGAAGTGGTATTTTCCTATCTTCCTCCCTGCCTTTATTCCTTGAAAGACCTCGCCGGCCATTGTCTTTTCACAGGTTTTCTGGACTGCTCCCAAAAACCCCAGTACGACCTGCATAAGATAAACACCAGCTATTGATTCCACCTCCGGAATCAGCAGGAAGGTGAACGCCATTCCCCAAGCATATCCTATCAGCAGATACCGGCTTCCTATTCTATCAGCAGCCGTACCGGCCAATCTGTGAAACAAAGCTGAGCTCAGTGTAAATAATCCATAAGCAAAACCGAAGCTGGAGAAATTGGATCCTATGTTCTTAATAAATAGTAAATAGAAAGGAAACGATATTGAACTTGCCATCGTGGCGAAGCTTTGCGATAAGATAAAAAAGTTCATTTTCCATACACCTCGTAAAAATGATTCATGAAAATTTCCTCCGGGTCCAATCTTCTTTTACTTTCAAAAAACTCTTGGGTTCTTGGATATGCAGCATTCATTTGTTTCCTGGATGGATAAGAGTAATACGGGAGGTAATAGCTTCCATTGTGATTGAGCGTCACGTCCAACATCTTCCTGATGACCCTTTCTGTTTCTGCTTCACCATCAATCGATTTTTTCTGATTTATCAACAGAACCAGCGCAAACATATCCTCCTTCGCATAAGACAATACAGCGTCCTCGTTTTCTTCCACATACCGAATGGTAATATTGATTAAATTAAGGTCTTCCCCTTTCAATGCTTCTCTCATATCATCGATATAACTTGTAAATTCGTCCACAGGAACAAAATATTCCTGGAGCACATCCGTATCCTTACTGCTTTCATATTCCATAAACTTGGACTCCGACCTCATTGCGTTATTTCTTGTGATACGTCCTCCATCTTTACCTGTAAAATAAGTTTCCTGCATGTCCCAGAAAAGGTTTTTTCCCCAATCTGTTTTTCTTGAGACACCCAGCATGAACTTGGAAACGAATGTACCTTCTTCCCCTTTGAGCTCACTGTACTCTTTGAAAGCTTCCTGATCCTCTGTTTGGACATAATCAGTAATATACATGTCTTTCAAAAATGTATCGGGGGCAGTGGAAATTCTGGCAAGGTGCATTTTAACATCCTGATTGCCCCTCACTTCCTTCTTGAAAAACTCACTGTACTGATCATAGGGGAGCTTTGTTGTTTTCATACTGTACAGCTCATCATCTGTAAGTTGGATTTCGGCATCAAGAATGACACCGAATAATCCATATCCCCCTATAACAAGTGGAAAATACTCTTCATTTACAGTACGAGAGACATTGATGATATCACCATTTTGCTTCAACAGCCTGAACGAATTGACAGTTTCGATCAATGAGCCATGCCTGATGTCCCGGCCATGGACATTGACAGAAAGGGAACCTCCAATTGTAAAGATATTTTGTGACTGCATCACCTTTACAGCCAGCCCATATTGATTGGCTGCTTCTTGAACATCTTCCCATGTAGCCCCGCTTTGGACACGGATGGTTTTCTTCTCAACATCCAGGTCAAGAACTTTATTGTAGCCGGTCATATCCAGAACAACACTTCCCGGATAATAGGTGTGTCCACCCTGGCTGTGCATTTTCCCGGCAATCGAAATTTTCATATCTTTTTCGGCCGCATCATTGACTATATCAACAAGCTTGAGTTCTTCCTGCCCTTTTACCACTTTTTCAACCCTGGTGGGCATCAAGCCTCCTACGTCACTTACCATATTAGGGTCTTCGGTTTCTGTCTGCTGTGTAAGCTTTAAAAATACTAAACAATAGGCAATGAGAAATAAGCATAGAACCACGATTTTTTTTGAATAGCCTGTATTGATTATCATGTAATCCACCCCGATATTACCAAATTATTCTTAGTGTAATTTTACACTATTTAAGATTAATTACAATGTTTTTTTAATATAATGTTCTATTTACTCCATACTATTACTATGTGAAAGGATGGTGGATATGGGTAGAAATAGACTTCTCGTCCCAGAAGCACGCAGCGGGTTAAACACCTTGAAAGCGAGCTTATTTAATCAACAGGATCCTGCAGAGGTAAAATATGAAGCTGCCAAGGAACAGGGAGTCTCTTTAAGTAAAGGCTATAATGGTGCATTAAGTTCCCATGATGCCGGAAAAGTCGGCGGCGTGATCGGCGGCAATATGGTCAGAGAGATGATCAAGATGGCAGAAGCGGCCCTGGCCAAAAAGGGGGAATAAACGAGTTTACTGGAAAAAGACCAAACTATTTTGTTTGGTCTTTACTCGGTTTGATATGAAATAGGGCAAAGCTTCATTTACAAGTGGTCAGGTTAACAACCGCCGCACTCAACAACCGATCATTTCTTTTACCTTTCGAAGTTGAACCGCTGCAATGCTGCGTGCTTCCTGTGCACCCCTCTTAAGTACTTCATCAAGAGCCTTTGTATCCTCCAGATATTCATAATACTTCCGGCGCGGTTCCCGCAGTTCCCTGTTGATGACTTCAAACACTTCCTTCTTCACTTGTCCCCAGCCTATGCCTTTACGGTACTTCTCTCTCATGGACTCGATTTCATCTTCTGCTGCAAACTCTTTATAAAGAGTAAACAAGGAGGAGCCTTTAACCTCTTTCGGTTCTTCCGGAGGAGTGGAATCAGTAACAATTTTGTTGATCAATTTCTTCAGTGCTTTTTCCTCAGTGAACAACGGAATGGTATTACCATAGCTCTTGCTCATTTTCCTTCCATCAAGTCCAGGGATGACGGCTGTCTCTTCTTCAATGACATACTGAGGGAGTTTGAGAACTTCACCGAATGTGCGATTAAAATTCTCGGCTATGTCCCTTGCAATCTCCACGTGCTGCACCTGGTCTTTCCCTACCGGCACTTGATCGGAATTGAATAACAGGATGTCGGACGCCATCAGAATAGGATAGGTGAAAAGACCCATATTCACACCTGAATCCTGGTCATTTCCTTCCAGATTATTCTCCTCCACTTTCGCTTTATATGCATGCGCCCTGTTCATAAGCCCCTTTGGTGTCATACAAGAAAGGATCCAATGAAGTTCCAGTATCTCTGGCACATCTGACTGCCTGTAGAAAATGACCTTATCTGGATCCAGACCGAGAGCAAGCCATGCTGCTGCGATCTCATACGTATATTCCTTGAATTCCTGCCTATCCTGCACTGAGTTCAATGCATGGTAATCAGCAATGAAATAGATTCCCTGTGATCTGTTGTCTTCGGCCATCTCAAGTGCAGGTTTGATCGCTCCGATATAGTTTCCAAGGTGCGGGTGTCCTGTAGGCTTGATGCCTGTTAACACGGTTGGTCGTTCCATAATACCCCTCCTAAAAATAAAAAAGGGCCCCTCTTCCAAAAAGGACGAGAGACCCGCGGTGCCACCTTCATTTACCCTCAAAAAGGGCAATCTTAAAAAGAGCTCAGTGATATTCACTCTTTTGTTCCTTTTATCGGTGGAACCCTCCGCCGGCCTATTTGTTCAGCCTGGATGCTCTAAAGCCCATTCCGCATGGTCCGACACTGATTCCCACCAGCCATCAGCTCTCTTAAGTCTTTTCCATGCATACTCTTCTTTTTCATCGCATACTATTTACAAAATTTTGTTTTCATTATAGCTCATTGCTGAAAGGAAGGCAATCCTATTTCCACTGTTTTCCTTTCTGTTTTAATCCCTTCATTCAGGGTAAAGAGAAGTATTGATTCTCTGCATATCTGGATTACAGAAGCTATAGGAGGTTTTACCATGATCATCGTTTATTTAAGCATAGCATTATTTGTCCTTTCCATCGCCTATTTGGGATACGAAGGAATTAAGTTTATGAAGAGAACAAAACCCACTTTGAATCACCTGAATAAAACCGTGGAAAACCTGCAGCAAAGAGCTCAATCCCTGCAGGAGGAAACAAATGAACTTTCTGCACACAGCCAGGAGATCAAGGAAGATATCGATGAAAAGAAAGACAGTATCCAATATACTGTGGGAGCCGTTAAACAGCTGCCTAAGCCTGTGAAAAGAATTTGGGAAAACAACTTTAAGAAACCGGATGAAGGCAAGAATTACCGCACTTCAAACGGCTGAATCGAAAAGTCTCATACGAAAATGTATGAGACTTTTTTGTATACCTTTTTATGTAAGTTTCCCGGAAGAAGGTCATATTTAACCGAAACATCCTGGTATATAAGAAAGGTAAGAGCTCCTCACTCTGTCTGAAGAGGAAATCCGTAGTATCCGAAAAAAACTCTGCTCTTGAATTTTTCCAAAGGCTCTTTACGAAAACTTTATTGCTATTCAATTTAAATTCCAACTAATTTCCTGATATATCGTCGTAAAACCCCCGGTGAGAAGGAAAGAAAAGAGCTGCTCGTTCTTTTTCGAGAGTAAAACCTTTGTACCGAAAGCAACAATATATTCGAAAACAGCCTTTCCAAAAGCAGCAGTTCATACAAAAACAATCATCATTTAAATGCCATTGCAGCACGCACTGCCTTCTTCCAGCCACCGTAATATCCGTCGATTTCCTCCGGTTTCATTGCCGGTTCAAATTTCCTGTCCAGATCCCGCTGTGCTGTAATTTCACTGGTATCCTTCCAGTAGCCGACAGCAAGTCCTGCAAGATATGCTGCACCCAGTGCAGTTGTTTCATTTACCACAGGGCGTTCGACTTCAGCAGACAGTATATCACTTTGAAATTGCATCAGGAAGTTATTTTTGACTGCCCCTCCGTCTACACGGAGCGTCTGAAGTGCCAGCCCGGAGTCAGCCTCCATGGCCGTCAGTACATCTTTTGTCTGGTAGGCAAGAGACTCCAGGACCGCGCGGATAAAAAGTTCTTTAGAGGTTCCCCTTGTCAATCCAAATATTGCTCCTCTTACTTCGCTGTCCCAGTATGGCGTACCGAGTCCTACAAAGGCGGGAACTACATAAACACCGTCATTCCCATTTGTTTTCTCTGCATAATGCTCGGTCTCGCCCGCCTCCTTGATCATGCGAAGGCCATCGCGGAGCCATTGGATGGCTGAACCTGCAACAAAAATACTTCCTTCAAGTGCATATTCAACTTTTCCATCATAACCCCAGGCAATCGTCGTCAGCAGGCCATGCTCGGATTTAACAGCCTTTCCTCCAGTGTTCATCAACATAAAGCAGCCAGTCCCATAGGTGTTCTTTGCCATCCCTTCCGAAAAACAGGCCTGGCCGAACAAAGCGGCTTGTTGATCCCCCGCTGCACCTGCAATGGGAATTTCCTCTCCAAAAAAGTGATAGGGGACGGTGCGGCCATACACCTCGGAAGAAGGCTTTACCACCGGGAGCATGCTTTCCGGAACTCCAAGAATATCAAGCAGCTCCGCATCCCATTTCAACTCATGGATGTTATACATAAGTGTACGGGAAGCATTGGTATAGTCAGTAACATGGGTTTTTCCTCCAGAGAGTTTCCAGATCAGCCATGTATCAATCGTGCCAAAAAGCAGCTCTCCATTGTCCGCTTTCGCTCTGCTCCCTTCAACATGATCCAGGATCCACTTCACTTTTGTCCCGGAGAAGTAGGCATCGATTAAAAGACCGGTCTTATTGCGGAATGTTTCCTGCAGTCCTTTCCCCTTCAGTTCCTCACAAATGTGCGAGGTCTGGCGTGACTGCCAAACGATTGCATTATAGACAGGTTCACCTGTCTTCTTATCCCATACCACTGTTGTCTCCCGCTGATTTGTAATGCCAATCGCTGCAACTTCCTGCGGTTTAACCGATGATTCAGAGAGGACTGAAGCAATAACAGCAAGGATTGAACCCCAGATTTCATTTGGGTCATGTTCCACCCAGCCTGCTTTTGGAAAGTGCTGGGTGAATTCCTTTTGCGCAGTATGGACAATTTCCCCTTTTTTGTTAAACAGAATTGCTCTTGAACTGGTCGTGCCCTGATCCAGGGATAATATGTATTGTGCCAAGTTCCCCACTCCTTTATCTGTCTTTTTAATGCAGAAAAACCCACACAATTATCGACTGGGATCTCATGTGTGAGTCTCTTATATTTCCGGATTCTTTTAACTTGCTTTTAGAGTAATAAAATTTGGAAGCGTTGTCAATCATCTGGTTTAAGAAAGGCTTATACGCATGGGAGCGCATAAGCCCTTTTTCCCTTACATGATCCTTTTAAACATCTTTTCCATTTCATATACTGAATAATGAATGATGATCGGCCTGCCGTGCGGACATGTGAATGGATCTTCAGAACGTCTCAGCTCATCCAGCAATGCTTGAATTTCATCATTCTTCAAGTACTGGTTCGCCTTGATTGATGCTTTACAGCTCATCATGATAGCTGCCTCTTCCCGCAGCTTTTTAATATCCACCTTTTTCATATGAAGGAGCTGTTCGATCATCTCATCGATGAGTTCACCCTCCTGGCCGGCAGGAAGCCATTGGGGATGTGAACGGATAATAAAGCTGTTATGTCCGAACTCTTCCAGGAAGACACCGACTTTTTCCATCTCTTCTTTATGTTCGAGGATTTTCATATATTCATCTGTTGAATATTCCAGTGTTATCGGTACGAGCATTTCCTGAAGTTCATTTTCCACTCTTCCGACCTTTTCCCTGTAATATTCGTATTTGATCCGTTCTTGCGCTGCATGCTGGTCGATGATATATAAACCATTTTCATTCTGGGCAAAAATATACGTCCCGTGCATCTGTCCAACTGGATACAATGGCGGAACCCTGGATGATTGTGGTTCTTCAGTGGTTTTCTCCGCATCCGGGGAAGGAGATTCTGTCTGCATAGCGGCGTGATCCTCATAAACCGTAGATGCATCCTCTTCTGTCATCGGAGCTTCATCCTTCTTATAAAGGAGCTCCATGACCTCTTTTGGAGGCAGCTTTTCCCTACTATATGGTTTTTCCGGTTTATCCCACTCCTTTTTCTGCTGGTTTGTTCTATCCGCATATCCCTTTGCCGGACTTCCTTCCGGGAGATGATCCAGCGCCAGCCTTGTCTGCTCTGGCTGGGGCTTCATCGACTTTGGTTCTTTGTAGCCTGAAGGAATCAATTCCTTGGTTTTGAAAGAATCCTTTATGGTGTTCGAAACCAGTTCAAACAGTTCAGGTTCTTTACTGATTCTTACCTCCATTTTAGATGGATGTACATTGACATCGACCAGAAGCGGATCCATTTCAATTGAAAGCAGGACAATCGGGTACCTGCCTATAGGAAGCAGGGTATGATACCCTTCACCTATTGCTTTGGCAAGCCCGTAATTCTTAATGAACCGGCCATTTATCATTGTCGAAATATAATTTCGGGAAGCCCGTGTGATTTCTGGAAGTGATATATATCCTTTCACCTTAAAATCCAATGAGGATGCTTCAACTTTCACCATTTTCCTTGCAATATTGGTACCATATATGGCGGCAAGCACCTGTCGTACATCTCCATTTCCATTCGTATGAAGGAGAGTCTTGCCGTTATGGATCAACTTGATGGAAATTTCCGGATGGGACAGGGCGATTCTATTGGTCACATCCGTAATATTTCCAAGCTCGGTATGGATCGTCTTCATGTATTTCAATCGCGCGGGAGTATTGTAGAAGAGATTGGAGACGGTAATATCCGTCCCTCTTCTGCTGGAGGACTTATCATGTGTGACGACATTTCCGCCTTGGAGCTTGATTTTCACTCCAGCTCCCATTCCCGTGCTTGTATACATCTCCAGGTGAGATACAGACGCAATACTTGGAAGTGCCTCCCCCCTGAATCCAAGGGTACGGATGCGGAACAAATCATTTTCATCCTTAATTTTGCTTGTTGCATGCCTGCTGAACGCTGTCAGGACATCTTCCTCCAAAATACCGTCACCGTTATCGATGATCCTGATCAAGCCCAGACCCGCTTCCTCTACATGGATTTCAATTATTGTACCATTGGCATCAATCGCATTCTCCAACAGTTCCTTTACAACTGAAGCAGGCCTTTCCACTACCTCACCGGCTGCGATTTTATTGGACAAAGCATCATCAAGCTGAAAGATTTTCGCCATATTCCCACCTCCTTATTTTTTCAATTTCTTTTGAAGATCATAGAGGGCATTCATCGCCTGCAGGGGATTCATCTCAAGAATATCAAATGATTTCAATTCTTCCAGCAGTTTGCGTTCTTTTTTATTTAAATTACTTGCATTATCCTTCTCAGATTTTTGTTCTTGGAAGAAGGAAAGCTGGGAAGGCTGTTCTTCTTTTATCTCTTTGAAGGCAGGTGATGCCTGCGGAGGGGTTACACTGACGTCTCCGGCTTGTCCTTTCTTCTGTTCGAGCCTGCTCAATATTTCATTAGCGCGCGAGATAAGGTTTTCAGGAAGTTCCGCCAGCTGTGCCACGTGGATTCCATAACTCTTGTCCGCCGCTCCTTCTTTGATTTTGTGGAGGAATACCAGGCTGCCGTTGTGCTCCATGGCACTGACGTGGATATTCTTCACATTGGCCAGTTCTTGCTCAAGAATCGTCAATTCGTGATAGTGGGTTGAGAAAAGCGTCTTTGCTTTGATCTTTTCGTGAATGTACTCAATGATCGCCTGGGCAAGAGCCATACCATCATAGGTGCTCGTTCCCCTTCCAATTTCATCAAATAATATCAAGCTGTCTTGTGTGGCATTGGTTATGGCATTTTTTGCTTCAAGCATTTCGACCATGAAGGTACTCTGACCGGAAATAAGGTCGTCTGCTGCTCCAATCCGCGTGAATACCTGATCAAAAATGGGCAGGTCCGCTTCTTTGGCAGGAACGTAGCACCCGATCTGGGCAAGGATTGCAGTAAGGGCGAGCTGCCTCATATAGGTGCTCTTACCGGACATGTTCGGGCCTGTTATCAGCAGGATTTCCCTTTCCGGATCCATATAGCAGTCATTTGGAACATATTCCTGGGCATCCATGACTTTTTCCACCACAGGATGGCGGCCGTCTTTGATCATGATCCGCCTCTCACGATTGAATGCTGGTTTCACATAATGCCTTTTTTCACTGACGGTGGCAAAGCACTGCAAAACATCTATCTCACTGACAATCCTGGCCAGCTTCTGTAAACGCGGGATATAGTCTTTGACTGTTTCCCTGATTTTCAGGAAAAGCTCATATTCGAGCTCGATGCTTTTTTCATCTGCCTGCAGGATCAATGCTTCCTTCTCCTTTAATTCAGGGGTAATGAAGCGTTCAGCATTCGTCAGAGTCTGCTTTCGTTCATATCGTCCTTCTTCCAGTGATCCGAGGTTTGCCTTGGTCACTTCGATGTAGTAGCCGAATATACGATTGTAACCCACTTTCAATGACCGGATTCCAGTTCTTTCACGTTCTTCCCTCTCAAGCTGGGCAATCCAGGTTTTCCCGTTTCTGCTTGCATCTCGGAATTCATCAAGTTCCCCGTTATAACCGTCCTTGATAATATTTCCTTCTTTAATGGAAAGCGGAGGCTGCTCGTGAAGCGAATCCTCAAGCATATTGGTCAACTCATCACAAGGGTCGATTGCTTCCATAATTTCATCAGCGATATCCTGGCCAAGTTCACTAATTATATTTTTCAAAAGCGGAATCTGGGCAAGAGATTTCCTTAGCTGAATCAAATCCCTTGCATTGACATTACCGAAGGCAACTCTTCCGGCGAGCCTTTCAAGGTCATAAACCTCTTTAAGCAGTTCCCTGATATCCTCCCGCTCAAAGAACCGCTCCTGCAGCAGTGCAACCATGCTGTGCCTCTTCTCAATCTCCCCTAGGTCGATCAGCGGACGGTCTATCCACCGTTTTAGCATACGTGCCCCCATGGCTGTCATTGTTTCATCCAGAAGCCATAGCAATGATCCTTTCTTTCCTTTGGCACGGATGGTTTCGGTCAATTCAAGGTTCCTCTTTGAGTAGTAGTCGATCTTCATGAATTGCTGAACTTGATAGGTTTCAACTTTTTGCAAATGGTCCAAACTTCTCTTCTGGGTTTTGAATAAGTAGTTTAACAGTCTGCACACAGTAGTTTGCAGCTTGTCCTGTTTCAAATCATCCATGAGGGAACTGAATTTCACACTTAGCTCCGTTTCATTTTCATATGATACTGTCACGCCCGTCCGTTCACACATTTTCTTTTTCAAATCTTCATCGAATTCTGTGTGTATGACCACTTCTTTTGCCCCGATCGTTGCAAGTTCATTAACTAAGTCGTCAAAAGTCGCTGCCAGCTGGGTCACTTTTGTTTCACCTGTGGATAAATCACTGTAAGCCAATCCTGCTGTATGATCATTAAATAGACTTATAGAGGCTATATAATTATTTTCTTTATCATGCAGTCCTTTACCGTCCATCACAGTGCCAGGTGTAATGAGCTGTACAACTTCCCTTTTCACCACGCCTTTTGCCTGCTTGGGATCTTCGGTCTGTTCGCAAATTGCCACCTTGAAGCCTTTTTCAATCAGCTGTTCGATATAATTCGGTGCTGAATGGTAAGGCACACCGCACATGGGAATCCGCTCGGTACTGCCTCCGTCCCGGCTTGTCAAAGTGATTTCAAGCTCCTGTGAAGCTTTGATTGCATCCTCAAAGAACATCTCATAGAAATCGCCTAAACGGAAAAACAAAAAGGCATCCTGATACTCTGCCTTTACCTTTAAGTATTGCATAATCATTGGAGTGTATGTCGCCATTGGCCAACCAAACCTTTCCGATCTCATCTAGTAATCTACAAACACTAATTATATCATAGCAAAGGCATTTTTAATATTGAAGGAAACAACAGGAAAGGTTGAGAATTTGCAGACAGAAAGGAAGGAAACAGCCGCTCCTAAATATGAGAAGCGGCTGTTTAGGAAGCAGGATTCAAAGATATTCAAGAAATTCGACCCTGTTTCCAAACGGGTCATTAACAAAAATCCTCTTCCGGTCTTCAATCCGGGTGTCTTCCTTTACCTCGAATCCATTTTCTTCAAGCCTGCTCCTTATGGCACCGATGTTCTTGACCACGATTCCGGGATGGGCTTTCAATGCAGGAGCAAAATCGCTTTCAACCCCAATATGTATTTCATGATTTCCGCATTCAAACCAGCAGCCCCCTCCCGACTTAAGCTGCCCGGGCTTTTCGATTTCCCTGAGTCCGAGAACTATTCCGTAAAATCCTCTAGCCTTTTCTTCCGTTCCTTTCGGAGCAGTAAGCTGTACATGATCCAGACCAAGTATTGTAAAATCCATACTATCCCTCCTCTTTCCTACATCATACTACTTTCACGGGGCTTTTTTCATTTAAAATGCAAAAAGGTCTTGATGAACCTGTCATGAGATATGGGATCCACAATGAGTGTCAGCAATCAAAGGAATACTTATCACTAAAGCCGTAAGGCCCGGTCAGCTGCGTACTGACCGGGCCTTACAGCTGGATGAACAATATAATATTATTTCTCTCAGCAATAAAAAAAACTAGGAAGAGGCCGTCTTCCTAGTCTCCGTTATTCTTCGTCGAGCCCTTCCAGGAAGTCCGGATTAAGCTCTTCAAAATCTTCATCGTCAAAATCGCAATCCCAATCATCGTCACAGCCATCAGGATTTACAAGTACACATACCTTTGTTTCGCCGATGACCTCGACTTGGAATTCACGTTCTACATGTACGATGATTTTGTTTCCATTTGGTGAGATTACCGCTTCAACACAGTTAGGCTGCTGCAGTACGATTGCATTGACCTCTTTATCATCTAAGCAGTCAGGATCACGGTATTTCAACTTAATGACATCGCAGTACTCAACTTTCTCTGTAACAACTGAAGTTTTGCGGTTGTCATCATGGGAATACCACACGTTGATCTCGTAGTAACCAGACACTTCGACTTTTTTGCCGACTTTGTGTGCTTCATACGTGTGATTTATGATCCAGCAGCCTAAAATGCTCGATGGATGATGCGGCGGGCTAATCGTATGATGGGATTGAGTGAATTTACGTCCCTTCGCTACGACCGCTTTGGTGATGATCTCTCTGTATTCTGCCATTCGAGCGTACCTCCTCATTCATTTTCAATTCATCTTATGCGGGCATCTAGACGTTTGTGCGAGTATTTTTAGAACGGTGACAAATTAGTTTCGAGATAGTTCATTGTATGCTTAAAAATAGTGAATGTTCCCATTTTCGGGATGCGCCGCAATCCATTGAGCAGCCTTAACCTTGGTTCTTCCCAAGCACTTTGCTGCTATTTACACAAAATTCTCAGCAATCCTAAGTCAGCGAAAAGAAAACTTCTCTACCTGTAAAGAATGAACTTCACTCCGCTCTTTTAGGAGATCAACCTCAGGATCTTCAGGCAGAGCAGAAATATCATGCCTGCCACTTTAAAAATAAAAATCATAAAAGAAGGGTAATTTCATCCGTACTATATTATGATGGTTAAAGGAAAATAGGACTTTTAAATACAGGGAGGAATGAAGTTGATACATAAAGGATCCAGTGTATATGAAGAGAAAGAGTTTTTTGACCGATTCATGGCACGCAGACAAAAACAGGAAAGCCCTAACAATGCTATGGAAAAACCGGTATTCCTTGAATTAATCGGCAATGTCCGGGGCAAGACCATCCTGGACCTTGGATGCGGCGATGGCTTATTTGGAAAGGAACTGCTTGATTCAGGTGCTTCACGCTATACAGGGGTCGACGGCTCCAAGAATATGGTGGAGAGCGCAATTTCATCATACGCCTCTGAGAAGGCTGACTTTCTTTTAGGGGATCTGGAGAACTTGACGCTCGAGGAGTCTAAATATGATTTGATCGTATCACGGATGGCCCTTCATTATATTGAGAACTTGGAAGCTGTGATTCACACTGTATATAAAGCGTTAAAACCCGGTGGCCAATTCGTTTTCTCCGTGATGCATCCTGTCATTACAGCCACGTTTGACCATTTTTCCGGAACAGAAAAACGCACCCACTGGGTCGTAGATAACTATTTTGAAACAGGGAAAAGAGTCGAGGCCTGGATGGACCATTCCGTTGTTAAGTATCACAGAACAATTGAAGAGTATGTTTCATTGGCTCTGACCAACGGATTTACATTCAAAAACTTAAAGGAAGCAGCCCCGAGAAAGGATGCTTTCCAAGATGAAGAGGAATTTCAAAGAAGATTGAGAATACCGCTAATCCTTATAGTGCAGCTTCAGAAATAAATGGCTTTCATCCTTCCTCATTTCGTGATTAAATGGAATTACCTCCACAGGGGGAATTAACGTATGAGGTGAACAACGTATGGGCAAAAGCAGCGCGAAGAAGAAACGAGAGCACGTTTTGAGGACCAGAGGGAAAGATGTTACAGACTTTAGGGGTTCTGCAAATGGATTCAGCACACACGAAAGAAAAACGATGACCAAACAGGAAACAATGAGAAAAAGCGAAACAAAACATAAAAAGCGCTATCTTCAGAAACATCATCTTGAAGATAGCGCTTTTTTAATTTTTTCTTATCCCTGCTGATAAATCAGTTGTCAAATAAATCAGCTGCAGCTCCCAGGAGTTGAATTCTTCACTTGTGAACCCGTTTCCCCTCTAAGAAGGTCGCCACCTGTTGATGTTAAGATCTGGTCTGTAACCGTGTTGGAGATCGTGGAGGCCACTATTTGCAGAAGATCATTCACGTCCACTTGGGACTGTTTGAATTCCTGTACAACAGGAATGGCATCGATATCCTCTTCAAGCTTTTCGATCTTGGCTTCAACCATTTTCAACGCTTCCGTTTTACCGTAATGTTGGAAGTTCACTGCCTGTTTTTGCAAGCTCTTGATGCTTGCGATCATTTCGCGGACCTTTTGATTTTCATGAATTTGTGCTTCTGCACGTTTGAAAAAGTCAACTTCCTCTGTTTCAGAAATCATACTTGCCAGTTCAGCCGCTCTTTTCATAATGTCGTCTTTTGTATATTTTGTCATTTTACTTCACCTCTGCTGCTTCTTCTAGAAATTCAGAACCAATTCGGCCTTCTTCAACGAATTCTCCGTTGAGCGACCAGGACTTAGTATCTGTGATTTTTACTTTTACCGTTTTGCCGATAGTCGTTTTAGGAGCTTTAAAGTTTACAAGCTTGTTTCGGCGTGTGTACCCTGCAAGTATTTCGGGGTTTTTCTTGCTTTCCCCTTCAACAAGGACTTCAACAATTTTGCCTTCGTATTGCTTAAGTGCTTCTGCTGAGTATTCATTCACCAACTTGTTCAAGCGCTGCAGACGCTCCCTTTTGACTTCCATAGGCACATTATCATTCATCTTCGCTGCAGGAGTACCTTCCCTTGGAGAGTAGATATACGTATAAGCTGATTCAAAGCCGACTTCACGATACAAGGAAAGAGTTTCTTCAAACTGCTCTTCTGTTTCGTTCGGATACCCGACAATGATATCTGTAGTCAGTGCTGTATCCGGCATTGCCGCTTTAATTTTCCCTACCAGTTCAAGGAACCTTTCTCGTGTATATTTACGCGCCATGATTTTCAGTACGGCAGATGAGCCAGATTGCACAGGAAGGTGGATATGTTCTACAAGATTCCCCTTTTTCGCAAGGACTTCGATTAAATGGTCATCAAAATCACGAGGGTGGCTTGTTGTAAATCGGATACGAGGAATATCGATCTTGCGCAGCTCATCCATCAAGTCCCCTAGACCGTAATTCTCAAGATCTTCGATATCCTTGCCGTACGCATTTACGTTTTGTCCCAAGAGGGTAACCTCTTGATATCCCTGTGAAGCCAGGTGGCGTACTTCCTGTATGATTTCTTCCGGTCTTCTGCTTCTTTCTTTACCCCTTGTATAAGGAACGATACAATACGTGCAGAATTTGTCACAGCCATACATGATATTCACCCACGCCTTGATATTGCCGCGGCGGACTTTAGGAAGGTTCTCAATGACATCCCCTTCTTTGGACCATACCTCTACAACCATCGCTTTTGACATGTAGGCATCATTCAAGATGTTTGGAAGGCGGTGGATATTGTGTGTACCAAAAATCATATCTACCTGATGATACGTCTTAAGGATTTTGTTCACGACGGACTCTTCTTGTGACATACATCCGCAAACACCGATCAACAGTTCCGGCTTTTCACGCTTAAGATGCTTTAAGTGCCCAAGCTCACCGAACACTTTGTTTTCTGCATTTTCACGGATGGCACATGTGTTAAGGAGGATGACATCTGCATCTTCAGTGCTGTTGGTGGCTTCATACCCCAGCGCCATGAAGATTCCTGCCATGACTTCTGTATCATGTTCATTCATCTGGCATCCGTATGTACGGATATAGAATTTCTTGTTATCACCCATTCCGCGGAACTTTTCATCAATCTTAAAATCATTATGGTATTGAACAGATTCTTTCCCGCGCTTTTTTGCGTCTTTCAATGACGGAGGAATGTATACACTCTGAAAATATTTCGAATAATCTTTTTCAGTCTTTTTATCTTCTTGACCGGCAGCTTGCTGGCCGTGTTTTCTTTGTTCTTCATTCATCGAAAAATGACTCCTTTCCTGGTATTGCTCAACTGCGTTTTGCAGGCATGTACGAATACCAGCCGACGCATTTGTAAGAACGATTCTCTTTATTATAGGCTCTTTTCGTAAACTTTGTTGAAATTCACTATAAATTTTAAATCATATCCTGGTAATTCACCGGAAAAACCCCGGTAAGCAGGAAAGAAAAGAGCTACTCTCCCTTTTTCGGAAGAAAAAACCCGAAAGCAACATTTTATACGAAAACAGCCTTATTATAAAATACTGATAGTTTTTCACAAAAGGATTGCACGTTAATCTAGTATAAAGCTTTTTCGCCCCTGAGACAATAGATGCATCCAGATGTTGCAAAATGTTCAATTTATAATGTTAAAGCACTAAGAGGGACGGTCCCTTTTAATGCTTTAACATGGTAAATGAAAAAGCCGTCCCGCCGACTTGAATCGGCGGGACAGCTGTATAGTTTCGGTCTTATTCCGGCAGTGCCTCAAAGAAGTTATCAAAGAGGAATTTCCGGACCTGGCTCTCATTGTAATGTTTATGGAGCGCTTCTACTAAGTTATCATATTCCCGGTAACAGGACAGCCCATTAACAGTCTCGGATATCCCGTCAAAATCCGAACCGAAGCCAACATGATCCTCGCCTCCTAATGAACAGACATGATCAAGGTGACGGAGAATATCGGGAACCCCGGCCTCTCCATTCTGGTTCAGGAATGGAGGGACAAACGTTAACCCCATCACTCCTCCTTTATCAATAAGCGCCTTGATTTGTTCATCCTTTAAATTCCTTGGGTGGGCACAATGGCTGAAAGTATTCGAATGGGAAGCGATTGGATACTCAGCAATTTCAATTGTATCCCAAAAAGACCTTTCGCAAAGATGGGAAACATCTGTGATGATCTTATGGTCATTCAGGAATTCCACGGTTTCCCTTCCAAACTTTGTCAGACCTGCAGCTCTTGGTTCCAGTGCACCATCTGCCACAGCATTGGCCCAGTTCCACGTCAGGCCGACTGCCCTGACTCCAAGCTGATAAAGTGCATGGAGCTTGACCAGATCCTCTTCAATGGCCTCACAGCCTTCAAGTGTGAGCATGGCTCCAATCTCATCCTCTTTCAATGCAGCGATTTCCTTCTTGGAACGGACCATTTTCATTTTCGGGTTCGGCTTAAGGACCTGCTTATGAAAAACCTCCACCATTTCCAAGGCTGCCTGGAAGCGCTGGCCGGGTTTTAGATAGGAAGGAAGGTAAATGGCAAAAAGCTGGACCTTGCTCCCCGCCTGGCTCAGCTGTGGATATGTAATATGTAAATCGCCTTTGCTATCAAAGGAAACTTCATCCTTGTAATGATGAAGCTTCAAAAGCACGTCGCAGTGACCATCAAAAATCATACCAAAACTCCTCTCATTGTTCTTGCTCTCTATATATACTTCTTGAAATCTCACTAAACTCCTTTTCTTCATTTTAAATTTCCCAGTAAACTAAAAAAGGCTCTCCCATTCACTCTCCAGGGACAGCCTCCACTCGATTCATCTAGGTTCAATGATCAACTTGATAGCAGTGCGTTCTTCTCCATCTATCTGTATATCGGTGAATGCAGGAATGCATATTAAATCTACCCCGCTGGGAGCGACAAATCCACGGGCAATCGCAACCGCCTTGACTGCCTGATTAAGGGCTCCAGCCCCTATCGCTTGTATCTCTGCTGCCCCTCTCTCACGAAGAACTCCGGCAAGTGCACCAGCTACAGAATTAGGATTGGATTTTGCTGAAACTTTTAATATTTCCATTTCTTTTCCTCCTTGTCATTTCCCCATACCGAATGTTCCAAGCAAAGAACAACCTGGTATAAACGATTCCACTGCTACTATATTCACGAATTAGTAAAATCATTCCCGCTTGGCCCAAAAAAGCGGACACATTGGCCAGGGTTATAAAGACCGAAGGATGATCGGGAGTTTTCGATTAATTATGCGCTGTTGGTTTATGCTATCAGCACTTTATTTCGAAGTGGCACTGTCAGGTCCCGCTGAGCCCCTCTATCGGCATTTCAGCTGGATTTCTCAATGATATACATCCATTAGTCCAAGTTTACGAGGAGGGCCTTAGAAACAAAAAGCAAAAGTACTTTTGATAGTACTTTTGCTCCTCGATTTATTCAGATATAAATGGATGATCATCATTGATTAATATCCGGCTGATGCTTTTTGCCATACCTGTTTTTTCATTTATATCAATTATGACCCCGCTCAATACCTTTCTGCCTTGGCTGGGAACTTCGAATCGGACAGGAAGACTTGTTCTGAACTTTGTAATGACTGATTCTTTATTCATTCCCAGGATCTCATCATAAGGGCCTGTCATTCCCACATCGGCTATAAATGCCGTTCCATTGGGAAGGACCCTGTTATCGGCTGTCTGGATATGTGTATGAGTTCCCACTACCGCTGAAACCTTTCCATCCAGGAACCAGCCCATTGCCTGCTTTTCACTTGTTGCTTCTGCATGAAAATCAACAAAAACAAACGGCGTACGTTCTTTCGCCTGTGACACAAGCTCCTCTGCAGCTTCAAATGGACAATCCAGAGGGGGCATGAATGTTCTGCCCTGCAGATTGATCACAGCTGTCTCAAATCCGTTAATATTGATGAATGCCAGGCCGGTTCCCGGAGTGCCCTTTGGAAAGTTTGCTGGTCTTACCATCAATTTAGTATTGTCGATAAAATCAAAGATTTCTTTATTATCCCATGTATGATTACCCATTGTTATAATATTGGCACCATCATTCAAGAATCTCTTATAAATCTTTTCAGTTATCCCCCTGCCGCCTGCTGCATTTTCACCATTCACGATGGTAACGGAAGGACGATACTTTGCCTTCAGCTTCGGTAAGTATTCTGAAACCATTTCACGGCCCAGCGAGCCGACTACATCTCCAATAAATAAGATATTCATTTATAAACCCTTTCTCTTTAAACGTTTCCTATATATTATCATAGCTTATACAAAAACTCATGTTTTACCACATTAACACGTTAAGAAAGACATCTTAGTGGCATGAAAGTTTATCTGTAACAATCAGCCTCGCCGGGGATAAGGTTAACCCCCGGGCAGGTTCTTTACCTTATTGAAGAAAAGCTTGCCCAAAGATTTGAATCATCCCCGCTTCCGTCTTCATCCCAAAGAAAAAAGCGGTGTGAAATCACACCGCTTTACTTAGCATATTCAACAGCCCTTGTTTCCCGTATGACTGTGACTTTGATATGGCCTGGGTAATCCAGTTCCTCTTCAATCCGTTTACGGATGTCACGAGCCAGACGATGAGCTTCCAGATCATCGATTGATTCAGGTTTAACCATAATGCGAACTTCCCGGCCTGCCTGAATAGCGAATGACTTCTCGACACCTTCATAGGATTCCGAGATGTCCTCCAGCTTTTCTAAGCGGCGGATATAGTTCTCAAGTGTTTCACTTCGCGCACCTGGTCTTGCAGCTGAAAGTGCATCAGCAGCTGCGACAAGCACGGAAATGACTGAAGTCGGTTCAGTATCACCATGATGCGAAGCAATACTATTGATGACAACCGGATGTTCTTTGTACTTCGTTGCCAGTTCCACACCGATTTCGACGTGGCTCCCTTCAACTTCATGGTCAATCGCTTTTCCAATATCATGAAGCAGTCCCGCACGTCGGGCAAGCGTTACATCCTCACCCAGTTCGGCAGCTAGCAAACCTGAAAGGAATGCTACTTCCGTCGAGTGTTTCAGAACGTTCTGACCATAGCTTGTACGGAATTTCAAACGGCCTAAAATCTTGATTAAATCTGGATGGAGCCCATGAACACCAACATCGAATGTTGTCTGTTCACCGATTTCACGGATATGCTCATCCACTTCCCGTCTTGCTTTATCGACCATTTCTTCGATACGGGCTGGATGGATCCTTCCGTCCTGCACCAATTTTTCAAGCGCAATCCTTGCCGTTTCACGTCGGATTGGGTCAAACCCCGATAAGATAACCGCTTCTGGTGTATCATCGATAATCAAATCGATTCCTGTCAGCGTTTCTAATGTACGAATATTACGTCCTTCACGACCAATGATGCGGCCTTTCATCTCATCATTCGGAAGGTTCACAACTGATACCGTCGTCTCTGCAACATGCTCTGCTGCACAACGCTGGATTGCAAGTGAAAGAATCTCTTTGGCTTTCTTATCAGAGTCCTCTTTCGCACGGGTTTCATGTTCTCTGATCATCAAGGCGATGTCATGAGACAATTCATTCTCAGTGCGGTCCAGGATAATTGCTTTCGCTTCATCCCGTGTAAGTGCAGAGATGCGTTCGAGTTCAGTCTGTTGTGAGCGTCTCATCTCGTCCACTTTGCTTTCCATCTCTTCAATATGTTGTTGTCTTTCGTTTAGAGCATCCTCTTTTCTTTCCAGCTGGGATTCTCGCTTATCCAGCGATTCATCTTTGCGGTCGAGGTTCTCTTCTTTTTGCATTAAACGATTTTCCTGCTTTTGCAGTTCATTTCTTCGTTCACGAAGGTCGTTTTCCATATCAGTACGAAGCTTATGATTTTCATCCTTTGCTTCCAAGAGCTTTTCCTTCTTCAGAGCTTCTGCCTCGCGCTTTGCATCTTCAAGAATCTGCTCTGCAGAACCTTTAGCTCCCGCAATTTTTGCTTCAGCAATGGATTTACGAATAAAATATCCAACAACTACACCGACGATTAGGCCAAGCAAAATGGAGATGATTGTAATGAGTTCCATCATTTCACCTCCCCTTGCTATGAACTTTTGTCATGTCTTTTACATGTCGGCTGGTACATTGTTTCCAAAGGTTTCAATATACAGCGCTAGGCTTTCAAATATTAACATTCGAAAATTTGTAAAATATACATGTTAATTTTAAATCTCAGAATATTCATTGTCAAGGGGGTGAGCCTTTTCCCCTTGATTTTGCTGGATTTTTTCAGTATTTCTTCTGGATTTATACCTTTGATGAAAAAAAGAAGCAGAGAACGAGTCCCCGCTTCTGATAAAGGCTTATTCTTCCAGGAACAATTCATCCTGGCCTTCTTCCGTTTCTGTCCTGCCAGTGTCCAGCCCGTAATGATCTCGGATTTTCTGCATGATTTCGTTACGGATTTCAGGATTTTCCTTCAAGAATATTTTTGCATTCTCGCGTCCCTGGCCAAGTCGTTCTTCATTATATGAATACCAGGCACCGCTTTTTTGGACGATGTCGAGTTCGGAGCCCATATCGATGATCTCCCCTTCTCTGGAAATACCTTGTCCATACATGATATCTACTTCGGCAACCCTGAATGGTGGCGCCACTTTATTCTTGACAACTTTTACTTTTGTTTTGTTTCCGACCATTTCATTCCCTTGCTTCAAGGCTTCAGCACGGCGTACTTCCAGACGGACAGAAGAATAGAACTTCAGCGCACGTCCTCCCGGTGTCGTTTCAGGGTTACCGAACATGACCCCTACTTTCTCACGAATCTGGTTAATGAATATGGCGATTGTTTTCGATTTATTGATGGCACCGGACAGCTTTCTTAGCGCCTGGGACATCAAACGTGCCTGGAGACCAACGTGTGAATCTCCCATTTCCCCTTCAATTTCAGCTTTAGGAACAAGCGCAGCCACCGAGTCGATAACAAGTATATCGACTGCACCGCTTCGAACAAGCGCTTCAGCGATTTCCAAAGCCTGTTCACCGGTATCCGGCTGTGAAAGCAGAAGTTCATCTATGTTTACACCAAGTTTTTGGGCATATACAGGATCCAGTGCATGCTCGGCATCGATGAATGCAGCCTGTCCGCCATTTGCCTGTACTTCAGCTATTGCATGAAGGGCAACAGTTGTTTTACCTGAAGATTCCGGTCCGTATGTCTCGATGATCCTTCCGCGCGGATATCCTCCCACACCAAGAGCCACATCCAAAGCCAATGACCCACTTGGAATTGTTACAATATTTCTATCTGTTTGTTCTCCCAATTTCATGATAGAACCTTTACCGAATTGTTTTTCGATTTGTTTAAGTGCCATGTCTAAGGCAGCTTGACGATCGCTCACTAAAATTTCCTCCTTTTAATCTCTTACATATATAGAAAGACAATATAGCAATTTATCAACTGCTTGTCTCATTTCAACAACCTATCTCTACTATAAACCTTTTCGGTCAATTTAACAAGAGAAAAATCGAACATTCATTCGGTTTTTTTCAATGGAGGTTTTACTCAATAATCTTGTTTTTTACAGGAAAAATTATCTTTTCCAAGGAGGATCTGTCCGGAAAATGCCTCTTTATCATTTTATCTCTTATTTCATTAAGCAAGCAGAATAAAAACCGGGGCCAACAGCTATTCTGTTGGCTTCCGGTCTTCATTCCTGCTCATTCTTCAGTTCTTTCAAGAGGAAGTGGCAGCCATATTTCACAGTCCTTGCTCGGTTCCCGTTTCTTGTGCCTGCAAGATTCAATAGGTAGGTTTTTGTTTCCCTGTCTTTTCTTGCAATCCCTATCCAGATGGTTCCCTCATCTTTCCCTTCATGAGGGCCGGGACCTGCTGCTCCGGTGAAGCTGATGCCAATATCCGAATCGAATTTCTCCCTCACATTCTCAGCCAGTTCTTCAGCACAAGGCTTACTCACTGTACCATGGATGGCGATTGTGTTTCTGGACACGTCCAGCAGCTTCTTTTTGACTTCAGGTGAGTAGCAGACAATCCCTCCCTTTAATATTCCCCCGGCACCGGAAATTGAAGTCAGCTGCGCCTCGAACATCCCGCCTGTCAAACTCTCTGCACAGGCAATGGTCAGATTTTTTTCTTTAAGTGCCTTTGAGGTTTCTTCCATTAAAGTTGTATCATCATAACCGTAAAAATACGGCCTTACTCTTTTCAATATTTCCTCTTCCGATTGATCAAGCAGTTTTTCTGCTGACTCTCTCGATTCATGCTTTGCTGTTAATCGAATAGTCACCTCACCGTCAGAAGCCAGCGGGGCAACGGTCGGATTTGACTGTGCTTCAATAAGGTCCATAAGCTCTGTTTCAAGCTCGGCTTCCCCTATTCCAAAGAACCTTAATACACGGGATGCAATCGTTTCTTTTCTTCCCAATGCTCTCTCGATAGCGGGCCTTCCATAGTTTTTGTACATAGGGATCATTTCCGATGGCGGACCGGGAAGCAGCATATAGTTTATTGATGACTGAGCATAGAACATACCCGGTGCCATTCCCTGTTCATTTTTCAGTACCTTGGCACCTTTCAGGACAAGAGCCTGCTTTTCATTGTTTGGTGTCATTTCCCTTTGGGCCCTTTTGAAATAATCTTTTATATATAGTAATGCATCTTCATCCTTTTCTAATGAAGTACCTAAGTGCCTCGCAATCGTTTCTTTCGTCAAATCGTCTTTTGTCGGTCCGAGTCCCCCTGTGAAGACAATTAATTGGGCACGGGATTCGGCCGTTTCAATAGCTTCTTTTAATCGGTCGGGATTATCCCCGACAACAGTATGAAAGTATACATTCACACCCACTTCAGCCAGTTGTTCTGATAAAAATTTAGCATTGGAATTTATAATTTGCCCAAGAAGCAATTCAGAACCTACAGCAATGATTTCTGCGTTCATACCATTATCCCCTTCTTATTTAACTTTGAATTTCTACATCCTAAATTATAGGCTTTTTGCATTGATACCACAAAAAAGAAGCCCTAAACCTTTTGAAAAGCGGCCGGACTTCCAATGATCTTATTGTTATTTTGAATTGACAAAAGCCTGGCGGTTTTTGGAAAAGTAATCCAGACCAGACCAGATTGTAATGATCATGGCAATCCATAGTGCGATGGTATCGAATGGTATGGATACCGCTTCAAAGATAATATTGTGAAGCAATAACGATGAAATCGCAATGATCTGTGCCCATGTTTTTATCTTTCCAAGCATGTTGGCCGCCACGACTTCCCCGGTACCTGCAAGCACCAGCCTCAATCCTGTTACAGCAAACTCCCTGCTTATAATGATAATGACGATCCATGACGGGGCAAACCCCATCTCCACCAAGACAATCAGCGCTGCTGAGACAAGCAGTTTATCTGCCAGCGGATCCAGGAATTTCCCAAGATTGGTAACCATGTTCAGTTTACGTGCATAGTACCCATCAATCCAGTCCGTGGTAGAAGCAAGGATAAACAGGATGCCTCCCGCAAAATGGGTCACAGGCATATCTGCTCCCAAAACGGAGATTGTTCCCCAGTCAAATGGATAAAGCATGATGATCATAAAAAGAGGGATTAAAAAAATCCTGGATATTGTAATCTTATTTGGTAAGTTCACTCTTACTACCTCCTAGAATCATAACAAAACAGAATAGCCACCAAGTGACTATTCCTGAGCAGGACGTCTGATTATGATGTCCTGTCTTACAACCTCTGTTGGTGATACTTCATAATTAATTTGTTCGCCATTAACCTTGATCGTCGTAGCCGAGGCATCTCCGACGATGATGAAAGCTTCTCCTCCTTCAGATAGATCGAAGGTTTCAGTGTTCCCATCCTTCAGCATCTCATTAAGGAGCTGTTCATCTTTCGCATTATACACACCAATCCAGGTGTCACCGCCAGCTGCTGAAATTTCCAGATTGAAGTCTTCTGTATTCTTCAATTCATAGGTGGTTTCTTTGCCGCTTACATTCGTAGCAGAGATTTCCTGTGCAGGTTCATCAGCTTGTTCTTCCGGCTCTTCCTCACTTTCTTCAGTATCAGTGTTTTTTCCGGACTCACTGCCTTCCTCGGCAGATTCTTCCGATCCTTCAGCCCCTTCATCTTCAGGCTGTTGAACTTCGTCAGATTCGGAATAATCGACAGACTCCTGTTGATCATCCCCGGTACCCTGATTATTGTCGCCAAACTGATTCGGCAGTAGGTACCAAACCACAAATATGGCTCCGATGACAAACAGGGCAACAAGTATCCTTGGAATTATATTCATCACTTTTGATGAACCAGCAGAAACGGGCTTTCTGGATTGAACCCTGGAAAGTTCCGGAAGATCACTTGTGTTTGTTACAGGAATGTCATTTGGGTATTCTGCAAAAATCATCTCAGGATCTAATCCGACTGCTTCAGCATATTGTTTGATAAATGCCCTGACATAGAATTTGCCCGGCATCATATCATAATTTCCCTCTTCTATTCCTATTAAATATCTTTTTTGGATTTTGGTCATGTTCTGCAAATCGTCAAGGGAATAACCTTTTGCTTCACGAGCTTCTCTTAGTCGTGTTCCTAGTTCAGTCAAAACAAACACCTGCCAATTTTAAAAATCGAATCCTCCAAAATCGGAGTTTTGGAATAAGTTGTTCTTTTCTACCAAATCATATGTAATTTCTTCGTCAGGATCATTACGAAGTTCAATGATATAATCGAAATCATCAAGTGAATATTCCGAGTTCTGCACAAAAATATCGGGATGTTCAATTACTTTGACAGCAGACAATCTCATAATTTCCCTCACAAGCTGCCAATGACGTTCATTCGCTCTTCTTGTTGAAACGATACCGTCAATGAGGAAGATGTTTTCGGAAGAATATTCATCATCGATCAACTGGCTGCGGATCGTTTGCTTCAATAAAGTCGATGAAACAAAAAGCCATTTTTTGTTGGCACAAACAGAAGAAGCCACAACCGATTCTGTTTTCCCGACACGCGGCATTCCCCGTATTCCTACAAGCTTATGGCCTTCCTGTTTAAATAACTCTGCCATGAAATCAACCAGCAGTCCAAGTTCGTCCCTTATGAATCTGAAAGTCTTTTTGTCATCTGCGTCTCTTTGGATGTATCTTCCATGCCTGACAGCAAGACGGTCCCTTAACTTTGGTTCACGAAGCTTTGTTACATTTATCGTATCCATTGTCTGCAATATTGATTCAAGCCTTGTAATCTGCTCGTCATTATTAGCCAGGAGGAGCATCCCTCTCCGGCCTTCATCGACGCCATTGATGGTCACTATGTTGACGGAAAGCATACCGAGCAATGAAGAAATGTCACCAAGGAGCCCAGGACGGTTTTTTTGAATTTCATATTCTAAATACCATTCTTTTCGTTCCATAAGTTCCCTCCGAAATAAAAAGTGACATGGGTCATTTGACAAAATTCTGCATATATCCTGAAAATTAGAGATTTTAAGTCAAGTATCATTAGCTTCTATAATATATGATTTTGGCTGTTTAGAAAAGGAAAACCTTATAAAAGGAGCGGAATATTTCCTCATCCCTTTCTCATCTTACCCGTTATGCAGAAAGTCAAATCATTCGAAGCATATTCAATATCCCTATTTTCAGCTTAATATCATTTCATTGACCCAGCCGGCACTGCATGGATATCTGAAATCCGTATTGTAGCTGCTTAAAAGAAGATGGCCGTAACTAAACAAAAAAAGAGAGGATCAAATCCTCTCTTAGCGAGTACCATCATTCTTTACAAGTTTGACCATCATGCTGGCTATTGCATGCTGCTCTTCAGTCGAAGCAACAGACCATAAATCAGCAAGAACTTTTTCCTGCTCGTTCTTAGGTTCTACCTGATTTGCCAGGTAGTCACCTACTTGATATGCAAGGTCTGATACTACTCCTCCTTGCATTCCTTCATGCTGAGCTTGGTTAAGACGGTCACCCAAAAAGTTTTTCCAGTCTTGCCAGTTATCAAGTACAGACATAATAATGGAGCCTCCTTAGAAGTCATACGTAATTAACGGCCTCAATCTGCAGGTTAAAGGCCTTCCTTGCATTTCTTAAGTGAAATACAACCTTAGTTTGCATCTTCAAAAGGAAAATATTCATCTTCTTCAATTAAATATTCATCTTACCCGTTCAGGTATACCACCCTCCGTTCACTGAAATGACCTGACCGGTTATATAAGATGCTTTAGGTGAAAGCAAAAATTCAATTGTGTTTGCCACCTCAAAAGGTTCAGCCATCCTTCCCATTGGAATCTCCTCTGCTATCATAGCTAATTCCTCCGTTGAGAAACCGCTCATCATATCAGTATTCACAGCTCCCGGTGCAATGGCATTGACTCTTATCCCGTTCCTCGCCAACTCCTTGCTTAATGATTTGACCAAGGCAATCTGGGCACCTTTTACGGTGGAATACAGAACCTCACAAGCTGCCCCTGTCTCTCCCCATATGGAACTGACGATGACGGCGCTTCCGACCGGACTGTTAAGCAGCTTGGGCAGCATTCCCTGCATGATCCTCACCGGTGATTTGACATGCAAATTCCACATGTCATCCATTTCCCGATCGGCAATATCCTGGAACAACCCATACAACGGCTTGCCGCTTGCAAATACAACTGCATCGACTTGAAAGATATGGGAAAGCAGTTCTTCTGGCCCTCCTTCAGCTGTCAAGTCTGCTTTCACCGGGATGAACTCTCCTTGAAATTGATCAAGATGACGAAGGAGGTCTTTCATAGCATGTTCGTTGGAATGATAATGCAAGTAGAGATTCCAGCCCTGCTCAGCAAGAATATTGGCTGTTTGGCTGCCAATGCCGCCTGACGCTCCAGTTATCAACGCAAACTTCTTCATGATTTCTCCATCCTTTTCGTGCATAAATAATAAAAAAGGGGATTTTCTCCCCTTTTTTGACTATCCTTTAATTCTCTTTGGGCAATATTTGGCAAACTGTGAACCTCTGTTCTTCAAAAAGCTCTTTGACAACCGATAGTACGTCGTCGAATGTGATTTTTTCCAATGTCGGTACAACATCGAATAAATCCATTTCGTTGAATGCATAACGGGTAAACTGGTTTGCAATATATTCAGGAGAGTTGATTGCCCTCAAGAAAGCCCCGATTTTCTTTTTCTTTGTCCTTTCAAGCGCCTCTTCAGATAAATCCTTGCCTGCTGCGGCGTTCAGTAGGATTTCTGATAAACGTTCTGCCAGTTCATCCGGCTTCTCCGTATCTCCGCCGAGAATGGCGAAACCGAAGCCCTTTTCCTGTGTAAAGTCATAATGGAAGGTCTCATCGATAAGACCATCATTATATAATGAAAAATAATTTTCAGAGCTTTTGCCGAAAAGCATATCCAACGCGATATTCATCGACAGCTCAAATTTAAGCATTTCCGCCCCCTGGATCTCTGTGTTAAGGGCTTTGACACCTAACAGGCATTTAGGAGCCTGCACATTCATATGAAGTACCTGTTTCTTTTGGTCTACTTCTGATGGTTCATCATCGAACTGCCGCTTGATTTCTGCCATCTCTTTGTACTCTTTTTTACTTTGGTTATCCCTTACCTGTTGAATGATGGCTTCCGGTTCGACAGCACCAACAATGAACATGAGCATATTACTTGGATGATAGAAGGTTTCATAGCATTGGTAAAGCATATCCTTGGTTATATGTGAAATAGATTCGATTGTACCCGCTATATCAATCTTTACAGGATGATTTTTATACATATTCTGTATGACGCCAAAGTACAGACGCCAATCAGCATTATCATCATACATGGTGATTTCCTGGCCGATGATCCCCTTTTCTTTTTCAACGGTACTCTCTGTAAAGTAAGGGGCCTGGACGAAATCTATGAGAGTTTCCAAATTCTTTTCTACCTCGGATGTAGAAGAAAATAAATAGGCGGTTCTTGTAAAAGAAGTGAAGGCATTGGCAGACGCGCCTTGTTTACTGAATTTTTGGAACACATCTTCATCTTCTTTTTCAAAAAGCTTGTGCTCGAGAAAATGGGCGATTCCATCAGGAACCTTGGTAAATTCACTGCTCCCTTTAGGGACAAAGTGATTATCTATTGAACCGTATTTCGTCGTGAATGTAGCATAAGTCTTATTAAACCCCTTTTTAGGGAGGACATACACTTGAAGTCCATTATCCATCTTTTCATAGAATAGTTCTTCCTGAAGCTGGTCAAATGAGATCTTTTCCATACTCTATCCCTCCATTCCTGTAAGAAAATAGATGGTATCCATGTTCACTTTTTGCGCTACTGCAGTGATTTCCTCTTTGGTCACTTTTTCAATGCTGCCCAGCCAGTCATCCAGATCAATATCCCGGCCGGAAACAACATTATGATAAAGAATTTCAACAAGCCCCCGCGGTGTATCAATGGTCTCAAGGATTTGGTTGCGAATGACAGCTTTCGTCTGCTGTATTTCCGCCTCCGTGAAATCCCCGTTTTTCATTGCCTGCATTTGTTCCTTTATAATGGTCACGGCCTGTTCATAATTTTTCGCATCGATTCCCGACATGACCATCATCAATCCTTTATGACTCTCAAGCCTGCTTGCAGCATAATAGGCAAGGCTGGCCTTTTCACGTACATTGATGAAAAGCTTTGAATGTGAAAATCCGCCGAAAATGCCATTGAAAATTTGGAGTGCCCAATAGTCATCCGCACCATAAGCAACATTCGTCCTGTAGCCGATATTAAGCTTCCCTTGTTTAACATCCTGCTTTTCAATGACTTCATTTACTTCAGCAGATTGAACCGGACCCTCATTGTCCACCTTTTCCGGCTGTCTGTTTTGAAGCGGGAAGATATCCTCGCACATCTTTTCCACTTCCGCAGGATTGACATCACCGATTATATACAAGTCCAACTCATCCTTCTGTATTGCTTCCTGATAATATGTGAAAAGGTTCTTTGCTGTTATCTTATCCACATCTTCCAAGATGCCGTTCGGATGGAGGGCATATGCTTCGTTCCTGCACATCTCCTCAACCAGACGGGAATTGGCATATCTCATCTTATCATCAAAAACGGACTGTATTCTTACCTTCTGGTTCCGTTTCTCTTTAGCTACCGTTTCCTCGTGGAAAGAACCATTCTCTGCATTGGGTTGAAGCACTGCATCAGCGAGGAATTGCAATCCCTTTTGCAGCAAAGGCTCCGACTCCTTAAGAAATTTCTCGTTGGCAATTTCAACGGAAAAGCTCATAACATGGTATTCGCCTTTTTTGGCAAGGTCGACAAAGAAACTCGCCCCATATAATTCATCCAGGTAAGAACGAAGTGCCGTTGTGCTCGGAAATTCCTTCGAGCTGCTTTGAAGTACATGAGGCAGGAGACCTCTTAATGTTATCTCTTCTGCTTTTAAAGGGGATTTCATTCTCCAAACAAGAGTGTTTGTTTTATATTTTTCAGTCTGGACGATATGTAACGAATAACCATTTTTTGTTTTCACTACTTCATTGACTTTAGACATTTGCCATCCTCCTTTTGCTGACGGATCCATTTACATGTGGTTTAAATACCTTTAGCTCATTGAAAATGCTGATAATCATATCTATTTTGAGATAATTTCTCTTTTACTATACATGTTACAGTTAAACGGATTCAAGTTTTTACCTGCATTGCCAATTATAATTACCATTTATTATTTTACTATATGCTCCAAATACAAAGGAAAGTTCTAAATTCAAATCGCTTTGTATCTGATTTCCATTTTGCTAGCAAAACCTGATCCAGGGAACAGCTAACATGACTCTTCACAGCAGCGACCATCACTGCCTTCACCCTCACCTGCATTTTTAGGCAGTACAGTTCTGTAAAATGGATTATCAGTTAACCCTGATGACATCCCGCAAACGATTAACATAAGGAAAAAGAGCACGGACCCATGACGGTCCGCGCTCTTTCTATAAGGCTTTTTCGCATATATTGTTGCTTTCGGAAAAATCCCAGGTGCCTGATTTTTCCCCTGTATACAAAGGTTTTATCTCGAAAAAGAACGAGCAGCACTTTTCTTTCCATCTCACCGGGAGTTTTTAAGATGAAATACCAGGATATTAGTAGAAATTTATATTGAATAGTAACAAAGTTTACGAAAAGAGCCTTCTATAAGAATTATCTGCTGCCTTTGATATAAGGATTTCCAAGTGCTTTTGGTGCGTCTGCACGGCCGATGAATCCGGCAAGTGCCAGGATTGTCAGTACGTATGGCGCAATTTGCAAGTAAACGCTTGGAACATTTTCAAACAATGGGATACTTGATCCGACAATACTTAGACTTTGCGCAAATCCGAAGAACAGCGCAGCTCCCATTGCTCCAAGCGGATTCCACTTACCGAAAATCATGGCAGCAAGGGCCATGAATCCTTGTCCTGTGATTGTAGAGTGGCTGAAATCCAATGAAATTGATTGAGCGTAAACAGCGCCGCCGAGACCGCCAAGCAACCCGGACAAGAATACACCGATATAACGCATTTTTGTAACATTGATTCCCATTGTATCAGCAGCCATTGGGTGCTCCCCGACAGAACGTAACCGTAATCCAAAAGGAGTTTTGTAGAGTATATACCAAACGACGAATGCCAGGATGATGGCAATGTATGCTGTATATGTCACACGGCTGAAGAACAGATTCCCTATGACCGGGATATCGCTCAAGAATGGAATATCCACTTTTTTGAAGCTGTATTCTGTACGGATGATATCTGTCTGTCCTTTTCCATAAATCAATTTAACCAGGAACAATCCTGCGCCAAGGGCAAGGAAATTGATCGCTACACCACTGACGACCTGATCCGCACGAAATGTAATGGATGCAAGTGCATGAAGAAGCGATAGCAATCCGCCCACTGCCATCGCAGCAATCAAGGCTACCCACGGTGTTGCAGCCCCAAATGTAGAGGCAAAAGTCAGGTTGAATACAATGGCTGCGAAAGCGCCGATGACCATAAGGCCTTCCAAACCAATATTAACTACTCCGGAACGTTCCGAGAACACTCCGCCCAATGCAGTGAAAATAAGCGGAGCAGCTACAACCAATGATGAAGAGATGATGATCTCCAGTATTGTCATGAAATCCACTTATTTCACCCCCTTTTTCGAACGATTCAACAGCCATCTGATCATGTAGCTTGATGCTACGAAAAAGATGATCAAGGCAATAACGATTTCCACAAGTTCATTTGGAACACCAGATTCCAAAGGCATATTCAATGCTCCGACTTTTAATCCGCCGAACAGAATTGCTGCCAGAATAACACCGATTGCTGTATTTCCTCCAAGAAGGGCAACCGCGATACCATCAAAACCGACCCCGGAAAAGCTGGAATGCAAGAAAGCGAAACCGAAAGTTCCAAGGCCTTCCATAGCACCCGCCAGCCCGGCAAACGCACCGGAGATAACCATTGATAAAACAATATTCTTATCTACATTCATACCAGCATATTGAGAGGCATGCTGGTTGAAACCAACGGAACGCAGTTCATAACCAGTAGTTGTTTTCTCAAGAAGGAACCACATGATGATTGCCGCAATCACAGCTAAATAAATTCCATTATGAAGTGTTGAATAATCAGTCAGAGTTTCAAAAAAACCACTCTTAAGTGAGGCAGATTCCGCAATGCTGTCTGTTGCATCAGCTTCATCTGCTATTACATTTCTAATAAGATAGTTAGTAGTATAAAGTGCAATATAGTTCATCATGATTGTGACAATTACTTCATGGACCCGCCATTTCGCTTTAAGGATACCAGGCACCAGTCCCCATACAGCACCGGCTGCTGCCGCAGCAATGATTGATACCGGCAGGTGGATGAACTTAGGAAGGTCAAAAGCAATACCAACCCAGACCGCCGCAGTCCAGCCGACCAACAGCTGTCCTTCAACTCCAATGTTGAACAGTCCCGTCCGGAAGGCAAATGCCACAGCCAAACCTGCTAAGATGTATGGTATGACCTGCCTTAATGTTTCGCCGACATAGAATCTGTCACCAAATGCACCATTCCAGAGGGCTGCATACCCTTCTACCGGGTTATAACCCGTCACCAGCATGATGATTGCTCCGGCAACCAAACCCAGAACTACTGAAATGACCGGAATCAATATATTTTGATATTTATTAGACATTGACAGACTCACCTTCTTTCTTGCGCTTGGAACCAGCCATCAACAAGCCTAATTCTTGTTCGGTGGTTTCTTTAGGATCTACAACAGCCACGATCTCTCCTTCATAAATAACGGCGATCCTGTCACTGACATTGATGATTTCATCCAATTCAAATGATACCAGCAGGACTGCTTTATTATTGTCACGCTGTTCTATTAGGCGCTTATGGATAAATTCGATTGCACCTACATCCAGTCCCCTTGTTGGCTGGGCAGCTATAAGCAGATCAGGGTTACGGTCAATTTCACGTCCTATAATGGCTTTTTGCTGATTTCCACCTGATAATGCCCTTGCAAGTGTATATTCGCTCGGTGTCCGGACATCATATTCGCCAATCAAGGATGAGGCTTTCTTATATACCTCTTTGAAATTCATGATGCCAGTCTTAGAATATGGTTTTTGATAATAGGTTTGCAGGACCATATTCTCCCCAATTGGAAAATCAAGGACAAGACCATGCTTGTGACGGTCTTGAGGAATGTGCGCCAAGCCTGATTCAGTGATCTTTCTCGGTTTGTTGTTCTGCACTTCCTTGCCATTCAGCTTAATGGTCCCTTGGGATGTTTTATGAAGACCTGTAATCGCTTCAATAAGTTCAGACTGGCCGTTTCCGTCGACCCCGGCAATCCCGACGATTTCACCGGCTCTTACTGTCAGGTTCAATCCACGGACCACTTCCACTCCACGTGAATCCTTCACCTTCAAATCACTGACTTCCAAAACAGGTTCTTTTGGTTCGGCTTTGGTTTTCTCAGTGGAGAATGTAACTTCGCGTCCAACCATCAGGCTTGCGAGCTCGTTCACATCGGTACCAGCTACATCGACAGTACCGATTCCTTTACCTTTGCGGATGACGGTGCAGCGGTCACATACTTCCATTATTTCTTTCAGTTTGTGAGTGATCAGGATGATGGATTTACCTTCTTTGATCAACGTTTTCATGATTTCGATCAATTCTTTGATCTCCTGTGGAGTCAGTACAGCCGTCGGCTCATCAAAAATGAGAATTTCCGCACCGCGGTACAGTGTTTTTAGGATTTCAACACGCTGCTGCATACCGACTGAAATATCAGAAATTTTAGCCTGCGGGTCGACAGCCAGTCCGTACCTGTCTGAAATTTCGCGAACTTCTTTTTCCGCCTTTTTAATATCAATCTTTCCGCCTGATTTAGGCTCCTTGCCCAAGATGATATTTTCTGTAACCGTAAAGGTATCCACGAGCATAAAGTGCTGGTGAACCATTCCGATTCCCAGGTCATTTGCAATATTTGGATTCGTGATTTTCACACTTTTCCCATTGACCTTGATTTCACCCTGTTCCGGTTGGTAAAGACCGAAAAGAACGTTCATGAGAGTCGACTTTCCTGCGCCGTTTTCTCCCAGGAGCGCATGGATTTCGCCCTGTTTTAATTGAAGGGTGATATTATCATTAGCCACGATACCAGGGAATTCCTTGCGGATATTAAGCATTTCAATTACATATTCCACCCAGTTTCACTCCTTGCTATGAATAGAGTCTGTTAATTCTAAAGTATGAGGTCAGACTTTGAAATTTTTAGGAAAAGGGAGCCTCCTCCCTCAAAAAATCCTAAATAAAAAGCAGAATTCATTAATTCTACTTTTTATTTAAAACTTTTTTCAAAAGCTGGCCGGGGATGTTCTGATCATGACCTTCCCCGGCCGTTGACTTGTTATTACTCAGGCTTTGTTGGAACTTCAACTTCGCCATTAACAATCTTTTCTTTCCACTCTTCAACTGCAGCCAATACTTCTTCAGAAAGATTATCCTGTGTCGGAGCAATTCCCACACCATCATCTTCCAATCCGTATTCAACGATTTCCCCGCCAGGGAATTCGCCTTTCATTGCTCTTTCAGCAATATCGATTACAGCTGTATCCACACGCTTAACCATTGAAGTCAAAGTGATATTCATTTCTTCTCCATCAACTGTTACAGATCCTTCAGCAGCCTGGTCACGGTCTACACCGATAACCCATAGCTCTTGATCAGGATTTTGCTGTTTGCGGTTCTTCGCTTCAGTGAATACACCATTTCCTGTACCGCCCGCTGCATGGTAGATAACATCGTTGCCAGCTTGGTACATGGAAGCAGCCATTGACTGGCCTTTATCCGCTTTATCAAAAGCACCAGCAAACTGGATGTCCACTTCAGCATCAGGATTAACAGCTTCGACGCCTGCTTTGAATCCTGCAGCAAATTTGTTGATCAAGTCAGAATCAGTTCCCCCGATGAAACCAACTTTGTTTGTTTTGGTAGTTAGGCCTGCTGCCACACCAACAAGGAAAGAACCTTCATGCTCTTTAAACGTTACGCTTGCAACGTTGTCCATTCCTTCAATAACGCTATCCACGATCACGAAGTTGCTGTCTTTACGCTGCTTTGCTACTTCTTCAATTGCAGGCTGCAGCTTATAACCGATTCCATAGATAAGGTCGAACTTGTTACGAACAGCTGTATTCAGGTTTGTTTTATAATCAGCATCTGATTTAGATTGCAGGTAATCGTATCCGTCAGTTCCTTTTTCCAGACCATTGTCCTGCCCGAACGCTTCAAGGCCTTCCCATGCTGACTGGTTGAAGGATTTGTCATCGACACCGCCGACATCCGTTACCATTGCTGCAGTGAACTTATCTGCTTGTCCGTCTTTAGCCGGAGCCACGTCCTCAGAATCATTGTTGCCGTTGCTGCCGCATGCCCCTAGAAGAGTACCTGCTGCAAGAACCATAGAAAGTGCTAAACCAAATTTACGTTTTTTCACCTTGGTTACCCCCTGTAAATTATGTTGATGTAGTAAGAAAAATAGACTTGCAAAATGATCAGACCCGCTTTCTTAACACTTGGAAGCTGAACTTGTCTGAACGGAAATAGTTGACAGAATATAAGATCGGACTATCGTTTTCATCAAAATGAAGCTGCTTCAGGACAAGCAGTGCAGATTCTGGATCACAATTGAGTATCGGCGAAATCCTTTCGTGGTACCCCAATGGTTCAATTTGTGTCACAGCGTAGGTGATGCGTTTATTCTCTTCCTGTTCCAGAACGCGAAAGAGAGAATTCACTTCAGTTGTGAACTTATGCGGATAAACACTTGATGGCATTTTATCCACACAGTAAACCACTGGTTCACCGTTCGCCGTCCTGACCCTTTCCACCATGACGATGTCTTCTTCTTCCAATGAAAAACGACGGATATCTTCATCTGTCGGGCCTTGAAAACTTGAGCTCAGAAAAATGGTCCCAGGTTCCATGCCGGCCTGTTTTATCATATTCGTGACACTGTTCAACTGCTCGATACCGGAAGTAAAGAGCGGTTTAGCGTTTACAAAGGTGCCAACCCCGTGTCTGCGTATGATGACATTATCTTCTTCGAGAATCCTTAAAGCTTCTCTCAGTGTCGCCCGGCTTACTCCAAGCTGTTTAGCAAGGTCGAATTCAGAAGGAAGTTTCTCTTTTTCTTTATACAAGCCTTCTTCAATATCTTTTTTCAGACGGTCGATCACTTGTAAGTATAAATGCCTATTGTCTGCTTTAATTGTCATCCAAGAACCACCACCATTTTTTCTCAAGACACCAGACTCTGATGTATATCTTTCCTACTAATCCAAAATACTATATCATTTTTCAAAAAATAAATAAATAGATTAATGGATTTTTGTCGAAAAAAGCAGATAATCAAAACTTTCAAAATTTTCAACTGCGGTCCAACAGGCTTTTAAGAAATGGTGACATCCTCCGAATCAGGCTTTCATACAGACAAAAGAAAATGTAAACGCTTTTAAAAGTATAACACATTGACCGTCCCCAAGGATAGAGGTCTGACCTCATATTTCTAAATTTATTTTAGATTTAGTGAAAAAACGCTTACACTTCTGAGTTCGAATCCTTATCAGGCTACTCTAATTAAACAGAAGATTTCCGGGGCGGAAGGGGGTCAAATAGTACAGGGAATTTCCAAATCAGATGGTTAGGTCTTTTGCCCCGGCACTAAAAAAACTGCCCGGAAAACTTCCGGACAGTTTCATTATACCTATGAAGAATGTTCTTCTGAGGGCTTGCCAACCAATACAGTCCTTGGCTTGCTTCCTTCATAAGGGCCGACCACCCCTCTTTCCTCCATAGCATCGATCAATCTGGCAGCCCTTGTGTACCCTATTCTGAATCTTCTCTGCAGCATCGAAACAGAGGCCGTCTGCATTTCTGCTATCAACTGGACCGCATCATCATACAGGTCATCCTCCACTGAAGCAGCACTGTCTCCTTCCGGCACTTCATCGGGAATCATCTCTTCCTGATATTGTGCCCTCTGCTGGCCGATGACATAATCTACGATCTCTTCCACTTCATCATCTGATAAGAATGCCCCCTGAACCCTCGTCGGTTTCGAAGCACCTACCGGCGTGAACAGCATATCTCCGCGTCCCAGGAGCTTTTCTGCTCCCCCGCTGTCCAATATCGTTCTGGAGTCGGTCTGGGAAGACACCGCAAACGCTATCCTTGAAGGTATATTCGCTTTGATTACACCTGTTATGACATCGACTGACGGGCGCTGGGTAGCAATGATCAAATGTATTCCGGCAGCACGTGCCATTTGGGCAAGGCGCGTAATTGCATCTTCTACATCATTGGAAGCAACCATCATCAAATCAGCAAGTTCATCTACTATTACGACTATAAATGGAAGTTCCGGCTGTTTCTCCTCATTTTCTTTATTATGGCGTTTGATATGTTCATTGTAACCCTCAATGTTTCTTGTACCTGTATGCGAAAACAGTTCGTACCTTCTTTCCATTTCGCTGACAACCTTTTTTAAAGCCTGTGATGCTTTTTTGGCGTCAGTAACCACAGGTGCTAAAAGATGAGGGACACCGTTGTATACATTCAACTCAACCATTTTCGGGTCGATCATCATTAATTTGACCTCATGCGGCTTTGCTCTCATGAGGATGCTTGTTATGATTCCATTGATACATACACTCTTCCCGCTGCCTGTTGCCCCGGCAACAAGCAAATGCGGCATCTTATTCAATTCTGCCAATACAGCCTCTCCCGTTATATCACGGCCCAGACCGATTAAGAGCTTGGAGTTTGGTTTATCATTTGACTTCGATTCAAGGACTTCCCTCAGTGATACCATTGCCACCTCAGTGTTGGGGACTTCAATCCCAATTGCTGACTTTCCCGGAATCGGGGCTTCGATCCTGATATCCTTTGCGGCAAGGGCTAAAGCCAGATCATCACTCAGATTCACAATTTTGCTGACCTTGACACCTGTATCAGGGTGAACTTCATACTTGGTGACAGCCGGTCCCAAATGGACCTGGGTAACTTTAGCTTTAACGCCAAAACTCTGAAAGGTTCTTTCCAGCTTGGCTGCATTGGCATGGATCATCTTATATTCATTGCTCTGGTCGGTCTGGCTCGGCCTGCTTAATAACGAAATAGGGGGAAGTTTGTAATCCTTATTCTCCACTTCTGTAAACGTGATGGGCGGTGCCTCATCGTCCCCCTCGGAAGATGGTTCTCCGCTGTTATCACCGGCAGGGCCGGAGGAAATGTCATGTTCTTCCTCCAAAGGGGGATGAGCGGTTTCTTCAGGATAGGCCCTCTCATTGAAGCTTGAAATGATCGGCTCAACATTAACTTCCTCAACTGGTTCCGATCGGGATTTGTCATTATCTTTCTCTTTGGCAATTTCGTTCTTCAGTTTCTGCTTTTCCTCTTTCTTATCAATTCTTTCTTCTTTCCACTCTTTCAAATCCTGGCGGAAAGCGGACCATTGATTCCCGAAGAACTCGGAGGCAGCTGACCCCATCTTCCCCAGTGCCGATCCGAAAGACTTACCGGTTATCAGGACAATCCCAATGGCTATCAGTGCCATACACAGAATTTTTGTTCCGGCGGATTCAAACAGGAAGAAGGCAACAGCATATAGGATGGAACCTATCATTCCCCCGCCAAGATCTGATGTGCTTGCTTCACCTCTGACTTCCATCCAGTACAGTTCCCAAGTGTTTGCTATGACACTCGGATTCTGGAATGCCCCGTCATTTGAGAGAAGTTCAAACAGTTTCACATGGCTGAGCAGCAATGTGCTTATCAAGATTATGTAAATCCCTGAGAGCCTCCTGGAAAAAAACGCAGGCATTTCCCGTTTCACCATCATGTATCCTGCTATTAACAGCATTCCTATGAACGCAAGCATATACCATTCGCCGAGAAAAAAACGGAAAAAGAGGACAAATGCCTTGCCCACTGCTCCCAGTTGTATAATGGCTATCAAGCTCAGTGCTATCAGCAGCATGCCGAACAATTCATATTTGATTGTATGTTTAATGGTTGTGGATTTTTTCCTGCTTCTTCTTTTTCTTTTCGCCAACGTTCTTTCACCTAAATTCTCTAATATTATGCATCTGCCTATGGTTTTTGAACTTCCCGTCCATTCCGGGACTTCATCGCAAAGATGAAGAAAGGGCTGGCATTCACCGCTTTATCAAAAAGCTGAAAATACCAGTCCCGTGTATCAGGAGAGATCAACAAGCAGATTTCAAATTAATGCCGATTTCTCCATATATTATATCACATACTCCCATTGGCGAAAATCAATGGTTGGAAACATTACATCTGCAGATACTGCCCAGGACAGACCTGCTCATTCAAGTAATCAGCCGGATCACTGCTCATTACCCTGAGCACCCTGTATTGCTGCTGGGATTGTTCGACAAGAAGGGGTATACCCTGCCATTCGACAACCTTCTGCTGAGCGTATTCACTTTGGTCTGCTGGAAAGATCAATTCCTGAGGAACAGTTGTATGAAGGATCACTGCAGCATCCCTTCTTCCTTGTTACCGCTTTTGAGATTAATCAATTCATTCAACTTTTTGATGGCTTCGCCCACACCGCCGACTCCGTCAATTAATCCATAATTAACTGCATCTTCGCCTACCACATTGGTTCCGATATCCCTCGTTAAATTTCCTTTGGCAAACATCAGTTCTTTAAAGTCCTCTTCAGAAACTTTGGAATGCCTGGTAACGAAATTCACAACCCTTTCCTGCATTTTATCCAGGTACTCAAAGGTTTGTGGAACACCAATGACCAGCCCTGTCAGCCTGACAGGGTGAATCGTCATGGTCGCAGTTCCGGCGATGAAGGAATAGTCACATGAAACCGCGATTGGCACACCAATGGAATGCCCCCCGCCAAGGACGATCGAAACGGTTGGCTTCGACAGTGAAGCGAGCATTTCCGAGATGGCAAGCCCTGCTTCTACATCCCCTCCCACTGTGTTAAGGACAACAAGCAATCCTTCAATCTTTGGATTTTGTTCTATTGCAACCAATTGAGGAATGACATGCTCATATTTCGTCGTCTTATTTTGCGGCGGCAGTTGCATATGCCCTTCAATCTGACCTACAATCGTCAGGCAGTGGATGTTTGAATCGCTTGAAAGCTGGGGTACATTCGTCTGGCCGAGCTGTTGAATTTTTTCCATCAAACCTGATTTACCCTCTTTTTCTTTTTCCTCACTTTTGTCTGCTTGATTATGTTTCATACTAAAATCCATTACTCGAGACACTCTCCTTCTTAAGCAATAATATTTTTTAGTATCTTCCTGATCAGAGGTTTCATTCCCCCAAAGACGAAAAAAGAGCAGGCTTACTGCCCTGCTCTCCTTTCATATGCCGGTCGTTCACACTTCCATGATAATTGGAAGAATCATCGGCCTTCTCCGTGTTTTGCCAAACAGAAGGTGACTCAGCTGATCACGGATATCCTGTTTGATATTGGACCATTCAAATTTACCTTTTGCCAGATATCCATCGACGATTTGTTTGACGAGCTTTGTCGACTCGTCCATCAGTTTTTCCGATTCGCGGACATAAACAAATCCACGGGAAATAATTTCCGGACCGGATACAAGTGTCTTTCCTTTACGGCTGAGAGTGACAACCACGATGAAGATCCCATCCTGTGACAACAGCTTTCTGTCACGCAGGACAATATTCCCCACATCTCCTACACCGATTCCATCGATCAGGACATTGCCTGCCTGCACCCTCCCGCTCATTTTCATCTTTCCGTCTTTATATTGCGCCACATCACCCTTGTCAAGGATGAATACACGGTTATGGGAGATGCCGATAGAGTTCGCCAGCTTCGCATGGGCAATCAGCATTCTGTATTCCCCCTGGATAGGAATGAAATACTTTGGTTTCATCAGGTTAAGCATTAGTTTTAAATCTTCCTGGCTCCCATGCCCTGATACATGTACTTTTTTGTTCGCTGTCAGGACGTTGGCACCGGAACGATAAAGCATGTCCACCGTTTTGGCCATGGTCAGCTCCATTCCATGGGAAGGAGTCGCAGTGATCAGGACAGTATCCCCTTCCTGGATATTCACCAATTTATGATTCTGTTTGGACATTTTCTGGAGTGCTTCAAAAGGTTCGCCTTGATTTCCAGTAGCAATGACAACAAGTTCATCTTCACTGTATTTGGATATATCCTGAATCGGGATGATTACATCTTCTTTGATTTGAAGATAGCCGAGGTTCAATGCAATCTCATACACCCGTTCGAGACTTTTGCCAACAACTGCCACCTTACGATTATTCTTAAAGGCTGCATCGAATACCTGCTGGATCCTTATCAAGTTAGAAGCATAGCTTGCCACGATGATTCTGCCCTTTGCAGCATGAAAAGCGGAATTCATTTGATTTGCCGTCACTTCTTCGGAAGTTGTATAACCAGGTCTTTCGGCTTCTGTGCTATCTGATAGAAGACACAGGACGCCATTATCGCCGATTTTGGCCATTTTCCCAATATCCGGACGATAGAGACCTCTAGCTGCCTGGTCGAACTTGAATTCGCCAGTATGGACAATCGCGCCTTCGGATGTATTGATGCAAACGCCTACTGAATCGGGAATGCTGTGTGTTGTCCTGAAGAATGTCACAGTCACACCATCAAAGTTCAGTTTGCTGTCCGAGTGGATATTGTAGAATTTGATATCTTCCTTGAATTCTTCATCCTTCAGCCTTCCCTTTACAAGGGCATTAGTCAGCTTTGTACCGTAAACAGGGGCTTTTATCTTTCTAAGGACATAGGTGATTGCACCTATGGCATCTTCATGTCCGTGTGTTAGGAAAATTCCCTTGACTCTCTCTTTATTTTCGATAAGGTACTGAATATCCGGTATCACCATATCAATCCCGAACATTTCGTCCTCTGGGAACATAAGCCCTGCATCTACAACAAAAATCTCCTCGTCCACTTCGATTACATACATGTTCTTGCCAATTTCCCCTACTCCTCCAAGGGGAATGATTTTTATACTTTCATTCTTTTTCTTGCTCAATGTCGTTTTCCTCCTATGCTGTAATTCCCGATCAATAATCAGTTAGATACATTATACTTTATTGAATTTTATCTTTACAACGAAAATCATCTTGAACGGTCAATAAATTCTAAATATTATGCATTTCCTGACCTGTTTCACCGATCTTTGACGGTCTTCTTTACTATTCTCCATACCCCTGTAAATCTCCTTTTAACTCTTTGCTTCTATGTTCTTCCTTATAAAAAGGCTGCCTCGCAAAGTTGCTGCTTTCTGAACAATAGGAATAGCCTGTTGAAAAGAACCCAAAAAAGCCCCCTGTCAGCCTTGCTGGAGGGAGCCTTCTTGGTTTTGATTCAATTATGCTCAAGGACGTTGGAAAGACGTTTTCTTTCTTCCTCTGTCAAAGGGATGAGCGGGAGCCTTACTGATCCGACATCCAATCCCTTTAATTGAAGGGCTGTCTTGACTGGCGCAGGGCTCGGGGCTGCGAATAACTCATTCATGATGGGCAGCAGCCTTCCATGAAGCTTAGACGCTGGACGAAGTTCCCCTTGAAGGAAATAGCGGATCATTTCCTGCATTTCATTCCCAATGACATGGGAAGCAACCGACACGATTCCAGTTCCGCCTATAGAAAGGACTGGGAGGGTCAAGCCGTCATCCCCGCTGTATAAAAGAAAGCCGTCCGGTGTATTAGCAATGATCTCCGTCATGGCATCTAGATCACCGCTCGCTTCTTTGACTGCCGTAATGTTCTCAATTTCTGAAAGTCTGATGATGGTTTCCGGGGCGATTTTCGTTACTGCCCTGCCTGGTACATTATAGAGCATGACAGGAAGGCTCACAGCTTCAGCAACTGCCTTAAAATGCTGATAAAGCCCTTCCTGACTCGGTTTATTGTAATACGGTGCGACTACCATGATTGCATCGATTCCCGTTTCAGCCGCTTTCCTGGTGAATTCAACAGATTGGTAGGTATTGTTGCTTCCTGTTCCTGCAACGACGGGCACCCTGCCATTTACGGTTTTCACGACATGGTTGAATAAAGCTAATTTCTCCTCTTGAGACAAAGTAGGGGATTCACCTGTTGTTCCACCTACAACAAGAGAGTCAGATCCATTTTCGATCAAATAGTTTACCAGCAGTGCAGTTTTTTGAAAATCAATGTTTCCTTTATTATCAAATGGCGTAACCATTGCTGTTGAGACACGGCCAAAATGCACGTTTTCCCACTCCTTTTCATTCTTCTATAAACAGTGTACCCTGCTCTACTTCCAATTGAAAACAGTCATGAAGGGCATTGACTGCCATTTTCAAGTCATTTTCTTTAATGAGGACCCATATTGTTGTGTGGCTGTCTGCAGATTGAAGGATTCTTATATTCCTTTCCGAAAGTGCTGTCACAATGGCAGCTGTGACTCCCGGTACCCCTCTCATTCCTGCTCCTACAACCGAAACCTTTGCACATTCTGTCTCGATTAACGGATCATGGCCAAGATCCTTCAGTACCCGGAATGCTCTTGACGTTAAATCCGCTGGAACTGTGTAAACGACCCCCTGCGGTGATATATTGATGAAATCGACTGAGATGTTCTCATTTGCCATTGCCTTAAACACCTCTGATTGCAGATTATACTGGTCTTTTCTGGCAGAAACCTTTATTTGCGACAAGTTCCCCACATGGGCAATACCTGTCACTATGCCGCCTTCCAGCCCTTTTTCCTTCTTCTTTTCAAGGGATGTCACCAAAGTTCCCGGGTTGTCGGAATAAGTTGAACGGATTCGGATCGGGATCCTTGAATCCATTGCAATTTCAACTGCACGTGGATGAATGACTTTTGCTCCTTGATTCGCAAGGTTGCAAACCTCATTATACGAAATCACGGAAAGCGGCCTTGCCTTTTCTGCCACCCTCGGATCAGCAGTCATAATTCCTTCCACATCTGTGAAAATGTCCACCCAATCAGCTTTCAATGCAGCACCAAGTGCCGCAGCAGATGTGTCACTGCCACCCCGCCCGATCGTCGTGACTTCTCCTTTGGGAGACAATCCTTGAAACCCAGCCACCACAACGGCCTCATTTTCCTCTAATTCAGATAATAATCGATTGCAGTTCATATTGATGATCTTAGCATTTGTGTGGTCACTGTTCGTAAGAAAGCCCGCCTGAGCTCCTGTTAATGCTGTCGCTTTGATTCCCTGCTCCCTCAGAAGGTTTGTGAATACGACAGTGGAAATCGTTTCCCCGCACGAAAGAAGGATATCTTGTTCCCTGCTGCTTACCTTTGTTTCTTTACCGTTGATTAATGAAAGCAGTGTATCAGTAGAATAAGGTTCTCCCTTCCTTCCCATGGCGGAAACGACGACGACTACTTTGTAGCCCTCTTGAATAGCCCTCAATACATGTCCTGCAGCTTTTGTACGGCCTGCCTCGTCACGAACCGAAGTCCCCCCGAATTTCTGAACAGTTATCTTCATGTCTACACCCCAATGTTTTTATTATAAAAACAAGAGGCTTGCTGGAGATCATATAAGGAAGTTTAGAGTGTCCATTGGTTGATATACCTCAATAATCGCTTATTTCCTGGTGATTAGATTCAGCTTGATCAGGCTCTCGGCAATCTGCACAGAATTCCATGCAGCGCCTTTCAGGAGATTATCAGAAACCACCCACATATGGAAGCTGCGGCGGTCATCAAGATCCTTCCTGATTCTTCCTACGAATACATCATTGCTCCCCACTGCGTCTGCCGGCATTGGATAGAGCTGTTCTTCAGGTGAATCTTGCAGAATGATACCAGGTGCATCTTTTAACAATGTCTTGATATCTTCTGCTGTTACATTCTCATCTTTAATTTCAAAATATACACTCTCGGAATGTCCTGTGACAATTGGCAGCCTCACACAGGTCGCCGCCACTTTCAATTCAGGCATGGCCATGATTTTCTTTGTTTCATTGATCATCTTCATTTCTTCAAATGTATACCCATTCTCCTCAAAGTTATCAATCTGTGGAATGGCATTAAAAGCAATTTGATGATGTTTCTTCCCGCTTTTTACAGGAAGCACCTCCGCTTTAGCCTCTCTGCCATCCAATATTGCCTGGGATTGACTATGAAGTTCATCAATTGCTGCAGCTCCAGCGCCGGAAACAGCTTGATAAGTAGAGACGATGACTTTATCAAGTCCGAATTTCTTCCGGACAGGTTCAAGAGCAGCCACCATTTGTATAGTGGAACAATTAGGGTTCGCAATGATGCCATTATGGTTCCTGATTTCCTCTTCATTCACCTCAGGCACAACCAGTGGAACGTCCGGGTCCATTCGGAAAGCACTAGTGTTATCGATACAGACCGCTCCGCGTTTGGCTGCTTCCGGTGCCAGTTCTTTTGATACGCTGCCGCCGGCACTGAACAGAGCAATATCGATATCGTCAAAAATTTCTGGTTTTGCCTCCTGGACAGTTATTTCTTCACCTTTATAAGTAACTTTTTTGCCCGCTGAGCGTGCAGAAGATAAAAGGGTCAGCTTATCAATGGGAAAATCCCTGCTTTCCAGTGTTTTGATCATTTGCTGGCCGACAGCGCCTGTTGCGCCGACTACCGCTACACGATAACCATGTGTGTTCATATTATATTCTCCTTCCAGACCATATAAATCTATAATAGTAATATTCGGAATGAAAAACATTTTAATCATTTACCGTAATAAAGAATATTTTAACATAAACAATAGTCCGACAATATTATTTTTTCTTGAATAGTGTTGGAAGTCTTTTACTCTGCTGTAACATGCCGGCAGCAGGCCGAGTCTCTCCTGCTGGGCAAGCCAAAACCGCCCCCTTGAATGGAGCGGCATTTTTTTATAGAAGCATTCTAAAAGTGTTAACAGAGATGAGTCATGAATCCAGATACCTTTCCACTACTACTGGCTGCAGTTGTTTTCCTTCCATCGCAGCTTCCACTGTATCCATTAGCCTGTTCATTCTGGCTACCATTGATTTTGGCTTTTTCTCAGGATCATCCTGACCGAATGGTATGAAGTAAATATCTTTTGTAGAGATTAGCCTCATAAGATTAACCCCGTTTAAACCTAATGCGTCATTTGTGGATATGCCGAGCACAACCGGACGGTGGTTCCTTAATGTTGCTTTAGCAGCCATCAACACAGGGGAGTCTGTCATTGCATTTGCAAACTTGCTCATTGAGTTCCCTGTCAAAGGAGCTATGACCATACAGTCCAAAGGAAGTTTCGGGCCAAGGGGCTCTGCCTTTACAATGGTGTCCACTGCAGCGTTTCCTGTCACTTCTTCAATTCTCTTGATCCAATCTTCTCCATCTCCGAACCTGGTGACCGTATTCATTACAGTCGAAGTGACAACGGGAATGACATCGGCCCCTTCCTTGACCAGTCTTTCAATCTCTGGAAAAACTGCATCGTAAGTACAGTGGGAACCAGTTAACCCGAATCCGATTCGTTTTCCTTTTACACTCATTCAAACTACTCCTTTCTTGATGATAAATCTTGAAGCAAAAGTTGGGATAGTACATTTGCGAGAATCTGTCCCGCTGATTTCGGAGCTACTATTCCAGGGAGCCCTGGTGCAAGCAGCGCTTTTACCCCCCGCTTTTCTGCATACCTGAAATCTGTACCGCCCTGCTTTGACGCAAGGTCAATGATCAATGTGTGGGCAGGCATCCTGGCAATGACACCGGCATTAACGACCTGAGCCGGTATCGTGTTAATACACATATCACAGTCGCCGACCTCTTTCTCAAAATCATCCAAATGAAACGGTTTAAGCCCCATTTCGGTTATGCGGGCCAAATGTTCACTTTTTCTTGCTCCGACCTTTACCCTCGCCCCCAAATGATGAAAGGATCTCGCTACACTCATACCAACACGGCCCAGCCCAAGTACGATCAGATTTGAACCATGTATCGTAAAGTCTGTATGTTGAATAGCCATCATGATTGTTCCTTCCACTGTAGGAATCGAGTTGAAAATTGCCACATCATCCCGTTCAAATAATTGAATAAGTTGTCTATTCGCCGAAGAAGTAATCTCATCCAGATACTTATTTGTAATGCCGGAATAAATTTTGCAATGTGAGGGAGTGCTTTGCAATATTTCTTCTGTCAGCACGATCCTTTCGTTAGAGAAAATCGTCTCAATTTCCCCTTCCAGATTCGTCCCCGGAACCGGGAGGATGATGCCATCTACAGTCTCAAAATCGACTTCATCTATCTTCTCTTTCAGCGCACCTGTAAAAGCATGGTCCAATTGTTCAAATCCTATCAAGGAAATTTTCGCATCGAGCTCAGTAAGCTTTCGAATAATCTCGAGTTGACGCGCATCTCCGCCTAAGACTGCGATCTGCATTCCAGTCAACATCAATGCTTTCACCTTCTTTTAACGTAATCGCGTTGCACCTGCAAAGGTTTATCACTTCAACATTGTATGAAGGGCAGGGGCAATAGGTGAGTAGCCTTAGGAAAATAAGGAATAGAGATAAATCATTGTATGTAAAACCCTCTATTTGGAAGTCTTTTTCGTGGACTTTGCTCCTATTTATTAGATATCAGATATTTTCCTGGTAAATCGTTGTCACGTTAAACCCCAGGGAAGCAGGAAAGAAAAGTGCTGCTCTTTCTTTTTCGAGAGTAAAACCTTTGA